>WSYB01000061.1 GCA_009773645.1 Geobacteraceae bacterium
GAGAATACTTTTTGGAGTGCTTGAGCCGGATGACGGGAAACTGTCACGTCCGGTTCTGAGGGGGGTCGGGAGCCGAGAGGCTCCCCGCCTACCCGGTGATCGCAAATAACAACAAAGAAGGAGCCTACATGGCTATTAACCTAGACAAACCGAACCGTTGGAAGTCCGATATCGTTCAGTCTGTGGATATGTACAACAAATGGTTCATGGAGTTTGCTCCTGTCGCATTTCGCGCCACTCGCATCCAGACTACTGCGGACGTGGAAACAGCTTTGAAATTGACCGCGAATCTGACCAATATCAGGCCGGTAATCCTCCGGGAATACCCGGAAATTCTGCCGACGCTACGCATGTCCACTTGTCCCCCCCTTGCGGTGGACAGGCTCATTGGCCTTGCCGGTGTACCCAACAGCATGGTAAAACGGATGGAAGAAGAAAAGAAACTTCCGGTACGCATGGATGATTTAGCGGTTGAAGAGGAACTTGCCAAGATCGGCGCGATTATCGTCAAGATGGCTGACCCGGATATTTTCGTCTGGCTGGGCAGAAAAACAGCTCCCACCACTACCGAGGTGCACCGGGCTGCTACCATAGTCGCCGACCGACTTTGCGGAGCCGTGGCAAACCCTATCATTCGCAATGCCCAGGAAAAACGCCAATTGGCCGCCATCAAGACATGGCTTGAAGCACGCGGCTACAAACTTCCACCGGGAGACGGAACACGTTTTGATGCAATGCCGGCGGGAACTTTCAGCTTTCGCATGAATGTACCGGTGAAGCTTGAAGATGGCGTAAAGGCAGTAAATATTCCGGTAGACGCGGTTATCATGCCTAAGGGAGCCAAGTCCAAGCAACTTCCGCTCTTTTTCGAGGCCAAGTCTGCGGGTGATTTCACCAATACGAACAAACGCCGCAAGGAAGAAGCTGTAAAGATGGCTCAATTGCGCACTACCTATGGGAAAAAGGTCAGATTCAATCTGTTCCTCTGTGGCTATTTCGACAGCGGCTACCTTGGATACGAGGCTGCGGAAGGGATAGACTGGGTATGGGAGCACCGCATAGATGATCTCTCATTATTTGGAATCTGATACATGCATAAGATGATCGAAGACATAGAGAAAAAGCGCATCGCCCTTCAGGCCGATCTTGACGCTGAAAAGACCCAAGCAGAGCGGAATCGTCTCGGCCAGTTCGCTACGCCGACCGCGCTTGCCAGGGACATTCTCGAATACGCTTTCAAGTTTATCCCCGGCAATGAAAAGGTGAAGTTTCTGGACCCGGCTATAGGAACTGGTTCGTTTTATTCCGCGCTCCTGAAATTCTTCCCGCAGAATCGTATAGAGGAAGCCCTCGGTTTTGAGATCGACCCTCACTATGGCGAACCGTCAAGACTCCTCTGGAAAGACACAAGTTTGACATTGAAACTTGCCGATTTCACCCACGAGGAGCCTTCCGGCCGCTTCAATCTCCTGATCTGCAATCCTCCATACGTCCGGCACCATCATCTGCAAAACGGCACCAAATTTCGCCTTCAGTCGAATACCCGTAAAGCAAGTGGGATGAAGCTGAGCGGCCTTGCCGGGCTCTATTGTCATTTTCTCGGTCTGGCCCATGCCTGGATGGCGGATGGCGGTGTTGCAGGTTGGCTCATCCCGAGCGAGTTCATGGATGTGAATTACGGCACGGAAGTGAAAACCTATCTCCTCAAACGTGTCACGCTCCTGCACATTCACCGCTTCGATCCCGATGATGTGCAATTCGCCGATGCCCTGGTCTCCTCGGCTGTCGTGTGGTTCCGCAACACTCCGCCCTCGGTTGATCACAAAATACTGTTCACCATGGGCGGCACACTGCTCGAACCGAAAATGTCCCGCTCGATATCGGCCAAAGAGCTTGCGCTTGAGTCCAAATGGTCCCGCTTCCCGGCTGCGGATGTGCGCCTGAAGACTACTACGCCGAAACTGTCTGATTTTTTTCAGATCAAGCGGGGCATTGCCACTGGTGATAACAAGTTTTTTATTCTTTCCGAGGATGCTGTGAAAGCACATGAGCTGCCGACGCAGGAGTTACACCCCATTTTGCCGAGCCCTCGCTATTTGCTTGATGATGAGGTTAAAGCGGACCAGAACGGAAATCCACTTCTAGAACGCCGCCTCTTTCTGCTCGACACTCATTTGCGCGAAAACGAAATCAAAGACCGTTACCCCACGCTCTGGGCGTATCTGGAGAAGGGGAAAGAGAAGGGCATTCACGAAGGCTACATATGTAGCCATCGTTCCCCTTGGTATAGTCAGGAGAACCGCCCACCCGCGCCCATCGTCTGTACCTATATCGGGCGCGGCGACACCAAACGGGGACGGCCGTTTCGTTTCATTCTGAACGAATCCCGCGCAACCGTTGCCAATGTATATCTCGCAATGTACCCGACGCCGCTGTTGGCTCGGGCGCTGAAAAGTGACAAGACACTTATTCACAAAGTCTGGGGCGTTCTCAATACGATCAGCACTGAACAGCTTCTCAGTGAAGGAAGGGTGTACGGCGGTGGAATGTTCAAGCTTGAACCAAAAGAGCTTGCAAATGTGGACGCTACGGCTATTGCAGAGCTAATTCCCGACCTGCATGTTGAAAGCAAGACCGAGCAGTTGACCATGTTTGGATGAACCTTGTGGGAAAAATTTTCCTCTCTCAATTTCCCACTTTTCTAACAATAATCGTGAAAACCCGGCTGCCAACCATCGGCACGACCGGCCCGAAAATCCGCCCGGTCAACCTCAGCCCCGTCGATCCCCGCGGCCAAATACATACCCCTTTCCCCTAAGCTCTCCCCGAGTTTCTCGATCAGTTCCTTGAACATGCGTTAAGAATCCTTGCCACGCGGACATCCACCTCCACTCCCTCCATCGGGTCCTTAGGAGGCAATACCCCAAGGCTTACTCCCTCCCTCCAGAGTGCCTCAACAATGGCAAGAGCCTTCTCAAAGGGAAGCCTGCTGCTCGCGATATATTTTTCCTCCATTTCTCTCAACATGGTGGAATTTTTGATCATATCATCTCACCCTCGCACAGACCGTCAAAGCCGGAGTCAATACGGCATGCCGCCAGTATACTGGATTCATCGTATAAAGCAACGGGCAAGCGTTTTACGGCGGATTACCCCCTCTTCCCCCCTGCCGGCGACCAGGGGTAATCCCGCACATGCTCGGCCAACTCCTCCCTACTGTAGCGGTTGGTCCGTCGGATGATGCCGACCACGACAATGACCGTCGGCAGGGTATAGATGAAGATGCCGGTGACCGCCATCAGCCGTTCGTCGATCAAGAGGGTCATGGTCAGATTGAAAACGAGCACGGAGATGTAAAGGAACGGCCCCAGCAGAGAGCGGAACGGAAGTTTACTCACCCCTGCCGGCTTCTCTTCCCTGCGTTTCCCTACCTTCGCGTCTATTATCTGGAGTGCCAGCACCAGCAGCATACTCACAAACCACCAGCCGATATAGTTGGAGAGGGGGACGCCGAAATGGACCCCTGCCTCCCGGTAGCCGTAGATCTGGCCTAGAAACCAGCGCCGCCCCTGAAGGGCCACCGGATCGATAATAATATCAAGGAAGGTCTGAAACAAGGAGCCGAGGAGCAATACGGAAACCGATTTCCGAATGGAGCGGGTTTCAAGGGTAACCAGGTTCCAGCGCCACCCTTTGACAGGGGAAACCACCAGTAGCGCGGTGGTATAGCTGCAATAGGCAAGAAATACATAGGAGAGGGAATCGAAAAAGGGGACGCCGGCAATCCACAGTTCTTTCCCCCTGGTTGCATCGATGTAATAGTACCAGCCATAGGGAAAGCCGGTGTTAATGGAGCTGAACTCGGAAAGAAACGAGATGAGATAGCCGATGACCGTGAAACAGAAGGTTTTCCTCCAGCCGAGATGGGTCACGGCTGCAATCAGATATGCCGCAAAAAAGGCGAACACATAGGGACGCATAGTAACCGTGCCGACTGCTATCTTGACGATATCCTCCATTTATCTCATCTCCCGAAAGGAAATGGCGCGAGAACCGCGCCATTGGTTGAGCTTAACGAGTGTTGCCCGTATGAGAAACGTGGATTTTTCGTCCTGGCAAGGCTGTCGAGGGAATGCGGCGCAGGCGTAGCAGCGCTACGCCGAGCACACAGCCACGAAGACTTACGCAGCCAGGGCGTAAAAGCCGCGTTTCACTTAAAACAAGGTGCCGACATAGCTCCCCAGCACCGATATCGGCCCGGTATCGCTCAGCCCGTCCGCGGCCTTTTCAATCTTCTTCATGGCAGTGGTTGCGTCGCGGTAAAGTTTATCCTCGTTCACTAGTTTGCCGAGGGTTCCCTCCCCCTCATTGATCTTCCTGGCAACCTCCTTGATGTTTTTCGAGGCGTCACGGAGTTCGGTGTAAAGGGCCTCATCGTTAACCAGCTTTCCTATCGTCCCTTCACCCCGGTTGATCTTTCCGGCTATTTCTTTCACATCCTTCATGCTGTCGTTCAAGCTGGCAACGGCGCTCTTAGCATCGACATACAGGACGTCATCGTTGACCAGTTTGCCGATTGTCCCTTCACCCTTTTCTATCTTGCCGGCAATATTTTTCAGGCTGGCAGTGGCCTCATTGGCATTGGCATAAAACGCCTTGTCATTCAGAAGCATTGCCAACGAACCTTCCCCCCGATCAATCTTGGCGGTTATGCTGTTGAGGTTGCCGATCGCGCCCCGCAGATTTGTCCGATTATCATCGAGGATCGCGGAAATTTTTCCCATCACCTCATTCTGGTTCTTATTTAAGTTCGTAATGAGCGTCTTGGCGTCTTTGGTGAGTTCGCTGACGTTATCCACGATTATGTCGATGTTGGCCACATCCCTCCCGGCAACCGTCCCTCCCGGCGGGAGAAGAGGCGCGGTGGGAGAACCGAAGGAGAGACCCAGGAACTGCCCCCCCAGCAGATTGGTCAGACGAAGGGTGGCCACGCTGTCGGATCTGATCCTGGTCCCCGGTTTCACTTCGAAATCGATCTCGATCTTGCTGTCAACGATGGTTATCCGGGTGATTTTCCCCACCTCCACGCCGGCCAGTCTGACCTGGTCCCCGACCTTGAGGCCGGTAACGCTGGTCAGATAGGTCTTGTACATGATTTTTTTCTCGAAGGGATTCCACTTCTCCCCCACCTCCAGCATGACCCCCAGGACAATCAGGCCGAATATAAAGAAAAAGCCGACCTTTTTTTCCACCGAAAGCGCCATATGTTAATGCCTCCTAAAACCGTATCACCCTTCATTTTTCACATGAGAATTCTTGTTATAAAATAATCCGCAACCAGAATCAGCATAAAAGAGTGCACGACGGACCGGGTGGTGGACTGCCCGATCCCCCTGGCGCCGCCGGTGGTCTTAAAGCCGACATAGCATGACACCAGGGCGATAATGCCGCCGAACACCACCGACTTTACCAGGCCGTTGCCGATCTCCTTGACCTTCAGGGCGTCCGTCAGGCTGTCGTAATAAGTGGCGTAGGAAACGAAAATCTTTGGATGCAGATTACTGATGATTGCCCCACCGACTATACCTATGAGATCGGAATAAATGACGAGCGCCGGCACGCAGATGAGGCAGGCGATCAGCCTGGGCATCGCCAGATACCGCACCGGATTTATGTCGAGGGTCTTCAACGCATCTATCTCTTCATAGACCTTCATGACCCCCAGCTCCGCCGCCATTGCCGAGCCCGCACGCCCTGCCACAAGAAAACTGGTCATGACCGGACCCAGTTCACGCACCATGGAGTGACCGACGATAGCTCCGACGATGTTCTGACCGCCGTATTTCTGCAGTTCAACGCCGGTCTGCAGCGCCAGCACCATGCCGACAAAAAAAGCCATGACGGAAGCCACGGGAAGAGTCTCATAGCCGATTATCGCCATCTGGGTGAAGATACTCTGGAAGTTGCGCGGGGCCTCCCGGAAAAAATAAACCGTCTGGAAAAGGAGAATCAGCATCTCTCCCAGCATCTCATGGAAATTAAGAACCTTTTTGCCGAGTCTTTCAACGGCTCCATTCACGGCTCACCCCTCGTAAAAACCCAGGCTTCGAGTTTTGCGTTCAGGATTTCGAGTTTTAACCCGAAACCCGAAACCAGAAACTCGAAACTGTAAACTTCAGCGGTTGGACGCCTGCTCCTCAGGTGAATGCGCCCTCGTAGCGGCATCGGCTCTAACCCCTTCATCGGCTTTCCCCCAATGCATCCCGAGCGGAAGCCAGAGGAAGGTAAAGCTCTTTTCTCCGTAACTGTTCCGATACCGGAGCAAACCTTTAAAAAACTTAAAATCGGCGGCGCTTTTCTCGGACCGGTAGGACAGGAGAGGAAAGAATTCATAGGCGAAGTCGTCGCCGCGCACTTCATGCCAGTAAAGATTCCAGAGGAAAGATGCCGCAGAATCACCCCTGTCATTCCATCTCTGGTGGTAAAGCCGCCAGAGAGGAGCCCAGCTTCTCTCTACGCCGTCCTTGTTAAACACCGGCTCCACCGGCGCAGGCATGGTGAGTGAGCTCACCCCCCGTGTGTCCCGGTTGTAAACAAAAAGGGGCCAGAACGCCGTTCGCCTCTTTTCCTTGTCGTCCTGAGGCCAGCTCTCCCGGCTATTCGAATAGAGAAAATAGAGGATTCTATCACTTTCCTGACGCAAAACTAACGAGTTCAACTCTTCATGTTTGTACAGGGGCCACAAATACCAGCGCTTTATCCTCTCCTTCCCTTCTTCCCTGGAGTAAAAGGGGAGATAGCTGTCGACGGTTCTCCGTTCCCCCCGGGCAGTCCACAAAAAGGGCCAGAAATAATCCCTAACCTCTTCTTTCGTGACCGTATCGGACGAATGGCCGAAAAAAGGCCATACGTAGTAGCGCGAGCTGCGTTGCGGCGAATCAGTCGCCGCATAAAACGGGAAAAAATAGCGCTTTTCAGTCGGATTATCCGTGTCCAGACCGCTATTTTCCTGCAAATAGAAGGGCCAGAGAACGAAACGCCTGCTGTACACCCCTTCCTTTGCCGCTTCCCCATACAAGGGCCAGAACTGAAAACCGCTCTCTTTTTCCCCGGTGGTGGTGGAGAAAAACGGATAAAGGTAGTTTCGGGTAGTGGTCCCCTTCTTGACGGTCCGGCCGTAAAGAGGAAACAGCACATAGTGGTACTCGTCCCGCCAGAAACGCTCGTAAATATCTCCGTAAAAAGGGAATACTGAGGTATAGCGGCCATATTTTTCCGACTTGCCGCTGATATAAAAGGGGAAAAGCATCGTGCTCTTTTCCTGCTTCTCTCCTTCGTCCTTTCGATAGTTATTATTCTGAAAAAGCTTTAAAACCTGCACTGTCGTCACATCAGGGGTTGTTTCCGTCGAAGCGACAGGATACAAGTAATCGGTGCTGGCCGTCTCATTTCTCGTATTTGCGCGCTCGTAAAAAAGGGGGCGGATGGCGATATCCCGGTCATTTCCCCACTGTTGAATTTTAAACAGAGGGCCCAATATGGAAATATTGCGGTATCCTTCTTTGGGGCTCTCCCGGTAATCGACCAGAGGCCAGAAGGTGAAAATTTCGCCACTTTCCCCTTTTTCCTCCCCCTCACCGGCATGAAGCGGTGCAGCCAGAAAGAGCCCCAGCAAAAGAAAAGCCGCAAATGCTTTATTACCGGACATATTCTCCTCATATTACATCCCAAGAAGAAATATCAGCGAATGCTGATATTATCCCCATGGATAACGCATAGTCAACCAAAAACATAGAGATTTCTTAATAGTTACAACTTATGGCCGGTAAACACAAAGGCCTGCAGTTAACCTGCAGGCCTTTGCATACGGAATACGGATCGGAAAAGACGTCAGTACTTCTGGTCGGCGTAGTCAACCCATCCACCGGCAAGAACCAGGGCCTTGTCAAAAGGAGAAATATCGAACCTGAAGGTATCTTCTTTCCCTCCCCCTTTGATCGTCAGAGCTTGTCCCTCCACATCCAGCGCCATAGTCACATCAGAGAAGTTCGCGTAACCAAACAGAGCATCCACCTTCTCCTTCGGCAGCTCAATGGCGGCCATACCGCAGTTGAACATGTTCTGGCGGAATATCCGGGCGAATGATTCGGCAACGACCGCGGTAATGCCGTTCACTTCAAAAACCCACGGCGCATGTTCACGGGATGAACCGCAGCCGAAGTTGGCACGCGATACGATAACCCGCGCAGACTTCGTCTTCGGTCCTTTCGGGTCAAAACCGGGGAGCTTCAGATCTTCCAGGATGTAAGGTTTCAGGTCCTCTTTGGTAATTTCAGTGAGATACTTGGCCGGAATGATCTCGTCGGTGTTGATGTCCGCGCGGTCGAGAAAGAGTACCGGTCCGCCGAATGTTTTCATATATCGTCTCCTTCGAATTGTATGTTATGTAGGGGCAACCCTATGTGGTTGCCCAGACTTTGGGCGGCCACACAGGGCCGCCCCTACATGATGTGTGTCTACAGGTACTTCCGCGGGTCGGCCATCTGCCCTTCTATGGCCGTTGCAGCGCTAGTAGCCGGAGACATGAGGTGCACCATCCCCCCCTTACCCATCCGCCCCATAAAATTTCGGTTCGTTGTGGAAGCACAGACCTCACCTTCTGCCAGCACGCCGTTGCTCATGCCGAGACATGCGCCACAGGTGGGATTGGTGACACAAAAACCGGCGTCCATGAAGATATCCAGCAGCCCTTCATGCATGGCATCCTGATAAACTTTAGGGGTAGCCGGCGAGAGGATACCGCGGACGTTAGGAGCGATCTTTTTCCCTTTCAGGATAGCGGCGGCTACACGCAGGTCTTCCAGTCGCCCGTTGGTGCAGGAACCAAGATAGACCTGGTCCACGGGGGTGCCGGCCATCTCGGAGATCGGCTTGACCAGGTCAGGTTTGTAGCCGTAGGTAACCAACGGCTCCAGTCCGGAAACGTCCAAATCAAGCACCTTTTCGTATTCGGCGTCATCATCCGAACACCATTTCCTGAAGTCGGCCAGGGCCGCGTCCTTGGCTCCATACTCGTGCTGGATGAAAGGCCAGAGGTAATCAACGGTGACCGCATCGGGCATACAGATGCCGGAAGTCCCCCCCGCTTCAATCGCCATGTTGCAAAGGGTCATCCGGGACTCCATGGTCATGGCGTCCGCCACCGGCCCGCGGAATTCCATCACCCGGTCGGTCGCGCCGTTCACCCCGAGCTGGCCGATAACATAGAGAATGACGTCCTTGGCATAAACCCCTCTCGGGAGCGTGCCGTTCAGGTTGATGCGGATAGTCTTCGGTTCCCGGAAGGCACAGACTCCTTTAAGAATGCCCACTTCCAGGTCGGTAGTCCCCACCCCGGCGGCGAAGGCCCCAAAAGCTCCGTGGGTGCAGGTATGGGAGTCACCCATGATAACCGTATAACCTGGACGGATGAACCCCTTTTCAGGAAACAGGGCATGACAGACGCCATTGAACCCCACATCGAAAAAATCCTTGATATCATGGCGACGCGCCCAGTCCCTCAGTATCTTGGCCTGGGTGGCGGTTTTGGTATCCTTGCTGGGGGTCACATGGTCTATGACCGCCTTGATTTTTGCAGTGTCGAATATCCTGTCCTTCCCCCGCGCCATCAGATCGTCAATGGCAATAGGTGTTGTAATCTCGTGACACAGCACAACATCGAGCCTGAGCACACGGGTTCCCGGAAACGGTTCGTCAACCAGATGACTGGCAAATATCTTTTCAGCTGTGGTCTTTCCCATGCGTATCTTCCTTTCACTTGCATAATTAATCAGTTAACGGCCACAATGTAACTAAAATCAACCGATAAATCAAATTAATATTTGTTCGATGCGGCTTAACATTTGCTTCCACCCCTTTCAGATGCTATAATTCCCGGAATTTATGCGAAGGAGACGATTACTCCCCATGGAATTGAGCTTTACACGAACGAATGGCAAGATTGATGAAATGATCGACTCCCTCCTGAAGGGAGTCGATGAAGTTCACCACCCGGAACTGGTGCGTGAGATGATCATTTCGGCGTTAAAAGCCGGCCAGGAAAGCGATTATCTTGCCGATCTCAAGCTCCTTAACAACACCATGAAGGAGATGCGATATACCAACAAGGTATTCGCCCCCTACCGGCAGAAAAAAAAGGTGACCATCTTCGGTTCGGCCAGAACCGAGCCCCATGAGCCGATCTATCAAACGTGCGTAAGTTTCAGCAGGCAACTTGCTGATAAGGGTTATATGATCATAACCGGCGGCGGGGCGGGAATCATGGAGGCGGGGAATGAAGGGGCCGGCAGTGAAAACTCCTTCGCGGTAAACATCAGGCTTCCCTTTGAACAGGCCCCGAACCCTATCATGCTGAAAAACCCCAGACTGATAACCTATAAATATTTCTTCAGCCGCAAGGTTGCTTTTGTCAAAGAAGCAGACGCCATTGCTGTTTTCCCCGGAGGATTCGGCACGCTGGACGAGGCTATGGAGGTCTTTACCCTTATCCAGACCGGGAAAACATCTCCCAAACCGCTGGTCCTGGTTGACAATTTGGACGGCTACTGGGAGGATTGGTTCAAATTTATCAAATCCCACATGCTGGGAAGAGGATTTATCTCAGCAGAAGATTTCTCCATCTTCACCCTTACCAAGGACGGCGAAGAAGCGATCCAGGTCATCGAAGAGTTCTACAAGAACTACCATTCCCTGAGATTCGTTGACGGTCTTCTTATCATCAGACTCAACAAGGCACTCTCTCAAGCAAATATTGAAGAGCTGGAAAACGAATTCCCCGAAATGCGCGTGCCGGGCACAGGAATAACACTCACCCCCCCCCTTTCGGAAGAGGCAGACGAACCCGACCTTCTCAGACTTCCCCGCATCGCGGTCCACTTCGACCACCAGCATTATGGGCTCTTAATGGCCTTTATCAGGAGAATAAATACGTTTTAAAACCACAAGAAAATCGGGGACACAAAAATTTCTGAAATTTCCCTTGACAGCATACATTACACCATGTTAACGTGAAACGGCAGTAAGTTTCGGAAGTTTTTGCAGAACCTGGAAATCTTCAACGTTCTAAAGGACCTTGTGAGTTTTCCTGCCTCAAGACTCCGGCAACTGCAGTAATCCACGTAGTTCCGGCATAGGATCCGGAGGCAACAAAAGGAGGTAGGAAGATGGCACAGGGGAAGGTGAAGTGGTTCAACGACGCCAAAGGTTTCGGTTTCATCGAGCAGGAAAATGGTGAAGATGTATTCGTACATTTCTCCGCCATTCAGTCTGAAGGGTTCAAAAGCCTTGCCGAAGGGGAAGCGGTGACCTTCGATGTGGTTAACGGTCCCAAAGGGCTCCAGGCCGCCAACGTCAGAAAAGTCTAGCATCTTATCGTAAACGGTTTGATAGCAAAAAGCCCCGCCGGCAATACCCGGCGGGGCTTTTTTTATCTGTGGCAGACAAGGCACTGCTCGTTGTTGGTCCTGCCGTGGCAGCGGTAGCACCCGGTCGGGTCCGTCTTGCCGTCGATCTTATGCCGGGTGA
>WSYB01000011.1 GCA_009773645.1 Geobacteraceae bacterium
CGCCTCCGTAGGATACCCGTGGGGGAACACGGGGTCTGGTCAGTGCCTTACGGGGCTCAGCCAGACAGTCTTCAACGCGACATCGTGTCGCGGAACGGCTCGGCAGTTGACCCGCTAGCCCAGTCTTTTCGGGCTGGCGGTGTCCAACTGTCTTGTTGGGATTTCACTTTTACCGGTTTGGAGCCTTGAGTCTCAGTTTCTTTTGCAATCGTGTCAGCTCATGAGTTGTGAAGAACTGCCGTTCTCAGAGGTTTTGACAGCTTCACCGGCTTCTGCGTCCTTGCGGAGTTTGTACTTGAAGTGAGTTTTTGGGAAGAATGCAATAAAAGCGTCATCAAAGATGCAACGTTCATCTATATTTTCGAAGAAGTCAAAATCATCCAGCCACTGCCGGAAAACATCTTGTTGTTGCAAATTTTTGCTATGCTTAGATATGGCATTATAGAAGGTCAGGCCAAGCTCATCATTGGACATTTGAGCCTGAATTAGGCCTATATATTGACCCGCTATATCACGCCTCCCCTCAAAGCTAGTTATTATGTATTTGAAGATGTTATAGAGGTACCGGAAATAATGGCCTAGATTGTGTTCATGCTTAGTGTAAAAATCTTCATAAACTTTTACAATGGCATCCCTCTTGGCTTCTGGTGCCAAGGGTATTTTATCAACAAATTGATACTGAGTTTTTAGAGTCTTATCCGCCTCGTATAATTCCTTTTGTCTGTTATATAGCTCAATTTTGTACTTTCCTTTCAGTATTTTGATCGCCAACTTTAGGTACACTGGTCCGTTGATTTCATCACCAGCTTCATCACTCCCTTCGCGTTCATAATAAGAGTCGCGTACTATCTCTCTGAGGGTGCTCAACATATTGAAAAAGGTGTTCTCCACTTGGTAACGATGCGACTCTTCTTTGTCACGTTTATGTTGTTCAATCTGAAGATAAATTGTAACGGCGACTGCGATGAATCCTAACCCTGAGAAAAGCGCGTTAAATCCTCCGAACATATCCCCGAACACTCCGCACTTAGACATGTTCTCCGCTGGCCCTGAAAAGTACTTCTTAACAGTGAAGTAGTACAGAGCGAACATGATCAGGTAGACGGCGAGTGCGGAACCGAAGTATTCTTTAACTTTCTTAGAAACGTCCATTTTCAGTGATTTCCCCATGTTCTCTTTGTCGTTGCAGCATCCCAACATATGTACTTGTGCAGACGACTTTATGCATCTACATATAGATGCAAGCATATATCTGTAGATGCATGCATCTATATGTAGATACCTGTCTTGCATCTACCTGTAGATGCTTTTACCAGTTTTCCCGATTTCATGTGTCATCTATATGTATATGCTTTTCCAGAGGAGTGCCGGCAATCTTACCGTACCTCACGAACCAAAGCTGCTTCTCGGGGTTCCATCTGCCGCCAGCGGCCTTGGCCTGTTTTCGCAGTTCCGTTTCATATCCTTCGATGCGCAGTGGAACAAGAGTGTTGGCAGCATATCTCGGCGGAGGCGGTGTCCAATCACTTCTCTCAACTATCAGTTCCACCGTCTTAAGCCGCTGCCGTGACTCAGCATCATACCTAAAACGCACGCAAACCAGGGCATCGCCATACTTTTCCACCAGACTCTTGGTCCCACGTTGCCCCGGTTTGAGAATCAGCCGCGTTTTCATTCGTCCCCCGGCAGGGTTTTAAATGTATGCGGATTTATACCATAATTTTTGCTTGCATAAAATACGTTTATAAAGGCCCAACGGCGCCGCATCCGCACCGGGCTATGACGCAAAAGAGGCGGGGATATCTCTATCCCCGCCTCTTTCCATTCCCTGTGCACCATTAAAACCTTTACTTCCTGATATTGTAGAAGACTTCTTTCCCCCGGAAGATGGCGGCGGTGTCCAGCTCGTCCTCTATGCGCAGCAGCTGGTTGTATTTGCAGACCCGGTCGGTGCGGCACAGGGAGCCGGTCTTGATCTGGCCGGCGTTCACCGCCACGGACAGGTCCGCCAGAGTGGTGTCCTCGGTCTCGCCGCTCCGGTGGGAGATGACGCAGGTGTAACCGGCCCGTTTGGCCATTTCGATGGCGTCCAGGGTCTCGGTCAGGGTCCCGATCTGGTTCAGCTTGATGAGGATGGAGTTGGCGATCCCCTTGTCAATGCCTTCCTTGAGGATCCGCGGATTGGTGACGAACAGGTCGTCCCCCACGATCTGTATCCGTTTCCCAAGACGATCGGTGAGGAGCTTCCAGCCGTCCCAGTCGTTTTCCGCCATGCCGTCCTCGATGGAGATGATCGGGTACTTGTTCACCAGGTTTTCGTAGAAGTCGACCATCTGTGACGGCGTTTTTTTCTGCTCAGCCTCGTTCTCCAGGGTGTAGACCCCATCCTTGAACAGCTCGGAGGATGCCACGTCCAGGGCCAGGAGCACCTCCTCGCCCGGCTTGTAGCCGGCCTTTTGTATCGCCTCCATTATCACTTCCAGGGCCTCTTCGTTGGATTTAAGGTTCGGCGCAAATCCTCCTTCATCTCCGACCGCAGTGTTGTAACCCTTTGCCTTCAGGACCCCTTTCAGCGCATGGAATATCTCGGCCCCCATGCGCAGCGCCTCGGCGAAGCTCCTGGCGCCCGCCGGCATGATCATGAACTCCTGGATGTCCACATTGTTGTCGGCGTGGGCGCCGCCGTTAATGATGTTCATCATCGGCAGAGGGAGTTCCTTTGCATTGCACCCCCCGATATACTGGTACAGGGAGAGCCCTATCTCCTCGGCGGCTGCCTTGGCGACAGCGAGGGAAACCCCCAGAATGGCGTTTGCCCCCAGCGTGCTCTTGTATTCGGTTCCATCCAGTTCGAGCATTTTCCGGTCAATTCCCACCTGGTCGGTGGCTTCCATGCCGATAACCTGGTCGGCGATCTGGTTGTTGACGTTATCGACCGCCTTTTGCACACCCTTCCCGAGGTAACGGGATTTGTCGCCGTCCCTGAGCTCCAGGGCTTCCCGCTCGCCGGTGGAAGCGCCGGAAGGAACTGCGGCCCTCCCCATGACCCCCGATTCAAGAAACACTTCGACTTCCAGGGTCGGGTTTCCCCGCGAATCGAGAATCTCCCTGGCGTACACATCACTGATCTGGCTCATTTATTGCCCCCTTGCATGAGATTATTGAATATCAAGCAAACAACCCGATTTTATATCAACACTTTGACGAAAATGGAAGAATTTTTATCCACTGCGAAAAACCGGCAGGCAAAGCGGTTTAAGTTGACAGTAAAATGCGATAAGGCTATATTTAATCTTTCATCAAAGACCGCAACTCTGTTTTAACACGGGAATTGAATCACAGCATGCCCTCTGACAGCGGCGATAAAGAGAAAAAAAGCAGGGGCACCTTGGTGCTGCTCTGGGAGCGCTTCCTCGAATCGCTGGTTGACAGGTTCTCTGAAGCCAGGCACGAAAAACGGAACCGTTTCATTCTGCTCTTTCTGACTTCCCTCCTCCTCACCTTCCTGATTGTCCCCAGCCAGCAGTTCATGGCCGTTAATTTTAAAGCGGGTGATATCGCCACTTCCGATATCAGGGCGACGCAGGATTACCTCCTGGAAGACCGTCCGCTCACGCAAAAAAAGCGCGCCGAAGCGGAAGCGTCTGCGCCGTACGTCTACGACCTGGATGCCGCCGCGGCTCAGGAAGTTGTCCGAGGCTTTGAAAAGGCATTGACTCTTGTCAGGGAAGCCGGGAACAGTGGAGAAGCGGTCGATAAAGGACGGTTATCGGACGGCCTGCGCGAGGCGCTGGGCATTAATGTTTCCAATGCCGAACTGGGGGCGCTGTCGCGAGTAAAATCCGACAGTGCGCTTCTGGCGGAGATATCGCGTCTTGCGGGCCGCATTTATGCCCGCAAGATAGTGGCCGACAGGCAGCGGTTCATGTCCGACAGCTCCCACGGCATCCTTGTGGTGAACAGCCAGACCGGTGAGGCGGTCGGTGCGGGTGATTACCTCGTATCGTCCATAGAACCGGCCGACGCTCGTAAACTGTTGACCGGCATGAAGCTGGCAGAGGGCGGCAGCCCCGGCGACCTGGCGATAATAAAGGGGTTGCTGGCAAAGACGCTGCAACCCAACCTCGTCTTCAACCGGGAGGCCAGCGAGGAGAGAAAGCGCGCGGCCGGCTCCGCCGTCCGTCCGGTCCTGTTTCAGATGAAGCGTGGGGAGATGATCGTCCGCGTCGGGGAACGGGTGACCGAAGAGCAGGCGTTGAAACTGCAAAAGATATTCGAGACCCGTCGCGGCGTAAATAAGATGTTCATGGGAATCGGCATATTGGGGCTGTTGCTGGTCCTGTTCTATTTTCCCTATCGTTTTGCCCGTAAGAACATCCGAAAATTCCAGCCCACCAACAAGGATATTTTTCTCCTTTCCCTGGTGACCATTTACATTTTCCTGGTTTTAAAGACCGGGCTCATAGTTTCAACCGCAATGGGGGGACTCCTCCCCTATGTCAATACGGCCGACTATTACTACCTCTTTCCCTTTGCAGTGGGTACCATGCTGGTGCGCATCATCCTCAATTCGGAGGTGGCGCTGGTGTATTGCGCCATTTGCGCCCCTCTGCTGGGGATAATGTTTGACAACAGCATATTTATGGTAATCTATGCCCTGATGGGAGGGATTGTCGGTGCCCATGGCGTCCGCCAGTGCAAGGACAGGGGGACCATCTATACGGCGGGGTTGAAGGTGAGCGTGGTGAACCTTGCCATGGCCCTTTCGTTCCAGATTTACAACGACAGCCTCTTTACCATGCAGACCATCTTTTGCGCCCTGTTTGCCCTTGCGGGAGGCCTGATCAATGCCGCATTCACCACCGGCACCATCCCCCTGATCGAGAACCTGTTGCACTACACCACCGACATCAAACTTCTGGAGCTTGCCAATCTCAATTCCCCCATCCTGAGAGAGCTCATGGTGAGAGCCCCCGGCACCTATCACCACAGCGTGCTGGTCGGCAATCTGGTGGAGGCAGCGGCAGAGGCAATCAACGCCAACCCGCTGTTGGCAAGGGTTGCCGCTTATTATCATGATGTCGGCAAGGTGAGCAAGCCGCTCTATTTCATCGAGAATGTGGGGAACGGCGAAAACAAGCACGACAAGCTGTCGCCCAGCATGAGCGCGCTGATCCTCATCTCCCACGTGAAAGAGGGGGCAGAGCTGGCGAAGGAGCACCGACTGGGGCTCCCCATCATTGATATCATCCGCCAGTCTCACGGTTCGGCGCTGATCAGCTATTTTTACCAGAAGGCCAAGAACATGGCCACTCCCGACGTCCAGAGCGTGGACGAAAGGGATTTCCGCTATCCCGGCCCCAAACCGCAGACCCGTGAGGCCGGGCTGGTTCTTCTGGCCGACTGTGTTGAAGCGGCTTCACGGACTCTGACCGATCCTACGCCTGCCCGCATCCAGGGACTGGTGCAGAAGATCATCAACAATATCTTTATTGACGGCCAGCTGGACGAATGTGAGCTGACCCTCAAGAATCTTCACGAGATAGCCAAGAGCTTCAACCGGATTCTGGCCGGCATCTACCACCAGCGGATAGATTACCCGGAACCGGCCTACAAGGAAAAAGAGAAAGGAACTGGAGGGAAAAAGCCCGTTGAAGATAGCGTTAGCGAACAGGCAAAAGCGCCTTCGGATCGAGACGAAGACGTTAAGAAAGGCAGCGGAGAAGATCTTAAACGTCTTGGGATACAGCGATAGCGAGCTGTCGGTGGCCATCGTGGGAGACCGGAGTATCCGCCGCCTGAACAGGGAATATCTTGCCCGGGACAAATCCACCAATGTCATATCATTTCCCATGCTGGAGGGCCCTTTCGCGGAATTGAACCCGCGCATACTGGGGGATGTGGTTGTGTCTGCCGCGACCTGTGCCCGTGAGGCGGAAGAGGGGGGGATGAGCTTTCACGCCCGGCTCTGTTTCCTCATGCTGCACGGTATTCTCCACTTGACCGGTTACGACCACGAAAGAAGCGGAGAGGCGGAGGCGCAACGGATGGAGGAGAAAGAGGGGGAGATTTTCAGGATGTTGGAAGAGGAAGGGTATGTGTAGGGCGGTGACAGTTTGAAACCCACGCGCTTCATAGATTCCGTCAATTGCGCCATTGAAGGGATTATTTACACCGCCAGGACCCAGAAACATATGCGGAATCACTTTCTGTCCGCCCTTCTGCTGCTGTTGACGGTGTTGTTTCTCAGGGTTTCCGCACTGGAGTTTACCCTGCTGACCATATCGGTCTGCTTTGTGCTGTTTGCCGAGCTGATGAATACAGCGATAGAGGTGGTCGTAGACCTTGTCTCGCCGGAATTCCATCCGCTCGCCAAAACAGCCAAAGATGTGGCGGCGGGGAGTGTCCTGATGGCGGCCATCGGCGCCGGGGTCATGGGTTATCTGATCCTGTCGAAATATATTTTTCCCATTTACAAGGAGGCGCTCGGCATGATAGGAACCCCCACGGAGATGGGCATATTGGTTTCGCTCCTCATAGTGGTAATTGTGGTGGTGATTCTGAAGTCTCTTTCCAGTAAGGGAACACCCCTGGAAGGCGGACTTCCCAGCGGCCATGCTGCCGTGGCCTTTTCCATCGCCACGGTGGTGTCATTCACTACCCAGGACCCGCTCATCTCTATCCTGACCATTACCCTGGCGGTGATGGTCAGTCATTCACGTCTTTTGTTGCACATTCATACCATGCGTGAAGTATTGCTGGGGGCCATAACCGGCACCGCCATCACCCTTGTGGTGCTGCTTTTGTTCAAGACCATGAATTGAGGTGTTAAAATGTAGGGCGACCCTCTGTGGTCGCCCATGTTTGGTTGATTATGCCGGGCACCCACGCAAGGGTGCCCCTGCAAATTTGTCGAAACAGGAGGCGCAGAACCTTGGAAGAGGGGTCAGAGAAGAAGAGCCCGGGGTTATGGGAGGTGTTGAGCAGGTTTCTTACCGGGCGCAAGAAAATCACCGAGGAAGAGATCCAGGAACTGATGGATGCCGGTGAAGAAGAGGGGCTCATCAACGAAGAAGAGAACGAGATGATCCGCTCCATCTTTGCCTTGCGAAACACGGTGGTCCGTGAAATCATGGTTCCCAGGACCGACATGGCCTGTGTGTCTGCCGATGCGACCGTGCGGGAGGTGCTGAACGACATCATCGCCTGCGGCCACTCCCGCATTCCCGTCTATGAAGGCACCATCGACAATATTGTCGGCCTGATTTATGCCAAGGACCTGTTGAAGTACTGGGGGATGAACGAGGCGGCCGTTGTCCTGAAAAAGATGATGCGGGCCCCCTACTTTATCCCCGAGTCCAAAAATCTGGAAGAGCTTCTCCAGGAATTCAAGAAAAAGAGGGTCCATATTGCCATTGTCATCGATGAATACGGCGGCACTTCGGGCCTCGTATCCATTGAGGACCTTCTGGAGCGGATCGTCGGCGACATCCAGGATGAATACGACCTGGAAGAGGAGTGGTTGACGGAAGAGCCTGACGGCGCCGTGCTGGTGGATGCCAGGCTCCCCATCGAAGAACTGGAAGAGCATTTCGGGGTCGAGATTGAACGGGAAAAGTTTGATACCGTCGGCGGCCTCATATTCCATCTTACCGGGCGTATACCGCGGGCCGGGGAAGAAGTGACGAACGATTCCATCTGCCTCACCGTCCTGGAAGCCGATGAAAGGCGGATAGGCAAGGTCCGAATAAGAAAGATATCAGAGAAGACAGAGGAAACCGAAGCGTAGTGGATTACCATAAATTCAGATTGCCCGATTTTAATGCCATGCCGAAGCGCGATTATCTGCTGGCGGCTCTTACGGGAGGATTGTTGGCGCTCTCCTTTCCCAAACCGGGCCTCTCCATTCTTGCGTGGTTTGCCTTTGTGCCGCTCCTTCTTGCCTTGGGCAAAAAGAACCCGCGAAACGCCTTCAAACTGGGCTTTGTTGCAGGCCTCACCGCTTATGCCGGGCTCCTTTACTGGCTCAATATCGTGATGATTACCTACGGCAAGCTCCACTGGAGTGTGAGTCTTGTCCTTTTCATCCTTCTTGTGGCGTACCTCGCCCTGTATGTTGGTGGCATCGCCTGGCTTATGGGCAAGGGGGAAGCGGCCGGCGTCTCACCGCTCCTCTCCTTCCCGGTCCTGTGGGTCGGCCTGGAATATATCCGTTCATTCTTTCTGACCGGCTTTCCATGGGCCAGTCTCGGCTATTCCCAGTACCGCACCCTTCCCCTGATTCAGGTGGCGGACATCACCGGCGTCTACGGTTTGAGCTTTCTTATCGCCCTGAGCAATATCGTCCTCTACCGGATCATCAGGGGGATGTTCGGCACGAGGCAAGGCGTCTATCCGACCAAAAGCGCGCTGGCGCTCTTTGTACTCATGGTGCTGGCCCTGGGCTACGGATTCACCCGGCTGAACAGCGCTGACCGCGGTGAGCCGTTCAATGTCGCCCTGGTACAGGGGAATATTGCGCAGGACATAAAATGGGATCCCGCCTTTCAGGAGGCCACGGTCTCAATCTATGAACGGCTCTCCCGGCAGGCGGCAGCCGGAAGACGCGCCCTGGTGGTCTGGCCGGAGAGCGCAGCCCCGTTCTTTTTCCAGAATGACGAGAAATACGCCGCACGGATCAGGTCCCTGGCCGCAGAACTCAACAGCCCACTGGTAGTGGGAAGTCCGGCTTTCGAGAGGGAAGGGGCGACGGTCCGCTACTTGAACAGCGCGTTTCTCATCGGGCCTACCGGTGAGGTGCTGGGGCGGAGCGACAAGATGCACCTGGTCCCGTTCGGCGAATATGTGCCGATGGCCAGGCTCCTCCCTTTTGTCAACAAGCTGGCGGAAGGGATCGGCGATTTTTCGCCGGCCGCCGCAATAACCCCGCTTAATACCGGTAAGGCGGTGATCGGGGTGCTGGTCTGCTTTGAGGGGATATTCCCGGAGCTGTCCAGGGCCTATGTCCGTGCGGGGAGCCGCCTGTTGGTCAACATATCCAACGATGCGTGGTACAAGCGGTCGTCTGCCCCCTATCAGCACCTCTCCATGACCGTTTTTCGCGCCGTGGAAAACCGGGTCCCTCTGGTGAGGGCCACCAATACGGGCATTTCGGCGATCATCGACAGCAGGGGACATATTCGCAGGATGACCCCTATCTTTGAGGAGGCGGTGCTCACGGGGGAGGTCAGGCTGGGAGAAGGGAACACCATTTACAACCGCTACGGCGATTTCTTTGCCGGTTCTTGCCTGGCGCTGACCGGTATCATTGCAGTCATGGCGTTCAGGAAAAGGAAAAGATAGACACAATAAATTTACGGATCAAGGAGTAATGAATGTATAGAGAAGAAATAGCCAGAGTCGAAGCACTTGCGGAGCGGATCGCCAAACTTCGGGGGTCTCTTTGACATAGATAGGAAGCGGGAAGATATCCGGGAACTGGAGGCGAAAATCGCCCTCCCGGGCTTCTGGGACAATAACGAAACAGCCCAGCAGGTCCTGAAGGAACGGACCGCCATGGAGAAAATGGTGGATACCTGGGACCGTCTGAACCGCCAGATGGAGGACGTTCAGGTCCTCATAGAGCTGGGGAGCGAGGTCGAGGATGAGGCGGCGCTCGATGAGGTGCGGAAGCTGAACGATGGCCTGGAGCAGGGTGTAGGCCGGGCCGAGTTCCAGAAGATGCTCTCCGGCCCCCATGACCGGAGTTCCTGTTTTGTCTCCATAAATGCCGGCGCAGGAGGGACCGAGTCCCAGGACTGGGCGGAAATGCTCCTGCGCATGTACCTGCGCTACTGCGAGAGAAAAGGGTGGAAGACGGAGATCACCGATTACCAGGCGGGCGATGAGGCGGGGGTGAAGGGGGTTACCTTCGCCGTTACCGGCGAATTCGGTTACGGTTACCTCAAGGCCGAGGCCGGCATCCATCGTCTGGTGCGTATTTCCCCCTTTGACAGCAACGCCCGCCGCCACACCTCCTTTGCCTCGGTCTTCGTCTTCCCCGAGATCGAGGACGACATCGAGGTGAAGATAAACGAGTCGGACCTGCGCGTCGACACCTACCGCTCCAGCGGCGCCGGAGGCCAGCATGTGAATACGACCGATTCCGCCATCCGGATCACCCACATGCCCACCGGGATAGTGGTTGCATGCCAGACGGAGAGAAGCCAGCACATGAACCGGGCAACCGCCATGCGGGTCCTGCGGGCCAAGCTTTACGAGCGTGAGCTGGAGGAGAGGGAGGCCAAGGCAGCGGAGATCGGCGGGGAAAAGAAGGAGATCGGCTGGGGGAGCCAGATCCGTTCCTATGTGCTTCACCCGTACAAGATGGTGAAGGACCTGCGCACCGGCGTGGAAACCGGCAATCCCGACGCGGTTCTGGACGGCGATCTGGAAGAGTTTGTCGTGGCGTACCTGATGGGGGTGCGCCGGGAAGATACGGCTTCGTAAAAAGTCCATCTGCTGCGTTGTGCTGTGCCCTTCGTCACTGCGGCGTACCGATGTACGCCTCATTCCTCAGGGCTTGCACGCCTTGCACCTGGAGCTTTTTACTGTGCCGTATATGATATTTAAAGGCAGGAAGAATTTATCACGATGATACGTAACATTTTTACTTTGATTTTTTTCTGTTTTTCGCTGACGCTCGCCGCCGCCGGTTGTGCAGCCCAGTTGAAGGAGATGAAGGGGATTTCCCGGGTCGGCTATTCCATCCAGGTGGGGGCGTTTTCCGAGGTGAAGAACGCCGAACGGCTTACCGCCAGGCTGCAGGAAAAGGGAATCGACGCGTTTTATTTCAAGAAGGAAAACGGACTTTACGCAGTCCGTTTCGGCGATTATCCGACTTGGGATGCCGCCAGGAAAAGCGCCAGGAAACTCTCCGCAGAAAAGCTGCTCGGATCATATTTCATCGCATCGCCTTTGACCACTTCCCCGCGAAAGGGAAAGGTGCCCGAACCCCGCAAGGGTGAAGCATCTGCGTCAAAGAGCAAATCGACCGACGATATGGGCGGCATCGCCGCCCGCACTGCTGAGCGCTTTGTGGGGATACCGTACCGATGGGGAGGAAATACCGTAGTGGACGGCATGGACTGCAGCGGTTTTGCGCGGGCCGTTTACAACCTGTGCGGCGTGAATATCCCGCGCACCTCACGGGAGCAGTTCAAGGCCGGGGAACCCGTCGGCAGGGATGATCTCAAGGACGGGGACCTGATATTTTTCGGCGCTTCTCCTGAGGAGATAAACCACGTGGGCATTTACGTGGGGAACGGCAGGTTTGTCCATGCCCCGCGCCGGGGGGACGATATCAAGATATCCTCCCTGGACGAGAATTATTTCGCACAGAAGTTCATCGGGGCGAAGAGATACTTTTAACACCGTGAAAGGTGAAATGTGAAGGGTGAAATAATAGTTTTTTTCTTTTCACCTTTCACCCTTCACTCTTCACGTTTTTTTTAAAGGATAACGAGGTATATATGGCATTTATCAAGCCGTTCAAGGCGTTGAGACCAAAAAAAGAGGTGGCCGAGAAGGTGGCGGCCTTACCCTATGACGTCATGAGTGTGACGGAAGCGAGAGAGATGGCGACGGGGAATCCGTTCAGCTTTCTTCACATCTCCCGCCCGGAAATTGACCTTCCCCCCCACATTGACATTCACTCCGAACCGGTCTATCTCAAGGGGAGGGAGAACCTGGAGGAATTCGTCCGGCAGGGGACGTTGGTGCAGGAACAATCCGACTGTTATTACGTCTACCGTCAGAAGATGGGCACCGTTGTTCAGACAGGGCTGGTGGTCTGCGCCGACGTGGATGATTACCAGTCGGGCGTCATTAAAAAGCATGAGCATACCCGCGCCGATAAGGAAGAGGACCGGGTGAGACATATCGACTGCCTGGACGCCAATGATGAGCCGGTCTTTTATACCTACAAACATATTCCGGCCGTGACCAGGCTCATCGAAGGGATTACCGGAGGGGAAGCGGCCTACGACTTTACCACCGATGACGGAGTGACCCACACCCTCTGGGTCGTTGACGCCCCGGAGATGATCAGTCGCCTGACCGCCATGTTTGCCGATATTCCCACCCTCTACGTGGCTGACGGCCATCATCGCAGCGCTGCCGCAAGCCGCGTCCGCGACCTCAGGAAAGCGCATAATCCGGCCCATACCGGCCGGGAAGAGTATAATTATTTTCTGACCGTTATCTTTCCCGATGACGAGATGAACATCATGCCCTATAACCGGGCGGTGAAAGACCTGAACAGTCTTACCGTCGCGGAATTCATCACCAGGGTCGGCGAAAAATTCGACATCACTCCCGTGCCCGCTCCGTTCGAGCCTTCACGTCGCCATCATTTCTGCATGTTCCTGGCGGGAAAGTGCTATGAACTCCAGGCGAAACCTGGCTCTTTTGCGGAGAGCGACGCCGTTGCCGGGCTTGATGTCTCCATTCTCCAGAATAACCTGTTGAGTCCGATCCTGGGGGTGCGGAATCCGCGCACTGACCAGCGCATACATTTTGTCGGCGGGATCCGCGGTGTCGGGGAGCTTGAGCGGCTGGTCAACAGCGGGGACTTCCAGGTGGCATTCGCACTGCATCCGACCTCCATTACAGAGCTGATGGAACTGGCCGATGCGGATAAAATCATGCCCCCCAAATCGACCTGGTTTGAGCCGAAGCTGAGGAGCGGGCTGTTTGTCCACCTTCTCCGTTAGCGCTGAAAAACGCCCATCTGCGGTGTTGCGCTTCTCCCTGCGTCACTGCGGCGTACCGGTGTACGCCTCGCTCCTCGGGCTCGCGCGCCTTGCATCTGGGCATTTTTGAGCGCTAACGGGGAGATGGATGGGGCAACTGGAACCTTGAACGTAGAACGTAGAACCGGTTTTGGAGGTGTTATGCGGATTATTCTCTCTCTTTGCGTCCTGCTTGTGTCTGCGGTACCTGCCGGAGCAACGACCAAAACCATCACCCTCTACCTGGACGGCGCCCGTGTGGAGAGTGAAGCTGCCGCAACAAAAGGATATCTGGAGATTCCCCTCCCCTCCGGCATGAAGGAAGGTTCTCTGCGCTTAAAGCCCCTGGGCGGGGGCGCTATTGCCAGGGTGGATGTGGCGCCGGTCAGGCCGGGCAGGAAGCAGGAAAGGGAGTTGGCGAGGCTGGCGGAGCGGAAGGATTCCATTGCGGATCGTCT
This sequence comes from Geobacteraceae bacterium, assembly GCA_009773645.1. Taxonomy (GTDB): domain Bacteria; phylum Desulfobacterota; class Desulfuromonadia; order Geobacterales; family Geobacteraceae; genus WSYB01. The sequence goes on from WSYB01000011.1 coordinate 13,229, forward strand.
GAAGGCGCTCGATACCAGGGAGGATATCTTCAAGGCGGCGGCCAAATCGCAGAGCGGCAAGGCGCCGCGAAAGACCAGGAACAACCCGGAGCCGCTGGCAAATATCCAGCAGGGGACCGACTTTGCCATTGCCCAGCTTGAAGGGGTTTATCGCGCCAGACGCAAGGCGGAAAACGAGCTGAAGGCGCTGGAGACCAGCATTACGGCCGTGAAGAAGGATGGGAACGTGGGGGAGCGCACAGCCCGCGTCTGGCTGACCGGGAAAGCAAGTGGGGTGAAGGCGTCGTACATTACTTCGGACCTTTCCTGGGCTCCCCGCTTCGATTTCAGGCTGGACGGCAACGGTCAGGCGGCGGTCGTCATACACGCCGTTACTCCCCAAACGGGAAAAGGGGTTACCGTTGCCGTTGTCCCTGCGGCTGTGGCAGAGGCATCGGCTGAAGCACCGCTGCCGGCGGCCTCGGAGAGTTTGGCGAAGGTTGCGGCGTTCACATTCCCGGTGGAAAAGGAGCAGTTCTCACCGTCCCTGCCGCCGTCCCTTTCCTTTTCGGTGAAGAACCTTTCGTCTCGGAAATTTCCTGCCGGTGAGGCTTCATGCTACTGGAAAGGGGAATACCTGGGGAACGCGAAATTCCCCGGGTTTCAGCCCGGAGAGACCAGAGAGCTTGCCTGCGGCAGATAATAACGGTACACTGACCGCAGCTGTGGCAGATTAAAAGGATTTGTGCCGATCCTGACGGAATTGCGGCATACACTACATGGAGCGAGGCGTATCAATGGATAGATCGGCAAGTATTTGGGTGTATATGGGGGGGGCAGCATTGCTGCTGTCGGTTATGTTGTCGGCATGCGGAGGGGGGGGCAGCTCTTCTACCGCCACTTCTTCAACAAATCCGTCTACTTTTTACTCCCACAGCGTGGCGTTCAGGAACAACTCCGCTGTGGCCTGGGGGTATAACGGCTATGGACAGTTGGGGGAAAAAGATAAATCTACCACCAACAGCAACGTCCCGGTGCCGGTGATCGGGGTTGCCGGTTTGGCGGGCATTGCTGCCGGGGGGACCCACACCCTGGCATTCAAGAACATGAGCGGTGTGTGGGCTTGGGGGAACAACGGTTTTGGTCAGCTGGGAGACGGGACAACCACGGCCCGAACGACCCCTGTCCAGGTGAAGACCAATGGCACCGGTAACCCGCTTCTCACCGGGGTTACGGCGGTCGCCGCCGGCGGGAACCACAGCCTTGCCCTGGATAATGGTGCCGTGTGGGCTTGGGGAAACAACGCTAACGGCCAATTGGGAATTCCGTCCGTAAGCACCAGCAATGTCGCGGTTCAGGTGCCGAGCCCTCTGACAGGGAGTCCTTTTAGCGACATTACAGCCGTTGCAGCCGGAGGCAACTTCAGCCTTGCCCTTGATACCAGTGGCATTGTCTGGGCCTGGGGAAGTAATGCTCAAGGTCAGTTGGGGAGAAGCCCGACTGCGACGCTTTCCAGTAACACTCCGTTGCCGGTAGACGGCATTACGGGTAAGGTAATCGCCATCGCCGCAGGGGGAAGCCATGGTCTTGCCCTGACGGATGATGGTACAGTTTGGGCCTGGGGATACAACGGTTTCGGCCAGTTGGGAACTTCTGCGACAACGACTCCCTTTAGATCAACTCCGCTGCCGCTTGCCGGATTTACCGGGTTGACGACTTCTTCTGCGGGAATGTTCCCGATTGCAGCAGGCCTGGATCATTCTCTCGCCCTCAAAAATGACGGGACGTTATGGGCCTGGGGGTACAACGGATTCGGACAGCTGGGGGACAGTTCTGCAATCAATGTGAATAACCCTGTTTCTACACCGGTAGAAGTCCCGGTCCAGGTCAACGTAAACACGGTGCCTCTAGCCAATGTCGTGTCGGTTGCCGCAATCGGACACCACACCCTCGCCGCTACCGGCGTCAATAAGGTATGGGCCTGGGGGGACAACACGTTTGGCCAACTGGGGAACGCAAAGGACGGGAAGGCAAACATCAGTAGCGTCCCTGTGACGGTGACGGGGTTTGTCCCCTGACTCGGCCGGGGAGGACTGTTTGCAGCGTGGTTTGAGGGAATCGGGAAAAAGAGGGGGCGTACCGACAGGTTATCTTAGATACGTGTCGTACGCTTCCTGTGGGAAATACACGTCGGGCTTATAGGGAAGGCCCGAGATCTGATTTATTCCGGCCATGCCGATGGCCATGGTATAGGTGTTGGACTGGCCGGGCTGAAGAAGCTTCGGCCCCCACTCCAGGCCGACGAACCGCGTATCGCTGGTGAGAGGCTGTTTCCGGTCGTCGAAGTTGCCGGGCTTGTTGGAAAAGAAGACGAGGTCCGGCTTTTCATTGCCGAGCCACTCGATGAAATTTGCCGTGCGGGTGAAGTTGTGCCCCTCACCGCTCAGGCTGTTGCCGTAATCGAACAACCCCGCATAGGTATATTTCCCGGTATCTATCGCCCCTTCCTGATTCACGATGCGGTCCTTGACCCACCCCACATCGCCGCTAGACGAGCCATAATTCCCAACCCACGGTTCATCTCCATAAACGTAGGACAGTCGGGCCTTAACCGACCCCGTATTCGATATCTTGTTTGCCAGGACAAAATAGGCGTCATTCACCCGGAAAAAGGCGAATCTCTCCATCAAGAAGGAGAGACGGCCGCGCTTGAACACGTGCCTGCTCGTGATAATCAGTTCGTAACCGTCGGACTTGAGAACCTTGCTGTCGAGAAGCTCCCACTGGGAGGGTAGGATACTTGCCTGCGCATGATCGTATATCAGGAATGCTTCATTGACGCTGCACCACACATGGTTCCATCTCCTGCCGTTGAAAAATGCCATCCCGGTTGCATTCGGGTTTACCTTCCCATCCTTTCTTACGGGAAAGGGGAGGTTTCCCCCGACGAAGAGACCGGATGGCGCATTGCCGTATTCGTCCAGATACCTGCCGAAGCATGTTATGAGTTTTGTCCCGTTGGGAAAGATGCTCGTCACGTATCCCCTGCCGGTTTTTTCATGCCAGTCGGAGGTCAGCGGGGTTTCCAGGGTCGCATGGCTTTGCGGGATGCGGAAGAGAGAGCTGTGGGACCGAAAATGCGCGGAGTACAGTACTCTGTCTTGTTCACCGTGGAAGATGTCATCGGTTATGGTGAAGGTAAGGGGGGTATCCCCTTTGAGCAGATAAATTCCCTCATAATCCCCCCTGATCTCGATCCGGGTCGCAATAAACAAGAGCGGCAACGCACACGCGGCAATAATAAAGATAACGCATTTTTTTGCTGTGAATAACATGTTGTGCCCCGGGCATCCCGACAGCTCATCACCAACAATACAGTACTCTATTAAACTACAATAATGTTCATGCATATATCTACATAATTGTTTTTCATTATACAAGTGATATTAATGTGTTCAAAGATTCAAGCAGTGGGAAAAACCGGTGGGTGGTTTGCGGCAAACCGGATGGGGATGGCCGCCTGCTACCAAGTCATTTTTTGTAACTGATCCGGTAGATCGCGCCGGCCTTATCGTCAGAGACCAGAAGGGCGCCGTCGGGCATCACCTGCACGTCCACGGGGCGCCCCCACGCCCACCCTTCCTGCAGCCACCCTTCGGCAAAGACTTCATAATCCATGGCTTTGTTTTCCACTACGCGCACCGTGGTGATGCGGTAGCCGATGGACTCGCTCCGGTTCCACGAGCCGTGCTCGGCGATGAATATCCGGCTGCGGTATTCCGGTGGGAACATGGAGCCGGTGTAAAAACGCATGCCGAGCGACGCCACGTGCGGTCCTAGCTCCATCTCCGGCGCGACGAATCCCTCCGGCTTCCTCTTCTTTCCATAGGCGGGATCAGGGATGTTCTTTCCGTGCCGGTAGGGGAAACCGAAGTGGAGGCCGGGCCTGGGCGCCCGGTTCAGTTCGTCGGGAGGCGTATCGTCACCCATCCAGTCCCGGCCGTTGTCGGTAAACCAGAGTTCCCTGGTGCCGGGGTGCCAGTCAAACCCGACCGTATTGCGCACCCCCTCGGCGAATATCTCCAGACCTGTGCCGTCCGGATTCATCCGCATGATCGAGGCGAAGCGCGGGTCTCTTTCTTCACAGACGTTGCACGGTGCCCCTACCGGCACGTAGAGCCTGCCGTCCGGGCCGAACCGGATGAACTTCCAGCCGTGATGACTCTTGCGGGGGAAGGTGTCATTCACTACCACCGGTTTGGGAGGGTTGTTCAGCCGTGATTCGATCTTGTCGAAGCGCAGAATGCGGTTTACTTCCGCCACAAACAACGACCCGTCGCGGAACGCCACCCCGTTCGGCATGTTGAGCCCCCCGGCAATGGTGATGACCTCGTCGGCCCTGTTGTCACGGTTCCGGTCAACGAGGGCATAGACCTTTCCTTCAGAGCGGGTCCCCACGAACAGGGTGCCATCCTTTCCCAAAGCCATGGAGCGGGCGCCCGGGACGTTACCGGCATAGAGAGCGAGCGAAAAGCCGGGCGGCAGCCTGATGTCGCTGAGCGGCAGATCCCGCGAGCCGCACGCCGGGGAACCTGATAGAGTAAAGGTCAACAGAAGGATGAATGCCGGTAAAGATTTAACCTTATAAAACCGAATTGGACTCATTTGATGAACGTTCCCTTCTCGTATTCCTCAAAGGCGATTTGCAGTTCGTCCTGGGTGTTCATGACGATGGGGCCGTACCAGGCGACCGGTTCGCCGATCGGCCTTCCCGATACCAGGAGAAACCGGACCGGGCTTTCCTGGGTGGTTACGACCACCTCGTCGCCGTCCCCGTAGAGGATGAGATTTTCCGCGCTGCACGTGCACTGCCGCCGGAAATCGAAGTAGTTGACCCCCACAACCTCATGGGAATAGGCGTTCCGTTCCGGATCGAAATACCCTTCTCCCTCGATCACGTAGGCAAGGGCCGTGTATCCCCGCTTGACCGGATGGGTAAAGGTGGTTTCCGCCGGTACCGTCACATCGAGATACTCGGGATCGACGACCACGTCCCGCACCGGTCCATGCACTCCGTCCACCGTGCCGCAGATGACTCTGACCCTGACGTCCCCCGTGAGGGTAGCCTCCGGGATCTCTCCGGCAACAAGGCCCCGGTAGCGGGGATCCATCATTTTGTGGGAAGCGGGAAGATTCGCCCAGAGCTGAAACCCCCACATGAGGCCGTCGTCTCTCCCCTTCGGCATCTCCTGGTGGATGATGCCGCTTCCGGCGGTCATCCACTGCACATCTCCCGATGAGATGACCCCTCTGTTCCCCATGCTGTCGCCATGGTCCACCCGGCCGTGCAGGACATAGGTGATCGTCTCGATCCCCCGGTGCGGGTGCCAGGGGAACCCCTTCAGGTACTCCGCGGGATTGTTCGAGTGGAAATCGTCGAGCAGGAGGAACGGGTCGAACAGGGGTACCTGATAGTAGCCGAAGGCCCGTTTCAGGTGGACTCCGGCCCCCTCGACGGTCGGCTTGCTCTTCCATACCTTGCTGATCTTACGTACGGAATTCATGATAACCTCCGGTAGGGGTCTTTACCTCCCTATAAAGATTGTACTTTTCTTTTTCAGCAATTCAATGAACAAGCGGCCATTTTCCTCCGACCCCGGATGGGCTCTATTTTTCTCATTCCCCCCAGTTGCTTTCCGCCACATGGATATTACAATTAGAGGAAAAGAGCCGGGTTGATAGCCCGCCGAATGAGTTGTTAAGGAGGAGCACCATGACAAAAGCGATCCCGGAAGGATATCACAGCGTCACACCGATGTTCATGTTCAAGGATGCCCGCAAGGCCATCGAATTCTACAAACGGGCCTTCGGCGCCCAAGAGCACTACGCCATGCCGGGGCCCGACGGCAAAGGCGTGATGCACGCCGAGATCCAGATCGGCGACTCGATCATCATGATGGGGGAAGAAAATCCGCATGAGCCCTGCAAAAGCGCGGAAACCATCGGCGGCTCCCCGGTCAGTTTTTACCTTTATGTCGAAAACGTGGACGATGCCTTCAGGGTTGCCCGTGAAGCAGGCGCCGAGGCCCGGATGCCCGTCCAGGACATGTTCTGGGGGGACAGGGTCGGCACCGTGCAAGATCCCTTCGGTTACAGCTGGACCCTCGCCACCCATGTCAAGGACCTGACGCCGGAGGAAATCCGAGAGGGAGCCCAGGCCGCATTCGCTCAGATGGCGAAGAAATGAAAAGGAGAATTCCATGACTATAACAAACAGTCCCGCCCCGACGACTGAGGAGCGGGAGCTTGTCATCACCCGCATGTTCGATGCACCGCGCGAGCTCGTATGGAAGGCATGGACGGTGCCGGAGCGCTTAATGCGCTGGTGGGGGCCGAAAGATTTCACCGCGCCTTTTTGCAGGATCGACCTGCGCGTGGGGGGCGCCTATCTCAGCTGCATGCGGTCGCCCGAGGGGCAGGACTATTGGAGCACGGGCGTTTATCGCGAAATAGTGGAGCCTTCGCTCCTCGTCTGCACGGATAGCTTTGCGGATGAGAAAGGCAATGTGGTCCCGGCTTCGCAATATGGAATGAGCGGAGAGTGGCCGCTGGAACTGCTGGTGACGGTGACGTTCGAGGAACAGGAAGGCAAGACAACGCTCACCCTGCGGCATGTCGGCATCCCTGCGGGTGAGATGCGCGAACAGTGCGAGGCAGGCTGGAACGAATCCTTCGACAAGCTGGCTGAAAGCCTGGCGAAAGAAGGGGAATTAAAATGAGGAAAATAATCGTTTCGAATTACGTTACGCTTGACGGCTTCTTTGCAGGACCGACCGTCAACCTGACTCCCTCATTGGTCAGCGTCACCAGACCGTCCTTGTAGAGTCCGCCCACCGCCTTTTTAAAGGTCTTCTTGCTCATGCCCAGGGCCTGCTGGATGGCCGCCGGGGAGCTACGGTCGTGCAGGGGCAATGTGCCGCCATGGGCCGCCAGGGCCTTAAGGATAACATCCCGGGCGTCGGACACTCCCTCGGCCCCCACCTTGCGTAAGGTAACATCCAGCTTGCCATCTTCGCGCAGACGCTTTACATAGCCGGCCAATTGCATGCCGGCGCAGGTCCCGGCCGGCAACTCGTCCCGGTAGAGCAGGGCGGGAAAGCGGTGGTTGACGATGACCTTGGCGCCGAGGTCGGTAAGCTGCCAGATGAGCAGGGCCACCGGGTCACCTTCATGCAGATCGGGCCGCTCGCGGTCAAGGCAGTCATCGATACGGGCGTTGGCAAACGGACGACCCTGCTGATCGAGTTCGACCTTCACCAGGTAGCTCCTGCCAACCTGCATCCGCTCGGGCTGGAGACGAAACGGCGCGAGCAGATCCTTTGCCAGGCCCCAGTCGAGAAATGCCCCATGGGGGCCAACCGACCGGACCGTCAGCAACGCAAACTCACCAGCCTGAGCCAGCGGAGGACGGCACGTGGCCTGCAGCTCTCCGGCCACATCCTGATACAGGAACACCTCCAACTGCTCGCCAGGCGTTACATGAGGCGCCTCCCGCCGGGGGAGGTGCGCCGGCCGCTCGCCGGCCTCCAGCCAGATACCTCGCTTGTCAATACGGGCGACCCTCAGGGTGTGCAGACGACAAAGTTCAGGTTGTTCAGCGTTTTCCATTTGCCCTCCTTCGTGGAAACAAGGCTTTTTACTCCAGAAGCTACACCCCGTCAGAGGGAGAGCATACACCATGTAATTTATCCCGTCACCTTCTTAAATTCATGATAGACCCCGTAGTCCTCTCCTCGGTGGCAAACATTCGGTAATTTCACTACGGCCGGATATGTGGTATGAAGGATGACCTTTATAACTTGCGAGGACATTATCTGACATGGCACTTCCATCTACAGTTTACAAAGCAACCATCCAGCTGTCCGATGTCGACCGTGGCGTCTATGAAACCTTACAGGCAACGGTTGCGCAGCATCCTTCAGAAACGGAAGAACGGCTTGTCGCCCGGTTGCTGGCGTACGCGATTTTTCATGAACCGGAGTTGACATTCACCAAAGGAATCTGCGCCACAGACGAACCGGACCTTTGGGTGAAAGGGGCTGACGGGAGGGTACGGTTCTGGGTCGAGGTCGGCCTGCCGGAACCGGATCGCATCATCAAGGCGAGCCGCCATTCAGAACGGGTAGCCCTGCTGGCGTGCGGCAGGGCTCTCGCCAGTTGGGACCAGCAGCAACTGCCCAAGCTGGCGAGGCTGGCCAATCTCACCGTCATCAGCATCGATCAGGCGTTCATCACCAAACTGGTATCGCAGTTGGAGCGCTCCATCAACTGGTCGATCACCATAACCGAAGGCACCTTCTATCTGACAATTGCCGAAGAAACCCTGGAGGCCGCCATTCAGGTAAAGATAGGCAACCTGTGAACCATCGCGAAGCAGAAATAGCCATATCTCGCTTCATTCCACGGTAAAACCTTGTGCTCCGCAAGCTCAACTTTGGGGCGAAGGGGGAGGGTAGAAAGATACGGGACATTCGGGATTGTACAACGGAGAGGCAGGAAAGCCCGCTTTGTGCGGGCTTTTTTGTCGATGCGGGGAGCTCCCGCCCTCCTCATGGCGTTTTTCAGCAGGCTGCTAGAAATGCTCACCCTTGGCTCTTTCAGCCGGCATTCTGCCGATGCCGCTCGGTTCCCAGGTGCTCGCCTGCCAGTTATCCACCCGATCTTCCTCGGCGATCCAGGGGGGAACGCTGACGCGGAAGTAACCGGCCAGGGCATGGACATATGGTTCGTACAGCCAGCGCAGTTCGGTCAGCTTCAGGTCGGCGGCCCCCCCCTCGTGGAGCTTGATGCCCGCAGCCGTCAGGGTGGCCCGCAACTCCATCAGCTTCTCCGGCGGCAGTCGGTTATGTTCCGCCTCGTGCGGTCTGGTCCTGAAGACCAGGGAGAGGTCGACCATCGCGTGGCGGGCCATGGCGAAGGTGAGTTCCGCCTGGCGCTCGCAGGCCCCCTCCACACCGGCCATTACCAGTGCGCAAGTGTCTAGGATCGCCGTGAGGGCGGCGAGCCACGACTGATTGTCATGCTGGGAACGGAAGTAGGCGAGGACCGGATAAGAGAGGTGTCCTTCCAGAAACTCCGCCGACCATCGCTCCCATTCGTGGAGGAGCTGCCGCAGCGCCTCCATCCCCCGTTCGTGGCCGTGCCGGCGGAGCATTTCCGAGGCGGTGGGAGGGGAGCCGGCGCGGGCATCGAGGAGCGAGATGCTCACCTCGCGGCGGGAGAAGGACTGGTTGAGGGCCGGGAGGTACCCGATCACGAGAGCGAGAAAGGCGAACCCCATCCCCGATTCGATCACCACGAGAAAGCGCGCAGTGGTGCTCCGGGGGACGGCGTCCCCCAAGCCGAGGGTAAAGAAGGTGGTGCCGCTCATGTAGAGGTCGATGAGGAAGCCGGTGCTCCCGTCCCGGGTAAGGACGGCCGAGCCGGCTGCCCAGTGGAGGAGGGCAAAGCCGGTGATCAGTCCGCCGGCCCAGATGCTCAGAAGAAGGAGGAGCGACAGCGGGCCGAAAAAGCTGAGCCATGTTTCATGCCGCCGAGCCGGGACGAATGTCCTGACCATCTTCGTCCAGGGGAGCCAGGTGCGCCGGTAGAAGAGGCGGGTAAGGCGGAACCGGCGGGTTACCCGGCGCGGCAGGACGATGGTCTCGAACCCCTCCCACAGGACCACTGCAATCAGGGCAATACCGCATAAGGTTGCAACGATCTTCACAGGTGCCTCCCCCAGTAAACCGCCCCATGCGCCTCGGTATCAGCCCGGTGGGCAGATAGAGCAGCAGCCGCGTCATTCCCCTTCCGTCAATACCCGCTCGCGCCCGGGACGACTCTACTTGGCGAGCACATGACTGGTGGTGACATCTGCTATGAGCTTTTCCGATGCGCCATAAACCACGGTCCGAACGACACTGACCGTGCGGCCTCGTTTCACGAAGGACGCCACCGCCTTGAATGATCCCTCCCGCTGATTGCCGAGGAAATTGGCGTTTAGCGTGATGGCCAGGGGGAAGCCCTTCATGCCTTCGGCGGCTTCGACGGGCCCCAGGATCAACACGGAGGCCGTGACGTCAGCGAACCACAGGATGGCGCCGGCTTGCACGACTCCAAACGGATTCTTGATGCCCGGTTGAACGGGCATCTCCGAAACGACCATCTCCGGGCTTCTCTCCGTGATGGTGAACTCGATGTAACCTTGGAGTTTCATCGGCGGTCTCTCCCATGCGTACCTGACGTATGTTACAGGGTAGCTTCGATCCCCTCCCCCTTTTCCGGAGCACTCAAAGCGGCGCAGGCCAGGGTCAGCACCAGGTACTGCCAGTTGGCGATCACATCGGGTTTCATCAGGATGGTCTGGCCCATGGTCAGCAAGAACAGCAGCAACGCTGTCAGCATCGGTCCCGGATGCGGATTCCCGTTGTGACGATTAATTCGACAGGAAGCCGGCACGGGGGCCAGCCTGTGGGACTTCTCCTTGTTCCCGTCTTGCCGGATGATTTGCAGTGCTGAACGATGGATAAAAGCCGGTTCTCTCCCGGTACGCTCCACAGTTCAGCGCACCCGCGCCAGCTTAAGCGTCACCCCTCCCTTGGCCGTACCCTTTTCAAACAGAGTCCATTTTTGGACGATGTGGTCATTGTCCGTGAAGGTGATGCGTACCGCGTGCATGTGCTTCTCTCTTGCCGGATCGATGTCATTCCCCTTTCTGGCGAAGACCAGATCGATCGTCTGCGCGTCTGCCTTTGCGAGCGTCATGCGGGGCTGGTTGCGGAGCGTGCAGTAATGGGTCATGGCCAGTTTTCCCTTCCGGTCGTGATAGACGGAAACCATCTCCTCGGCGCTCCCCGGCGAAAGCGTCTCGACCAGCGCACTGCCGCCGGCCGTCAGGCGATACTCCACCCTGACCTTCTCCCCCTCTTTCCCCATGTCCGATGTCCCTTCCCACGCGCCGACCAGCTGCTTCATCCGTTCGAACTCCTTCGATCCGGCATACGGCGCGGCCTGGTGCTCACCGGCATAGGCAATTATCGGCCCGGCAAGGGCAAGGCAGACTGCTGCGATCAATAATGTCACCTTTCTCATTTCGTACCTCCCTTCACTGCATGGTTTTTGTGTCGCCCTGTTGGCCAAGGCGTTGGTGCGAAGGCAGTACAAGGCGGAAAAGGACGAAAAACCGGAGCGTACATGATAGTACGTGAGGATTTTTCGGCCTTTTCCAACACCGTAATGCCGAGCGCAATAGTTTTTCAACAGCCTGCTAGGAGAGAAGCGTTGTGTCCAGCGTAATCTCGGCTTTGAACAGTTTGGAAACAGGACATCCGGCTTTTGCCATTCCGGCGAGCTTTTCGAACGTCGCCTGGTCTGCCCCCGGAATCCTGGCTTCGAGTTTCAGGTAGACGGCTGTGATGGCGTATCCGCCTTCAACCTGCTCCAGTGTAACCTTGGCGGAGGTTTCCATCCGTTCGGCGGTGAGCTTAGCCTCGCCCAGGATCAGTGAGAGGGCCATGGTGAAGCAGCCGGCATGTGCAGCGGCAAGCAACTCCTCCGGATTGGTGCCAGGCAGGCTTTCGAACCGGCTCGCGAAGCCATAGGGGTACGCCTTCAAGGCGCCGCTCTCGGTAGAGATCGCGCCCTTTCCGTCTTTGATTCCTCCCTGCCATACGGCAGAGCCATGTCGATTGATCTTCATCTTAATCCTCCCTTGGTAGTTGCGTGCGTAATCACTAATTTTTGTTGGCTGTAATGCTGTAAATCAATTACACAACACTTTCGCGCGAAGTCAACCGAGGCCGGAATCGGCGTCAATGCTGAATTCAATGGTGTAAGATGCCGATTTATAACTATATTTTTCTGTAGGGAAAAGTTGCTTAAACCCTTCGTGGGGGGGGCGGCGCACTTCTTATATCTGGAGTGACAAGAGGGCGGTGTTTAGCATGACGCGCGGGTGGTTGGCAGCTCTCTTGATTAGCCGTTTTAAACGTTGACACGAGACCCGGAAGGGGGTAATTAATCGACTTATTAATCAAGTTGCTTAGTGACCTTTTATGTTGGAGGGAATTGCATGCTCAGTGACATGAAAGCATACGCACACCTGAAACCGGGACAGAAAGGCACAATGCGGCTGGTGGAAAAATACGGGGAAGCGCTGCTATGCGTCCGCTATCGCTATGACGAGGTCCGAGGCGTGAAACTGAAGACGGTGGAGATTGTCGTTGATGAGAGGCCGATGAAGGGTCCGAGATTCAAGGATAGCGACATGGTTCCGGTTTCGGTAGCTTTTGATGAAACGGAATTGCGGGAGCAGCTTAAGAAAATTCGGGCACGGTAGGAACCGCAGATAAGAATGTGGTTTGCTCCGTACCGACTGATACGCGGCACCCCACTCGAAGCCAGAATAGCAGCCGTGTAGCAGTAAGGCAGAAGCATGCTATATAGGTAACCACGGCGGTTACGTATATAAGTAATTTGTTACCTATATCGGAAGCAAGTTACTTATATGCTGAAACCGGTGATTAACGAGGCCGAAGAGATAAAGAGATCATTATGAAAGAAATGGTTATTACTGGAATATCTGCACTAGCTGGAGGTTTTCTCGGGTCCTTCTTCACTCGACAAACTCAACACCACAAATGGCTACTAGAGAGACGATCTGAGGCGTTTTCACGTTTCATTCAACTGCTTGATGAAGGTCAAACGAAAGCAAGCGAAATCTTCTTTGATCGAGCACTATCGGACACTGAACAAATTGCGAAGGCGCTAGATCAGTACCAACCCGCAATTCTACAAGCTCGGATTGTGAGGCTTTATCTCCCACGTACTCTGAGAAATACGTTCTGGGAGCATGCCAGAAGCTACTGGTCAATCCACATTGACGTAACACAAGGGATTCATCGGGGCGGGAGAATGGTTCCTCACTTTGATGCAATTCAGGACATTTTTGAGCAAGAACTGTCGCCTTACTTCTGGCTCCGGCCTCTTGGCCGACAGTGGCGACGGATTACCAATCGCTGGAGGCCGCGCGGAAATACCGCGAATCTCACAACAGGGATTAACAACTGATGGAAATTACAATTACAATTGTAGCTGGGTCGCATAGTGAGGTAAGACGGAAACTATGTAAAAATATTAAAGGCAAAGTATTTCATGTTACGACAGATGTAGGATGGGAAGGGATTCAAGCAAAAGGCGCAATACTTCCATCAAACAGCTGCAATGAAATAGAGAAAGTCTGGACTGGTCCTGCTGTAGGGTATTTTAGGAGTAGAGGCTGTGTGTCACTGTGTGATTTTTACCACAACACCAATATGAAGAAGATAATAGAGGCAACAAGAAAATATTGTTTTTATCATCCATCTCGCAAAAGTAAATCTTCTTATTTATTAATTCTGGATCATTCACTTTACGATAGTCTAATAACTTGGGATAAATGGAAAGAGGAAAAAGCATACCGAGAATCAATAGTACCGAACTTAGAATCCGGCTTCAAGGGCTCAATTTCATTGGCTATGATTACTGGAGTAATTGAGGTTCAACTACATGATTATTGACGATAACCAGCGCTCAGACCATGACCGGGCGAAAATACTGCCCGGCAGGTCAAGCGCGGCCACGTTGGAAGAAATTATGAAAAAGAAAATTTCAAGAATCAGAAATTCCGCCACGATGCTTTTGCTCATTCTGAGCTTTGGCTGCTCAACGGTGGGAGACAGATACGGATACGTAACAGAAAATTTGAACGGCTGGGAAATTGGCCGCTGCAAAGATTATGGCAGTACCTCTTATGAATTTAAGTGCGGCGAATCAACCTACTCCGTCTGCCCACGCCTGTACTACGATACCTCGTGGATTGGGCCTGTTCCGGTTCCTTACCTGTTTCCATCTTTCCTTATGGAAAAGGAAAAGGCGCAGGCTCTTTCAGGCGTGAAGATCAGGGTTTATACGACCAAAGGAAGCGAAAACGAGACAAAGAATTTGATCCCAGCAATAAAATCAACTGACGGGAAAATACTGCCCCCCAATGGCTGCGGCAAATGGGAGAGCAACAATAACATCGAATACAGGTATGCAGAGTGCAGTTACGACATTTTAGTCTGGGATTTGCCATCTTTTACGCTCGACATAAATGGAGGCTCGCCTACCTGCGTTCCTCCTTTATTAAAGTTCAAGCGGAAAACAACCAAGTACTACCTGCCATTCCCGCCGCCTCATACACCAATTGTCTTGTTTGGTGAGGGTGCGGAATAACGGAAGAACTTCCAACCAGGCCCTTAGACACCGACCGGGGCTGAGAAGCGCCCCGGTGCGGGTCAAGGGCGCGAGCCGTTGGCTGGAAATGAAAGTTAATACTGCTGGTTCAAAGGAGAGGTTATGATTGAAAGAGCATTTTTAGAAAGCCTTAAAGGGTTGCACCAGTATGAAGTCATTGTTGGTATTGGTGACTATTACATGGAAAAATATCCAAAGCTTACATTGGGGGATCAATACAAATTCGGAATAGAAGTTATGGCAATTTTGGTAGATTGTGGTTCAAGGTTTGGACTTAATCTTGGACATCCTAATATGAGTGGTGGAAAACAGGAATTTGTTAATTCGGTGAATTCATTTATACAGACCAAAATAAATGAATACCGGCAAAGAATATATAAAGAAGGCATTACGGTCAAAGGACAAAAATATGGTGAAATGTTATTTGGACCTGATTCTTTATCAACTTCTGAAATTGAGGAAATTCAAGACCTGCTACTGAAACTGAGAAAAGTAATTTCTGATTCACCAGATATAGCAGAAAATGTGAAACCTAAAATATTACGCAATATTGAAGATATAGAAAAAGAAATCCATGGAGTTACAATTGATTGCCATAAACTTATGGGACTATTAATACCTTTGTGGGCGCTAACTAAAGAGGTTAAAGAGGGATATGAAATCTTGATTATAATAATTCAAATAGCCGCGCATGGAATAGAGAACCAGACTGGCATACCACTGAAACAAATTACACAAAAGCTCTTGGGCAATTAAAAAACTGAACAGCCAACCAGCGCCAAGACCGGCCCAAAAGCCGGCCGGTCAGGCTTTGGGCGTTAGCCAGAAATGAATAGGAGATTAAATTGAACATAAGCATTTCAGTTATCATTGCTTTTGCGGCCAAGACACTGACAGCTGCTGGAATCGCTTACGCACTCCTTCAGCTTTATGGAAAAAAGTGGCTTGAAACACAATTCTCCAAAAAGCTGGAGGACCATAAGGGTAAGATAAATGCCCTTTTCAGTCGAATCTCAAAAATCCACGAGAAGGAGTTTGAAGTGCTTCCTGAAGCATGGCGACTTCTTCAGCACGCTCTTGGACTTGTCTCCGCACTTGCAAGCCCCTTGAAAACATACCCAGACATCAATCGAATGAATCCTGCGGAATTTGATGGGTTTCTCGCAACAACTCGACTTAATGATCTTGATAAGAAGGCATTAGCGTCGGCATCAGACAGAAATAAATTCTTTCAGGAAAGAATTTTTTGGTACGACCTACAGGATGCCCGCGAAGCTGTCAATGCTTTTCACAACTACACAATCTTGAACAAGATTTTCATGACCAAGGAGCTTTTCGACGCATTTAAGGCTGTTGACGACCTATTAATGGATACGATTCTGGAGCAAGAGATTGGCACAGAAGCAGGAGATAGGTCTATGACCCGAAATTATTATAAAACAACGAGAACGCAAATCGAGCCGCTAGTTGCGAATATTGAGGTATTGGTTCAGGAACGCCTACATCACGCTGAAGCTTGAGGGGTCAGTAACGGTGTCAGGGGTCAGTAACGGTGTCAGGGGTCAGTAACGGTGTCAGGGTCAGTAACGGTGTCAGGGCTACACATCTGACAGAATCACCCAAAAATGGCAAGTTGTGTAATGTGTCAGGGTCAGTAACGGTGTCAGGGCTACACATCGGGTCAGTAACGGTGTCAGGGCTACACATCTGACAGAATCACCCAAAAATGGCAAGTTGTGTAATGTGTAGCCCCGACACCATTTGTACCGCCCCTATATAGGTAACCACGGCGGTTACGTATATAAGTAATTTGTTACCTATATCGGAAGCAAGTTACTTATATGCTGAAACCGGTGATTAACGAGTTGATCAAGAAAAAATTTACGGCAAATGGATAGAAAATGAATCAACCAACAGTACATAGTCAGACACGCGCAACTTGGGTAGCTTCAATTGCTGCTACATTGGCTCTGATAGTTTCTTTATTCTCTTTATATGAATCACATGAGGCGCGTATCTCTGCAATCAGAGACAACGTAACAATGCAGATAACCCGCTATACTGGTGATTACCCGTTAGTTACCCGAAATGGAAATGAGCATTTAACTCTAGGGGCTGTTGAGGTTCTATGGGAAGTTCTGCTTTCAAACACCGGAGGTAGCACGGTTTCTTTAACTGGCTATGAAATACTACAGGTTGCTAAAGAGGGTGGTGAGATTTTATATACCGGTATGGACAGAGGAATAATCACAGCTGAAAGTCTAGCTCCAATCCATTTACCAATTGCTCTTGAGGCGGGGAAAAGCATCAAGTTATTACTGAAAATCGGAATATCACCTGGAAATAGCGCTTTTCAGATATTAAGCTCAACCATTGCTAAAGAACAAAGGACTATAACTTTACGAGAAGCTGAGAAATATCTAGCGTTGAAACACCTTGATATATACGACAATACGGTTATTCCATATTATATAAATGGTGATGTTAGTGGGTGGAGAGTAGAGAGTCGTGGTAAAGAGCAAGTGTTTCTAGTCAGATTCCGAACCGCTCGCGGTACTGAGATTAGCAAAGTTACCCATTGGTACGATCTTAGAAAGCTTCAGTAAGAGCGGACTGATGCTCAACCAGCGGCGACACGCGGTCTTCGCTACGCTCCGCCGGTGCGCCTTGAGACGTTATGCACTAACCCCAAATAGACAAAAGCAACAATATCACCTTCATTTAATGGTCCACCGGAATCAATGGAGTTGTCGTAAAAGTGACAAGTATCAAAACCTATCCAGCCATCTTCTGTGCAGGTCTGTAAAAGATATTCCCCTTCTTTTGCCGTTACAGGTAACGGGCCAAGTTCCCAATTAAGGGGCGGAGTTACTACTCTTTTATACATAGCGAGGTGTCTCTTGAATAAAATTGAAAATCATATCAACCAAATGCGACAATTTATTTCTGTTTCCAAGTTAGCATATGATGCTTGGTGGACTTTAGCTGGTGAAAGTTCTGACAACTACAACGGCATTAGACAAAAATTCCCAACTCATTTCCAATTTAGCCGATACTCGTATTTGACCACATTAATAGTAACGCTATATATGACTATGGAGAAAAGAACCGACACTATAAACATGATGAATCTTGTCAACCTACTTAAACAAGAACCATTATTTAAACCAGAGCATATTCAACACATTGAAGAAAAGTTGGATAACGCCAAGCTAATATGGGACAAAATAAAAATACTTCGCTGTAATCAATTCGCCCACTTCAATTACAACCTATCACTAACTAGCGTTTTTGCTGAAGCCAATATAAAGCCAAACGAGTTCAAACAATTTATCAGCCAACTTGAGAAAGTGATTAATTACATCTCGCGCATTTACAACAAAAGCTCACATGCTTTCAACTCAGACCATACATATTCCACCAGACAGTTTATGGATTACCTTTTACTGCAAGAAAAAAAGAAACAAATGGCATAACCAACGCCTTGCACCTGCCCTAAAACCCGGCAGGTGAAGGCTCACCACGTTATGCGCAAAGGAGAAAGAAGAAATGAAAGCCACGGTAACGGTGATAAATCCGAGGAGAGGTATGTACGCCGCAGAGATCGAGGGGCACGGTGAATACGTCATTTTTGAGTTACTGGACTCCTCTGAGCCTGAGATCGGCGACGTTTTGAGTCATCCGGATTTCTATAGCATGGGAGGCGAGACCTTCGAGAATCTGACTCAACAATGTGAGATTGAGGTATTTGTAGAAAACGTTTGCGGAGCAAATCTAATCCGCCAACAGCTCTTATTCTAATAGCAGTTTCTCTCTTACCTCATATCGTAGAAGGAAATTATGCAGGAACTTCGACAAAACCTGATCAATGTAGCACTCCAATGGCAGCGACAATATGGAGTTGCCCCCGCCATTACATCTGCATTATCGGAGTACGATGCTGCTAAGCTCATCGGAATGAATGACCAAGATTATGCAGAATACATGTGCGACAAAACCGCAGTCTGCAGAGGACATGACTTCATTCATGACAGCATCCGGTACCAAATAAAGGCACATCGCCCGAGTGGTAAACCAGGAAGCTTCATAACAAATGCAGGAAAGGCTAGGAATTACGACTGGGACATCCTGATCTGGATTCGCTACAACACAGAATATGAGATTCAAGAGGCATGGTCGTGGACGCGGGAGGCATATATTGCCGCTTTCGATGCGGCGACCAGAATTTCACCTGCGGATATGCGGAAGGGACAGAGACTGGCATAACCAGAAAAATGCACCTGACCAAAAGACCGTCAGGTGATTTTCCACACCGTTGGTGGACAAAGGAGAGCAAATTATGAGCAATGCTCACAAGGATGAATCTACTGACCGAGGCTGGAAATATAAGATGCTTAACGTTGTAGATTCAAAGTTGTTTTTGCTTTTACTTGCGACATTTCTTGCTTCAAAATGGTGTCCTGAATGGATAAGTCCATTAACTTATATTTCTGCAGATAGACAGTGGAAACTCAACCTAAAAGAAAAAGCACTCACATCTCTAGATGAAGCAGTACTCTATTACTTATTTGTTTTGGAAGAACAATGTGACGATTCTATACCTGTGGATAAACTTAGAGAGACACGCAGAAAAGCCCTCATTGAAATGAATAAAAGTCTTGTTCAGCTAAGACTAGTTTATGGAAGTAAAATAATGGAAGAGGTCAAAAAAGATTTACCAATACCGATAGGCGATCTTTACCAAGAGGCGATTAAATGTAAATCAGACAAGAAAAAAATGGATTGTTTCAAATTAAATTTAAAAAATCAGCTAAAGAATGTTGAGGCAAAAGTAAACTATTGGGAAGATCGTCTGAGCAAACCTGATATGGTTGGCAAGGACATGTAGTCGCATCCTAATGACGGTTCGGAGGGAAAGGAGCTGGAATGCCCCAACTCTCGCGTGGACGCGGGCGCGAAAAACCCGCGCGCTTGACAGGGAAGCTTACGTTACCAACCATCCCGGCTATCGGTTGCGGTTTGGGGATTGGCGGGTCGTATATATGATTCACGAGCAGGCTCTCGTGATAGCCGTAGTACGAATCGCACCAAGAGGAGATGTTTATCAATGAAAGCACAAATTATTGAAAAGAATGGCCACCCTGAATTTGCCGTGATTCCTTACGAGGATTACCAGCATTTTCTGGAACTGCTTGAGGATGAAGCCGATGCACGTACGGTTGCCGAATTTCATGAAGCCTATATCGCCGGACGAGAGTTTCTGGTACCCGACGAGATCGTGCGCCGTGAGCTTACAGGCGAATCACCGATTAAACTCTGGCGCGAACATCGTGGCCTCACACAACAGGAACTCGCCAATCGGGCAAGAATAAGCAAGCCGTATTTGTCACAGATCGAAACCGGGAAGCGGCAAGGTACGGTTGAAACACTTGCGGCTATAGCCCGTTCACTTGAGATCCCGCTTGACGTCTTGACGGACTGAGATAGGCAGGGGCCAACCAGGGGATACACTAGAAAACTGGTAATCCCCACACCGTTGTGCAGAGAAGAAAATGAAATCGATAAAAAAACCAGATACAAATGATTGAGAGAGTCTGAAGGGCTACACTTTTCATTATTATGAAGAATGGTAGACCCCTACGAGATTTTCTCAAGGGAGCCGGCATTCGTTCAGGGAGGCCAGCCATGAAAGCGGCGTTGATCGATAGATACGGCGGGAACGAGGTGGTGGAAGTCAGGGATGTGCCGCAGCCAGAGCCGGGACCGGATGACGTCCTCATCAGGGTGCACGCGGCGGCGATCAATCCCCTCGACTGGAAGATCCGCAGCGGCATGGTGAAGATATTCACCGGCCGCACCTTTCCCAAGATTCTCGGAAGTGAATGCGCGGGCGAGGTCGTCGCGACCGGCAGTCGCGTGCAGCGTTTCGCGCCAGGGGACCAGACCATCGGTTTGCCGGGCATGAAACGGCTGGGCACCTTTGCCGAGTATGCCTGCTCACCGCCGGTCAGCATGTGCTGATCAACGGTGCTTCCGGCGGCGTCGGGACCTTTGCCGTTCAGATCGCCAGGATCTTTGATGCCAGGGTCACGGCGGTATGCAGCGGCGCGAACGCGGCACTGGTGCAGGGTCTCGGTGCCGACCTGGTGATCGATTACACCGGCGAGGACTTCACCAATGGGAATGAACGCTACGATCTCATCTTCGATGCTGTGGCCAAGGCCTCTTGGGCGGCTTGCAAGAAGGTCCTGACGCCGCAGGGCAGATATGTCACCACCCTCCCCACCTTCGCAGTTCTTCTCAATCAGTTTCTTATCGGCTGCCTTACCGCGCAGAAAGCGCGGATCGTCATGGCAAGGCCGAATGCGCGCGATATGGAATGGCTGAAGGGACAGATCGAAGCCGGCAGGATCAGGATTGTCATCGACAGGGAGTATCCGCTGGCACAGATACGGGAAGCCCTTGCCTATAGCGAGGCGGGAAAGGCGAAGGGAAAGGTTGTCTTGCGGATTTGTTGAGTGATGATGCGCCAGGTTCTGCCAATTGGCAATCATCCCGGGTTCATTTAATTATCTTCCTTCCTTCATTTTTTTGCCCTTGCATCGGCAAGCTCCCTGAAACGCAGCGCCACTTCGGGCCCCTCGGGCTCTTTGCCCTCTTCCTCGTGCTTGAAAAAGACGAAAACCTTCTCCCATCGTTGCGCAAGGATTCTTTCCAGCCAGTGCGAGAGATCGGCCTCCGTATAAACGGAACGGCGTAGCCGCAGGTACCCCCATGGCGCCGCACTGATGATCTCGTTTGCCGGGTTTTCGTCGGTATCCTCGATGCACAGGCTGCATCCCCTTTCACGGAGGAGGTCCGCAATTCCGGCATCGAGCCAGGTCGGGCTGCGGAAGTCGAAGGCGCACTGCACATTGCCGGGGATCAGGGGGAGAAACTCCTCCAGCGCAGGTCGGTTTTTTTTCGCGTGAAAACTCTTGGGAAACTGGAAAAGGGCCGGCCCCAGCTTCCTGCCCAGGACCGACAGCGTCCTGAAGAAGTAGTCGGTCTCCTCGCCCACATTGCGGAGCTGCTTCAGATGCGTGATGACCTGGGGCGCCTTGAGCGCGAAGGCAAAATCGTCGGGGACCTGCTCCGCCCAGGGTGCGAGGACCCTCTCTGTGGGCATGTGATAAAAAGTATAGTTGATCTCCACCGCGTTGAGACGTTCCCCGTAGAAGCGAAGCATTCCCTTGGGCGAGATCTTTTCGGGATAGAATATTCCCTTCCATTCCTTGTACCCATACCCGCTCGTACCGACATGGATTTTCATGTTTCAGGCTCCTTCGTCACTCAGGTGTTTAGACCGAAGGCTGAAGGCTGAAGGTTATTTAAGAAAATCAGTCAACCCTTCAGTCTTCAGCCTTCAGCCTATCAACCTCTCGCCCCACTTCGCCGGCGGCTTTATCCTCGCGCAGCCGCAGGAAAACGGGGTGCCGCATGACGGCATCCTCGGTCCAGCCGGCTAAGGCAACCTCGCAGACGAGCTCCGGCTTTACCCAAGTGGCCGGGGTGTTGGTCTTCGGCTCCACTTTGAAAGGGCATTTCTTCTGGATCAGGGGAGCCAGTTTTTCGCGGATTTCCTCTTGATCTTTCGCCCCGAATCCGCCTCCCGAATGGCCGATGTATACCAGCTCGTCCCCTTCGAAGACCCCCAGGACCAGGGTGCCGAAATACCCTCGCCCCCCTCGCGGCTGTGTGAATCCGGCAATCACCCCCTCCTGCGTGAGCCGCGTCTTCACCTTCAGCCACTGCCGGCTCCTTCTCCCCACCTGGTACGTGCTTTGAGAATGCTTGGCGACTATCCCCTCCAGACCCTTTTCCTTGGCGACATTGAAAAACAGGACCCCCTCCTTCCATACGTGATCGCTGAATCTTATTTTCGGGACGGAAGGGAGAATCCTTTTCAGGAGTTCCTTTCTTCTGAGCAGGGGGAGGCCGGTCAGGTCATGTCCCTGGAAGTACAGGAGATCGAAGACGTAGTAGAGCAGATGACCGCTTCCGGATTTCCGGTAATTCTGCAGCAGCTGGAAATCGGGATGTCCCCGGTCATCCACCACGACGATTTCGCCGTCCAGAACAGCCTCAAATCTGAATTTCCGCAGCGCGTCCGTAATGGGAAAAAACTTCTGGTTCAGCGCGAGCAGGTTTCGTGAATAGAGCGCGATGTCTCCGTCCCGGATCTCGGCGACTGCCCGGTATCCGTCCCATTTCACCTCAAAGATCCAATCCGGATGGTCGAACGGTTCTCTGACCAGGGTCGCGAGCATCGGTTTTACAGCGTGCGGCATCGGTTCAACCGGCGCATCCTTCAGCTCTTCGCTTTCCAGCGCTTCCCGCAGACGGATCTGCTCTAACTTCTTTTGTCCGGAAGGTTCCCCCGGCCCGGCTTCGAAAACCTCCTCCAGAGTCCTGTTGGACACCACGGAACGATTCTCCTTGAGAACGTCCCCCTTGTCTGCATAGCGGTCCTTTTTCTTCAAAAGGAGCCACGACTTCCCGTCCTTTCCCGTTTTCACCAACGCGAATTCGCCCTGAAGCTTTTCCCCTGCGAGAACAAACTTCAGATCCCCTTTTCTCAATCCGGCCAGAAGAAGCTTCTCGCTTTCGTTTTCATCAATTGCGGAAGGGTGACGATAAAAGCCCTTGTCCCAGATGATGACGCTCCCTGCGCCGTAGTTACCCGCCGGGATGACCCCCTCAAAATCCTGGTAATCGAGCGGATGGTCTTCAACCATAACGGCCAGCCTTTTTACGGAAGAATCAAGCGAGGGTCCCTTCGGAACGGCCCAGCTCTTGAGCACCCCTTCCAGCTCGAGCCTGAGATCATAATGAAGAGCCCGGGCTGCATGCTTGTGAATAACAAAGATGAGCTGGTTCCCCTCAGGGCGCAGGCCCGGTTTCGGTTCGGGCGTTTTCTCGAATTTGCGTTTGGCTTCGTATTCCTTTAAGCCCATGTTGGCCACATTTGTAGGGGCGGCCCTGTGTGGCCGCCCGAAGAAGGGCAACCACACAGGGTTGCCCCTACACGGAAAAATTCCGGCAATTTTCCTGTTATAGATGAGGCAGCCTCTGCTTTTTCACCAGCACCTCCCGAAACAGGTCACCCATTGTCTCGGCCCTGTGAATAGCCTCCGCATGGATGATCTGAAACTTTTCCGGATCGCGCCGGCCGGCCAGATTCTCCAGTTCCCCCCAGGCAAGGGGAAACGAAACGGTCGGTTTCTCCCGGGCCCGCAGGGAATAAACGCAGATCATCGTCTTCGAAGCGTCGTTCTGGGACCAGTTGATAAAAACCTTTGCCTTCCGGTGCTCCTTCGCCATTTTTGCGGTCACCAGGTCCGGATAGTTTTTCTGCATGATCACTGCCACGGCTTTTGAAAATGTCTTGGTGTCCTCAAAGGTCGTCTCCTTGCAGTTCAGGGGGACGTATACATGGAGTCCCTTCTGGCCCGAGGTTTTTACATAGGTTGTGAGCCGCAACCGGGAGAGCAGGTCCCGGAGTATCAGCGCAACCCGGGCACAATGCAGAATGTCTGCCTGCTCGCCGGGGTCCAGATCGAAGACCAGGGAATCGGGCGTTTCCGGGGAACCGGCCCTGGCCAGAGGCACGTGGAGTTCGAGGGACGCGAGGTTCGCCACCCATATCAGCGTTTCCAGATCGTTGACCAGGCAGACCGTCATCCGCTCTCCGTTATCCCCACGAATCTCGGCCGTTTTCGCCCAGGCCGGATGGTGCGAAGGACAACGCTTCTCGAAAAAGAACGCCTTTTCCACCCCTTCGGGATAGCGCTTCAGGGTCAATGCCCGGTCCTGCAGATGGGGGAGGATGAACCCTGCGATCCGGCCGTAGTATTCCAGGACGTGGGCCTTCGTGAAACCATAGGAGGGGTAGAGGTCCTTTTCAAGGTTCGACAGGGAGAGTCTTCTCTCGGCGATTTCGACTACTTTCCGGCTCACCGGCTCTTCTTCACCTGGCGCATGATCTCCTCCAGCGCGGCGATCAGATCGGCCGGACCTTCTCCCTCTTCTTCCGCTATTTCAGGCGCCTCCACGGTCGCTTCTTCCTTTGCCTTCTTCTTCAGGAGATCCACGATCTTTTCCCGGCGCTCGTCCGCGTATTTTTCCGGGTTGAAGTCTGCCATCATTTCCTTGATACTTTTCTTCATGCGGCTTTTCTCCGCGGCGTCGATCTTTCCTTCCTGCGGTGAGACGTCTTCATCGGGGAGTATTTCCTCGCTGTAATGGAGGGTGGTCAGGGTCAGCGCTCCCTCCGTGCTCTTGACCGCCACGAGATACTCACGCTCGGCCAGCACGAATTTTGCGAGGCCGGCCTTGTTTGTCCGGCGCATCACCTCGACCAGCAGCCGATAGGATTTTTCGCCCCCTTTCAATGGAACGAGATAATACGGATGATCAAAATAGATCGAATCCACTTCCGCCATGTCGATGAACTCGACGATCTCGATCGTGCGGCTCCGTTCGGGCGACACGGATTCCAATTCCTCGTCCGTTATCGGTATGTATCTGTCGGGCCCGATTTCGTATCCCCTGATGATCTCATCGGGGGGGACCATCGTTTCCTGCTCCGGACAGAACATTCTTCTCGCGAGGGGAGAGTAATCCTTGCTGTGGAGCAGGCGGAAAGAGACACGGCCGGGCGCTATGGCCTTAACCAGCTGAACCGGAATCGCCACCAGGCTGAAACTGATCGTACCGCTCCAAATTCCCTGCACAGCCATTTCAATCCTCCCAGAGCAGGTGCTAGGCTCTGGGCACTGGGTTAAACGCCCGAAGTTTACCCCAGCGCCTCGTGCCTAGCGCCTCGTGCCTGTCTTTTAAGCGACCTTCTTCAAACTCGCTTCAAGAGCCTGAAGCAGCTGGTCCGATGCCGTCGGTTTCAAGAGCCTCGGGCGCAGGACCGCGATTTTTTCTCCGCGGGCTTTTTTCTCGATCAGCTTTTGCAGCTTTTTCTGATGTTCGTTTTCGAATTTCTGTGGCTGAAAAGGAGCGGTCAATTGATTGATCAAATCGCTCCCGATTTTCAGTTCTCTTTCGGACATGGGAATTTCTTGAAGTTTGAGAGATTTTACCGGGATCACTTCGTCGGCATACCGCAGAGTGCTCAGGCGAAGAATCTTTCCGCTTGCCTGCAAGGACCCGAGATAGGACCGCTTTCTCATGGTCCAGGTGCAGATGCCTTCTGCATCCATCTCCTGCAAAGCCGCGACCAGCGAGTTATAGCCTTCCGTGTATGTATCCGGCTCCAGGTAGTAGACGTGACCAAGGAAGATGGGATCGATCTGTCCGGTCTTGACGAATTCGTGGACTTCGATCATCCGGCTGCCTTCAGGAGCGGTTTGTTCGAGTTCCGCCGGATCGACGAGGATATATTTCCCGTCCTCCACTTCAAACCCCTTGGTCTGTGCTTCCGTCGGCACCGGTTTCTTTTCATATGCACAGATCATCTGTTGGCGCAATTTCACCTGATCACGCCTGTGCAGGAGGTGAAACTGAATCCGCTCTTCCTTGATCGCGGCATGCAGCTTCACGGGCACATTCGTATCCCCGAAATGGATAGATCCTTTCCAGATAGTTCCTCCCGCCATTGAAAATCCTCCGCAGTTCCATTAAGACCGGGACGTTTGTTTCATCTTTTATGGGCATCGCCTACAAGAGAAGTATCGCACAAAATCTCCCGCTGTCACGTTTCCCCTCCCTTATCATCGCTTCCTTTTGATTCCGATGCTAATGCCCGGTAGGTGCTCCCGGCAATGCTGTAAATCTATTACACAACACTTTCGCGCGAAGTCAACCGAGGCCGGAATTCGTCGTCAATGCTGAACTCAATGGTGTAAGATGGCGATTTCCATCCGACGTGGTAAAATCAGTGATCTGATAATCGGAATAATTACTGGTATAATTTTCCCATGGACATTCCGAAACGAACTCTCGGCAGGACGGGGGTGGAGGTGACCGTCCTCGGCCTCGGCGGAGAGGGGATTCTCCGCACCTATGGAAATGACGGGGAAGCGTACGCGCTTATCAACCGGGCGCTTGACCTCGGCATCACGTATTGTGAATCGGCCCGGGCCTACGCCGGGAGCGAAACGTACTACGGAAAGGCCCTGCAGGAGCGGCGGAAAGATGTTTTCCTGACGAGCAAGTCCCACGCCCGGAACAAGAGGGGCGCACTGGCACATCTCCACGAGACGCTCCGGAACATGAATACCGATCACCTCGACCTCTGGCAGGTGCACGATGTCCGGACCATAGATGATATCGCGGAGATATTCGGACCGGACGGCGCCATCGAGGCGTTCGTCGAGGCGAAAGAGGGGGGGCTTGCGCGGTTCATCGGCATCACCGGCCATCACGACCCCTTCATCATCCGCACCTGCATCGAACGGTTCGATTTCGACACGGTGCTCCTCCCTGTCAATCCGGCTGAGCCGGCGCATCAGAGCTTTCTTGCGCACGTGGTCCCGCTGGCGCAGGAAAGGAATATGGGGATCGTGGGGATGAAGGTCTACTTCCGCGGCTTCGCCGCCAGGATACCCGGTTTCACGGGGATGGAGCCGTTCCTCCGCTTTGCCCTCTCCCAGCCCGTCACCAACATCGTCATCGGCTGCGACGATATCCCACAGCTCGAGGAGAACGTGCGGTATGCCGGTTCCTTTGAACCCATGGCGCCTGACGAGATGGCGCAACTGGTCCGCACCGTCTCCCCCTTCGCCCGGCAGCTCATGTACTACAAGCCGTAGGTTAATAGAACTTCTCTCGACGGTCTGTCATGTGAGGCGATTGCAGGATGTGCTCTGAGGTCGGTAGAAGGCAACGGCATTCCCATAGAGAACTTTTCGCGCCATTTCTTCCCCCAAAGCTTCAGTCACCAATTTCAGGTCATCATCGGTGTAGGGCCTGGGGGCGCGGGTAGAGGGGAGGTCGGTGCCGAACATCAAGGCGTCCGGATTGACAGCGCAAATGTTCCGTAACGCGCCCGGCACCTCAAAGTCCACCCGGCCAAAGCCGGTTGCCTTGACGTGCACGCCGCGCTCAACCAGCGCAAGGAGGGAGGCAAAGCCGTCTTTGGAGAGCCCAAGATGGTCGATGCTGACGGCGGGAAGCTTGACCAGAGTGTTGTGCAGATCGGGGAGATCTCTGGAATCTACGTACAGCTCCACATGCCAGCGGGCAAGGTCGTAAATCCGCATGGCCAGAGTTTCCAGATTCTCCACCTTCTCGGAACCGCCGCGCTTGAGATTGAAGCGGATGGCCCGAACCCCCAGCTCGTTCAGCCTCAGCAGCTCTTCATCGGAGACCGAGGCAGGCAATTGGGTCACCCCCACAAAGCTGGGGCCAAGCTTTTGCAGGGCATCTGTCAAATAGGACTGATCCAATGACTGGAAGGAGCCGGAGACAATTGCCCCGCCCGCCAGTGGAAAGCTTTTGGTGCGCTCCAGATAATCTTCGCAGGTAAAATCATCGGGAAGGAAGCCGTTATTGGGGACAAGGGGGAAGCGTTTGTCGATAATATGGAAATGGCTGTCAAAAACTTTGCAGGACACCGGCTTGTTCTTTAATGACATGGTGCATTCTCCCTGGATGGAATCAACGGCTGGTGTGACCGGGCTCACCGGCAAAAAGCACCCTAGCAGGAAGAAAGGAAAACCTACTAGGGCAAAATGAGAGTCTTTCGGCTCTCAAACTCTTATTTTCTTTTGATTTTATTATACCGCGCTTCGGCCTAAATAGTGAGGTTCATTTTTTTATTGACATGGAACAGATAGCCGTGTTAAAAGTTGTCTTCTGTTGACGCGGGGTGGAGCAGTCTGGTAGCTCGTCGGGCTCATAACCCGAAGGTCAGAGGTTCAAATCCTCTCCCCGCAACCAAAAAATCCAGCCTCTTTGGTCACGCCAAGGAGGTTTTTTGTATCACTTCACAGACCATGTACAGGTTCGGCGGCGTAGCTCAGCTGGTTAGAGCACACGGCTCATATCCGTGATGTCCGGGGTTCAAGTCCCTGCACCGCCACCATTTAATAGTCCGGCACCGTCCGGATGAGTCAAAAAAGCCCTGAGAAATCAGGGCTTTTTCTTTTTGTTATCCTGGCGGTCCTATCCAGACCGGCACACGTTGCAAAGGGTAGCAGCGGCGAACAGTCCCACGCTGTAAAATCTGGGGGCGAATCGGGAAGGTGACTTCTCGCGGGGGTCAATGACCATCGGCCACGGCAGCTCAGGCTGACCGTATGGCAATCTAAAGCGACGAGAAATCAGCAGTATTATTCCTGGCCTCCTTAATGGGGGCCTTTTTCGTTTCCGACGCAATGGTGCCATTCAAGGTGGCATTTTATCATCCATCAATGGTGTTTGTTGGGATACCAATGATGCGTCATTTTGCAGACGCCTTATATTTGGCGACAAAAATGCCGCCATAATCGGTTATATTCCTGACAATCGGCTAAACTGCACCATTTTAGCATCCGATTTCCACCCGTAACATCACATGGAGAGTTTCATGCTGGTTCGTCCCTTTTCCGACATCCACGCCGAATTCTGGCAGCCCAACAAGATTCCCAGCATTCTGGAAAAGGTGGTTCGGTTACAAGGATGTGGAGGTGAATCCTCAGTACGATAATAGCCTGGTCATTGAACTGGAACTGTGATCGTTCCAGCATTCTGTCGGTGTTCGAGTACAGCAAGCTTGCCGTAGCTATCGGCTCATCATGCGATACATCGCGACAGCCCTAACGACAGGGTTCGCGACGATTGACGACAAAATAACTTGCAATTCGCGACGATTAGCGACATCATGTGTGTCGCGATTCATCAATATCAAGAGCGAGACCAGGACATGACTGTTACATTGCTGTCTCCCCAACAAGAAGAGATCCTTGCTCTCCTGGCCCGTCACCCTGATGGACTTAACAGTGAGAGCATTCGTAATGAACTGAGTAACCCTCCGCACCTGCGTACGGTACAGCGCTGGCTTGCCGAACTGGCGGCAAAGCGGCATATTGCTGCTATCGGCAAAGGCAAAGCGACGATCTACCGGCTGCTCGCGCCAATTGACATCCGAGTGGTGTCACCCGAATCGGAAGCACCTGGTGCGGAAGAGACCTACGAAACGTACATTCCGCTCTCCGAAGAGGGCCGCGAGATATTCTCCCAGGTTCGCCGCCCCCGGGGAGCGCGAACCCCTGTCGGTTATGAGCGCTCATTCCTCGATGCCTATATTCCCAACACAACATGGTATCTGGGTGAGATGACCCGCAAACACCTGCATCGCATTGGTGATACCGGAGAGTTCGAAAAACCTGCTGGGACCTATGGCCGGGCCATACTCAACCGGCTGCTGATCGATCTTTCGTGGGCATCCAGCCGTCTGGAGGGGAACACCTATTCCCGCATCGACACGCAAAACCTGATCGAGTTTGGCCGTTATGCGGAAGGGAAGGACGCCCAGGAAGCGCAGATGATCCTCAATCACAAGACGGCTATTGAGCTTTTGCTTGATGAAGCGGAATCTGTCGGGTTTGATACGCATACCTTCCTCAGTCTGCACGGTCTATTATCGGAAAACCTGATGCCCGACCCTGACGCCAGCGGACGCCTGCGGTCCCGGCCTGTCCAGATCGGCGGCTCTGTTTTTGTGCCGCTTGCAGTTCCACAGCTTATCGAGGAGTGTTTCCAAGATATCCTCAGAAAAGCTTCTGAAATCGAAGACCCCTTTGAGCAGGCGTTTTTCATCCTGGTACATATTCCGTATCTGCAGCCGTTTGAGGACGTGAACAAGCGGGTTTCCCGACTCGGGGCCAATATCCCGCTGATAAAGCATAACCTCTCACCGTTAACATTCATCGATGTGCCGGATCGGGCCTACATCGACGCTATGCTGGGCGTGTACGAGATGAACCGGGTCGAACTGCTCCGGGACCTGTTTGTCTGGGCCTATGAACGATCTACCAGGGAATATGTCCTGGTCAGCAAAAGCCTGGCGGAGCCTGATCCTATTCGGCTCCGCTATCGCCTGCAATTACACGAACTGGTGGCTGATATCGTTCGCAACAAGCGGCCGGATATTCTGCTGACAATTGAACAGTTCGCAGAGAAGCGCATCGACGAGCAAAATCGCTCCGCCTTTGTCGAAATGGTACAGGATGAAATCAAGCGTCTGCACCCAGGAATAATTGCCCGCTATCGCTTGCGTCCTGCAGAATTTGCCGCATGGCAGGAGGCGAGAAAGCTGAAGTGATCTATGATTGGAAACTATTTGATAATACAGATGAATTTACCTAGGGCGCTTACATGAGTGAAGAGGCAAAGAAGCTTCTTGCGTTGTGAAAGGTAGCAGCGGCGAACAGTCCCACGCTGTAAAATCTGGGGGCGAATCGGGAAGGTGACTTCTCGCGGTGGTGAATGACCATCGGCCACGGCAGCAAAAGCTGACCGTCAGGAAATCTAAAGTAGCGCGAACCCTGGCAGTCCAAGTAGAACAATCAAAACAGCAACATTTCAGTTACCCATGATGTCACCAAAAGCCTCCCCATAAAGGAGGCTTTTCTTTTCCCTTTCCTGGTCCCCGGCTCCCGATGCATGGCCTTTCCCGTTGACATCATGGGCAAAAAGGTGTATTAAACCTGCGTAATATTGCGGTGTTGTGGAGTAGTTGATTATGGAGTGCAAACGCCGAGCGAAAATAAAGAATAGCCAAAGCCGCCTTTGCCAGCATGGTGCTGAAGGCGGCTTTTGAGTTTGTGCGGGTAGGCATTGGAGGGGCCAGAGTTGCAAGGCCAGTGCTCGCCCTAGATATCCTACTCTGGAAGCGACATATTCTGTCACAGGATTGTGGTACGGAGATGGAATGGAGATTCCTGCCCAGTACAGAGGCCGCGAACAAGCGTACTTTAAGCACTGCCTTCTGGAGGCATACCTGGAACGCCTGTTCATGATTGTCGGCCAGCACCAGCGAACCATCTGCTACGTGGACTGCTTTGCCGGGCCGTGGAGTTTTAGGGTACAACAATGAGCACACAAGCATCCATAGAGTGGACAGAGCAGACCTGGAACCCCACGGTAGGGTGCAGCAAGGTATCTCCCGGCTGTGCCCATTGCTACGCAGAGGCCATGGCCAAGCGTTTACAGGCGATGGGGGTCAAAGGGTACGAGAACGGCTTTGCCTTGACCCTGCTTCCCCACCGGCTGGAAGAGCTGCTGAAAAGGAGCAAGCCGACGATCTACTTCGTCAACTCCATGAGCGACCTCTTCCACGAGGGGATTCCCGACGACTACATCCGGCAGGTGTTCGATGTGATCCGCCGGGCGCCGCAACACACATTCCAGGTGCTGACCAAGCGTGCCGAGCGTATGGCGACTTTCTTTCGCGATTACGAACCGCCGCGTAACGCCTGGCTGGGAGTTACGGTGGAGAACCGACAACACGGCATTCCCCGGCTTGACTGGCTGCGGCAGATTCCGGCATTTATCCGCTTCGCTTCCGTGGAGCCGTTGCTGGAAGACCTCGGTCCCTTGAACCTGAACGGCATCCACTGGGTCATTGTCGGCGGCGAGTCCGGACCCAAGGCACGTCTCATGCGGCAGGAGTGGGTGCTGAACATCAAGCGCCAATGCGAAGAACAACATTCTGCCTTCTTCTTCAAGCAGTGGGGAGGATGGGGGGCTGACGGCACTAAGCGGGCGAAGAAGAAAAATGGAAGGTTGTTACAGGGGAAAACGTGGGATGCGGTGCCTGTCCTTGCGGCGAATGTCCAAATGCAAAGCCTGACACGGTAGATTTCCCCTGACACGGTAGATTTCCCCAGCTAGTTACGGTGGCTTACTTTTGATTCAATCTGCGAGGACTCAACGTGATTCGTGTTGATTTTGGGTGTAATAGCATAATGTCACAAGCCATGAGTTCTCACTTTGCATGGCTTGAACGAATTCAAGGTCCACTTGGCAGACTAAGAGAGCTTGATTCAATTACAAAGGCTGTAGGGGTACACAATAACTTGATAGGACATAACTGGGATAGCATTAATAATTGTGGAGCAATTGCAGACGCTTTTAAATCACATAATGTACTTATGGAATCCATTACTGGTAGATTTTGGCAGAATGAATTTAATGTATATAATAATACCGTTGGATTGCTGCAAACAGACTTATTCGATAAATTCAAGATGCTTGATCAAATTGGCTTGCCTCTAAAACATCTTAATCTTGGTTTTACTGATCTTTCAACATTGAATTGCGTTCGCGAGTCTCTTGCAATTTTTAATCAAACGAGTGCTATTGAAAATGCACTCAAATCTTTTAAGGATTTCTCTAATATAAGCAGTGGCTATGAAAGCTTGATAAATAGACACAGTTATATTTTTGATAGAATCAACCCTAACCTAACATCATGGATAACTAACTCATTTCAGTCGCTTAGAGAAATTCAGGGGTTAAATACCGACTTTCAAATATATTCTGATGGAACTGTTACAGGATTCGGAAGCTCCATAAACATTGAGGAAATACAAGACCTAATCCGAAACAAAATAAGAGATTTTGAAATAGTTGGTGACAACAAAACTATTGAACTTAAAATATATGAGTACTTTGAATCTTTTGGCAATCGCCATCCAATAATAAGATTCATAATGCTGTCGATTGCGCTATCAATGATTATTGGTATTTATATTAACAACCGCACAGACTCATCAGATAAAATAATTAAATATATTGATCATCAAAATGCGGTCCTTCTTAAAGAATTAAAAAGAGAAATCAAAAAACAACAGATACAACCACAAGTCATCAATTGCTATAGGGTTGTGTCTTCTCGCCTGCTAACCGTCAAATCCTCAAATTCAAGAGATAGTCAAACCGTTGGTAACCTTTATTTCGGACAAGTTGTCGAAATTGTTGAAAAGAAACGCCATTGGTCTCTTGTGGAATATCATAATGACAGCGACGAAATATGTATTCGTGGTTGGGTCTATACAAGGTATCTCGATAAATTCAAATAAGCTTTAATCAATAGGAAAACCTATGCCCGAACTGTACTTCAAGGGAAAAGAATTCGTCTACAATCATCACCTGACGGTGCCATACCGCCCACTGGAACCGGTGCCGGAAAGATCCATCGGCGAGGACTCCGGCAATTTGATCATCCATGGTGACAACCTGCATGCCCTCAAAGCCATAATGCCTCACTATGCCGGCAAGGTGGACTGCATCTTCATCGACCCGCCTTACAACACTGGCAATGAGAACTGGTCCTACAACGACAACGTGAATTCCCCCATCATGCGGGAGTGGCTTTCCAGCAATCCGATCAACCGGGAGGACATGCTTCGTCACGACAAGTGGGCCTGTCTGATGTACCCGCGCCTGAAGCTGCTGCACGAGTTGCTCTCGGAACAAGGAAGTTTCTGGATGACCCTTGACGACAATGAGATTCACCGTGCCCGGATGATAATGGATGACATCTTCGGAGAGGAAAACTTTGCCGCCAATATCGTATGGCAGAAAAAATACTCTACGTCGAACGACAACACTGGAATTGCTCCGATGCATGACCATGTGCTGGTGTATCAAAAATCGCCTGAATGGCAACGAAACCTACTTGAGCGTACGGAAGAAAATGATCAGCAGTACCGTTACGAAGATGAAAAAGGTATTTTTAGGGCGAGTGACTATACATGCAATAAGACAGCTGACGAACGACCTAACCTCTACTACCCGATAAAAAATCCAATTACTGGCGAGGAAGTCTGGCCGAACAAAACGAGAGCATGGGCTTACTCGAAGGAAGAACACCTTAAGCATGTAGAGCAAGACTTGCTTTTCTGGGGAAAGGACGGCAAAGCTAACGTTCCATCATTTAAGCGGTACAGGCATTTATTACGTAGCGGAGGCGGCACGGTACCGACGACTTGGTGGCCGCATGAAGTTGTAGGACATACTGACGAAGCGAAAAAAGGAATAAATGCCATCTTCGCCGACGCAGACACGAAAATCGATTTTGTCACTCCCAAGCCGACCCGATTGATTGAACGGATACTCCAGATAGCCGCTGACTCCGATGCGCTTATTCTCGACTCCTTCGCCGGTTCCGGCACCACTGCTCACGCGACACTCTCCCCCAATGCCAAAGATGGCGGCAACCGCAACTTCATCCTGGTGGAATGTGAGGATTACGCTGACACCCTGACCGCCGAACGTGTCCGCCGGGTGATCAACGGCTATGAGTACGAGGGGACGCAGAAGGAGGAACTTTTTCGCAAGAAGGTCAGCTTTTCGACTCTGAAAGATGCGCCTAAGTTGCTGCGGGAAATCGAGCACATCGAACAGGTGAAGGGTAAGCGTTTCGACAAAATCAGCAAGTTCATTAAGGATGACGAACTGCTGGTGGTCGGTGAGAAGAAGATCACCGAGCGGACCGAAGGGCTGGCTGGTGGCTTCACTTATTGCGAACTTGGTCCGCCGCTGGATCTGGACAAACTGCTGACCGGCGAACATCTTCCAGACTACCGGAGTCTCGGCGCCTGGCTGTTTCATACCGCCACCGGCGAACCCCTGTCTCCAGTCAAGGTGCGCGAGGATGACTGGTATTTGGGCGAAAGCCCCGGCTACCACGTCTGGCTGATCTACCGGCCCGACC
Source organism: Geobacteraceae bacterium (assembly GCA_009773645.1). GTDB lineage: Bacteria > Desulfobacterota > Desulfuromonadia > Geobacterales > Geobacteraceae > WSYB01. The sequence continues at coordinate 48,219 of WSYB01000011.1, forward strand.
TGGACTGGCTGAAATCCCGAGATGCAGCCCTCACTCTGACCCTGGCTGAAAGGATCGCTGCTACCGCCAAGGACAAGCAGCACTTGGTCTTTGCCCCGGCACGCTTCGTCGCCAGCAAACACCTGCTACCTCTCGGCGTCGAACATGCGCCGCTGCCGTTCGCCTTGTACCGGTTCGAGAAGGAATAACGGCACACGTTTTTTGTAGGAGCGCCTTTAGGCGCGATTGCATTTGGTTCATCGCGGCCATAGGCCGCTCCTACAGGAGGTTCTGCGTGGATAAACCACACGGACGGGATTTGCGAAAGGGAAGGGTTTCCATTCCCGGTCAAATTTATCTTGTGACCACCGTTACGCTCGGACGTAAACCGCTCTTTGCCGATTTTCGTTTTGGACGCATTCTGGTCAACGCCATGCGGCACTATGCAGAAAAGGGCGATGTGGATAGTCTTGCTTTTGTGATCATGCCTGACCATCTGCATTGGCTGTTTTCGCTGACAGGACAAAGCTCACTGTCCAAGCTCGTGGGACAAGTTAAAGGTGCTGCGGCACATCAGATGAATCAGGCAGGAGCGCCTTCAGGCGCGATTCAATCGACAGACATCGCGGCTGAAGCCGCTCCTACGGGGCGGTTGGGCCGAGTATGGCAAGAAGGATTTCATGACCGTGCGCTACGTCGGGAAGAGGATTTAAGGTCCGTAGCGCGGTATATGATCATGAATCCGGTCCGGGCCGGAATCGTCAAGCGGATATGGGATTACCCGTGCTGGGATGCGGTGTGGGTAGAGTAAGACCATAGACGCTTCATTCAAGATAATCGCGGCCAAAGGCCGCTTCTACAAGAATCAGGTGATTATGGAACTCAAAGACTTTCAACAACGGGTTCTCGATACCCTTGACAGCTATCTGGACGAGCTCATGGCCAGCCACGCAAGCTTTCTCAAGTATCAGCAATTCATGCTGGAAAACCCGGACATGGAAGCGCCGGCTTTTGACTATACTGAGAAGGCATGGGGCAAGCTCCGGGATGCGGGCAAACTGCCATTGGTTCGGGCAAAATTTTCCTTCAGCCCCCGAACAGACGGCATTGGTTGCTCTGTCCCGGCAGTCGCTCTCAAAGTGCCGACTGGTGGCGGCAAGACCTTGCTGGCAGCTAATGCAGTCTCTCGCATCATGTCTAAGTGGCTGCGCCGTAACAGCGGTTTTGTCCTTTGGATCGTTCCCAACGAGTCAATTTACGCCCAGACCAAAAAGGCTCTGAGCAGTCGGGATCATCCCTATCGCCAGCAATTGGACAAGGCTGCGGCTGGACGGGTTAAGATTCTGGAGAAGAACGATCCGCTCAACAAAAGGGATGTGGATAGCCACCTCTGTATCATGCTCCTAATGCTCCAGTCGGCCAATCGTGAAACACAGGAAACACTACGCATGTTCCGTGACCGGGGAAATGTCCATGGCTTTTTCCCTGTAGCTGATGATTATCTGGCCCATCATGTGGAATTGCTGCAAGTGCCGAACCTGGACGTGTACGGCGAACGGGACACCATGGGGGCCATCGTCAAGGATTCCCTCGGAAACGTGCTCCGCTCTATCAAACCGATTGTCGTGCTGGATGAGGGGCATAAAGGATATTCCAAGCTGGCGCTTACGACGCTGTACGGCTTCAACCCCAGTTTTGTACTAGAACTGTCGGCAACACCGAAAGATCGCCCCAAGGATATCCCTCCCATGTACAGCAACTGGCTGGTGGATGTGCGAGGCACTGAATTGGACCGGGAAGGGATGATCAAGCTGCCGCTCAACGTGACCGTGCATGGCGGCGAGGAGTGGCGGGACTGTTTGCGGGAAAGTCTGGAACGGTTGAATAATCTGCAACGCGAGGCCGAACGGCTGCAAAGTGAAACAGGACGTTACATCCGCCCCATCGCCCTGATCCAGGTGGAGCGTACCGGCAAGGATCAACGGGATGCGGGGTACATTCATGCAGCGGACGTTCGGGAGTCCCTGCTGACGTTGGGTGTGAGCGAAAAGGAAATCGCCGAAAAGACGGCGGAGAAGAATGAATTGAAGGACCCTGAGAATATCGACCTGTTGAGCCGGACCTGCCAGGTGCGCTTCATCATCACCAAGCAGGCGTTACAAGAAGGATGGGACTGTCCCTTTGCCTATGTTCTGTGCGCCTTGGCGGCGACAACCAACAAGAGCGCCTTGACCCAACTGGTAGGGCGAATACTCAGGCAACCCGATACCATTAAGACCGGGAATGATGCTCTTGATGAGTGTTACGTGATCTGTCACCACGCCTCGACGCGGGAAGTCATTGACGCGGTTAAGGCCGGACTTGAGCAAGACGGCATGGCGGATCTGGCTGATCAGATTCGCGAATACAAGGGAGACGGCCCTAAGCGGCCCGAACCACGCACCATTCCCCGACGAGATGATTTCAGTACGGCAAAAATCTACCTGCCGCTGGTCAACCGGGTAGACAGCGGCACAGTGCGCCCGCTCGACTACGAGCAAGACATCCTGCAACGGCTGCCATGGGAGCAGCTGACACCTGACGGCGCCTTTGCCGAGCGGGTAAAGAAAATAACAACGACGGCAAGCGCCCGAACTATCAGGATCGGGCTCAAGGACGACCTGAAAGACAAGGATTTCATCACCAAGACGGAAGGCGAGGTCCGCCCGGAACTGGAAGCTTTTGACCCGGTCTATGTCGTCCGCTCCATCGTGGACATCGTGCCGAATCCCTGGCGGGCACGGCAGATTGTAGCAGAAGCCGTGTCGCTCCTCAAAGCAACCGGTCTTGACGATGAGGCTCTGGGGTTGCGCCAGTCCCATGTCATTGAAGAGCTGCGTAAGACCCTCCTGGGCATTCGTGACAGGCTGGCAGAGGAGCTGTTCACATCCGATGTAGCGACAGGAAGCATACAGTTCCGCCTGCGAACCGACGGCCAGAACTGGCGGATGCCGGACACTATGCCGACAGACCGGGCCGCAAACAGTCAAGAACTGCGCCGTGATGACGGCCAGATTGTCAAACAGAGCCTATTCGCTCCGGCCTACCGCGACGATTTCAACGAGTACGAGCAGCAGGTGGCCTGTTACCTGGATAGTGAAGCGGCAGTCCGCTGGTGGCACCGAAATGTGGCCAAGCGCCAGTATGGTGTCCAGGGGTGGCGCAAGCCGAAAGTCTACCCGGACTTCATTTTTGCGCTGTCGGCGGCAGGTGGTATTGAACGGCTGATGATCGTCGAGACCAAGGGGGACCACCTGGCCGGCAGCGACGACACCGGGTACAAGAAGAAGCTTTTGGAGCTTTGCTCGGGGTCTTTCAGTTGGGAGAATGTCACGCGCGTCGGGGAACTGGAGTTGGTCTATAACCCGCAGACATCCGTCAACTGCGCCTTGGTGTACCAGAAAGATTGGCAGTCGGAGCTTGGTGGACTGGTTACATCCTGACGGGAGGTAAGTGCTCATGAAATTCGATAACCGTATAAATGACTGTGACCGCCACCAGCAGGAGATCAATGAGCACCGCCCCTTGAAGGGCCAGGCGCTCAAACAGCTGCGAGAATATCTTAGGATTGGCCTGACTTGGTCGAGCAACGCCCTGGAAGGCAACAGCCTGACCGAGACCGAGACCAAGGTGGTGATCGAGGACGGCATCACCATCGGCGGCAAGCCGCTCAAGGACCACTTCGAGGCCATCGGTCATGCCGAGGCCTTCGATTACCTGCAGAAACTCGCCGGCCGCAATGAGATCACCGAGCGGGACATCCTGAAGCTGCACAAGCTGTTCTACTACCGCATCGACGAGGCGAACGCCGGCCATTACCGCAAGCAGAACATCATCGTCACCGGCACCGACTTCGTTTTCCCCGCTCCGAGCGAGCTGAAGGAGTTGATGACCACCTTTGTCGATGAGATCCCCCGCCTCCGGGCGGAGAAACACCCCATCGAGTTCGCGGCGCTCCTGCACACCCGGCTGGTCACCATCCACCCCTTCGTGGACGGCAACGGCAGGGCTGCCCGGCTGCTGATGAACCTGGCCCTGCTCCAGGAGGGCTACCCGGTGACCATCATCCCTCCGGTGGTTCGCAGCGAGTACCTATCGGCGGTCAGGGAGAGCAACACCGGCAACGTCGCACCCTTCGTGAACCTCCTTTCCTGCATGGTCTGGGAAAGCCAGCGCGATCACCTGCGCTTGCTGCAGAGCCTGGAGAGAAAATAGAAAAGATCGTTGCCTTTGACTGCCGTTCGTGTAATGTGAAGCCAACGAACTGGTCGACATTCTCACGGCGATCATTAAATCCACTAAAGAGAAATCACGATGAAGTTATCATTCACTATTCATAACTCACTACCTCCTATTGTTAAAGAAAAGGAGTAATCGATGCTCCAGGTAACCGAAGAACTCCTCAAGGAAATGACCGACATCATCGTGCGGGAAGTGCACCCGCGCCAAATCATACTGTTCGGCTCTCATGCCCGCGGCACGGCGCGGCCCGATTCCGACCTGGACTTCTTGGTGGTGGAAGACGGCCCTTTCGACACCCAGCGGAGCCGCCGGTCTGAGATGACGCGATTATGGGAAGCCGTGTTCGATTACTTCATCCCAATTGATTTTTTGGTCTTTACCCCACAAGAGATAGAAAAGTGGAAGGACTCAAAGAACCACGTGATTGCCCATGCGTTGCGGGAAGGGAGGAAGCTGTATGAATCCAATTGACCAGGCGAAACAGTTGTTGCTTATGGCTTCAAAGGACATGAGAGCAATGGATCTCATGATATTGCCGGAGTCCATAGATGATGAAATTTTCGGTTTTCATGCCCAGCAGGCGGTAGAGAAAGCTCTGAAAGCCTGGATAACCGCAATCGGTGGAAGTTACGGCCATATCCATGATCTCCGCGTCCTGCTTCTGACGCTTCGTGAGCTGGGGTGCGATATAGAGCGCTTCAGGCACTTGGTTATGCTGAATCCGTTTGCGGCTCAACTGCGCTATGAACCGCTGGAAACAGTGGATGAGCCGCTTGACCGACCGGCTTTACGGGCGCAAGTTCAGGAATTCTACAATCATGTTCAGGCAGTGCTGTCGCTGAAGGACTCTAAACCGTGAAACAGGTAACAACCGCGCTCAAGGAGCCTGGGGCCGACGGCCAAGTCTACTTACTCATCAGGCCATGGGGCCGGGGATGGCACGTATGATTTGAAAACAGGAGCCGTACCGGTTCGAATCAGTGAAGCGGCCGGCGCTGGATTTCTATGAAGCCGTGAGGAAGGCGCGCAAGAGCGGAGGTATACGATGAACAGAGATTTCAAGGTGAAGATAGAAACTGAAGAGGAGTTTTTCGCCGACCTGATCGCCCAGGCCGAAAAGATCGACCAGGGCATTATTCCGGAAAAGACTATTGAGCGGGTATCCTTCCCCGACCTGGAGACCTTTTACCGTTTCTGTACCCCCAAGCGGCTTCAGCTCTTGCAGGAACTGCACAAGATCGGCTGTGTCAGTATCAGCGCCCTAGCCAAACACCTCCACCGTCATTACAAAAATGTCTTCAGCGATGTGAAGACCTTGGAGAACGCCGGACTGGTGGAAAAAACCGATAAAGGCCTTTACTGTGTACCGTGGGATGAATTCACCGCTACGGTGAAACTGGCGTCGTAACCGAACAGCGTTATTTTGACTCCAAATCGGCCGAAAAAGGCATCAGGGAAATTATTTTGGGGGTATATTTGGGGGTATGTCGGCGTAATTGAATTCATAAATAACCATCATATCAAGATGTTAGTCAATCAGTTCAATGGACTGCACCATTATAAAATCCGGCACCGTCCGGAGCAGTACGAAAAGCCCTGAGAAATCGGGGCTTTTTCTTTTTGTTATCCTGGCGGTCCTATCCAGACCGGCACACGTTGCAGAGGATAGCAGCGGCGAACAGTCCCCCGCTGAAAAATCAGGGGGCGAATCGGGAATGTGACTTCTGGCGGTGGTCAAAGTTGCAATCTTGAAAGCTGACACCAGCGGCCCCCTTGAAGATATTTGTTGCCATTTTGGCGTCACATGATATAGTGTGTATCACGGATTCAGGATTGCCGATAGTAGAATTGGGACACACGGAGGTGATATCATGGCACTCGTAAAAGCGGAGGAAAGGGTTCCGGCGCGTATGCCGCTTGCGGTTTATGAAAAGATCAGCGAAGCGGCAGCGGTTGTGGGAGCCACACTTAATCAATTTCTCGTTTCCGCGGCAATCGAGAAAGCAAATGCCATACTCGAGCAAGAGCGGGTGATTAATTTGAGCGCTAAATCAGCCAAGATTGTCTTTGACTTGATCGAGAACCCCCCGAAACCGAACAAACATCTAAAAAAGGCATTGCAAACACGGAAGGAACTGCTTTGCAAATAGTTCTCCTTACCCGCGATCATGACCGTGCTGGCTTCGATTGTGGCGTTTCTGAACTTAACCGCTTCCTGAAAGCGACTGCACGGCAGCATAACTACAAAGGAATCAGCAGAACCTTCGTATTGGTGGACGACGAGAACCCCAAGGTCATCCTGGGTTTTTTCACGCTCGCGATCTGCGAGGTTAACATTAAAGACGTACCCGCTGCATTTGCAAAGAAATATCCTCCGCAACACGGCCTTCCCGCTGTTCGCCTTGCCCGACTGGCTGTCTCGGTTAAGGAGCGAGGCAAGAGATATGGAGAGGCCTTGCTTGGCGAAGCAGTTCATCGCACTGCAACGATTGCCGAGCAAGCAGGCTTGATCGGTCTCTTTGTGGATGCCAAGAATGAAGGTGCGAAGCAGTTTTACGAGAAGTACGGATTTATCAACACTGAAGGCCGACCGCGGCAGCTATTCTTACCAGTTGAAACGCTCTTACAGCTTTGATCAAAATAACATATCCCATTGGCCCTTTTTTCCCCAAAGTTGCAATCTTGCAAGCCTGACACCGGCGCTTCCTTTGACACCGGCGCCTCCTCTGGCGGCATGATGCTGGCGGGCGGCTTTTTTGTTTGTACAGGGGGCAACGGAAAAACAACATCGAAGAAGCTGCATCTTTGAGATTCCAAATTGGAATCTCAAAGCCGGAAAGTCGAGGTGCCGTGTCAGATAAACCATGGTGGAAAGGCTTGCGCGGCGAGTGGTATCTTATCGTTCAGGCTGGATTGTTTTTACTGCTGGCTTTTGGGCCTCGCACGTTGCAGGGGTTGCCGGCATGGGGCTCTCCGTATACGTGGATTGGCTCCCTGGGAGGCAGCGTCCTGTTTTTGGCAGGCATCCTTCTTGCCGCAACCGGTGCGGTCAACCTGGGGAAGAATCTCACCCCGCTGCCGCGGCCGAAGGAGAATGCAAAGCTAATCGTAACGGGTGCGTACGGGCTCGTGCGGCACCCCATTTACAGCGGTATAACGTTAATTGCCTTTGGCTGGGGATTGTGGCTGCACAGCTGGCTGACCATCGGTTACGCGCTGCTTCTCTTTGCCTTCTTCGACATCAAATCACGACGTGAAGAGCGCTGGCTGGAGGAGAAGTTCCCGGAATATGCCGCTTACCGCAAGCGCGTACGGAAGCTTATCCCCTTCGTCTACTGAGGTAGTTTTACCGACCCATCGTAAACGAGGGGGTTTTTTGTGTTTAAACTTTAAATTATTACGGATAATATTCGACAAGATAAACTAATCCATGGAGTTGTTTTGATTAACGAGGTGCGGAAAACCATAGAGGCGTACCGCCTTTTCGCCCCGGGGGATACGGTTGTTGTCGCCGTTTCCGGAGGCGCCGATTCGGTCGCCCTCCTGGATATCCTTGCGACGCTCAAGGATTTAAGGTTACGCCTGGTTGTCGCCCATCTCAATCACCGTCTGCGGGGTGAGGAATCGGACGGGGACGAGGCCTTTGTCAGGAGACTTGCCGAGAGGTACGGAGTGCCACTTGAGGTAAAGGCGGTGGATGTGAAGGAGCTGAGTCGGCAAAGAAGGCTTTCCCTGGAGGAAGCGGGGAGGGTGGCCCGTTATGCGTTCTTTGACGAGGTTGCCACCACGTATCGCGCCGATTCCGTAGCCCTCGCCCATCATGCTGACGACCAGGCAGAGACGATACTGATGCGGCTTTTGCGGGGGGCTGCGGCCACCGGACTCTGCGGGATGTGGCCGAAGTCACGCAATGGCCGGTATGTCCGCCCGCTCCTCGGTGTCACCAAGGAGCATATTGAAGGGTATCTGAGAAGGAGTGGGCTTTCCTGCCGGGTCGACAGCACCAATACCGATACGAATTTTCTCCGCAACAGGGTTCGTCACGAGCTCATCCCCTATCTTGCGAGCTACAATCCCGCCGTAACCGAGAGGCTGGTTGCAACTGCCGAGGTTTTGGCTGCGGACGAGCTCCTGCTGGAAACGTTGACCGATCAGGCGTTTGCCCGCCATGGGGCAACGGATACAGGGAAAGTGGCCCTTTCCGGGGCCGGGGTGCGGGAAGAGCCACTGGGCGTGCGGCTCAGGCTGTATCGACGGGCTATACTCAATGTCAAAGGCGATCTGGCACGGATCGGTTTCAGACACCTGACGGATATCGACCGCCTCACCTTGTCGGCCAAGCCGCACGCAACCCTCTCCTTGCCCGATGGAGTCCTGGTCGCCAGAAGCTACGGCGAGGTTACTTTCTACCTTGCGGCAGATGAATTGCCCTTTGCCCCATGCGAGTTTTTTTTGGAAGGGCCGGGGGTCTATACGCTGCCGGGAGGCGGGGCGCTCGTTGTTGAAAAGAGAGTCAGCGCCGACCAATGGGAAGAGGCGCCTCGGGGGGTTGCCTATTTCGATCTTGATGCAGCGCCTTTCCCCTGGCTGGTCAGGAACTTCAGGGCGGGCGACCGCTTTTCACCCCTCGGCATGGCCGGCAGCAAGAAGGTGAAGGACCTCTTTGTCGATGAAAAGATCCCCCGGGACCTCCGGCGCCGCGTGCCGCTTTTGTTCAGCGGCGAGAATCTGCTCTGGGTCTGCGGTGTAAGAGTCGCAGCTTGTGCCCGCCTGACCGGGATGACAAAAGCCGTCGTAAGGGCGGAAATTCATGATGTTGCTCCTTAAACTACTTGTAAAACATCAGCTCTTATGGTACTTTTCCCAACGTTAAAGCGTTTGTATATCGAACATACAACAGAATGCGCAGCGGCCCCTTTCCTGATTGACCGCTGCGCTCCACTATCACGGGGGTAACCTTGAACCAGTTTTATAAAAACCTAGCGCTCTGGCTTGTTATCAGTCTGATGATGATCCTCCTCTTCAACCTTTTCAACAAGCCGAAACCGTCCCAGGAGAGGCTGAACTACAGTGAATTCATCACCGCCGTGGATGCTGGCAAAGTCAGCTCCGTCACCATCCAGGGAAATGAAGTCATCGGCAAATTCAGCGACGGCAAGGAGTTCAGAAGCTACAAACCTTCAGACGCCACGCTTTCGGCAAAACTGCTGGAGAAGAAAATCTCCGTCGCTGCAAGGCCCGAAGAAGAAAAATTCTCATGGTTTTCCATCTTCATCTCCTGGTTCCCGCTCATCCTACTGGTCGGAGTCTGGATCTTTTTCATGCGTCAGATGCAGGCCGGGGGAGGGAAGGCAATGTCCTTCGGCAAGAGCCGCGCCAAGCTCCTGACCGAAACGCAGGGGAGAATAACGTTTGAAGACGTGGCCGGCATTGAAGAGGCCAAGGAGGAGCTTGAGGAGATCATTTCGTTTCTCAAGGAACCGAAGAAATTCACCAAACTGGGTGGCCGGATTCCCAAGGGTGTCTTGCTGATGGGTCCTCCGGGAACCGGTAAGACCCTTCTGGCACGGGCGATTGCCGGGGAGGCGGGGGTGCCGTTCTTCTCCATTTCCGGTTCCGACTTTGTGGAGATGTTTGTCGGGGTAGGGGCCAGCCGGGTACGCGACCTGTTCGTTCAGGGGAAAAAGAGCGCCCCCTGCATCATATTTATCGATGAGATCGACGCCGTGGGGCGCCACCGCGGCGCCGGCCTGGGGGGAGGTCACGACGAGCGCGAACAGACTTTGAACCAGTTGCTGGTGGAGATGGACGGTTTTGAGTCCAATGAGGGGGTAATCCTGATCGCTGCCACCAACCGTCCCGATGTGCTCGATCCGGCGCTCATGCGGCCGGGGCGTTTTGACCGGCAGGTGGTGGTGCCTCGCCCCGATGTGAAAGGGCGGGAGATGATCCTGAAGGTCCATGTCAAGAAAACCCCCCTTGCGCCGGGCGTGGATATGGGCGTCATTGCCAGAGGCACTCCCGGATTTTCCGGGGCCGATCTCGCCAATGTGGTTAACGAGGCGGCGCTCCTGGCGGCGCGCAAGGATAAGAGCATGGTTGATATGCAGGACTTTGACGACGCCAAGGACAAGGTTCTTATGGGTGTGGAGCGCCGCAGCATGGTGATTTCCGAAGAGGAGAAAAAGAATACCGCCTACCATGAGGCCGGACATACCCTTGTGGCAAAGCTCATCCCCGGCACCGACCCTATCCACAAGGTTTCCATAATCCCCCGGGGACGGGCGCTCGGCGTCACCATGCAGCTTCCCATCGAGGACAAGCACAGCTATTCCAAGGAGTCGCTTCTCAACAGGATTGCCGTGCTCATGGGGGGAAGGGCCGCCGAAGAGATCATCTTCAATGCCATGACCACCGGCGCCGGCAACGATATCGAACGGGCAACCGAGATTGCCAGAAAAATGGTCTGTGAGTGGGGGATGAGCGATAAGCTTGGGCCGGTCAGTTTCGGCAAGAAAGATGAGCAGATATTCCTCGGCCGTGAAATGGCCACCCAAAAGAATTACAGCGAGGCCACTGCGATCGAGATCGATACGGAACTCAGGCGGATTGTGGACGAAAACTACGCCCGCGCCAAACAGCTCCTCACCGACAAGATCGATATTCTCCACCGGATTTCCAAGGAACTCATCGTCAAGGAGAATCTGTCCGGCGCTGAGGTGGAGAGGATAGTCAAAGGGGAGGACGGGGCTTCTTCTCCGGCTGAAGCCGAGGGTGCTCCTGCATAATGGCCTGTTCCGTAAGGCGACTGGTCATAAACTCTCTGGCCGACGCCGAGCGGGAACTGGCGGCGATCAATGCAGACCCTTTCAGCATTCGTAACCTGGGACCGAAGATGCTCCACCGTCTGCTTCTGGTCGAAGGAGTCGGCTGTGAGGAAGGAAATATCCTCAAGCAGGAGATCCTCGCCATGGGTGGTGATGCAGCGGTTACCAGGGGAGCTCCCGAGTGCGGCATTCTCCGGTCCGATGTTATTATCATGGGGACGGAAAAACAACTGAGGAGGCTCTGCAGCACGCTTTTACACCATCCCCTCGGCTTCTCAATCCTGGCAGCAGAGATCATAAAGCTTCTGGATACGGAAGCCAACCCTCCGAAAACCTGGCAGATCGGCAGACGGACCCTCGATTTCTCCCGGCAGGGCTGCGTCATGGGGATACTCAATGTGACCCCTGACTCCTTTTCCGACGGCAACCGTTTTTCCGATGTCGATAGGGCGGTTGAGCGCGCCCTGGAGATGGAGGCGGAGGGAGCCGATATAATCGACATCGGGGGGGAGAGTACCCGACCCTTTGCCCCGCCGGTTGATGAGCGGGAGGAGCTTACGCGGGTCATGCCCGTTCTCGAGAGACTTGCCGGCCTGTTGAAAATTCCCGTTTCCATTGACACGTATAAATCAGCAGTGGCCAGAGAGGCCCTTGCAGCGGGGGCCGAGATCGTAAACGATATCAGTGCCCTCACGTTTGACGAACGGATGGCGGGAGTTGTGGCTGGTGCGGGCGCCGGCCTGGTTTTGATGCACACACGGGGCAAACCTTCCGACATGCAGAAGGATACCGCCTACGGCTCAATAATTGCCGAAATAACGGCATCTTTGAATAAATTGCTTGCCATGGCGGAATCTGCCGGGATTGCGGCTGAGCGAATCGTTGTCGACCCCGGCATAGGCTTTGGTAAAAGCGCCGAGGGAAATCTGGAAATAGTGAGACGGCTGGCGGAGTTTTCCGTGCTGGGACGCCCGATAATGGTAGGTATTTCGCGGAAGTCTTTCATTGGAAAGGTTCTGGGACGAGAGGTGGGGGAGAGGGCATTCGGCACGGCGGCAGCTGTGGCCGTCGCCCTGGCCAACGGTGCTTCAATTTTCAGGGTTCATGACGTTAAAGAGATGCGGGATGTGGTGGATATGGCAACGGCGCTTTTAAGCCCGGCGGCTGAATCTGTATAGCCATGGCAATTGGAAAGTATTACGCTGCAATTATTTCCTGCCGAAACCTTATGCGCCCTGGTGTGACGGATGACCGACTTTCTGCAAAATTCCGGCTGGCTGCTCGATCTGCTGGATATAGCACTGGTAGCTTTTCTTATTTACCGCTTTCTCCTTTTGCTTAAGGGGACGGTAACGTCCCGTCTTCTCCTTGGTCTTGCCGTACTGCTCCTCTCTTATGTCATCTCCCACGTTACCGGAGTTCAAACTTTAAGCTGGCTTCTCGATAACCTCTTTGGTTCCGTAATCCTCCTCCTGGTCATTATATTTCAGCATGACATCCGCCGGGCGCTTGTTACCATAAGACGCAACCGTGCCGCCCCGGAGCTTGACAAGGAAGAAGGGGGTGAGATCATCGAGGAGCTGGTTGCCGCAACCGAGGCGCTGGCAGTCAAAAAGATCGGCGCTCTGATCGTGATCGAGAGGGGGATGTCCATTGACAGTTTTCTGGCGGTAGGCACCGAGATCGACGCCAAGGTTACCAGTGAACTGATTACCTCAATCTTTCTCCCTTACTCCCCGATCCATGACGGAGCGGTCATCATCCAGAAGGGGAAGTTGACCAAGGCGGGCTGCTTTCTTCCCCTTACCCAGAATCCGGAGATAAGCAAGGCGCTCGGTACCCGTCACAGGGCTGCAATCGGCCTCTCTGAAATTGTGGATGCCGTGGTGGTTGTGGTTTCCGAGGAGACCGGCAAAATATCGGTGGCGGTCGGTGGCCGGATAACCCGCGACCTGGAGCTCAACACGCTTCGTAAAGTGTTGAAGCGCCTTCTGGAGCCCCGGTGGCTGAAATGAGCTTACACGACATGCTTTTCAAAAATCTTGGTCTCAAGGCGCTGTCGCTTCTGCTGGCGGTTGTGCTCTGGCTGTTTGTGACCCTTGAGAAGGAGTCGGAGGTCGATGTTACGGTCCCGGTGATCCTGAAAAACCTTTCTCCGGGACTTGCCGTTGCCGGCAAACCGCCGTCCCGGATCGATGTCAGAATAGCCGGCTCAAAAATCCTGATGTTGAGGATGAGGCCTGATCGGATCACGGTGCCTTTGGACCTGAAAGGCGTTAACGAGGGAACCGTGGTGTTTTCCGCACTGGAAAGGGCTCTCCGCCTCTCTCCGGGGGTGCGGGTGATAAGGGTTTATCCTTCGACCATTGAGTTGAAGCTGGTAAAATCCAGGTAATGTCACGTTGAGTGGTGACTTACCGACTTAAACATGCAATTAACGGAGGTGAAGGATGAAAAAACTGTTTGGAACCGATGGAGTCCGGGGAGTGGCGAATGTCCACCCCATGACCACGGAAATGGCCATGCAGCTTGGCAGGGCTGCGGCCTATATATTCAAGAACGGCCACAAAAGGCACCGGATTGTTATCGGCAAGGACACGCGCCTTTCCGGCTATATGATTGAAAATGCCCTGGTCGCGGGGATCTGTTCCATGGGGGTGGACGTGCTGATTGTGGGGCCCCTCCCCACTCCGGGGATTGCCAACATCACTTCATCCATGCGGGCCGATGCGGGGGTCGTCATATCCGCTTCCCACAATCAGTTTCAAGACAATGGGATCAAGTTTTTTTGCAAAGACGGGTTCAAACTACCCGATGAGATGGAACTCAAGATTGAGGAATTGATATTCTCCAAGAAAATCGATTCGCTCCGGCCCATTGCCACCGAGGTGGGGAAGGCCTATCGGATCGACGATGCCGTCGGCCGCTATGTGGTGTTTCTGAAAAGCACCTTTCCGAAGGAGCTGGATCTCACGGGGATGAAGATCGTACTTGATTGCGCCAACGGAGCGGCTTACAAGGTGGCGCCGGCGGTGCTGGAAGAGTTGGGAGCCGAGGTGATTCCACTGGGCGTAAAGCCTAACGGCACCAATATCAATGCCGGTTGCGGCTCTCTCCATCCGGAGGTGATCAGCGAAGCGGTCACGGAGCACCGGGCCGACCTGGGGATCGCTCTCGACGGCGATGCGGACCGGGTGATTTTTGTGGACGAATTCGGGAACGAGGTGGACGGCGACCATATCATGGCCATCTGCGCCACGGATATGCTGAAGAGCAAGAAGCTGCGGAAAAACACCGTGGTGGCAACGGTTATGAGCAACATGGGGCTCGATATCGCCGTGAAAAAAGCGGGGGGGAAGGTAGTAAAGACTGCCGTGGGAGACCGCTATGTGGTGGAGGAGATGCTCAAAGGGGGATACAATCTGGGTGGAGAGCAGTCCGGCCATATGATTTTCCTCGACCACAATACCACCGGCGACGGCGTCCAGACGGCCCTGCAGGTGCTGGCCATCATGCGGAGAAAAAACCGGACCCTCTCGGAACTGGCGGAGGTGATGATCCCCCTCCCCCAGGTCTTGGTCAATGTCCGGGTTGCGGAAAAGAAGGACATCATGTCCATTCCCGAGGTGGCAGAACTGGTGAAGGGAATCGAGGAGAACCTGAAGGACGAAGGGCGCATTCTGATCCGTTATTCCGGGACAGAGCCCCTTTTGCGTATCATGCTGGAAGGGCAGGACAAGTACCAGATTACCGGGTGGGGCAAAGAGATTGCGGACCTGGTTGAGAAGAAGATGGGAGGTAAGTGAAAATGGCCAGACTTGGGGTTAACATCGACCATGTGGCCACCATTCGCCAGGCACGGGGCGGGATGGAGCCTGACCCGGTAGCGGCAGCTGCCATAGCTGAACTGGCGGGCGCAGACGGTATCACCATCCATCTGCGCGAGGACCGCCGCCACATCCAGGACCGGGACCTGAAAATTCTGCGCCAGACGGTCCGGACCAGGCTCAATCTTGAGATGGCCGCTGCCGGAGAGATGATAAACATCGCTCTCGCTGTGAAGCCGGACATGTGTACCCTTGTGCCGGAAAAGCGCCAGGAGCTGACCACTGAGGGGGGGCTTGATGTCCGGATCAACATGGAAAGCATTGCCGGTGCCGTGGACAGGCTCCAGGGGGGGGGCGTGATAGTTTCCCTGTTCATAGATCCGGACCCGGACCAGGTAAAGGCAGCCAATAAGGTTGGCGCGGATTATGTTGAGATACACACCGGCTCGTTCGCCGAGTCAAAGGATTGGAAGAGCGAAGAGCAGGAACTGCGCAAGATCGAAAACGCCGTTAAGCTTGCCGCCAAGCTCGGGATGGGGGTAAATGCCGGGCATGGCCTTAATTACTCCAACATCAAAAAGATGGCGTCCCTGGGAGGGATCGAAGAGTTCAACATCGGTCATGCAATCATCTCTCGGGCGGTGCTGGTCGGCCTTGAAAGGGCGGTAAAGGACATGGTGGAGCTGGTGAAGTACGCTTAACGGCACCGGGGATTGCTTGTCTCACGGCTTTTGACAGGAGTTGAACATGGGTAATTCGACGATCCTTCTCGCGGACGACACAAAACTGTTTCTGGAACTGGAGAAAGAATTTCTCAACCTTACCGATGCGACTGTCATCACCGCTGCAAACGGTCGGGAAGCGCTGGAAGTTGCACGAAAAAAACTCCCCGACCTGATTTACTTGGATCTGCATATGTCCGAGATGGATGGAGCCGCTTGCTGCGCCGCGCTCAAAGCTGATCCGGTGCTGTGCCCAATACCTGTCATCATGGTCAGTACGGCGGGAAAGGCGGAGGAAGAGGCGATCTGCAGAAGGGCCGGATGCAACGAACATCTGACCAAACCGATTGATCGGCATCGCTTCCTGGAACTGGGGCGAAGATTCCTGGCAAACATCGAACGGCGTGAAATGCGGATCCACTGCCATTTGAATGTCCTTTTCTGCATTAACTACGAAAATTGTTATGGTACGTGTATAAACCTGGGGATGCACGGCATGTACATCGGATTTGACGGCGGGAATATCAGGTCGGGGGATCAGGTGGAAGTCAGTTTTCTGGTGTCGGGGAGCGGTTCGTCGCTGGTTGAAGCGTGGGGAAGGGTGGTGTGGGTCAATGCCGGACCAAAATGCGGCAACCCTGAGCTGCCCGAGGGGTTCGGAGTGGAATTCCTGGAGATGGCGCGGGAATCGGGAGATATCATCAGGAGGTTTATAGATCACGGGACACCGGGACATGAGAAACGGCAGTGGCCGGTGCATGACGGCGTGGCAAGCGGTCTGCCGGAATTCTGATACAATGGTGTATTAAGGGGGGAGCCGTGGGAAAGAATCTTGAAGTGGTCGCGGCGGCAATCGGCCGGGATAAGGATGTTGTAGATAAGCTGAGCCAGGAATTGACCGGTCCCCGTGATCGTGCCTACATGGTCTGTTCCGCCCTGGAATGCAAGCACAACGTGAAGGGGCGATGTACCATTTATACGGTGACAAACCCGCCGGAGAGGTTGAGCGGCGGTGTTTGCAAGGATTATGTGATGTAAAGTTCCTTCTTGACGAACCGATCATCATACGGCCCAATGGGGCGGACCATAAACGGGATTGGTATGCGCGGATTTTTTGTGTTAAGAGATGATGGATGATCTTCGGGACCGGCATCGACATAGTGGATATATCCCGTTTTGAGCGGTTCGTGCGGGAAAATAACGAGCTCCTCTTTCAGCGGCTCTTTACTCCCCATGAACTGGCATATTGTGCGGGGAAAAAGCGGAGCGCCCAGCACTACGCCTTGCGTTTTGCCGCCAAGGAGGCCTTTCTGAAGGCCTTGGGGACAGGCCTGAGAGATGGGTTGTCGTGGAAGGAGATGGAGATTGTGAACGATGAACTGGGGAAGCCCGGGCTGATACTCTCCGGCAGAGCCGAGGGGTTGTTTATCGAATTCGGGCTTACAAAGAGTTTTTTGTCCCTTTCCCATGACGGGAATATGGCCGTGGCCATGGTGGTGCTGGAGCGCTAATGAAGGTTGTCACCGCGGAAATCATGCAGCAGATTGACCGGCGCGCCATTGAGGAGTTCGGTGTGCCGGGACTTACCCTTATGGAGAATGCCGGTCGTGGCTGCGCCGAGGCGGTTATTGCCGAATTCGGCGACCTCCCTGTACGGCAGGCTGTGGTGGTGGCGGGGAAGGGGAACAACGGCGGAGACGGTTATGTAATCGCCCGTCACCTTCTGGAGAAGGGGTGGCGGGCCAAGGTCTTTGTCCTGGCCCGGAAGGATGAGATTTCCGGTGATGCCAGGGCGAACCTGGACCGTCTCCGCAGGTCTACCATTACCTTTTGCCCGGAGCCGGGGGGCTTACGAAGTTTTGCATCCGATTTGCGCGAAGCAACGGTGATCGTGGACGCCATGTTCGGCACCGGCCTGAAAAGCGAGGTGCGCGGCGCTTACCGGAAAGCCATAGAACTTGTGAACGCCGCCGGGAGACCGGTGGTCGCGGTCGATATTCCGTCCGGCATCCACGGCAGTTCCGGCAGGATGATGGGGTCAGCGGTGCGGGCCGACGTGACGGTTACCTTTGCCGTGGCCAAGCTGGGTCATGTTCTGTATCCCGGCGCAGAATACGCAGGAAGGCTGCGGGTGTCGGATATCGGGATTCCGGCGGAAGTCACGGCAATGGCGGCCGGTTATGATTTTCTGGACGCAGATGACGGACGGCAGCTTGTTAAAAGGCGCGAGAGAACCTCCCACAAGGGGAGTTTCGGCCATAGCCTCATTGTGGCCGGTTCCACAGGGAAGACCGGCGCCGCGGCCATGGCAGCCAATAGCGCGGTCCGGGCAGGGAGCGGGCTGGTAACCCTCGCCGTTCCTGCCGGACTCAACCATATCTTGGAGGTGAAGACAACCGAGGCCATGACCCTGCCGCTTCCCGATGACGGAATGGGGTACCTCGGCCCCGTTGCCCATGGCGATCTAGTAAAAGCACTGGCCGGCAAGGATGCCGTTGCCTTGGGGCCGGGGATTTCGTGGCGCCCTGAAACGGCGCAGCTGGTTCGCCGGTTGGCGGCGGAAATAACCCTTCCCCTGGTGATTGATGCCGACGGTTTGAACGCCGTTTCGGAAGACCCCTCTGTTTTGCTCCGAAAAAAGACCGATACGGTCATTCTTACTCCCCACCCCGGAGAGATGGCACGTCTTGCCGGAATCGAAACGGCTGCGGTCGAGGCGGACAGGATTGGCGTTGCCTGCGAATTTGCGGCAAAATACCGGGTGTTTCTGGTGCTGAAAGGGGCACGAACTATCATTGCCGCGCCGGACGGGGGTGTTGCCATAAACGGGAGCGGCAATCCGGGGATGGCCTCAGGCGGGATGGGTGATGTGCTGACCGGCGTCCTGGTTGCGCTCTTAGCCCAGGGATATGACCCTTTTCAGGCCTGTAAACTCGGTGTGTTCATCCATGGCTATGCGGCCGACCTGGTGGCGGCGGATAAAGGGGAAATCGGGATGTCGGCAGTGGATGTGCAGGAACGGCTTCCCTATGCGTATAAACAGCTTTTAACAGCAGGCTGAGGGCAAAAGACGAAAGGCGAAAGGTTTTCCCTTTTGCCCTTTGCCTTTAGCCTTTTGCCGCAATTATCTTCAGGAGAATAGTATGCTTACTGCCGCAGATGTAATGACCAAAGATGTAATCACGGTGAAGAGAGAAACCACGATTCGCGAGCTTGCGGAGCTTTTTGCCGAGCATCGGATCAGCAGCGCGCCGGTGGTTGACGACGGCGGAAAGCTGATCGGGATCGTCACCGAAACCGACCTGATAGAGCAGGACAAGAGCCTCCATATTCCGACGGTTATATCGCTCTTTGACTGGGTGATTTACCTGGAGAGCGGGAAGAAGTTCGAGAAGGAGCTGAAAAAAATGACCGGCCAGACAGTCGGGGACATTTATCGGGAAGAGGTCGAGACCGTCACCCCGTCCACGCCGATAAGTGTGGTGGCGGACATCATGAGCAGCAAGAAGATTCACGCCATTCCGGTGTTGGACGGTGAAATGCTCGTCGGTATCATTGCCCGTATTGACCTGATCCGCACGATGATCAAACAGGCGTAAGGTGTGGAAGATAGTTACCCACAGCGCCGAGGAGACCGTCAGGTTGGGGACAAAGCTCGGGAACCTGTTGTGCCCCGGAGATTTTATCGCGTTAATCGGTGACCTCGGCTCGGGCAAAACCCAGTTTGCCGGGGGAGTTGCCGCCGGGCTAGCCGTAGATTCTTCAGTCCATATAACCAGCCCTACGTATACGCTGTTGAATGTGTACGCCGGCCGGCTCCCCCTGTATCATTTTGACCTGTACCGACTTGCCGGTGATGATGATGTGGCGGAGCTCGGTTTTGCGGAATATTTTTATGGAGACGGGGCCTGTCTCGTGGAGTGGGCGGAGCGCCTGTGTACGGAAATGCCCGCGGAACGCCTTGAAGTGTCCTTTTTCCATGAAGGGATTGACGAGCGTCGCCTGGAGTTTGTTCCTTTCGGCATCAGATATGACAATCTCCTGCAAGGGCTTTTTAACGCGGCCTGAGATCGTTCAACGTTCAATGTTCTATGTTCAATGTTACAAAACCTCGAACCTCGAACCATTGAACCTCGAACCTTTTGTATGCCGATAATAAAAAAATGTTTTGACCCGGCGAGTGATTCTTGGTAATAAACACTATTCTCACCGGCAAGTTGGTGGATTCTGATCAAGGTATTGATTTTTTCGATAACAAAAGGAGGAAAACTCAGATGGCTTTGGTGGTCCAAAAGTATGGCGGCACATCTATGGGAACTATCGAACGTATCCGCAATGTTGCCAAGAGGGTCGTTAAAACCTACGATGCCGGCAACGACATGGTGGTGGTGGTTTCAGCCATGTCCGGAGAAACAAACAAACTGGTGGCGCTGGCCAACGAGGTATGCGAATTCCCTGACAGCCGTGAGTATGATGTCCTTGTCGCCTCGGGTGAGCAGGTGTCCATAGCCCTCCTGGCCATGTGCCTGAAATCGATGGGATACAAGGCCAGGTCATATCACGGCTGGCAGGTGCCGATAGTTACCGACAGCGCTTACAGCAAGGCGCGCATTGAAAAGATCGATGACAAAAAGATGCGCGCGGACCTGAAAGAAGGCGCTATTGTCATAGTTGCCGGGTTTCAGGGGATGGACAAGGACGGAAACGTCACCACTCTGGGGCGCGGCGGCTCCGACACCTCGGCTGTTGCACTGGCTGCAGCGCTGAAGGCGGATGTCTGTGAAATCTATACCGACGTGGATGGAGTTTATACGACCGACCCGAATATCTGCGAGGACGCCCGGAAGATCGACAAGGTTTCCTATGACGAGATGCTGGAGCTGGCCAGTCTGGGGGCCAAAGTGCTGCAGATCCGCTCCGTAGAGTTTGCCAAGAAATACAATGTGGACGTGCACGTCCGTTCCAGTTTCAATGATAATCAAGGAACTATGGTTACCAAGGAGGATAAGGAAATGGAAGCAGTTCTCGTTTCAGGAATAGCATATGACAAGAATGAAGCCAAGATTGCCGTGATGCATGTGCCCGATAAGCCCGGTATTGCGGCTAAGATACTCTCACCCCTTTCCGACGCCAACATCTCGGTCGATATGATCGTGCAGAACGTAAGCGAGGCTGGGCTCACCGATTTTACCTTTACTGTGACCAAAGCGGACTTCAAGAAGGCGCTTGCCATTACCAAGGAGTCGGCCAAAGAGGTTAACGCCAAGGAAGTAATGACGGACGAAAACATCTCCAAGATTTCCATTGTCGGACTCGGCATGAGAAGCCATGCAGGTGTGGCCACCAAGATGTTCCAGACTTTGGCCCGCGAGGGGATCAATATCCAGATGATCTCCACATCCGAGATCAAGGTCTCGGTTGTTATCGACGCAAAATACACCGAACTGGCTGTGAGGGTGCTGCACGAAGCGTTCGGGCTCTCCGGCAAGGATGTAAAGGCGGAGTAAATGCGGTGAAGGGTGAAGGTTCCAATTAAAAAGAGCCAAAAGGTGAGCATATGAGCCTGGTAAAACTTTACGACACGACGCTGCGCGACGGCACGCAAGCGGAAGATATCTCTCTGCTGGTGGAAGACAAGATCCGCATAGCCCACAAGCTGGACGAGATCGGTATCCATTACATTGAAGGGGGGTGGCCGGGGAGCAATCCAAAGGATGTGGCGTTCTTTAAGGAGATCAAGAAGGAGAAGCTCGGCCATGCCAGGATAGCGGCCTTTGGTTCAACCCGCCGCGCCAAGGTCACTCCGGACAAGGACCAGAATATCCGTACCCTGGTACAGGCCGAGCCGGATGCCATCACCATCTTCGGCAAGACGTGGGATTTCCATGTGCATGAGGCGTTGCGTATCCCTCTGGAGGAGAACGTCGAACTCATCTTCGACTCCCTGGAATATTTGAAAGCGCGGGCTCCCGAGGTCTTTTACGATGCGGAACACTTCTTTGACGGCTATAAGGCCAACCCCGAGTATGCCATCAAGACGCTGAAGGCCGCACAAGACGCCAAGGTTGACTGTATCGTGCTCTGTGACACAAACGGCGGCACCATGCCGTTTGAAGTGACGGAGATCATCAAGGAAGTGAAAAAACATATCTCGACGCCGCTCGGCATCCATACCCATAATGATTCGGAGTGCGCGGTGGCCAATTCGCTCCATGCCGTGGATCAGGGGATCGTGCAGGTGCAGGGGACCATCAACGGTTTCGGTGAGCGGTGCGGCAACGCCAACCTCTGCTCCATCATCCCTGCGCTTAAATTGAAGATGAAACGGGAGTGCATAACCGACGAGCAGTTGCGAAAGCTGCGCGACCTGTCCCGCTTTGTCTATGAACTCGCCAACTTTTCCCCCAACAAGCACCAGCCCTATGTGGGAAATTCCGCCTTTGCCCATAAGGGGGGGGTGCATGTGAGCGCCATTCAGCGCCATCCCGAGACCTACGAGCATATCCGGCCGCAACTGGTGGGAAATACCACCAGGGTACTCATTTCCGATCTGTCCGGCCGATCCAACATCCTCGCCAAGGCAGAGGAATTCAATATCAATCTGGACAGCAAAGACCCGGTGACCCTGGATATCCTCGACAACATCAAGGAGATGGAGAACCGCGGTTATCAATTCGAGGGAGCGGAGGCGTCTTTCGAGCTCCTGATGAAACGGGCGCTGGGGACCCACCGGAAGTTCTTTTCCGTCATCGGCTTCCGGGTTATCGATGAGAAGCGGCACGAGGATCAGAAGCCGATCTCGGAAGCCACCATCATGGTCAAGGTGGGTGGCAAGTTGGAGCACACCGCGGCAGAGGGTAACGGTCCGGTTAATGCCCTGGACAACGCTATTCGTAAGGCTCTGGAAAAATTCTATCCGAAGCTTAAGGATGTAAAGCTCCTCGATTACAAGGTGCGCGTGCTGCCGGCCGGCCAAGGGACTGCATCGGCCATCAGGGTGCTTATAGAATCCGGGGACAAGGAAGGCCGCTGGGGTACCGTCGGTGTTTCCGACAACATTATCGACGCCTCATATCAAGCCCTGATCGACAGCATCGAGTATAAACTACATAAAGTGGAAGAGCCCGAGGCGGCCCGGAAGTGATGGAACGCGGCCGGCGCCTCGTTCTTTTTCTGGTGACGGTATCCTTTATGTTGTCTTTTATTTGGAAAGGCCACGGTGAATCCCGCAACGGGAAGCCCGTGGCCTTTTTGCCTTATTCAACCGCAGGGGTCACCGTCAGGCTCAAAGGGGCGGTTCCGGTGCCGGGTGTATACAGATTTTGTGACGGGGCCACCGTGGTGACCGTCATGAATATGACGGCCCCTCAAGTTGCAGCGAAATTGACCGATAATAAAATATTAAATGTCAGACTATACAATGGAGATGTCCTGGAAGTAATTTCCAAAGGCCGGCAACATGTTGAAATCACAATAAATAAAATGAAGGCAAAGGAACAGATGATACTGGGCATTCCTTTGCATCCGGATGCAATGGACTTGGCAGATTGGGACGGTCTGCCGGGGATAGGTCCGGGGTTGGCAAAAAGCATTCTCGATGACCGTCATAAAAATGGCGATTTTGGCTCCGTGGACGCATTGCGGAGGGTCACGGGGATCGGTGAATGGAAGCTAAAAGGAATTGTAAGATATTTCTAATTGTCATAACATGTTGAATTGAGTGATTTTTATCGCAGGAGGGATAAAGTAATTTTGGATCATTCATAATTATTACCGTCTTGGCACATATGGTGAAGTTGATTGTAATACTTCTAATTGAAATTAATTCCATATGGGGGGGTAATACTTATGAATTGTCCTAAATGCAAAGGTCGTATGTTTTCTGAAAGATTTTATGATTTCGTAAGATCGTTTGATGCATGGAAATGCACGTGCTGCGGTGAGGTGGTCGATCCCACCATACTGACAAACAGAGCCAGGAACCGGAATCTCTATCTGGGCTGAGCACGTTCTTAGAATAAATGGTTTTTCTGGAAAAGAGGGGCAAAGGGTTTCCCCTCTTTTCTTTTTTCAGCTTATCCATTCCTAAGCCTTATTTATCGCATTTACATTTCTTGTGTTGTACAATCCTTGGGCTAAAATTAAATAAATAATTCAGCGCCTTGAGCTGACCGATAAACGGTAGAAAATACTTCGGCCTTCTGCCGTCAGCTTTTTCTTCGTATTATGCAGTCTCTGGTGAATGAAACCTCTTCGCACTGAATTGTCAAGGCTGATCCAAGGAGATGGAATGCCAGCAGAGGAATGGCTTCTGCCCACAAAAAAATTTACCGATAACATGCTGGCCTGGCTTAGAGGGAGGGGCAAAATAGTCATTATTGTTCATGACAACCCTGATCCGGACTGTCTTGCCTCTGCTATGGCTCTCCGTCACCTGTTCATAATGAAACTGAACAGAAGCGCTGTTATTGCCTTTTCCGGCATGATCGGGCGGAGTGAAAACCTCTACATGGCGAAGTCGCTGGAAATACCCCTCACTCCTGGAGGAATTCTAGACCTGAAGGAGTTCCAGGTTGTATGTATGCTGGATACGCAGCCTGGAACGGGCAATAATTCCCTTCCGCAGGACACACGAGTGGATATTGTTGTCGACCATCACCCTTTGCGTGATAACACCAAGAACTGCCGTTGGGTTGATGTCCGCGAAGAATATGGTGTTACGGCCACAATTCTTTACGAGTATCTTCAGGCGCAGGATGTTTCAATCGGGACGAAACTGGCAACAGCGCTTTTCTATGCAATAAAATCCGAAACCCAGGATTTGGGGCGCGAGGCAAACCGGCCCGACAGGGATGCCTATCTTCGCCTCTTCCCGCTGACCAATAAAAAGCTTCTGTATGAGATTACCTATCCCAAGCTCCCCGCTGAGTATTTTCTGACCATTAACAGTGCCCTGGAAAATACGAAAATTTACGACACCGTACTCGTGGTGAATCTTCAGGAAATAATATTTCCAGAGGTGGTGGCCGAGATGGCCGATTTTCTGCTCCGGCTTGAAAATATTGAAACCGCGCTCAGTATGGGCCAGTATAACGGTGAAATGGTTCTTTCTATCCGTACCATACGGCATGATGTCAACGCCGGGGAAATCATCAAACGGTTGGTGGAAGGCCACGGCGCGGCAGGAGGTCACGGCATGATGGCGGGGGGAAAAGTGAACAATGTGCCGGCCGACCGTAAAGCCATGCTGGAGGTTGAAAAGCTTCTGACTGCAAGGCTCTTGGCGGAATTTAAAATGGGAAAGGTAAAACCACGAAAACTTATCAGGTGAACTATTTATAATTCATTGTAAAACAAAGCCTATCCTTGCCGGGGTAGGTTTTTTTTGTTGTGCCGGTGTCTCTTCTCAGGCTCTTCAAGGCAATACTTATCATATAGTAAAGGTTGACCGGAAATTACTGAATTCATCTAATTCATCTCGCTTAATCGAGATGCATTTCATCGCTATTTGACGGATTAATTAATAAAAAGGCCGATATTACTTCAACGCTTCTTTATCAAATCGAGAAAATTCAAGCAATTACGAAGGGTTGTCAAAAGGTGTGGAATTTGCATCCATTTTTTCGTCAAATCAGCATGTTACATACTACATCTGCATTAAATTGATTAAGCAATGTGTGCTGTTTGTCAGCGGAGGTGATGTGAAAATTGTTAGTAGGTGCTTATTCGCCAGAGGAATGTCAATGATCGGCTTTTCCAAGGCATTGCTGGTGCTTTTTCTGGGACTCGTTCATGTCGGGAATGTCCATGCAGCTGCTACCCATTATTTAAATGCCGGAGCAGCAACGTCTGTTGGTTCTGACGGAAGTACCAACATGACGGCAACAGGACAGACTTACGATGTTACGCCACTAGGTGTCACAAATCTGATTAGAGGCTTAGCGACAACAACCGTACCAGCTGATACCACTCAAGGCGTGATACGTGCTAATGGTACAACAGCGTGGACTGGTACCGATCAAGAAATGTTGAGGATGTATACAGCCAGTTATACCGACGCAAATAGATCCATTGAGTGCTGCGGTTACGATAACAGACGCCACCGCCCCGACGGTCACCGCCTTTACCATGCCGGCGACGGCCACCTCTCTGACCGTTTCCGTTTCAAGCTTCACCGCCACTGACGCTGGCGGCGTCACCGGTTACCTGATCACCGAAAGCGCCACTGCCCCTCTTGCCGGTGATGCCGGCTGGACCGGCACTGCGCCGACCACTTTCACCTTCAGCGGTTATGGCGCCAGGACTGCCTACGCCTGGGCCAAGGATGCAGCAGGAAACGTCTCCGCCAGCTTGAGCGCCAGTGTTACGATTAATGATGTTATCGCCCCGGCGGTCACCGCCTTCACCATGCCGACAACGGCTACTTCTCTTACGGTCAACGTCACTGCATTCACCGCTTCCGACAACGTTGCCGTCACCGGTTACCTGATCACGGAGAGCGCCACTGCCCCTCTTGCCGGTGATGCCGGTTGGACCGGTACTGCGCCGGCCAATTTCACTTTCAGCGGTTACGGCGCCAGGACTGCCTATGCCTGGGCCAAGGACGCGGCGGGCAATGTTTCATCGAGTCTCTCCGCAACGGTAACGATAACCGACGCCACCGCCCCGACGGTCACCGCTTTCACCATGCCGGCGACAGCGACTTCACTGACCGTTTCGGTGACGGCATTCACCGCCACTGGCGCTGGCGGCGTCACCGGTTACCTGATCACGGAGAGCGCCACCGCACCTCTTGCCGGTGATGCTGGTTGGACCGGCACCACCCCGACCACCTTGACCTTCAGTGGTTATGGCGCCAGGACCGCCTACGCCTGGGCCAAGGACGCCGCAGGAAACGTCTCCACCAGCCTCTCCGCGACGGTTACGATAACCGATGCCACCGCGCCGACGGTTACCGCCTTCACCATGCCGGCGACAGCCACCTCTCTGACCGTCAATGTCACCAGCTTTACCGCTACCGATAACCTTGCCGTCACCGGTTACTTGGTCACGGAGAGCGCTACCGCACCGCTTGCCGGTGATGCCGGTTGGAGTGGCACTGTACCGACCACCTTCACCTTCAGCGGTTATGGCGCCAAGACCGCCTACGTCTGGGCCAAGGATGCGGCAGGAAACGTCTCCACCAGTCTCTCTGCGTCGGTTACGATTACCGATGTCACCGCCCCGACGGTAACCGCCTTCAGCATGCCGGCGACGGCGACTTCTCTGACCGTTTCGGTGACGGCATTCACCGCCACTGACGCTGGCGGCGTCACCGGCTACCTGATCACGGAGAGCGCCACCGCACCGCTAGCCGGTGATGCCGGTTGGACCGGCACCGCACCGACCACTTTCACCTTTAGCGGTTATGGAAGCAAGACTGCCTACGCCTGGGCCAAGGATGCTGCAGGAAACGTCTCCGCCAGCTTGAGCGCCAATGTTACGATTAATGACGTTACCGCCCCAACGGTAACCGCCTTCAGCATGCCGGCGACAGCCACCTCTCTGACCGTCAATGTCACCAGCTTTACCGCCACTGACAACCTTGCCGTTACCGGTTATCTGATCACGGAGAGCGCCACCGCACCGCTAGCCGGTCATGCCGGCTGGACCGGCACTGCCCCGACCACCTTCACCTTCAGCGGTTATGGCGCCAAGACCGCCTACGCCTGGGCCAAGGACGCGGCAGGCAACGTTTCAGCTAGTCTCTCTGCGTCGGTAACGATAACCGATGTCACCGCCCCGACGGTCACTGCCTTCACCATGCCGGCTACGGCGACTTCACTGACCGTTTCGGTGACGGCATTCACCGCCACTGACGCTGGCGGCGTCACCGGCTACCTGATCACCGAGAGCGCCACTGCTCCTCTTGCCGGTGATGCCGGTTGGAGTGGCACTGTACCGACCACTTTCACCTTCAGCGGTTATGGCGCCAA
Organism: Geobacteraceae bacterium; assembly: GCA_009773645.1. Lineage (GTDB taxonomy): Bacteria > Desulfobacterota > Desulfuromonadia > Geobacterales > Geobacteraceae > WSYB01. The sequence goes on from WSYB01000011.1 coordinate 75,830, forward strand.
GACTGCCTATGCCTGGGCCAAGGACGCGGCAGGAAACGTCTCCGCCAGCTTGAGTGCCAATGTT
>WSYB01000012.1 GCA_009773645.1 Geobacteraceae bacterium
TTGCCTCGCGGCTCTTGCGATCTATTTTCCTGCCGTCTGTTTTTTCCATGGTGGCAGTATAGCACATGTCGAGTTACTTTTGTACTACTTAGTAAATATCTCAAAAAAAATTGTCTGCTGAGCCGGAATGAAAGTGTGAGCAGCCTCATCAAAAAAGAAAACTACTTTTTTGATAGAAAAAAGCTCAGTGACTTCCTTGATAACGTTTGTGAGGAAGGTTGTGTCCTGGGCCTTGGCTAAAAAGTCTTTGCCAATCTGATCAATGATGGCGGTCTGATCTGTCTTCCTAAAAGCTAGTTTTTGAAGAAGGTGAATTTTGTCTTCAAGCTGGGCTTTAGTTTCGCGAACTGACTTAATACCAAATACCCTGTAGTAGGGATCATCGCTGCCACTCTTAGCAATTAGGTTCAGGGCGAGCAATTTTTCATGTAGCGCCTCAAGCAACTTTATGTTCACCCAGATCTGAAAAGCATCTCTCTGGTCCGCTTTTACGCCTTCCAGAAGCGTGCTCGTCTTGAAATTGACATAGACCCCGAGTTTTCTTTCCGCTGTGAACTCTGTATCAAGCTCTATCTCAGCCATCCGCAACAACATAGACTTACCAACGCCACGGGCACCTTCCAGCAAATTGGCTCCGCTGCCTTTCAGTGAATCGATGATTCGTCTCTCAAACTCACCAAGTACGGATACTTGACGAATTTGCTCATAGAGCAAATCCTCACATCTTGCGGTTTGCAGCAAGTCCTCGCTAGTGGCTGCGCGTGAAACGTTCATCATTATCTCCCGACTTGTGGAAATGCTTTTTCAATATCTGCTTTGAGTCCATGAAATCTCCCGTATAGAAGTTCGATAAGTGCTTCTTGTACTTCCATAGTCAATTTCAGATGCTCAGCAATGCCATTTTTATCCGCAGCGAACCGTTCTGGAGTAAGCGGTGGAAGCCCTTCGACCTTACCATGCACCGTATTGCTCAACTTACGGTAAAACCGCTGGAAGTAAACAGGATCACAAATCACTTTGGTGTCAGTTCGACCTTGAATGCTGGCCAAATACGCAAGGTAACCAGCGGAATTCAAGTGGGTAACCATATTGGAGAAGCTTAGGTCCGCATCGAGTTGTCGCCATCCCCAGTATTCATGCGGAAGGTCCCACATATATACGGTAGCCAAACCTAGTTCAAGCGCACGACGGACCGACATTCTGGCGGGTACAATCAGGCCTATGGCGAACAAATACAAAGCCATAGTAAAGTCGGTAAAAACTTCGTCGAGAATCTCTGCGCAAATCTTCTTTTGGTCGTCTGTCCCACAGTGATCGACCAATAGTGCAGTTCTTATTCCGTCTATGATTCGAGAATTTAAATCGATCCCATCGAAAAGAGGGATTGTGCCTAACGCAAAATTTCCGACGTTCCGCCCAAAGTTCGTATGAAGAGAAGCGATTAGCTCCGTTACTGCCTGCCGCGGTGCATGCTGCGTCATTGGTTGCTGGACATCCCTTCCATGTCTGTCATGTCACTGTGCCAGGCATACGTTGAAATATTATTGATAATTTGTTGGGAATTTCAGGGCCAGTTTACTTAACTACTCTCCCCGCCCATCTCCACCGCCCTCGATATTCACCCGGCCCAAGAACACAAAAAAAGCCCCAAATTCCATTTCAGGAATACGGAGCCTTTGTCGTAGCATCAACCATTATCGAACCATCTATCTGTTCAATGCTTCCAGAACCACCCGAAAATGCGCTCACAAATATCATGCGGCATGGCAAACCTGGGCGGCGTATTGTCCACATCTTCCTCATCCTTCTGAAAACATGTCACCTCATAAAAACATACTCTCGGAGGTATCAAATGCAGCAGCAAATGTCAAGATAACTATATATTTCATCTAATTTTATTACGCCTTGGGCCCCATTCCGGCGATGCATTGATCTTCGCGGACGATCTTGCGTGGTCCGCCGTCGAGTGCGGTTGACCAGTCATTCGGGGGGGCGATCTTCTCCAGCTTGTCCAGGGTGCCGATATTCTTCGCCCGGTCGTAGATCAACTGCCATGCGCAATCCAGATCTTCACGGACCTCGCACCGCCCTTCCCGCGAGCCGCCGCAGGGGCCATTGAACAGCCGCTTGGCGCAGCGGGTGATGGGGCAGATCCCGGCAAACTCACCGAGCCGGCAGTTGCCGCAGCCGGCGCACTTTTCCGCCCAGACCCCCTGCGATTCGAGGAGGCCCATGCATTGCGTGTTCAGGCCGGGATAGACGGCCGTGTTCGGAAAACGCTCGGCCAGTGCCTGGACCCCGACCCCACAGCCAAACGAGCAGATGGCATCATATTCCGCGCCATGAGAGGCAAGGGGGTCGAAAAAAGCATCATCGCACTGGCGCTCGATGGTGCACTCATCAACCACCACGTCGCCGCGGCCGATAAGCTTCAGGGACATGCGCAGGGCCGAGCCGAGGATGCCGGTCTCCCGCTCCCCGCCGGCGAGGCAGACGGTCACGCAGGTGCCGCATCCCACCAGCAGAACCCGCTCGTGGTCCTTGATCATATCGCGTATTTCAGGAACGGTCTTACGATTGGCAACGATCATTGGCTTCTCCTGCTATTTACAACGCCATAATCCAGCGCTAACTTCGTTGGCTCTTCGAAAGCTCCTCGGCATAGATATTACTATGCCTCCGTCGCTTTCTCATCGCCGCCTTGTTATCATCTGCATTCTGACGTTGTATTGATAAGGTTTGCTTCGGCTTGTATTGTCATTTCCCGAACGCCCTCTTCCGCGCCGCGCGGGGGACGAAACGGGCTCGGCCCAAGTTCGGTCAGGCGGGTGGTCATCTCGTTCACGATCTCGGCAAAACGCGGCCCCTGGGCCGAGGAGAGGTTGAACATCTCCACCCGCTCCGGTTCCAGGCCAATTTCGCTCAACAACACCTTGGCGCGCTCAACCCGGCGGCGCGCCCGAAGGTTTCCTTCGAGGAAGTGACACCCCCCTTCCAGGCAACCGGCGACGAACACCCCGTCCACACCGCGCTCAAATGCAGCCAGGATGAAATTCACCTCAAGTTTGCCGGTGCAGGGGAGCTTCAGCACGCGCACATTGTTCGGATACTGGAGGCGCATCGAGCCGGCCAGGTCCGCCGCGGCATATGCGCAGTAGTGGCAGCAGAAGGCGAGTATCAAAGGTTCGTAATCGGCCATGCTCTAACTCCAAGGTATATAGACTGAAGGCTGAAGACTGTTAGGAAAACCCCGCACAATCAACAAACCCAAGAATCTTCATAATTCGGCCTTCAGCTTTTAACCTTCAGCCTTCCAGCCTTCAACCTAACTACCTGATTTATGCCACTTCGGCGGCGCAACACCCACCTGCTCCGGATATGGGTTCTCTACCTGCTTCTCCACCGGTTCCGCATAGAGGAGACTGTTCACCGCAGCCAGGATCTGGGTGTCGACGTAATGCCGCAGCATGATCGCCTTGGCCGGGCACTCCGATGCGCAGCTTCCGCATCCCATGCAGACCACTCCCTGCACCTCCGCCTTATTGTCGGTCCCGATCTTTGGCGCCATGTAGGCGCAGAGGTGGACGCAGGTCATGCAGGAGACGCACTTGTCCGGATCCACATAGGCTATCTGGCCGCTTACCGGCATCTGCTTATGCGACAGGATCGTCGCGGCCCGGGCCGCAACCGCGTTTGCCTGGGAGATCGATTCGGTGATGAACTTCGGCGAGTGGGCCGTGCCGCAGATGAAGAGCCCCTCGCTCGCAAAATCGACCGGACGCAGCTTCATGTGGGCTTCCAGGAAGAATCCGTCAGCGTTCAGCGGCACCTTGAGCAAATCGGAGATTTCCTTCCGGTCGGCGCGCGGAGTCATCGGCGCGGCAAGGACGACCATATCCGGCTCGATCTGCAGGTCACGCCCCAAGGCCGGTTCACGAACCTTCAGCCGAAGCTTGCCCCCCACATCCAGTGTCGGCGGCTGCTCGGCCTCGTAGCGGACGAACAGTACCCCTTTCTCCCGGGCGTCCCGGTAGGCCGCCTCGCGGTAGCCGTAGGTCCGCATGTCGCGATAGAGCACCATGATCCGCGCCTTGGGGTACCGTTCCTTCAGGAGCAACGCATTACGCACCGCAGTGGTGCAGCAGACCCGGCTGCAGTAAGGCCGCTCCTCGCTGCGCTGTTCCACACACTGGATCATAATCACCGTGGCCTTGGCCGGCAGGTCTAACTCCCCCCGCCCCAAGCGGTCGGCCAACTCCAGTTGTGTGAGGACCTGACTGCTCCGGCTGTAGCCGTAACTCTGCGGTTTCAGCTCCATGGCGCCGGTGGCAACCACCACCACCCCATGTTTGATCTCCTGGGTCTCTCCCTCCGCAGCCACCTTGGAGGTGAAGCCGCCGACGTTGCCATCCACCTTGGCGACATGGGAATCGAGGTAAACGGTGATGTGCCGGGAAGCCCTGACCCGCTCGACGGTCTGGGCGAGAAATGCCTGGACGTCGCCGTGATCGAGGGTGTGGTGAATCTCGTGGATGGTCCCGCCCAGCTGATCGCTCTTTTCCACCAGGTGAACCGGGAACCCCTGGTCTGCCAGCGCCAGCGCCGCGGTCATGCCGGCAATGCCGCCGCCGACCACGAGAGCGCCGTTACTCACCGGGACGGTGTCTTCCTGGAGCGGCATGAGCCGGGCCGCTCGCCCCACTGCCATCCGCACGAGATCTACCGCCTTGGCGGTCGCGTGCTCCGGGCTTGCGGTGTGCACCCAGGAGCATTGGTCGCGGATATTGGCCATTTCGAAGAGATACGGGTTCAATCCCGCATCGCGCAGGGTGTCGCGGAAGATCGGTTCATGGGTACGCGGGGTGCACGAAGCCACTACGACCCGATTCAGCCGGTTGGCAACGATCTTTTCCTTCATCAGGTCCTGGTTGTTTGACGCGCAGGTATAGACGTTATGCTCGGCCAGGATCACATCGGGGAAATCCCCGGCCCTTTTCACCACCGCCTCCACATCCACGACCGACGCGATGTTGCTGCCGCAATGGCAGACGAACACGCCGATCCTCGGCGGCTCGTCGGTCACATCGCGCTGCGGCGGATAGCTCTTGGTCCTAACCAGGGTACCCCTGGCTGAGGCAAGAAGCGACATAGCCCGGGCCGCGGCCGCGCTCGCCTGCATGACCGTATCGGGGATGTCCTTCGGCTCCTGGAACGCGCCGCCGACATAGACGCCGGGCCGGGAGGTATCGAGCGGCAGGAGTTCGCTCGTCCGGGCGAAGCCCCATCGGTTGAGCACCACCCCGAGCCTCTCCGCCTGTTCCTGCAGCGAGGCGCTCGGCTCCAGACCGAGGGAGAGCACGATCAGGTCGAATTCCTCCTCGACCGGCTTCATGTCCGGATTCATGTGCACAAGGCGCAGGTTTCGCGTCCCTGGCATCTCATAGGTCCGGGAGATGAAGGAACGGACATAACGGACTCCGAGCTTTTGAGCCCGCTCGTAATAGCGGTCGAAATCCTTGCCGAAGGCCCGCAGATCGAGGAAGAAGACCGTCACCTCCAGACCGGGCTCGTGTTCCATGGCGAGGATCGCCTCCTTGGTCGCCGCCATGCAGCAGACCGAAGAGCAATAGTCATTGTCGCACCCTGCATCGCGCGAGCCGACACACTGGATGAACGCCAGCCGTTTCGGGGCTCTTCCGTCGGAGGGGCGGCTGAGGTGGCCGCGGGTGGGGCCGGAGGCGGAAAGCATCCGCTCGAACTGCACGTTGGTCAGCACGTTAGGGGCGAAGCCATAGCCGAATTCGCCCCGCCGGGTGGCGTCGAACGCCTCGAAACCGGGGGTCAGAATGACACTCCCCACCTGGAGGTCGATGGTCTCTGTCATCTGGTCGTAGTCGATGGCCCCTGCCTGGCAGACCTTGGAACAGAGGCCGCATTCGTCGCTCTTGAAATGGACGCAGTTGTCGCGGTCGATGTACGGCACGCGCGGCGACGCCTGGGGATGGGCCAGGTCGATGCAGGGCCGGGCCGTTAGAAATTGATCGTAGGCCGTGTTGTGGGGCCGGAAGCGGCGCGAGGTGATCGTCTGAAGGTCTATGGAGCCGGTGGGGCAGACAAAGGCGCAGGCCCCGCATGCCTGGCACTGGTCGGTCTGTTCGGCGTACGCAGTTCGCACCTGTTTGGCGGTGCCGCGGCCGAAGAGGTTGACAGCCCCGCGCCCCATCAACTCGTTGCAGACCCGGGCGCAAAGCCCGCAGAGGATGCATTTGCCGCCAGCAACAGGTTGGAACGGGGTTGACTCGACCCCGAGGTTTGCTGCGAATTCGGCAAGCTCGGTCGATTCGGGCGCCTGGGCCAGGAGCAGTTCGAGGATGGTCCGCCGCGAATCCCTGACGTTTTCCGTTTCCGTATGAACCACCAGGCCGCATTCCGCAGGATAGCTGCAAGAGGCCACCAGTTGCCGCCCCTGCCCCCTTTCGATCTCGACCAGGCATACCCGGCAGGCGCCGTATGAGGAGAGCCCCCGGAAGTTGCACAGCGTGGGGATGGTTACCCCCATCTGCCGGGCGGCGTTGAGGATCGTGGTGCCGACCGGGACTTCGGCGGTGCGGCCGTCCACGGTCACCATGATCCTGTCGGAAGTCGTTGCATCCATAGTCAAGCTTCCATCCTCCCTGCGGTTACAGGCTTTTTTTATAGGTACATTCAGGATGATAAAATCAAAGTAGGGGTGGCCCCGTGTGGCCGCCCTGGTTGGGCAACCACATAGGGTTGCCCCTACATAGTCAGCCCGCGGCAAACCCCGGCTGGGCAGCTCTTGTCATGAATATGCTTCTCGAACTCAGCGCGGAAATGCTGCAGAGTGGCCAGTACCGCGCTTGGCGCCATACCGCCGAGGCCGCATACCGCCGCCGCCTTCATCGTCCCGGCCAGCCTTTCCAGGAGGAGAAGGTCGGCCTCGTGGCCTTCGCCTGCGCAGATCCGGTCCATGATGCCGGAGAGCTGCCTTAAGCCCTCGCGGCAGGGGACGCACTTTCCGCACGATTCCTCCAGGAAGAATCCTACGAGATGCCGGGCCATGTCGGCCGTGCACGCACCGTCATCGAGAACGATGATCCCGCCGGTGCCGATCATCACCGTCTCTCCGGGACGGTCTTCCGTGTCGATAGCCAGGTCCAGCATCGAGGGGGGAATGCATCCGCGGGCCGCGCCCCCTGCCTGGAGCGCCTTGAGGGGGCGGTCTCCGACGATGCCGCCGCCGATCTCATAGATCATCTCTCGTAAGGAAAACCCGAACGGCACTTCCACCAGCCCTGCATTTTTCACCGCGCCTTCCAGGGAGAAAACCGTGGTCCCCTTGGTCCGCTGAGTACCCATAGCGGCATACCAGTCGGCGCCGCGCGTCAGGATCGGTGCAACGCTCGCCCAGGTCTTCACGTTATTGACCACGGTCGGTTTTCCCCAAAGTCCGTCCGTCACCGGATAGGGAGGACGGCTGCGCGGCTCGCCGGCATGCCCCTCGATTGATTCGAGCAGGGCGGTTTCTTCCCCGCAGATATAAGCGCCTGCGCCGACCCGGATCCGGACCCGGAACGACCAGCCGGAGCCTAAGATGTCATCCCCCAGAAGCCCGGCCTTCTCCGCCTCGTTGATCGCCGTCTGCAGGGTGTCGATGGCAAGGGGATACTCGCTGCGGACGTAGATGAAACCTTCCCGGGCGCCGACGGCAAAGGCGCCGATCAGCATACCTTCTATGATGGCGTGCGGGTCCCCTTCCAGCACCGTGCGGTCCATGTAGGAGCCCGGCTCGCCCTCGTCGGCGTTGCAGACCACGTATTTCGTATCGCCGCTCGCACTCCTTGCGAATTGCCACTTCTGCCCGGTAGGGAAGGCGGCCCCGCCGCGGCCGCGCAGCCCGGATTTTGTCATCTCTTCGATGACCTTCTCGGGCGTCATCTCCGCGAAAGCGCGCAGGGCACCACGGTATGCGCCACGCGCGACGGCTTCGGAAATCGAGAGGGGATCGATGGAGCCACAATTGCGCAGAATGACCTTTTTCTGATTGCGATAGAACGCGAGGCTCGACCATTCGGGAACCTCAGTCAGGGCTTTGTTGGGAGGGGGATAGGTATGGGCCTCACCGGTCAGCACGTGCTCTTCGCTAGTAAACCAGCCCAAAGCCATATCCGGCCGCAGGTCTCCCTTGGCGGCGTACGCGGTCAAAAGGCTCCTGGTCTTTTCGGGAGTCATGTTGCCGTAGCTGATCCTCGGCCCGTTCGGCACGAAGAGGTCGAGGAGCGGTTCCTGGGAGCAGAAACCGATGCATCCCGTGCGTGTGACCTCCGCGTCAAGACCGAGTTCCTTGACCACGGCAACGGCTGCTGACTCAATCGCCCCTGCCCCGACCGCCAGGCCGCAGCTGGCCGAGCCGACGACGATTTTTAGCCGATCGGGGTAGAGTGTCGTAAGCCCTGCGGCTTCCACCCCTTTTAAATCCTCTATTGTGCGTATGGGTTGGTTCATTTGAATTGCTCCAGGATCTCCGGAACCCTGTCGAGATTAACCCTGCCGAAGCTCTGACCATCGACCCGCATGGAGGGCGAACTGGCGCAGAGGCCGAGGCAGCGGACCGTGCGCAGTGTATAGCGGCCGGTTGGGTCGGTCTCGCCGGGCTGCACCCCGATAACCTCCTGAAGCCGCTCCAGTATGGCCCGCGCTCCACGCGAATGGCAGGAGGTTCCGTCGCAGGCCTCCACGATGTGCCTGCCCACCGGTTGCAATCTGAACTGATCGTAGAAGCTTGCCACCCGCAGAACCTCGGTCAGCCGCACGTCCCAGCGGGTGGCTATCTGTTCGAGAATCGCGCGGGGAAGATGGCGGTACGTTTCGTTGATCTCCCGGAGAACCGGCATCATCGCCCCCGGCTCTCCTTCGAGACCGGAAAGGAGTCCGTCCAGGCGTGACGCGTCATCCCCATTGAGTTCATCCTGCGGCAGGAATTCCGGCGGGAGTTCCGGGTGGTTGCGCACCGGACAGGCCGACCAGCAGTCACCGCAACCGGTGCACTTGGCGGAATCGACGCTGCGGGGGCGCTTCTGCACCCTGGCATGGAAACGTCCCGCTTCCCCGTCCAGTCCTGCCACATCCGCCATGGTCAGCACTTCGATATTGAGGTCGCGCATACATTCAACGAGTTTCGGGGAAATGATGCAGGTGGCGCAGTCGCCGGTAGGGAATGTCTTGTCAAGTCGCGCCATGCTTCCGCCGATGGTGGGACTTTCCTCCACCAGATAGACGCGGAATCCGGCTGCAGAAAGGTCGAGGGAGGCCTGGATGCCGGCAATGCCTCCGCCACATACAAGCACGGCGCCCCAGGGGCCCTTATCGTCTTTATGAGAGGTTGCGGCTTTTTGCTGGTTAGTGTCTGGATTCATTGATCTCTTCCAATCCCCGCCAAGAGCGACTCGGCGCTGACAGTCAGGGCTTCCAGTCCCACATCCCCGCTCGAAAGTCCCAGGGCAAGCCCCAGAAACTGCGTGACGTAAAGCACCGGCGTCTCCGGAATCGCTCCATGGGCCTTAACCGCGTCCGCCTGCCGCAGGTCCAGGTTGCTCTCGCACAGGGGACAGGCGACTGCCAGACAGTCAGCCCCGGCCTGACGGGCCATGGAGAGGAGCCTATGACTGAGGCGATTGACGATCTCGGAACGCGTGATGGACAGCGAAGCACCGCAGCATTCGGTCTTGTACGGCCATTCCACCGGCTCCGCGCCGATGGCAGTCAGCAACCGGTCCATACAGCTCGGGTGCTCGGCGTTGTCGAAGGCGACGATGTCGGGCGGCCGGGTCAACAAACAGCCGTAATAACAGGCGACCTTCATCCCTTTCAGGGGGCGTCGGACCTTTTCGCGGACGGCGTCCACTCCCAGGTCGTTGACCAGCACGTCGAGCAGATGGCGAACCTCCACCCTGCCGTCGTACGGCTTGCCGGTGACCCGCTCGGCGCGGCCTCGTTCCTCCGGGTCGTTCAGCACCGTATGATTGGCGGTGCGCAGCCGGGCATAGCACGAGGCGCACGCGGTCAGTACCGGCAAACCCATCTCTTTCGCCTTTTGCAGATTCATGACCGGCAGTGCCACGCTGAGTGACGCGTTGGTCGTATGGGCCGGTGTCGATCCACAACAGACCCAGTCCGGGATATCCACAAGATCTATTCCCAGGGCGCGGCAAACCGCCCGCGTGGAGCGGTCGAAGTCCCATCCTGTCGATTCAAGGCTGCAGCCCGGGAAAAACGCATATTTCATCGTTTTTTCTCCTCTTCTTCAGCCCGCCGGAATACGTCGGCTACCGCTCTTGCGCTGCCGCTCTTCTTCGGCAGCAGGGAGAGTTTCCCTTTTGCCAGCATCTGCCCGGTCTTTTCCGCGTCAGTGAAGAAGTCGCGGCTGCGGAGCTTGTAGGCGACCATCATCCCCAGCTCAAAGACACGGCCGTTGCGGCTGACACTCTGCAGGAACGAGCGGTTGAACTGCTCCCCCCGTGCGTTCGGAAGCTCGACTTTGCGCTCCACGGCCATCATGCGCAGACTGTCCATGACTACGGCAATGTCGATCTGCATCGGGCAGCGGGTGGTGCATGCCTCGCAGGATGCGCACAGCCAGATGTCCTGGGATTCGAGAACCTGGAGCTCCTCGCCCAGGTGGATCATGCGCATCACCTGGCTCGACAGCAGGTCCATATCCGGACCAATGGGACAGCCGGTGGAGCACTTGTGGCACTGGAAACACGCGCTGACCGGTGTCCCGCTGCGTCGCTCAACTTCCTTCAAAAACGTATTGTTTTGCCATTCAAGTGTGTCAGGCATTGCACTCATCCAACCCTTCCATATCAGTTTCGATTTCGGCGTCTTTGGACGGTACCACTTTACGGTAAACCTCGCTCGGGAGCCGCACGACCTTGTCCACGGTCAGAAGATCACGCTCTATCTGAATATCAAACAGTTTTTCGTTCTCTCTGAGATAGGGAAGTATCAGCTTCCAGTCCGCCTTGGTAAGACGCCGGTACACCCCGCCGTTGAGTTGCTCATCAGCCAGCTTTTTGTGGGGATCACGGACGTAGATAGCACCGCCCGAGGCGAGCGAAAGCAGGTTGCTCCCCGGATACGGGCTGTCGAGCGGGATCAGGTTCCCTGCCTCGTCGTAGCGCATGCCGTTCAGAATTGCAAAACCGCCGCCATCGTGCGGATCGCCGGCCATGAATGACTCGGCCAGGAAGTCGAGGGCCGTCCCGTTGATGATTACCCTGGGCCTGCCAACCGCGTTGATCATAGGGCGGCCCGCCGCATTACCCATGACATAGCAGACTCCCCCTTTTGCTCCGTAGAGAAAGGTCTGTCCAACGTCGCCGTAGATTACGAGTTTGCCACGCTTGGTGATCTGGCCGAGCTGATCCTGGGCGTTGCCATGCATATATGCCTCAAGACCGTCCATGCCTGACGCGAGGTAATCGCCGGCATTGTCGTAACAGTCCACACGCAAGCCGTCGGTAGATGGGCCGAAACCCGCAGCGTGAAAGCGCGTGCCGCGGCTGTTGTAGTGAACCAGATGTTTCCAGCCGAGATGATACGCCCGCACCGCCAGGATCGCATCGCAGTCGGCTCCCTCGGGTTCGAAGCCGCTGGCATCGATGAGGAGGGTCTTCTCCACCCCGGCAGGAGCGCGCAGGCGGTCGCGAGATTCCCAGGTGATCCGCCGGTACGCGCCTTCGCCGCTCTCGTCGAAGAGGGGTTGAGCCGCAAAAATTTCTTCCAGAGCGCAGCGGAAAATAGTGAGGACGGAACTCCGCTTTTTCCGCCCGAGCGGGTAGTGGTGATCGAGAAGAAGCGTCAGTGCCTCGATTCCCACGACGGGGGCCTTCACCTTCGTCTCCCCGGCAATCCGGCCTGCGATCCAGCGCAGCCGGTCATACTCCAAGTCGGTCATCGAGTCCCGCAGATGCTCATACAGAAGCCTCGGTTCGCGCTCGGAAATCGCCTGTTCGATCAGCGTCCTCGCCTTTTCCGTGTCGGACGGCCGGTTGATCGGAACGGAAAGGTCGCAATGGACCTGTTCCCTGCTGATCGTGACCGGTTTGCCGAATTTGTCGGCGATGGCCATCGAATAGTTTCCTGCAGAGGCGTTGTTGGCATCTTCTGTCGGAGATACGGTAAATATGAACGACCCGCCGTCGGTATGGCTGCCGCCGCGGGCATTCCAGTATTTATCGGCAATCGGCGTAAAACGCTTGTCCTCGCTCGCCAGACTGGCGAGGGTGGCATCGATGGCCTGTTTTTCGGAGCAGATCAGGCCGATGGAGACCTCTCCCTCCTGCAGGGCGAAGACCTGGGGCCGGAGCATGGCGGTGTCCGTGATGCCGATAAGCTGAAATGCCCCTTTTTCAACCAGACTGCGGGCAATGATGAAGAACCAGGGACCGTCGGGGGAGCCGTGCATGTGCATCGCCTGGATCTGGCGATAAATCCGCTGCTTCTCGGCCGACAGCTGATCGAAGTCGAATTCGGTCGTTGGAGCCAGGGCCTCGATGATGTATTCCAAGGGGTATTTATACACCCGGTTCCAGAGATCGAAGAGAAGTATCGATGCTTCCGTATCGGTGAGGAACTGGGGAAAGATGTTGCGCTGGGCCAGGTATTCGCAGACCGAGTGGTAGTTGGCGAAGTCGCCGTTGTGGACCAGGGCCTCATTCATGCCGATGAAGGGATGAGCGCCGCCGGGATGCCAGACGCGCCCCTTGGTCGGAAAACGCTGGTGGGCTATCCAGACATGGGCCCGCGTGTCGGACAGCTGGTAGTACTGAACCGATGCCTCGGCGAAACCGACGATCTTGAGGATAATCAGGTTCTTGGCATGGGACATGACAAAGGCCCGCTTGTCCCCCAGCGATGAGTAGAACTCACGGTTGAGCTGGAGCGAATTCTGGATGACGAACTCTTCCGCAAGGTCCTGCCCGGAGAGAGCGGAAAGTCCCTTCCCCGCGGCGAAACGCTCCAGTACGCCTGCCTTGGGCCGGACGAAGTATCGGGCCACGTCGGGCGGGCGGACCTCCAGGAGCGGCACATCCCGATAATCGTCGACCGTGGGGATGATTCCGCCGTGATCGATGTCGAAGAATGGCTCGACGTACTTGCGCTCCACCTCGCCTCTGGCCTCCGGGTCGAGCAGGGCGATCTGAAGGATGTAGTCTTCCTTCAGAACCTGCGGAGTGACACCCAGGTCTTCAGCGACCAGACCGCAGGCCGCGATCCCGCCACCCTTGCCGTTACCCCGGTTGCGCATCTGCTTTGACGGCTCGTAGATGTGCTTTCCCCCGACCGGTATGGTACAGGCGAAGCCGGTGACGCCGCAGCCGCCTTCAGCCTCCATCGGCTCGCGAAGCCATTCGCCTTGCGGCCGGAATTCGGCGCGCGAGCGGAGCAGGGCCTGGGCTTGATCATCGGAATATTTCGTTCGACTTTTCATATCGGTCCAATCACAGGAAGAAAAACCCTTTTCACGCCCGTTCGCTTCGCTCACTCAAGACGCAAAGACGTAAGGGAAATCAAAAATCTTTTGGGTTTAAATCGAAACATCTGGTCTTTAGTTCTTCCGTCTTTCTTTGCGTCTTAGCGCCTTTGCGTGAGAATGCTTTGCTTTTTTCCGTCTCTCTGTGGGTACATTTCCTTATTCAGGCTCGTAATCGAGATGGTAGAGCAGGTCGGTCCGGCCGCGCAGGGCCGCCACGGACTCGACTCCAAGACGGCAGAGTATATCCACGAGCATTTCCCGCCATGCGTTGTACAGATTAATCAGGCGCTGTGTTCCCCAGTCGATGGAGATCCGGTCGCAGTAACCGGCAGCAGTCGTGGTGATGCCGCGTGGGCAGCCGCAGCCGCTCTCGCAGTTGCCGCACCGGATGCATCCCAGCGCGACGACCTCGGCGGTGCCGATGACAACGCCGTCCGCGCCTAGCGCAATGGACTTGACGATATCGTACGGATTGCGGATCCCGCCGCTGGCTATGACGGTAACCGCATCGCGGATCCCCTCGGCTACCAGGAACCTGTGGACCCGGCTGATGCCGTATTCGATCGGCATGGCGATGTTCTTCTTGGCGATATTCGGCGCCGCTCCGGTGCCGCCGTAACTGCCGTCGAGATGCACGATATGCACGCCGGCGTAGTAGGAGCCGACTGCCACCATGTCCACGTCCGCCGGCGTCGAGACCTTGGCGGAGATCAGAGCCCTGGGATTCACATGGGCGATCCAGTCGATATGCTTTTTGTGGTCCTCAATGGAGTACACGCTATGGAACGGAAACGGACTGAACAGAGGGACGCCGACTACCGCCTCGCGCATGGCCGCTACCGGAGGGGTATTTTTGTCCCCCAGCAAGTGCCCACCCAGCCCCGGCTTGGCCCCCTGGGCGTACTTGAATTCCACCACCGGCGCGCGCTGGATGGTCTCCTCGCGAACGCCGAAAAGGCCAGTGGCGACCTGGGTGATTACGTAATCGGCATACGGAATCAGGCGGTCCACGTACCCGCCTTCGCCGGTGCAGGTAAGCGTGTTCCAGGCTTTGGCGGACCGCGCCCGGCTCAGGATCGCATTGATGCTGGTGGAGCCGAACGACATGCCGCCGCCGTACCAGGGGACATCGATCTTCAGCCGCTGGCGCGAATCGTTGCGCCGGTTGAGGTGAATTTCGGTGCTGATGTCCTCAGGGCGAAGATCAGCCGGCGGAGTGGCGGGAAAACGCAAGCGTATCCGGTCAAAACCACCGCCGCTTGCCCCGGTCTCGCATTCACGGCCCTGCCCCGGCGCATGCCCTGTCTCAGCCATCTGCCAGGTGCTCGTTATCAACTCCGGTGTCCAGCGATAGTCACCGAGGGTCTCGAAGACGGGGTTCGTAGTGAGCGACAAGGCATTCTGAGGGCATGTCTTGAGACAGCAGGTGTCGGTCTTTTCACAGTCGGGACCGATGCAGCGGTAGTCGAAAGGGCGGATGATCAGACGGTAGCCATCCGGCCGGTTATGGACTCCATAGCGGCAAACCTCTACGCAACGGCCGCACTGCTTGCACTCGGACGACCGGTGGACCCGGAACTTGCCGAGTTCATTCCGATAGCGCGGCGGCATCGGCTTTACATCGCGTGTAACTCGCGCGTATTCGGGCCGGTCGAGGAATTCCTCGGTCGCAGCGTTCTGCACGGGTTTGTTGATCGTCGAGGCGCTCATATCGTCACGCTCCCCTCTCTGCGCGTTCCGAAGAGCGGGGCGAAGATCTCGCGCTCCAGGTCCTCGAAGAACATGCATCGGCCGACCTCGCCCCGCAGCCTGCGCACCTCACGGATTCCCATGGCGCCCATCAATTCAAGCAGCTGTGAATGCCACGCTCCCATAAGGTTGATCATCCGTTCGATGGCGAACTGGGGGTCGATCTCCTCCAGAGCGATCTGGCATCGTTCCCCGCGGTCACACTCGCCGCACAGCCGGCATTCAAGAGCGATCATGAGCGGGATATCTATCGCGACCAGGTCCGCGCCGCAAATAATGGCCTTGGCCATGTGCTCAGCCTGGGCGATCCCTCCGGAGACGATGATCGTTATCTGGTCCCGTGTGCCTGCCTTTACCAAGGCACCATGGACTTCACGGATCACATCCCGGGCGTGGCGCGGCTTGACAGGAGCAATCTCCCGGCCGTGGGAGTCAAAGACCAGGTGCAGCACTTCGACGCCCTTTCCGGCAAGTTCCACAGCCCGCTTAGCCGTATCCGGCGAGGCGTCCAGCCGAATCGCCACGATCTGCTCCGGATTCCTCTCCTTCAGAGCGGCGACATCCGCACCGATAAGCGGCCTGTCCGGGATCATTACCATGCTCGCCGACGCAAACGTCTCGTCTGACAGGGCTGCAACACCGTCCAGCAACGGGATGATATTGTCCTTTGTCACTGAGAGATCTGCCGGAATCCCGTTGCTGCGGACAACCGAAAACAGCTCCAGTTGGGCAGCAGCCTTGGAAACGGCCGCAGGAATCGGCTCACGCAACCAGCGTTCGGGGACGGCTTCGAAGAGTATTGGAAGGGGTGATACCACTAAAGGGGGAGAAGGGATCAGGTTGCCGTTTTCGAAGATCAAATGGTCGTTCTTGCGGCCGATGTCGACGCTGGTGTTGATGTACTCGCGTCCATGGATGCCGTCCCGAGTGGGACGCACGATCTCCGACATGTCGGTCCACATGGAGTCGAAACCGGAGCCGGTGAACGGGCCGCCGTAACCGGCGCCCGACACGGGGATACGACCGGTGTCCGCCTGGTACCAGGTGGCGAGCAGAATTGCCGGTGTATAGTACGCATCGCCGATCCGCTTGTATTCCGGATTCACTATGCGGGTGAGAATCCCCTTGGTGCAATCCTGCACGCAGCTGAGGCATCCCTTGCACTGGTAGATGTAATCGAGATAACCGATCTCATCGTGGAGCGTATCGGCCTCTTCCCGGTAAAACCCGTAGGCGCAGGCGCGCTTCACGCAGTTGTGGCAGCTCGCGCAGTCCTCACGCCAATCGACGATGCCGAATTTACCCACCGGCCTGAAACGGGGCCGGGCCGGATGCGTATGAATATGGTACTTGGCAGGCACGGTTAGTTGATCCCCAGTCCCGATTTCTCGATGAGCTCGATGGCAATGTCGGCGTCCGCGTCCCCGCGCACTTCGAAGCCGCGCACCCCTTTCAGGCCGGAGAGCCGCTGAACGGTCTCAAGCGCGATCTCCAGGCCCACAGCCCGCTGGACCGATTTATCGGACGATGCGGAAATGCGCTGCAGAACCGCGTCCGGGATCATCGGGATGGGGCGTCTGCCGGCGTACGCTTGTGCGATATCGGCATTGGCCAGCGGCTGAATCCCGGCGATAATGGCCGCCTTCTCGTGCAGGCCGCGTTTGGTCACCTCGCTCCACCAGCTCTCGAAGCGTTCGACGTCGAAAACCGGCTGGGTAATGATGAATTTTGAGCCGGCGGCAACGGCCTTTGCAAGCCGTATGACCTGCATTTCAAGGGGATCTGCGTAAGGGGACGCCGTTGTCCCCAGACAAAACGGCCCGGCCCCCTCGAAACGTTCCTCTCCCACGAGAGAACCGTCGTCGGCGAGCCCGCCGTACATCCCGAGCAACTGAATCGAATCGATATCGAAGACGTTTCTGGCACCGCGGGCGGGCCCGAGGGTTTGATGGGTACCGGTCGTGCAAAGGAGATTGCGGATGCCCAATGCCTGCGCGCCCAGGCAGTCCGAAACCAGGGCAATACGGTTCCTGTCCCGGGTGGTAACGTGCACTATGGGTTCAACCCCTTCGGCGATGAACAGCGATGCGGCGGCTATCGCCGACATGTGCACGCCGTCCCGGTTGTCGCTGACACCCACGGCATGCACTTTCCCGGCAAAACGCTTTGCCGCGGCACGCACCGGAGAGGGGTCTCCTCCCTTGGGCGGTGACAATTCCGCCAGGAGGAGCGGCTTGCCCGATTCGATTCGCTTATGGAGTTCCGTTTTCTCTATTGCCATGACACCCGCCTGATGCGGACACTCAAATGCCGTGCCCACTTTTTCTTTTCCCAGAGGCGCACTGCAATGCGTCTCTATACGCTAGCCTCCCGCCGGGAGAGTCACCGCCCCCAATGCAGAAACCCTTTGCACCGCATCCCGGACGAGCGGCTCGAGTCGGTCCGGTGGATCTTCCGGTGAAGCGTGCAGCAGTTCTATCCGCTCCGTTTCAATCCCGATCTCGGCGAGCAATCTCTGCATGGTGCGGACGCGTATCTCCGCACGGTAGTTCCCCTGAGCCAGATGACACTCCCCTTTGGGGCATGCGACCACGCACAGGCCGCGGCTTCCCCCCTCGAAGGCGTGAAGGAGATACTGTCCGTCCATTTTGCCGCTGCACGGCACCTCCCGCACAAGCACGTGCGCGCCGTCCTGCTGCCACTGCCGCGGCAGGCGTGCGCCCTGGGCGATGCAGTTGCAGCAGATATAGACGATAATGTCCGGAGAAGCGGACGGTGCCATCTTGTCTCCCATGTGCTCACTGAGCGCACACCATCATATGTGATGCCGACCGACCAAAGCGTTGTATACAAGAAACCCGTGTGTTGAACGATTACGGCGAGAAAATTGAGACGGTGAAAAGATTCACTTTAGATACAATGATGTAAATTGATGGAGGTTAACGAAAATCTTTTTGCCATATTTGTGCCAAAGTCATAACTTTCTTCAGGGGGGGTGAGGTAAACTATAACTGCCTGGAATCATTACTATGAAGTTGGCAAATTCTCCGCTCATATTTAACCGTGATCCGACCGGTGAGTTTATTATGCACTCAATTTAATTATGATATGCACACCGAACGGTCTGGTTTATTGTTTCCCGCAAGAGGAAGAGGAGTGAATTTATGGATGAAAGGATGCAGCAGGAGAAGTGGCTGCCAGGGGAGGCTATCGGAAATGGGAATAGCATTTCAACAATCTGCCAGGCTGCCCCCCTGCCCTTTGTGAATTCATACCCAGATGATCTTAACAAGATGCTCCACCTGACGGAATTCCGGATCGCCGGTCACCAGGCCGGCTGAATGCTCCATAGCCGAGGCCAGGGCAAATGCGTCGGCGTAAGAAATGGCGAAGCGGGCCTTCAATTCGGCAGCACGGAAGATGAGGTCGTTGGGGCAGGGAAGAATGGTAAACCCCATGCGGTGGATATGCGCTAGCATTTCCAGCTTCTTCTGAACGCCGAAACGTCGCTGGGTAATGTAGACCAGTTCACCGAGGTTGATGGCGTTGATGAGCCGGGGAGTTTCCTCTTTCAGTGTCTGCCGGAGCAAATCCCTAACCTTCTCTCCGCCCGGCTCTTTCTGGAAGAAGCTTAGCAGCGCGAAGCTGTCGAAGAGCAGCTTATTCACCGGCGAAGTCCTTGCGCCGTTCCTTCAGCAGCTCCTCCGCCAGAGATGGGCCGGACGGGAGCGCCCCATATGCCGCCTCCACTGCATCTTTCACCACCGGTGCGATGCAAATAAGATCGCCGTACTCGAAGATCTGCACCTTCTCACCGGGCTCCAGATGATGCCGTTTCCGCAACTCCGCGGGAATGACCACCTGCCCCTTGGTTGATACTTTGGCGGTATTGTCCATGGTCACCTCACAGGTAATACGTTTTACTTAAAACGTACAACGTTTTGTAAAACAAGTCAAGCAGCCCGTGCAGCAGGAAAAAAGGCGGCGGGAATATTTGTTGATACAGGTGAAGAGCCCGGACTGACCTATAGTTTTTCCTTCACGCTGTTGACCTTGTCTTCCATGGTCTGGTTGCGGTCTGTCCGTGTCCCCAGCTTGATGGTGGTGGTGATGCGCGGCGCCCCCATCCCGTGCACGACCTCATGGCAGCGCCTGATCGCCGCGAACACGGCATCCCACTCCCCTTCGATGTTGGTCCCGTATGAGTGGAGCGAGGTCTTCAGCCCGGCCTCGGTCAGCACCTTTTCACATGCCGCGACATATTGCGACAACGACACGCCAACGCCTATCGGGACGATGCACAAATCCACCAGTACTTTCATTTTGTCGTTTCTCCTTCCGATCTACAACTTGCAGCGCCCTTTAAGGCTTTAGTGGTGGCGCTGAAGCGGGACATCCCCTCAACTGTATACTTCATCATGGCTACCGATGTCGAGCAGGATGATTTCCTTCTCGGTGATGAGAAGCGTGAGGACAATCCGGTAACTGTAAGTAAGGCTGACGGCGTGGCAACCGGCGAGTTTGCCGCCCAAGGGGTGGAGCGCAAGGCCCGGTTGGAACGGGTCGTTCTGCAGATCGGCAACTACTGCGGCAAAGCGTGGTTTGAGATCGGGATGCTTTTTGAAGAATTTGCGGGCCTGGCGCAGGAACTGCTGCGGGGTGGTGATGGTGTACATTACGCCGGCTCTTCCGTGTCGAGCGCTTTCAGCAAGTCATCGGCGGTCTTGAACTTCTTCACCCGACCCGCCTTGACATCCTCCAGCGCAGCTCGGACCCGCGCCAGATATGCCTCGTTCGCCTCCGCCACAAGCTCCTGGTAGCGTTCCTCCGAAAGTACGACGTACTGAGGCTGGTTGTTCCTGATCACATGGACGTCACCCTTGGCGATGAGATCATCTACTGCGGCAATGCCGCGCCGCTTAAGCTCCTGTGCAGGTATGGAGTTCATATCACTGACTCCTTTTGGTACTGTTTTAAGTACTGAAATCATAACAGAGCTGCGTCGGAATTTCAACCAGGATCGCGCTGCATTCGTTCATCTTTGCATCTTGGCAGCTGGCAATCCCACGTTTCCTGTAAAAGCAGGATGCCGGCGGGCGTATCCTCAACAATAAAGCGAGTGCCCGGTTGCCAGTGATGACTTTCCCGGATGGGCTTCGGAATGATGATCTGTCCTTTGCTCGAAAGGAGCGTCGTTTCCATGGGCATCCCTCTGTAAGATTTGGTAAGATCAGTATCTCGCCCAGGGTCAACATCTGTCAAGAACTTGCTCAGGAATCTCCTTTTTCAGCGCGGGTCACCGCCGACCATGACGTTGTCCACGGCCCACCAGCCCGTATTTGCGGGAGTCTGCGGGGTGAAGCGGAACCTGACCACGACGTTCGCCTCCCCCTTGGCCAGGGTCGAGAGGTTTATGGAACCATAGCCAGAGTTGTTTTCTCCCGGATAGATGGGCGTCTTTCGCCACACATTGGTCCAGGGGCCGCTGTAACCGTTGAGGCTCACATCCACCTCGGCTACGGAGGGCGATGTCATCTTGTAGTTGTAATTGAACAGCAGTTCCGCCGACTGGTAGTTGGACAGGTTGATGATTGGGGTGAACATCTGGGCATCGATCTTGGTTGCCTCGTCCACCTTGGCGTAGCCGTTGATCATGTTGCCCAGCGCCGAACCGTTGATGCCCGGATAGATGCCCATCCACCCACCCCCCCCGCTGGGGTAGCTCGAACTGAAGGGGCTGAGCCAGGTACCCGGAAATGCTTGGTTCACCAACCAGCTGAACTGGGCGGACTTGGCGGTTGTGAAGCTCCAGGTGTAGCTTCTCGGCAGAAAACCGCCGGCGCTGTTTTTCACCCCGGAGGTGAGGGTAACGGTATACGGGTTGTAATAATCCAGGGACTGGGCCGGTGCAAAGGTCGCGGTCCTGGTGGCCTCATCGTAGCTGACCGTACCCGCCACGGCGGTTGCGCCGTTCATCACCGAAAACGTTCCGCCCGTGATGGTGTTCCCGTCCATATCCTCCTTGAAGACCACGGTGATCGGCACGGCCGGCTGCACGTTGTTGCTGCCGTCAGGCGGGCTGAAGGACTGGGGAGTCTGGGCAAAAAGGCTCCAGTTGATGCTCTTTGCCACGTCGGCGTGACAGGAGACGTCTCTGCAGGAACTGCCGCCGGCGTTGTAGGTGTAGGTGAAGGAGACAATGCCGTCGGCCGCCACGTCGTAGGCGCCGTTTCCGTGCCTGGTCCGGTCGGCGATGGTGGCACCGTCGGTGGTGACGCTGTAGTGGCACACCTTGCAGGAATAGCCGGTGTGGCCGGAGTGGCCGTGGCCGTTCCCCTTGGGCGAACCGTCGGTGTAGGCAGGCGGACTTTCGTGGCAGCTGGTACAGCCCAGGGTGAGCCCTCCCCATTTCACGGATTTCGGACCGTTCACCACGCCGGTGGCGACCGACGTTCCATCGCTGTGACAGACGGTCGCATTGCAGGTGCCGCCGGTACTGTTGAAGGTGTAGTTGAAGTTGTCGAAATAGCCCCCCGCCACATTATACTGGCCATTGGCATGGGTACTACTGTAGCCGTAGTGGCAGCGATTGCAGGCATACCCCGTATGTCCGCCCTGGTGGCTGTTAGCTTTCAGGGTGCCGTTGCCGTAGCCTGGTGGATTGCCGTGGCAGCCGTCGCAGCCGAGGGAAGCCCCGCCCCAGGTCACTGGCGCGACGGAGAACGCCGCCCCGGTGGCGACGGTGACCCCGTTACTGTGACAGTAGGCGCTGGCGCAGCTGCCGATACCGCCAGCCAGGGAGTAGGTGAAGCTGCATTTGCCGGGGGCGGGCGTCACGTTGTACAGGTTGTTCTTGTGCAGAGACGGCGTAGTGATCGAGGCGCCGTTGGTAGTCACGGAGTAGTGACAATACTGGCAGCCAATGCCGGTTTGCCACAGCTTGACGTGGCTGTTGGCCTTGGGGGAACCGTTGGCGTAGTTGGGTGGGTTGCCGTGGCAGCTGCTACAGTTGAGGCTGCTCCCCCAGGAAACGGTGACGGTGCTGCGAGAGGTGCCGGTGACCACGGCGGTGCCGTCGCCATGGCAGATCACGTTGCTGCAATAGCCGCCCCAGCTGTAGCTGAAGCCGGTGCTTGGGGCCGGCATGACATCGTAGGCATTGTTCTGGTGCCTGGCCGGGTCGGCAATGGTGCTGCCGTCGGTAGTGGTCGCGTAGTGGCATATCTGGCAGCCATAGGAACCATGGTTCCCCGGGTGGCTGTTCCGCTTCGGACTGTAGTTGGCATAGCTGGGAGGCATGGCGTGGCAGCCGGTGCAGCCGAGGAGCGGACCGCCCCAGCTTGAGGTTGGACCCGACGAGCGCGGGGTGCCGGTGACGAGGACGGTGCCGTCGCTGTGGCAGGAGGCGTTGCCGCATGTCCCGCCGCTGACGGAAAAGGTATAGGTGAAGGTCGTGCCCGGCGCCGGGGATGGGTTGTAATCGCCATTGGAGTGGTAATAATAATTGGCAATGGTGGTTCCCGTGGTCGTGGTGGAATAATGGCAGCGATTGCAGCCAAAGGCGGCATGGGAGCCGAGGTGGCTGTTCTTCTTCGGCGTGCCGTTTGCGTACGCAGGGGGATTCCCGTGGCAGACGCCGCACCCCATGCTCGTTCCCCAGATAGCAGTTATCGGGGAAATCACCCGTGTGCCGGTGGCTTTCAAGGTGCCGTCGTGATGGCAGGAAACGCTGCTGCAACTGCCGCCGCTGGCTGCAAAGGTGTAGGAGAAGGTGAAGCCGGGGCCGGGGACCAGGTCGTACTGACGGTTTATGTGGAGTTGCGGATCGGCGATGGTGCTCCCGTCGGTGGTCACGGCGTAATGGCAGCCCGGACAGCCCGCATGGCTGCCGCTCAGCCAGTGGCCATAGTGGCTGTTGGCCTTGGCCGCATGAGAGCCGCCCTCGTAAATTCCATGACAGTTGCCGCAGCCGGTCAAGGTGGAGTTCCAGGGGATGGGCCAGAAGCCGTTTTTGGGAGTCCCGCCGGTGGCGACGGTGGAACCGTCGCTGTGACAGTAGGTCTGGTCGCAGCTGCCGCCACCGGCGGCAAAGGTATAGGTGAAGGTCGTTGCAGGAGAAGGCGTCACGTCATACTGGGCGTTGCCGTGTTTGGTGCGGTCGGCAATGGAGCTGCCGTCGGCAGTAACCGCATAGTGGCAGTACTGGCAACCGTAATAGGTGTGTTTGCCGTGGGCATTCCCCTTGGGTGAAGCCTTGGGGTAGGCCGGGGGCATGCCGTGGCAGCTGGAGCATGATTGCGCCGGAGCTCCCCAGGCGAGCGGCGCAATAGTTCCCTGCACCGTGCCGGTGACGACGGCCGTCCCGTCGGAATGGCAGGAGACCGCCGAGCAGCTACCGCCGGCAGGGTCGTAGCCGTAGCTGAAGCCGACCCCGGTTCCCGGCGCCACGTCGTAGACGCCGTCGCCATGCCTGATCGGATCGGCAATGGTGCTGCCGTTGCCGACGACGGTGCTGTGGCAGGTCCGACAGTCCTGAACGGCATGGCTTGAGTGACTGTTGGCCTTGGGAGTGCCGTTCCCGTAAGCGGGCGGGTTTGCATGGCAGTCGGCGCAGGTCATGGCCGGACCGTTCCATGTCACCGGGGCGGAAACCGCCGGCTGTCCGGAGGCAATGGAAGTGCCGGCACTGTGACAGTATATGTTGCTGCAGCTGCCGTTGGTGTAGGTCAACCCCCGCTCGTCCGTCAGAACCGTCGGGCCGCCCGTATAGGAGGAAAACCCGGAGTTCAGCGCCTTGCGTGAACCTGAAGGTGTCGCGGGATTGTAGAGCTCCACCTGCCTTGTTCCGTCATTATCCATTGCCCTGTCGAGGGGGTGGCAGACCCCGCAGTTGAAGAGATAGCGCTGACTGGTGCTGGCGTTTCCGTAGGCGGCGGCGACTGCGGGGCCGGTGAAATGCCTGCGGTGCGACGGGTCTCCGGGCACGGCGGCATGGCAGTTGCCACAGGGGGTTGCCGCCCAGGTGCGCGGGGCACTGCCGGCGGCATGGCAGCTGACACCGGAGCAGCTTCCGCCCGTCGCCGCATAGGAGTAAGTGAAGCTTATCCCGGGCCCGCCTGCCAGGTCGTAACGGCTGTTGGCGTGGAGGGTCTGGTCGGCGATGGTGGTCCCGTCGCTGGTGGTGCCGTTGTGGCAGACGCTGCAGGTATTCGCCGCATGGGCCGCATGGCTGTTTGCCTTGGGAGTCGAATCGGGATATGCCGGGGGATAGCCGTGGCAGCCATCGCAGGTGATTCCCGAGATTCCCCAGACCGGGCTCGAAATGACCCCGAAAATTGTCCCGGTGGCTACGGAGGTGCCGCTGCTGTGACAGTAGGTATTGGTGCAGCGCCCCGGCGTGGTGCCCGGGACCTTCCCCCTGAGTCCTGCGTACAGGGCATTTCCAAGGTCTGCGGACCCGTTCTTGAAATAGACGTCCACCAGACCGTTGGCATGCTTGATCGGGACCACCATATGATAAAAGCCGCCGTATTGGGGGTATTGCATCGGGGCCGGTTCGATGCCCCGGCTGCCGCTGACCGTGGAGACATGGCAATAGTCGCAGCCGAATTGGATATGCTTCTGGTGCGAACCGGTGCCCATCGGCCCGGACGAGGCGGCGTCCCCGTTATGGCAGCCGGTGCAGTCGGCGGGCATGGGCGCACCTCCCCACTGCACGGTCGCCACGTTGGCCGTCTCGAACGGCGCGCTTCCCCTGGTCCCCTGGCTGTGGCAGTAGATGTTCTGGCAGGCGCCGTAGGGGGTCCCGGGCGTCGCATCGCCGGTGTAGGTCCCGCCGGCACCGAGCGCGGGCCAGGCCGGGGAAAAGACCACATTGATTTCACCGTTGACATGTTCGGACCCTCGGGCCGATTGTACCGGGTGGCTGAAATAGCCGCCAATGTGGCACTGCGGGCAGGCTTCATTGGTGCGGCCGAAGTAATGACAGGCATTACAGACCTGGCCGGATTCGAACTTCAGGTGTTTGAGATGGCTGCCGGTGGACATCACCTGGGTGTCCCACGGACGGAATCCCCCCTTGTGGCAGCCACTGCAGTTGGGACCGCTGGAGTAGGATGGGTCGCTTCTTACCGTCGCATAAACCGGCGGATCGGCCGGGTTGGTGACCCCCTGGGCCGAGCTGTGGCAGTATGTGTTGGTGCAGCTGCCGCCGACAGGGTCGAACGTGTAGGTCAGGGTTTCACCGGGCGGGGCCGTGATATCGTAAGCCTGGTTGACATGCTTCGAGGTGTCGCCGATGGTGGTGCCGTCATTGGTGGTAGCGTAGTGGCAGCGGCTGCAGCTGAAACCGTACAAATTGTGACGGCCGTGGGGGTTGCTTTTAGGTCCGCCGTTGCCGTATGCCGGCGGATAACCGTGGCAGGCGGTACATGCCAGCGCTCCACTGCCCCAGTCGGGGGTGCTGCCTGGGGGGATGGTGCCGGTGGCCACGGCGGTGCCGCTGCTGTGACAGTAGGTGTTGGTGCAGTTTCCGAACTGGTTGCTCTGGCTCTTGGGGAGGTAGTCGTTCAGCTGCCCGGCGTAAGAACCGGCAGGCGCTCCATCGGGTTTGCGCAGCCCGATGGCGAGTGACCGGCGGCCGGCGCTCGTGGCGTGGATGAACGGGTTTGTTTCCGACAAGTGGTCCGGATGGCATCGGCTGCAGCCGTTGGCCCCGCCGTAGTACTGATCGTGCTTCCCATGGCTCCCCTCGGCGCCACCATCGGCTCCAAGGGGCGGGGCACCGTGGCAGG
The DNA here is from genome assembly GCA_009773645.1 of Geobacteraceae bacterium. Lineage (GTDB taxonomy): Bacteria > Desulfobacterota > Desulfuromonadia > Geobacterales > Geobacteraceae > WSYB01. The sequence goes on from WSYB01000012.1 coordinate 26,101, forward strand.
TGCTGCATCCCGCGGGTGCGGTCAGGGAAGGACTTCCCCAGAGGGGGGTTTCCCGCTCGAAGTGACAGTTCACGCTGGCACAGGTACCAGGAACAGCATTCGGCGTCTGAAGGAAGGCGGAGGTGGTATTCCGGTACCGTCCCTGCAGCGGGGAGGCGTTTATGTTGGATGAAACCTTTATCGAACGGTCCATATGATCCGGGGTGTATGCTTCACTGCCCGGATGGCACACCGCGCAACTCGATTGGACGGTAGTTTTCGCCATATGGGTACGGTGATTGCCCTGAAAACCGCCTGTTACCGGATTTCGGTAGGAGGAATCCACGGGGCGGAAATCGGGGGGCTCTTTACTGCCGTGGCAGTCGTAACACGCCAGTTCGGCGCCGGCAATTCCCGTTGAATACAGTAATATCACCGGAACGATAATGGCAAAACACCGTTTCAGCACAACATGAACTCCGTGCATCGAATTCCCCTTTATGGATAACACTCGGCCAGTAGCAGGTTCAGCCACTGAGAGCAAATTAAACTGCAAAAATTCATTAGATTTTTTGCAAGGTTCGTTCCTAAGATGCAGCAGAGTTATTCCGGCAATTTACCCCCTCACATACTCCAAAGCCCGCCGGAGGCGCTTCCGGGTCTCCTCCTTCCCCAGCGCCTCGATCACCTCGTATATGCCGGGGGAGGCAGTCCCGCCGGCCAGGGCCACCCGCACCGCCGGGCCGATCTGCCCCAGCTTGATCCCCTTCTCGGCGCAGAGCTCCTTGAACACCCCCTCGATTCCCTGCTGGGTAAAGTCCGCCAAAGCCTCCAGCTTCTCCAGAAGCGCCTCGAAGAGGGGCGCCACCTCGGGCTTCAGGAACTTCGCGGCGGCCTCCTCATCGTACGCGACGGCACTGCGGTAATAGAACAGGGCTCCGTCGGCCATCTCCACCATAGTCCTGGCCCGCTCCTGGAGGGTCTTCACCACCACAGCCAGTTCCGGTCCCTGCGAGATGTCGCCCCCCCTCTCTGCCATGAACGGGATCAGGAGGTCTGCCAGCCTATGGGGATCGCCGGTCTTTATGTAGTGGGCATTCAGCCAGAGGAGCTTGTCCGGGTTGAAGACGCCGGCGGAGCGGCCGACGTGCTCGATGGAGAACTTCTCGATCCGAGCCGCACCAGGTAATTAACCATCGCCTCGGGGAGAAAACCCATGTCGCGGTAGGCCATGACGCTGGTAGCGCCGTGGCGCTTGGAGAGCCGGGCCTTGTCGGCCCCGAGGATCATCGGCACATGGGCGAACCTGGGAACCGGATAGCCGAGCGCCTCGTAGAGGAGTATCTGACGGGGAGTATTGTTGACATGGTCATCGCCGCGGATGACCGTGGTGATCCCCATGGTGGCGTCGTCGATCACCACCGTGAAGTTGTAGGTGGGGGTGCCGTCGGAACGCTGGATGATCAGGTCGTCCAGCTCCTCGTTGCTGAATGAGATGCGCCCCTTGATCAGGTCGTCGAAGGCGGTGACCCCTTCGTGGGGGGCCTTGAAGCGGACAGCAGAGGGCTTGCCGGGGATATCCGCGGTGAGCCTGCGGCAGGTGCCGTCGTATTTCGGTTTGCGCCCCTCCTTCATTGCCAGGTCCCGCTTTGCCTCCAGCTCCTCTGGAGTGCAGTAGCATTTATAGGCCTTGCCCGCGTCGAGGAGTTTCTGCACAAACTCCCTGTAAACCGGAAACCGCTCCGACTGGTAATACGGCCCCTCGTCCCAGTCGAGGCCGAGCCATGTCATCCCTTCCAGAATGGCATTGAGGGATTCCTCGGTGGAACGGGCCACATCGGTATCCTCGATGCGCAGGATGAACTTTCCCTGTTCCTTTCTGGCCAAAAGCCAGTTAAAGAGGGCCGTGCGGGCGCCTCCCACATGGAGGTAACCGGTCGGGCTCGGGGCGAAACGGAGACGGACTTCGGACATGGGATTCTCCTTCAGATAAATTGCAACATTACGTTTATTCTTCTTCCTCTTCCTCGGCAGGCTTCTTCTCGCCTGGAATGCGGTACTTCTCATCAGCCCATGCGCCGAGATCGATCATCTTGCACCGTTCGGAACAGAAGGGGCGGAAGGGGTTCCCTTCCCATGCGGCTTCTTTGCGGCAATGGGGACACTTTATACTTTTCAATCGGGTTGCAGTCATGGCCCTCAAACAAAAGCACCCAAGCGCTTGCGCGTCGCTGGTGCCCGTTAATTGCGGTTTCGCGGGGAAGTGGATTTTATAGCGAAAGTCCGATGAAAGTCAATTTGTAAATTTCACCCCCATTATCCAAGTATTGCCAACCCGTTTGACTCGGTGTATGGTGCTGGTAATATGTGAGATATCTTATTTTACGTAATGTGAGGGTCCCAATGGCAAAAAAGATCTTTATCGCCGCTACCGGTCAGAACTGCGGAAAAACGACCATCAGCGTCTCCCTCATGCACCTGGCCCGCAAAAAATATGACCGGGTCGGCTTTATCAAGCCCATCGGACCCAAGATCGAGTATCATCAGGACTTCATGGTGGATATGGATGCGGTGCTCATGGCCAAGGCTTACGGACTCGAAAGGGATATCGCCCTCATGTCGCCGGTCGCCCTCCATAAAAACTTCACTAGGGACTACCTGAACGGCCAGCTCGATGACCTGGACCTGCGCAAGTGCATACTCGAGGCTGTGGAGGAACTGGACGGCAAGTACGATTTCCTGATCATCGAAGGGGCCGGGCATGGCGGAGTCGGGTCGGTCATCGGCCTGAACAACGCCAGAGTGGCCAAGATGTTGAACGCCCCGGTAATCATCGTCACGGAAAGCGGTATCGGCAGGGTCATCGACGCCGTCAACCTGAATCTGGCCCTCTACCAGCGTGAACAGGCAGACGTACGGGCAGTCCTGGTAAACAAGCTCCTCGCCAAAAAACGGGACTCGATCCTGGGCTATCTGCAAAAGGGGTTCAACGACTCCGGCCTCCGGGTCATAGGAGGGTTTAACTTTTCACCGATCCTGGCCAACCCTACCGTGAGTCATATCTCCAAACTCCTGAACCTCCCCCTCCACGGCAACCCGGACGAACGAAGCCGCATCATCCATCATATCCAGCTTGGGGCGGCCTCTTCCCAGCGGGTCATCGACGGCTTGCTGGAATCATCCCTCATGATCCTCACCAGTTCCCGCGACGAACTGATAGTCACCCTCTCCTCACTCTACCACATCCCCGACTACCGGGCAAAGATCGCCGGAATGGTCATCGCGGGCCATGTGCCGATTGCAAAGATCACCCAGCAGATCCTTGATGACAGCAACATACCCTATATCCGGGTGAACGAAACAACGGCAGACGTATTCACGGCGCTTACGGAAGATGTCTCCAAGATCACCGCGGAAGACCAGGAGAAGCTGAACTGGATCAAGGCCAATGCGGAAAATGACATCGACTTTGAGGCCATCGACGCCCTGCTGTGAAACTTACCCGCCTACCCCCTTCTCTTCTCCGCAACCAGGGCCTTGACCACGTCCCGTATGGATATGACGCCGCTCACCTCCCCCTCCTTCACAACGGGGAGATGGCGGATATTTTTGTCGGCCATGAGCGCCATGCAATCTTCAAGAGAACTGCCGGGAGTTACCACCAGCACCTGCGATGTCATGATCTCCCTGACCGGCGTATCCTTCGATGACTTCCCCCTCATGATGACCTTGCGTGCATAGTCCCGTTCGGACATGATGCCGACAAGCCGATCCCCCTCCATCACCAGCACCGCCCCGACGTTCTTCCGGGCCAAGAGTCTCAGTGCCTCAAAAACCGTGGCATGAGGAGCGATGGAAATAATTTCATTCCCCGTGGCGTTGAGTACATCCCTAACAGTTTTCATCGGAACCTTCCTTTCGATGGGTAATTTCTCATCCGGACTTTCCGGATGGAAACCGGTTACCTATGATGCAGGCTTCTTCCAGAAATTCCGCTTGAAGAGCTTAACCGCTTCGGCAACGATAAGCACCACCGGCGCCAGGATCAGGATGAAGGCCAGTTCGTGGACTTTGAGCGGCACGGTGCGAAATACCGGGTTCATGAACGGTGTATAGATTACCGCAAACTGCAGGAGAACGGTGATGAGAATCGCCCCGCTGAGGGGCCGATTGCTGAAGACGCCCATCTGAAAGATCGAAAGGCGGTCGGAGCGGACGGTGAGGGCAACCGCCATGCGGTTTATGACGAGGAAGGAGAATACCATGGTCTGCCACGGAAGGCCGGATTCCATGGCGAACCGTTGCAGGAGAAGGGCCAGCGCGCCGATAAGGACGCCGAAGGCGATAACGAACTGCCACCTCCCCCCGGCAAGGATCCCTTCGGCGGGTTTGACGGGGGGACGGTTCATGATGTCGCGCTCGGCTGGTTCGGCGGTAAGCGCCAGCCCGGGAAGGCTGTCACAAAGGAGGTTCATCCAGAGTATCTGGATTGGGAGAAGCGGGAGCGGAAGGCCAAAAAAGGGTGCAAAGGAAATGGCGACGAGGGTCCCCATGTTGGAGGTGATGGAGTAAACAATGAATTTGAGGATATTGGCGTAGATCCTTCTCCCCTCCTTCACGGCATTGACAATGGTTGCAAAGTTGTCGTCGAGGAGGATCATGGCCGCCGCCGCCCTGGAAACGTCCGTACCGGTCATCCCCATGGCGATCCCGATGTCGGCCCGCTTCAGTGCGGGAGCGTCGTTCACTCCGTCCCCGGTCATGGCCACGAAATGCCCCCTGTCCTGGAGGGCCTTGACGATTTTCAGTTTCTGTTCCGGCGCGACCCGCGCATAGACCCTGATATGTTCAACCTCCCGCTCGAATTCGGCCATGGAGAGCTCCTCCAGTTGGCGACCGGTGACGATCCTCTCGCCCTCATCCTCCAGGATATTCAGTCTCCGCGCAATGACCTTCGCCGTAACGGGATGATCGCCGGTAATCATGACCGGCGTTATCCCCGCTGTTTTGCAGAGAGCAACCGCGTCTCCGGCCTCCCGGCGCGGCGGGTCAGTTATCCCCACGAGTCCCAGGATGGTAAGCCCGGTTTCTGCTGCTTCAGGGATAACGGGGTCAGGAAGGCGCTCCCACTGCTTCATGGCGAGACAGAGCACCCTCAACCCCTCGGCCGCCATACGCTCACTGATTTCCAGGATATCCCGAGCCCCCGGCTCCTCTGTTCCTGCCGGGGAAAGGATGGCAGTCGATCTGCCAAGGAGCACCTCCACCGCCCCCTTGGTAAAGGAGATGACACCGCCATCAAGCCTGTGGAACGTGGTCATGCATTTCCGTTCGGAATCAAAGGGAAGTTCGGCAATGCGAGGAAATCTTTCCTCCAGCTCGTACTTTTCAAAGCCCCTCTCTTTTGCCAGAGTAAACAGCGCCACTTCGGTAGAGTCACCAATTACCGCACTTGAAGCACTCATATGGACGTCATTGTTCAGGGCGGCCGCAACCAGAAAGAGGGTGGAAGAATTGAGCGGCAAATGACCGGTGGGCATACGTAACGGGTTAGTTGCGTCCGAGACTTCGGGGTAGACCTTTTCCACCGTCATTTTGTCGAGGGTCAGGGTGCCGGTCTTGTCCGAGCAGATGTAGGAAACCGAACCAAGGGTCTCCACCGCTGGGAGCTTTCGGATCAGTGCGTTCTGCCGCACCATTTTCCTGGCGCCAAAGGCGAGGGAAATGGTGACCACGGCAGGGAGAGCTTCAGGTATGGCAGCAACGGCCAGGGAAATGGCGGTAAGGAGCATGATAATGGGTGGCTCTCCCCGCTGGAAGCCGAGATAGAAAACGGCAGCGCAGGTGAGGAGTATGGCCAGGGCGAGCTTCCGGCCGAATACGGCCAGCCTCTTCTGAAGAGGAGTTCTGGCCTCCACTTCCTCCTGAAGCATGGCTGCGATCCTCCCCAGTTCCGTAGCCATACCGGTCGCCACGGCAACCCCGCCTCCCCGTCCGAATGATACGATCGTACCCTTGTAGGCCATGTTCCTTCTATCACCCAGGGGAATCTTTTCATCGGGGAGGATGTCAGTCTGCTTTTCAACGGCAGACGACTCCCCTGTCAAAGCCGACTCCTCAACCATCAGCCGAGCCGCCGTCACGAGCCTCAGGTCAGCCGGCACCACGTTCCCCGCCTCAAGGAGGACCAGGTCGCCCGCAACTATATCCTTGGCGGGGATCATCTCCGGATTGCCATCACGGATGACGGTCGCACTCTGTCCCGCCATCTTCTTCAGGGCTTCCAGCGCCTTTTCGGCCCTGTATTCCTGAATAAAACCTATGACCGCATTCAAGACCACGATGGCCACAATCGCAATGGCATCCACCGCATCGCCGATAATTCCGGAAATGATGGCGGCGCCTATCAGGACCAGAATCATGAAGTCGGTAAACTGGAAGAAGAACATCATATACGGCGTCCGCCTCTTCTGCTCCTGCAGCTCATTGGGGCCGGATTCCGCCAGGCGTCGCCGTGCATCTTCCGTCGATATACCCTGAGGTGACGAGTTCAGTTCGTTCAAGACCTGGTCGATCGTTTTCTGATGCCAGTGCATGGCGCTCCCTTAAAGTGGTTCGCGGATCGATGCTACGGGTTCAATGATTCGAGCATGCTAAAGATCGAGAATCGCCTTCCTTGCCATCTCCACAATCTCGCCGGCAGTCTCTCCCCTTAACTGAAGCGGTTTGTCGAAGGTGACCATCACTCTCCCCCTTTTCGGCCAGCGTGCTCCACGGGGAAAGACCTTTTCCAGCCCGGCTATTTTCACCGGCACGAGCGTCACTCCCAGCTCCCTGATCATGATGCCGACCCCCTGCTGAAAGGGGAGGAGCCTCCCGTCCCTGGAGCGCTCCCCTTCGGGAAAAACCAGAATGTTTATGCCGTGGTCAGCCAGCTTCCCCATGAACCGGAGGGCGCTGCGAAAGCCTCCCGTCTGCGGCAGGGGGAAGAGATTGAGCGCAATGGCGCCGTATTCATAGGTAAACCTCTTCCAGAGCTTCTGCCAGATGTTTTTATAGTTCTGGAAAAAGAACTCGGCCCAGGCTGCCGTGGCCGTATGGTAGCGGAATTCCCGCGGCAGGGCGAACATGATTGCCGGCTGGTCAAAGTAGCTGGTGTGGTTGGCGACAAAGAAAACCGGCCCGGCAAGACTCTCAAGATTTTCCGCCCCTTTTACCTCCAGTCTCACGAAACAGCGAAAGAGGGGGTAATGGATCAGAACGTCGCAAATCTTCCGGAACCCCCTTATCGGAGTGCTGTTGGTCCAGAACCTGAACCTTTCGCGGATTTCCGGTTTTTCCCGCCTCTCGATGATCTTTCGCAGGTCGGCCACCCTGGTCTGCGGACCGATCAGCGAGTCTTCCAGATCCAGACGGTATTCCTGCTCCAGATAGTTGACCAGTTCAAGTCGGGCGATGGAGGTAAGTCCCAGGTCCGTTACCAGGTACGACTCCTCCCTGACTTCACCGGGGGGATTGCCGGTCACCTGTGCAATGATGTTGATCAGCCTGTCCCCTGACACCTGGTCTGCACGCAGACCCTGGCCCGCCTTGATCTGCTCCTTCACCTTGAATTTCCGGATTTTCAGGGTGGTGGTCTTCGGGAATTCCGCCTCCGGCCAGAGGGAGTGGCCGGTAATCTGATGGAGAGGATCGAGGCCCGTATTGGCCTCCCGGATGATCTCCTCCGCAGCTCTTCCGCTTTCGTCCAGGAGCAGAACGGCATGCACTTCATCCCCCCCTCCCCTGTCCAGACCGATGACGCAGGATTCCCTGACCCCCTTGATCCTGTTCAGGACGTTTTCGATCTCGTCCGGATAGACGTTGACTCCGGCACCGGTGACGATCAGCTCCTTGCTTCTCCCCTTGATGCGCAGAGATCCCGACTGGTCCATCTCCCCCAGGTCTCCGGTACGGAACCAGCCGTCAGCGGTAAAGGCCTCGTGGGTCGCCTCCATGTTTTCATAGTAACCGGGAAATATGTTTTCCCCCCTTGCCAGTATCTCGTTCCCCTCGAGTTTCAACTCCACCCCCGGCAGGGGAGTGCCGACCGTACCAATGACCTGCCGTTCCATGGTATTGGCGGCCAGCACCGGCGCGCACTCGGTCAGGCCGTACCCTTCAACCACCGTAAACCCCATGGCGTTCCAGAAACGGAAGAGATCGGGGTCGAGGGGAGCGCCGCCGGAGACAAACAGGGTAAAATGCCTGCCGAACTTACGCTGCACCGGAAAAAAGAGGAGCTTCCTCAGTGCCTGCGGAAATTTTTCTCCGACCGGAAGACACGCGCGAAAGAGCCCTCCCAGGCGCTTCGCTTCCAATTCCCGCTCGATTGAGCCTCTCAGGAGTTGCAGCAGTCGCGGCACGGCGATCACGGCAAAAATCTCCTCGCCATCCAGCGCCTCCATGATGGCCGATGGCTTGAGGGTGCGGAGATACACGATGGCGCTCCCACGAAAAAGCGGAGTGAAAAACCCTCCCATCTGCTCAAACATGTGGGAAAGGGGCAAAAGCGAAAGAAATGTGAACTCAGGGGTGACGACCGGGATATGCCGATTTACCTGATGAAGGTTTGCCATGAGATTTCTATGGGTGAGGATGACTCCTTTTGGGTTGCCGGTGGTGCCGGAGGTGTAGATAAGTTGGGCGATATCGTCAGGGGCGCTCTGTGCAATCTCCGGCAGGGGGCCGGCGTCGGAAAGGGAGTATTCCATATCCTCCATAAAGATAGACGGCGCCCCCACCATCCGCTCCAGTTTAAAGCGGCTCTGGATGACAAGCCGCGCCCCGGTCAGGCCGGAGATGGTCTCAGCCCGCTCCCGGCCCGACATGAAATCAACGGGAACCGCAATGGCTCCACGGGCAATGATTCCCCAGAACGCCACTCCCCACCAGGGGGAGTTCGGCCCCCAGAGGATCACCCGATCTCCCTTCCCGATCCCTTGGGTTGCCAGCCAGCCATTCATGCGCAGAGACAGATCATGCAATTGGGCGTAGGAAAAGGGGAAACGGCGCACTCCGGTGCGGTATACCATGGCGGTCCTGGCGCCGCGTTCCTTGAAGGTGGCAAACAGATCGACTAGTGTCTGCATTCCGCTCCCCCGGCACTTGACAAGAGGCAGTTTAAAACAAAGGGTATGTATATCTCAAGGGAATGCCGGGGTTCCAGGTTTTCTTTACGTGCAGTCATGGTTGATATACCTGAAGTGAAACATGGAATTTTTCACAAAGTGTATCACACGTCTCGGGAAAAGCACCGGATTCACGGCTCCCAAAAACAAACAGTGCCGCAGCGCAAACAGCAAAGGCTCAGCGAAATCAACCGCTGAGCCTTTGTTTTTAGCACCGCTCTTGGATATTTTAAAAATTAATCGTATGCGCTGTTAGCCTCCGCCCGGCAGGGTGGTAGCCTGAAGTCTCTGACTCCCATCCTTCTTTCCGGTCCAAAGTGTTCCTTCTCCGGTCCCCGGATAGGGTCTTTCCCGATTTTGACCCAGCCGCTGGAACGGCAAAACTCCACGATTCTACCGGTGTTAATGAGGTAATCAAGTTGGTAAGCTTCGACCATGTCATGGGTGCCGTCGTCATAAACTACCAGTATCAGCATTGCCCTCTTCCCCCGCCAAATATTAATTGCTTCTTATTATACCATGCATATTAATATTGTCTACGGTTATTGTGGGGAAGGACAAATTTTTTGAAAAAAACGGTCAGGAAATTATTGCCTGCGCGGCCTACTTGGCTATTACCCGGGTAAACTTGGCCAGATAATCAATCCCTGACCAGATGGTGATGACAGTGGCGACCCAGAGGTAGAATATGCCGATGTTGTGCATGTTGACGTAAAGGTAGGGATTATCTATGCCAAAGAACCAGTGATAGTCGTAGTGGAGAAGAAGGCCCAGGATGGCAACGATCTGAAAAATGGTCTTGAATTTCCCAAGATTACTGGCTGGAATAACGATCCCCTCGGCGGAGGCAATGCCGCGCAGGCCGGTTATGATGATCTCTCTCCCCAGAATCACCAGCACCATCCATGCAGGGACCCGACCGAAGGGGAGAATCATGATCAGCGCCGCCATCACAATCAGCTTGTCGGCAATCGGATCGAGAAATTTTCCGAAAATCGTAACAATCCCCATACGGCGGGCCAGATAACCGTCCAGCCAGTCGGTCACGGAAGCGACGGCAAACAGTGCAGCAGCCCAGAAACCGGCATCTTTTGAAGGAGAAAGGAGCAGTACCGCCAGCAGAGGAATAGCGGCAATCCGCATCAGAGTCAGGATATTGGGGATGTTCCAGATGGGGCTTTTGGTTTCAGGGGACATGGAACTTCCTAATTGTTGACGGCTTCGCAAAAAGTCCATCTGCTGTGTTGCGCTGCATCCTTCGTCACTGCGGCGTACCTGATGTACGCCTCATTCCTCAGGTTTTGCGCGCCTTGCACCTGGAGCTTTTTGCTGTGCCGTCAGAGTTGATGAGGAGATCAATTGTTCTGGTACGTTTTTTGGTAACTCAATACCTTGGAGACATAATTGCGGGTCTCGTCATAGGGGGGAATCCCCCCGTACTGCGCCACTTTAGAGAGGCCGGCATTATAGGCGGCCAGCGCCATGGGTACGTCTCCCTTACAGGTATCCAGAAGAAACTTGAGATAACGGACACCGCCGCGGATATTCTCTTCCGGATCAAAGGTGTTGGACACCTTAAGCCCCTGGGCGGTTTTCGGCATCAGTTGCATGAGACCTCTGGCTCCCTTGGAGGAAACTGCATTGGGGTTATAGGCGGATTCGGCATGGATGACCGCCTTGATCAGGGACTTGTCCACGCCGTACTGCTGGGCGCAGGAGTTGATGATCGGTTCGAATTCCTCAGGGTTTTTTACACAGCCTGCCAGCTTAAACGTGGTACGGAGCTTCTTTTCCTTCTTGATATCCCGCATGAATATCTTAAAGCGCCGGTCGGTGGGTGCGTCGGTAAAATGGAGCACCCCCTCCCCGTCCTCGTATTTGTAGATATCGGCTGCTGCCGGCGCTGCAAGCACCATGATGACAATAAACAGAAAAAACCGTACCGGTTGCTTATTCATCGGTGAAAAAACCTCTCCGCATTTTTGTACGTAAGGAGACGCACAAAAATTTCATTCAATTTATAGACTAATATAATCGACATTTCAAGGGATAAACTTAATTTTTTCTATGGCAACCTATGGAAATGCCTTGACAAAACGGCAGTTGGGGTAAATAATTCGGACTCTTTTCTCAGTAATCACTGCTTTTCAGGCATCATGGGGGATGAAATGAAGGTAGAAAGTGATTTTCTGGTCATAGGTTCAGGCATTGCCGGCCTCTCCTTTGCACTGCGGGCGGCAAATCACGGCAGAGTCGCACTGGTAACCAAACGGGAGATTACGGAATCGGCCACGAATTACGCCCAGGGGGGAATAGCATCGGTCTTTTCTCAGGAAGACACCTTTGACGCCCATGTTGAAGACACACTGGTGGCCGGAGCCGGCATTTGTCATGAAGACGTGGTGAGGATGGTGGTGGAGGAGGGACCGCAGGTCATACGCAGCCTGATCGACTGGGGAGTGCAGTTTACTACCAGCGGCGACTCCTACGACCTCACCCGCGAGGGGGGGCACAGCCAGCGGCGCATCCTCCATGCCGACGACGTGACCGGCCGTGAAATAGAAAGGGCTCTGGTGACGGCAGCCAGGGAAAACGGCAACATCGACATCTATGAGCACCATATAGCCGTTGACCTCATTACCGAGGCGAAGGTCATGCGCAGGCGACTCAACCCCAACCGCTGCCTCGGCGCCCATGTCCTGGACATACAGAGCGGCAGGGTCAAGACCTTTTCCGCCAAGATCACCCTGCTTGCCAGCGGCGGCGCCGGCAAGGTATACCTTTACACCTGCAACCCCGACGTGGCCACCGGTGACGGAGTGGCCATGGCCTATCGGGCCGGCGCCACTATCGCCAATATGGAATTCATGCAGTTTCACCCCACTACTCTTTTTCACCCCCACGCAAAATCATTCCTCATCTCCGAGGCGGTCAGGGGCGAAGGGGCAATTCTGCGCCGCCGCGACGGCACGGCCTTCATGGAGAAATACCACAAACTCAAAGACCTCGCTCCCCGAGATATCGTGGCCCGTGCCATCGACAATGAGATGAAGACCTACGGCGACGACTGCGCTTATCTCGACATCACCCATAAAGAGCCGGAGTACGTAAGAAACCGCTTCCCCAACATCTATCAGACCTGCCTGGAATACGGGCTGGACATGACGAAAGAACCGCTGCCGGTGGTGCCGGCAGCCCACTACCTGTGTGGAGGGGTGGCGGTCGATACACACGGCGAGACCGACATCAAGCACCTCTACGCCATCGGAGAAGTTGCCTTCACCGGGCTTCACGGCGCCAACCGGCTGGCAAGCAATTCGCTCCTTGAGGCTGCGGTCTACGCCGGCCGTGCTTACCAGCACGCGACGGAGCAACTGCAAAACGAGCGGTTTGTGTCCCCTGAAATACCGGAATGGGACGCCGGCACCGCTACCGACAGTGATGAGATGGTGGTGGTCTCCCAGAACTGGGATGAAATCCGCCGCTTCATGTGGAACTATGTGGGGATCGTCCGCTCCAACAAACGTCTGGAACGGGCCCTGCGCCGCATTAAACTGATTCAGGATGAGATTGAAGACTATTACTGGAACTTTACCATCACTTCTGATCTTATCGAACTCCGCAACATCTCCAACGTGGCCGAGCTTATCATTCTGTGCGCCCAAAACCGTAAGGAATCCCGCGGGCTCCATTATACAATCGACTACCCGGAAAGGGATGATGTCCGCGAGAAAAAGGATACCTTCGTAAAAAAACAGTTTTGACCGGAGAGTTGGAACTCGACTCTCCACACTCCGATAACGAGGCTTTTATGAACATTGAGGAATTGAGGCGGGAGATAGACCGGCTCGACAACGAGCTGTTACGGATATTCAATGAACGGGCTGCTCTCGCCCTCAGGATAGGGGAGGTAAAAAAAGGGCTTTCGCTCCCCGTTTATGACCCCACCAGAGAAAAACGGATTTTCCAGCGGATGCGAGAGGAAAACCCCGGCCCGTTGGACGACCAGGCCATTGTCAGGCTGTTCGAGCGCGTTATCGATGAATCAAGAAGGCTGGAGCGGATCATGACCAGCAAAGAAGAAAATCAGTAGGGGCGGGGTTACCCCGCCCCTACATCAGGGGGGATTGCACAGTGTTGATAATCATGAAAAAGAGTGCCGATGAAGAGGCGCTGGATCATGTAAAAGAATTCCTGATAAACAGAAACTTCGACATTCACCAGTCAACCGGCGTCAATCGCATCATTATCGGCGTGATCGGTGACACGGAAACCCTCGACACCGGAGAACTCGAAGCAATGCCCGGCGTGCTGCAGATTATCAGAATCAATAAGGAGGAATGACCGGCTTACCGCAGGCCTCCGGAATAGCAGACCGGTAATCACAATCGCTTAACCGCTTTCCCCTGCCAAGCTTTCGTAAATTTTTTCGAAGATATGCTCGATCTTGAAAAACGTTGCCAATAGCACGGGATCAAAGTGGGCCAGGGGGTTAATCCTGTCATCACCTTCCTTGAAAACCCGCACCGCTTCAGCATGGCTTACAGGCCGCTTATAACTCCTTTTTGAACGCAGGGCATCGTAGACATCGGCAATCTTCACTATGCGGCCCGTCAGCGGGATGGCTTCCCCTTTAAGCTTATAGGGGTAACCGCTCCCATCCCAGTTTTCATGATGGGCGATTGCAATATCCCTGGCAATCTGCAAACGGGGAGAATCTCCCAGTATCTTCTCGCCGTAAACCGGATGCAACATGATAACATCCATTTCTTCCCGAGTAAGTGCCCCCTCCTTTAACAGGATGGAAACCGGCACTTTGATTTTCCCCACATCATGCATCTGCGCCGAGAACGAGACGGCATCCACAAAATCGACGGGAAGCCCGGTATTGGCAGCCAGCGCCCCGGCATAACGGTTGACCCTCTGGATGTGCTTGCCGGTACCCTCTTCAGCCGCTTCACAGGCCCTGGCCAGTGCTTCGATGGTGTATAGGAAGGCTTTCTCCGTCTCACGCACCTCGTCGGAGAGGGTCACCAGCGAACCGATCACCACCGCCAGGCTGCGAAGCACATCCGCGTCGTAGTTAGTTGCCCGGCCGTGATAGTTAAAGGCGATTATGGTGCCGGGAGCTTCCCCGCTTATCCGGTAGATGATGAAGTTCCTGATCGGCGCCCCCACCGCCGCCTTGATACCGGGGTGAAAATTAGCCTGGTAATCTTCCACGCTCTCGCAGCCGTCGGCCCAGTTCGAAGCTACCACATCGGTCTGGGCCCCCGTCTGAGCAAGACTTACGGCATAATTCGACAACGGGTCGATGGATATCTCTTCCGATCTCTCGACTACCTCCCCTTCCTTTAAATGAAAGAGACGACCGCGACGGATGGTGCCGTCCTTCTCCTGAAAAACGATGAAAATGCTGGCTGGGCCGCGCCTTCCCTTCCCCCCCAGAACCTTTTGCAGGGCCTCCACATAAAGCTCTTCACCGGTGAACCTTTTGCAGCAGATATTCTGCAGGGTATCATCGGTCAAACGAATCAACGCCTGGGTCTGCTGCAGAGACATCTCACAGAGTTCCGAAGACATAGTGCGCGCACTCCTTTTTTATCTTCTCTCCCCTCTCCCGGAAAAACCGCCCCCCCCGCGAGAGGAAGGACCGCCACCCCTGCCGCCGCCACGTGCGGGAGGGGTGCCCATACTACCGCCGCGTGCGGGGGGGGTACTTATTCTGCCGCCGCCGCGTGCTGGGGGAGTGCCTATTCTGCCACCGCCACGCAAGGGGGGGGTGTCTATTCTACTGCCCGGCCCCCCGCGGGTACGGGGCCCATTGAATATACTTCTCTCGCTTCTCGGAACCCCCGTCGAGATAAATCCTCTCCTATCGGAGACACCTATGCCGGCAAAGGTTCTCCCCCTGAATCTCCGCACGGGATCCACCCGGAAAACCCGGTGGACCCTGACATCATTGAAATGATTGGAGATAAACACCGTTCTGTGGCTTACAAAAACCGGCCTGTGAAAATCGCTGAGGATGAAGAACCCGGGAAACCAGAAACCGTACCACCAGAACGGATACGGGACCCAGGAATACAGGTAATAGTAATCGGGTGGGGGCGCGTAGTACGTAACCACCGGCGGGCCTTCAGTGGAATAATAATTGTTTATTACCGTTGGGCTGGGGTATTTCTCCGCATCCTCGGGTAAGGTTTCGTAGGTTTTGACGACGGTATGCGGCTTGACGGCTACGCTGAACTCGGCGGAAACATTCTCAAACAGCTTCAGCGCCTCTTCCTTGCTCATCGCTATCTTCTTGGCATCCGCGGCATCGCCAACCGATTTTTGCAGTTCGCCGATAACATCGGGCGTAACCGGGTAATCGGCGATCCACCCGTTCCGCGGTGCGATACCGACCTCCCCCAGCTTGGTCTCGGCCTCGATCTCATCCTCGGTAGTTCCCAGGCCCAATGCTGCTGCAAGCTTGACCGCGAAGTCGCCTTCCCGGACCAATTGCGTTGCTACCGGCGGCGGGCCCTGTTTCGTTTGTTCTGCCTGGGCATGAACGATTGCCGGCATCACCAGCAAAAGGAGGATGCCGAACAATACCCTGACTTCTCTAAACGGTACTCTTTTCATATGATCTTTCTCCCTTCTTAGTGTGTACAATTGCTTCAGGTGGCAATCACTCAATAATATGACATGATTAACACCTCCTTCCGTTTTCCGCCTGCGCACTGGAAACCGGAGAGCCCGAGCGCAGGAATGCCGAGCACACTCCGTATTTTTGCCATATTTTATATTATAGCACCATTGGAAGGCCGGGGAAAAAAGGGGACTGATTTATTTTGAGGGAAGCTACGGGAAGGCTCGCGGGGCCGGGCTTTACATCTTGTCATTTATTCCTGGAGACACACCGTATATATGAGAAGCACGGGGTTCGGAGATGTTTACGTTGAATTGATGGGTTTTGGAGAGGACAACGGATACAAAAAGGAGATAACGGCGCAACCTGACACGGTTCCGCCGGATGGTCCTGTTCAATACAGCAGATTAACGCCAGTTTTCGGGATGCGCAGCGAACCTGAAGGAAATTACACGGAGCGGCTTTCTTCAAACTTTCTTCTTTCCGGCCCACTGTATCTTCCCCCTGTACCCCGTACCGGGTCATGGCCGATGGAAACCCACCCGCTCGAGCGCTGGAAGCCCACGATTTTCTCTTCTCTTATCAGTTTGTCCAGGGAGTAATCTTTCACCACGGCGTAGGACAAGTCTTTATAGAGCACCAGAATTTCCATTGCGTCCTCCTTTATGGGGCATTCATCACAATCCAAAAATAACCGTTAAAGCATCCCTCCATAACCGGCAAATGCATAGTACTCCGATTATTTACCAGAAATACTCGGTCTGTTCCATAAAAAACTTTCGGACCCATACCCAAAAAGAACATTGACTATACTACTTATCCGCTGCCGAGCCGCTGGCGCACCACCTCAAAGAGCATCACGCCGCCTGCCACCGAGGCGTTGAGGGAACTCACCCCGCCCCGGATGGGGATGGAAACGAGGAAGTCGCACCTCTTGCGTACAAGCGGTCTGATCCCCTCTCCTTCACCTCCGATTACAAGCGCCACATTGCCGGTAAAGTCCTGCTCATAGAGGGAAGCGGCTGCGTCCGCTGCTGTGCCGTAAATCCAGAACCCTTCCTGTTTCAGTGCCTCCATGGCCTGCACGAGATTGGCAACACGGGCGATAAGAACCGTCTCCACCGCCCCTGCCGAGGTCTTCTCCACCGAAGCGGTAACACCAACGGCGCGGTCACGGGGAATAATCACCCCGTGCACTCCGGCGCAGGCTGCGCTCCGTATTATCGCTCCCAGATTGTGCGGGTCCTGGACGCTGTCAAGGATGAGGAACAACCCCCTTTCGCCGGTTTCTTTCCACTTCGCGACGACCTCATCCAGCTCGGCATAGGCAAACGGCTCGACCCTGAGGGCCACCCCCTGGTGAAATTCGGTGCCGCAGAGGCGGGAGATATCCTCTTTCTCCCGGTGCCTTACCGGCACCCTTCTTTCCGCCGCAAGCCTCAAAAGCTTCTCCAACCGCTTTTCCGTGCCCATACCTGCAAGAAAAAGCTCAAAGGCCCTCCGTTTTCCGCGGAGGGCCTCCATTACCGGGTTTATGCCGTAGATGATCTCTTCTTTCATGAGTACCTTTTAGCCACGGATTCCTGCTGTACCCCCATTATCTCATCAATAATCGTCTCGCAGGCTCTGAGCGGGTCGGGGGCAGCCGCAATGGGGCGGCCGATTACCAGGTAGTCGGAACCGGCGGCAACCGCTTCTCCCGGCGTCATGACCCGTTTCTGGTCATCAGTGGAGGAGGATGCAGGACGGACACCGGGGGTGACAATGAGGAAATCGTTGCCGCACGCCTCACGGATCAGCGGAACTTCCAGAGGAGAAGCGACCACCCCGTCGATCCCGGCCTTTTTCGCCAGCTTTGCAAGTCTCACCACCATCTCCTGTACCGGCAGATCGATCCCCACTTCCCGTAAAGTCGCCTCGGTGGACGAAGTAAGGATAGTGACCGCCAGCACCTTTGGCCGCTTCATCCCCGTGAATTCCCGGTCGAGCATCTCCACGGTCCCGGCCATCATTTCATAGCCCCCCAAGGCGTGCAGGTTAAAGAGCTTTACCCCCAGACGGGCCGCCTCACGGGAAGCCATGGCCACGGTATTGGGAATGTCGTGGTATTTGAGATCGAGAAAGACCTCTCCGCCGTAATTCTCGACCATCCGCACTATCTCGGGGCCGTGGGCCGTAAAGAGCTGTTTCCCGATCTTGAACATCCCCACACGTCCGGTCAGAACCGACACCCAGTGCCTGGCCTCGGCAATTGTTTCCACATCGAGGGCGAAAATTATCCTGGAACGGGCCTCATCGCGGGTCATAAATTTCCTTATCATAAAAATGCAGGGGCAGGCCCATGTGCCTCCCCTGATGGCGGGCAACCACGTGGGGTTGCCCCTACAATACCGTTATTTCAACGCCTCTTGAACCAGCGTTTTTACCCTTTCCACCGCCTCGGCCATGGTAAGCAGCAGAACTTCGCCGCTCTTCCTGATCTTCAGCTCCACCTTCCCTTCGACCAGGTTCTTGCTCCCCACAACGATCCGCAGGGGGATGCCGATCAGGTCGGCATCCTTGAACTTGAAGCCGGGGCGTTCGTCGCGGTCGTCCAGGAGAACTTCTACCCCTGCGGCGGCAAGCTCCCCATAGATAGATTCGGAAGCTTTCCGTACCTCGTCCTCCTTGATGTTGAGGGCGGATATAATGCAATGGAACGGGGCAATGGGAATGGGAAAGATGATGCCGTTTTCGTCGTAGTTCTGCTCGATGCAGGCCGCCACGGTCCGGCCGATGCCGATGCCGTAGCACCCCATGAAGATCACCTGCTCTTTTCCTTCCGCATCCAGGTAGGTTGCCTTGAGGGACTTGGAGTACTTTATGCCGAGCTTGAAGACGTGGCCTACCTCGATGCCGCGCCACATCTCCATAATGCCGGATTCGCAGCGGGGACAGGAGTCGCCGTGCACCACATTGCGGATATCGGCAAATTTTGCGACGTGAAAATCCCGATCGAGATTAACGTTTTTCAGATGGAGGTCCCTGGCGTTTCCACCGGTAACGAAGTTGCGCATCCCCTGCACGGCCAGGTCGGCAATGATCTTCACCTTGAGCCCGATCGGCCCGGCGAAACCTGCCGGCGCGCCGGTAACACGTTCCACCACTTCATCGGGCGCCATTTCCAGCGCATCACAGCCGAGGAGATTTTTCAGCTTGATCTCGTTCAGGTCATGATCACCACGGAGCAAAGCTACCACCGGCTCGTTGTCCGCCACGAGCAGCAGGGTCTTCACCATGGAGGCAGCGGAGACGTTGAGAAACGCCGAAACCTCCTCAATGCTCCTTTTGTCCGGAGTCACTACCTTCTCCAGCGTCCGCGGCTCTGAGTGCTCAGGAGCGGCAAAAGCCCTGGCCTCAGCCTTCTCCACGTTGGCGGCATACTCGCAGGCGGCGCAGGAAACGATTGCATCCTCACCGGAATCGGCCAGCACCATGAACTCGTGGGAAAAGGAGCCGCCGATGGAACCGGTGTCCGCTTCCACGGCACGGAACTTGAGGCCGCAGCGCTCGAAGATGCGGCGGTAGGCCCGGTACATCTTCTCGTAGGAGAGATCGGCCGCCTTCTCGTCCACGTCAAAGGAGTAGGCGTCCTTCATGATGAACTCCCGGCCCCGCATGAGGCCGAAACGGGGACGAATCTCATCGCGGAACTTCCCCTGGATCTGGTAGAGATTGAGGGGCATCTGCCGGTAGCTCTTCACCTCCCGGCGCACGATGTCGGTCACCACCTCCTCATGGGTCGGTCCCAGGCAGAACTCGGTATCCTTACGGTCTTTAAAGCGGAGCAACTCCTTACCATACTGCTCCCACCGCCCCGACTCCTGCCACAGCTCGGCAGGCTGCACCATTGGCATAAGGAGCTCGATGGCACCGGCACTGTTCATCTCCTCGCGGACGATGTTCTCCACCTTGCGGATGGAGCGGAGCCCCAGGGGGAGATAATTATAGATACCGGCCGCAAGCTTCCTGATCATCCCCGCCCGCAACATGAGCTGGTGGGAGATCACTTCCGCATCTGCGGGAGTTTCTTTCACGGTTGGAATGAAATACTGGGAATAGCGCATGTATGCATCCTTTTCAAATATTCGTCTATGTAGGGGCGGCCCTGCGTGGCCGCCCAAAAACAGGGCAACCACATGGGGTTGCCCCTACCCATCTTTCACCAGCTTCAACACTTCCGCCACCAGGGCATCGGCCAGCTCGTTTTCCGGCACCTTGCGGACGATCTCGCCGCCACGGAAGAGAAGCCCTTCCCCCTTGCCGCCGGCGATCCCCACGTCCGCCTCGCGTGCCTCGCCGGGACCATTCACCACGCACCCCATGACCGCCACGGTCAAAGGCGCATCAACGGCGCGAAGCCTTTTTTCCACCTCTTCGGCCACATGGATCAGATTTATCTGGCAGCGGCCGCAGGTGGGGCAGGAAACGAAGTTGACTCCCCGTTGCCTCAAGCCCAGGGCTTTCAATATTTCGAAACCGACCCGCACTTCATCCACCGGATCGCCGGTCAGGGAAACCCGCAAGGTATCGCCGATGCCCGAGGCGAGGAGAATACCGAGGCCGACTGACGACTTGATGGTGCCTGAAAAGATCGTACCCGCCTCGGTGATGCCGATGTGGAGCGGGTAGTCGACCGCCGCGGAGAGAAGCCGGTAGGCTTCCACCGTCTTCATGACGTCGGAGGCCTTGAGGGATATCTTGATCTGGTCATACCCGATCTCTTCCAGTATCCGCACATGCCCCAGGGCCGATTCCACCATGGCTTCCGCCGTGGGGTGGCCGTATTTCAGCAAAAGCTCCTTCTCCAGGGAACCGGCGTTGACACCGATACGGATCGGCACCCGGCGCTCGGCGGCCGCCTTCACGACCTCGGCCACCTTCCATCTTTCACCGATGTTGCCGGGATTGAGCCGCAGGCCGTCAATCCCCCGTTCCAGGACCTTCAGGGCCAGCTTATAGTCGAAATGGATGTCGGCAATGACCGGAATCGGGCTCTCAACCTTGATCTCTCCCAACGCCTCCGCCGCTTCCATATCCGGCACCGCGCAACGGACCAGTTCGCACCCTGCAGAGGCCAAATCCTTGATTTGCCCCAGGGTGGCAGCCACATCACGGGTGTCGGTATTGCACATGGATTGAACTGAGCAGAGGGCTCCCCCGCCGATCTTCACATTACCGACCCGTATCTGTTTCGTCATTTTCTTCATGGCGGGTCATAATAGCGGATTAAGGCGGGAAAAGTCAAGGCAGGGGTGGATAAAAAAAAGCCCGGCGAAAGCCGGGCTTTTTGCAGACTGACTCCTGTCAGGGCAATTATACAAGGCCCATGGCAACCATGGCCTTGGCAACCTTGGTAAAGCCGGCAATATTGGCGCCGAGAACGTAGTTTCCGGGATCGCCGTATTCCTCGGCGGTTTCGTAGCACAGATTATGGATGCCGACCATGATCTCTTCGAGCTTCTTCTCGGTGAACTCGAACGACCAGGAATCGCGACAGGCATTCTGCTGCATCTCCAGCGCCGAGGTGGCGACACCGCCGGCATTGGCCGCCTTGCCGGGGCCGTAGGCGGTTTTTGCATCGAGGAAGACCTTGACCCCTTCGGGCGTGGTCGGCATGTTCGCCCCTTCGCCGACTGCGATGCAGCCGTTTTTCACCAACTGTTTTGCATCTTTGCCGTTGATCTCGTTCTGGGTTGCGGAAGGCATGGCCACCTGACACGGGATATCCCAGATGTTGCCGTTGGGTATATACTTGGCGTCCTTGTGCTTAGTGACGTAGTCAGCGATACGGCGACGCTCCACTTCCTTCAGCTGCTTGATCAGGTCGATATCAAGCCCTTTCTCATGATAAATGACACCGTTGGAGTCGGAGCAGGCGACACATTTCCCACCCAGTTGATGGATCTTCTCGATCGTATAGATGGCCACATTGCCGGAGCCGGAAACCAGGCAGGTTTTCCCTTCGAAGGATTCCTTGCGCACTTTAAGCGCCTCTTTTACAAAGAACGTGGCTCCATAACCGGTCGCCTCGGTCCGGACCAGAGATCCTCCCCAGTCCAGCCCCTTTCCGGTGAGGACACCGGCCTCGTAACGGTTGGTGATGCGCTTGTACTGGCCGAACATGTAGCCGATCTCCCTGCCGCCGACCCCGATATCCCCGGCGGGGACATCGGTATGCTCGCCGAGATGACGGTACAGTTCGGTCATGAAGCTCTGACAGAAGCGCATGATCTCGTCGTCCGACTTCCCCTTCGGGTCGAAGTCCGATCCCCCCTTACCGCCGCCGATGGGCATGCCGGTCAGGGAGTTCTTGAATATCTGCTCAAAACCGAGGAACTTTATGATACCGAGGTACACGGAAGGATGGAAACGAAGCCCACCCTTATAGGGACCGAGGGCGCTGTTGAATTCGACCCGGAAACCGCGGTTGATTTGAACCTCACCCTTATCGTCCTGCCAGGGTACCCGGAAAATGATCTGGCGCTCAGGCTCACAGATCCTCTGAATGATTTTACGGTCGGCAAACTCCGGATGCTTGACGAGAACCGGGCCAAGGCATTCCAAAACTTCCCTTACCGCCTGGTGGAACTCTACCTCTCCCGGATTACGCCGTAATACTTCCTGGTAAATGCCTTCTACTTTTTCATCGAGCTGCGTTGTCATGAATCCCTCCTTAATTAAATTTCAGGCCACCTATTGCATACAAATTATGCATGCAATGGTCTTGCTCCACCCAGTGCGTATTTATCATGCACATCATGCGCCAAATTTAAGCACATACGATTAATTATCGTGCATTTATTGTAAATTCGGCCTGTTATATGTGCAGCACCGGTTTGCAACCGATATTTTCTCTCCTTATCTGACTAAGATTTATACTCTGTTAATTCCAAAATCAACTCGGACCAGGTACGCTGCGGCTAAAAAAGAGCCATTGACAACCTGCAAATTTTCCTGTTTATTGACTATAATGAAAAAGGAATTCAAGAAAACCGAAAAGGCCGCAGAATCAGACAAACTGAAGAGTGGTCAGATTATCGATATTGCCGTATCTGCTCTGGACGAAGAAGGTTACGGAGTTGGCGACTATGAAGGAATGCCGGTGCTGGCAACAGGGGTCCTGCCGGGCGAAGAGGCGCGGGTCAAGGTCACATTTACCGGCAGACGGGTATCCTTTGCCGAAACCGTTAAAATCCTGCGCCATACCCCGAGCCGTCTCAAAACCCCACCCTGCGACAAGGCCGCAATCTGTGACGGATGTCCCCTCATCCAGATGAAGTACCCTGCCCAACTGGCGTGGAAAACGGAGCTGGTCGAAAGGAAAATCCGACGTTATCGTTCTCTGTCCAAGGCGGAAATTCACCACACCATACCTTCCCCGAAGCCTCTCCATTACCGCAATTCCGCCAAGCTGGTCGTTGCCGGGAAATTCGCCGCCCCCTTAATCGGCATCTACCGCCGCAACAGCCACGAAGTAATCGACATCGGTAACTGCCCGCTCCATCACCCGCTTATCAACAAGGTAGTGCAGGCGGTTAAGGAAGGAATCAAAAAGGGAAAGGTGCCCATTTACAGCGCCAGAACCGGCAATGGTATTTTGCGCTATCTGGTGGTTCGCATCTCTGAAATGGAAAACAGGGCAATGGTGATACTGGTTACCGCCCAGCGAAGCTACAACGAGATCCACCACCTGGCGAAACACCTTCAGTCAGTGGTTCCCGAAGCCTCGATAATCGCCCAGAACGTCAACGGTTCAGCGGGAAACGCCATCCTGGGAGAGAAGGACTACTTTATCACCAAAGAGCGGGCGTTCATGGACAGCGTCGGCCCCATAAGGTTCTCCATTTCACCCCGTTCCTTTTTTCAGGTGAATGGCGGCGGCGCGCAGATAATTTACGAAAAGGTGCGCGAATGGGGGGAGCTTACCGGTAGAGAAGCCGTAATCGACCTGTACTGCGGGATCGGCGGCATTTCCCTCTATCTGGCGACAGGGGCGAAAGATGTGCTGGGGATCGAAGCGGTCACTGCGGCGGTGACCGACGCGGAGAACAATGCCCGTATAAACGGGATCCGCAACTGTCGCTTTGAGGCGGGCGATGCGGCGGAGCTTTTGAGCAGAATACAAGAGAAGCAGGATAAATTCGACCTGATCGTGCTGAACCCGCCGCGCAAAGGGTGTGATGAACGGGTACTGGCATCTGTGGCGTCCCTTGCCCCGGCAAGGGTCATCTATGTTTCCTGTTCCCCCCAAACCCTGGCGCGCGACCTGGACATCCTTTCCGGGCACGGCTACCGGACCCTTGAGATCCAGCCGGTGGACATGTTCCCCCAGACACCCCATGTGGAAAATGTGGCGCTGCTGGTGAAAGATTGATGTTCTAGGTTCTAGGTTCTAGGTTCTAGGTTCTAGGTTCGGGTTTTAAACTTAGAACTTAGAACAGAAAAAGGGCGTCCATCGAATGGGACGCCCTCTGTTTTGATGTGATATTTTCCTTGTAAACCGATTACTTCCTGAGCACCTTCACCACCGCAGAAAAATCCTCTTCCCCACGCCCGTCCTTTACCGCCTGCTCGTAAGACTTGCACACCACCTCAGCCGCGGGGAGTTCCAGATTGAGCTTGCCGGCGGTATCCATGACCAGCGAAAGCTGCTCGTGGACATATTTAAGGGCCAGGTTGCGGGTAAAGTCTCCCCGTGCTATTGTTCGCCCCTTGGAATGGAAGAGGGGGGAGGCAACCCCGCCTGAATCGAGCACCTCGAGGATCTTGTCGACGCTGAATCCCAGCTTCTCGCCAAAAACTATCGCTTCCGCCAAAGCCTGCATCAACTCTCCCTGAACCAGATTCACTACGAACTTCATGCGAGTGGCATCGCCGACGCCGCCGACATGAATGATGTTCAACCCGAAATAGGAAAAAAGTTCACGGCAACGGCCAACAAGGGACGAATCGCCACCGGTGAGTATGGTCATCAGACCGTTCGCCGCATGCTCCTTGGTCCCCCAGACCGGCGCATCAAGAAACATGACCCGGTGTTTCGCCGCTTCATCCGCCATCTCCATGGTGCTCTCCAGGGAGTGAGTCCCCATATCCACCAGGATGGTACCCGGATCGATCCCGGCAAAAATCCCTTCGGGGCCATAGATGTCCGGCCGGAGACGCTCCTTTTCCGGGCGGATGATGATGACCAGGTCCATTCCCTTGGCGGTATCTTTGGGAGAAGCCGCACCTGAAGCCCCCAGCTTGACGAGTTCTGCGACAACAGCCGGGTCTGAATCGTAAACCGTTAATTTGTAGTTCCCTTTAGTAAGGTTAGACGCCATATACCTGCCAACCGTCCCCAAACCGATAAATCCGATGTTCCTCAGCATGCCTGGCCTCCTGAAATTAAATAATGAGTCATATCACGTTGGATTTGTAATATTACAACAGATATCGGCAGAAACAACAGAATAATTTAAAAAAATTCCGTCAGACGCCGTTAACGCGCTTTTCCCACCCCGACCCGGTCACAGAGATGATACAGGGGGCATGTGGAACATTTGGGGGATATGGGTGTGCATTGGTTCTGACCAAAGGTCACCAATAGATCGTTAATAACGAGCCAATACTCCTGCGGCAGCTTTTCGCGCAGGGTAAATTCGGTCTGTTCCGGCGTCTTTGTGCGAACATACCCCCATCGGTTGCATATCCTGTGCACATGGGTATCCACACATATACCGGGCTTGCCGAACCCCAGCGTCACCACCAGATTGGCTGTCTTACGCCCTACCCCCTTGAATTTCATCAGCTCATCAATCTCGTCAGGTACCTTCCCATCGTATTTTCTCACCAGTATCCGACAGATTTCCTTTATCTGCGCAGCCTTGATGCGATAAAAACCTACCGGATAAATGGCGTTTTCCACTGCCTCCCGGGGAAGTTCCGCCATTTTCTCCGGGGTGTCGGCCAGGTCGAAAATCCGCGCAGAGGCGTTTGCAGTGGTGCGGTCCTGGGTGCGAAGCGACAGGATACAGGAAATGAGTACCTTGAACGGGTCCCCTTCCCGCTGGGAGACGATGGTGACCGCCGGTGTCCGCCATTTGTTCACCGCCTCCCGCAGAACGGCAACCGCCTCACGGATTTCAATGTCTCTCAAGCATTTCCCCGGTTTCTGAAGATACGCATGAGGAGAACCCCGATGATCGAGAGGCAGAGGCCTGCACAGAGAAAGAGATATCCGATACTGCGCCCATCTCCCCAGCCAAGGAAGTCGCTACCTTTCATAAAGGCAATAAGCGCCAGCCCGCCGAAGGTGCATAATCCACCGAGTATGTATATGGCAAAAGCGGTCACTGCCAGTACAATTCCCTGTTTTTTGGCCATCTGAAACTCCCCGAGATAGTGCCCGCCATGAGTCTGCAAGCATTCTACAGAAAGAGGGCAGGCATGGCAACTTCAAACTTGTTCCCTTTCAGTGGTTGAAGGATATATGGAAGTAGCCTATAATGTCGCAATCCCTCGACTCAAGAAAGGCACATCGTGGAAAGATACATTGATCTGCACATTCATTCCTGTCACTCCGACGGACTCCATACACCGACCGAGCTGGTTGAGATGGCGGCGGCTAAAGGGTTGAAGGCCATCGCCATTGCCGACCACGACTCCGTCGCAGGAATAGATGAAGCTGTGGAGGCGGGTAACCGCCTGGGCGTGGAAGTTATTCCCGCTGTGGAACTGTCGGTGGAATTCAAGCATTACCATGACGTCCACCTGCTTGGTTATTGTATCGATCACAACGATACGGATTTTCAGGAAAAGCTCGCCGAATTCCGCCGGAGGCGCAACGCCCGGGGGGAAGCCATCGTTGAAAGGATCAACGGCAGGCTTTCCAGCGAAAAGAAGGGGAGCATATCCTATGAAGAGGTTCTTGCGGCCGCCGATGGGGCGCTGGGTCGTCCGCACATCGCCAGGATTTTGATTGACAAAGGCTTTGCCCGCAACCTTCAGGATGCGTTCAGAAAATACCTGGATCCTTGTAACGTGCCAAAGCTTTACTTCCCCATGGCCGATGCACTGGCAGAAATCAGGCGGATAAAAGGAGTATCGGTGCTTGCTCACCCACCAAGCATCACCGAAGACAGAACGACTCTGCGAAACATTATCCATGAACTGGCTGCAATGGGTCTTGACGGCCTTGAAGTCTTCAATAATATGTGTTACAACGACGATATGATTTTTTTCGAAAGCGTTGCCATGCAATTGGAGCTTGTCATGACCGGCGGCTCCGACTTTCACGGCTTTGAAGATGATATCGAGATCGGCGTCGGCCGCGGCGGACTGGCGGTTGCGTACCACCGGCTTGTAGCCTTAAAAAAATTACTGCCGACGAGTACATGACACGTCGAATCAACGGAAGGATTTCCATATGGCAGAGGCGAAAGAAGTTCTTGAGATAATGAAAGAAGTGGCTAAGTCCCGCATCGAGATGCTGAAAGAAGGGATTACGCTATATGACAATGAAAAAAAGGCGTTTTATCTGCAGGAATATGAAAAGAAGCTGCGCGATATAGAGAGGCTGATCCGTCGGCTTAATCTCAGACTGGTCCACAGCAGAAAGGACGGCCAGCCGGAAGTTTCCCCGGACTAAAACTCTTATTCACTCCTTGTAAGGTTTGTAGCTCACTACCTGGAGATCGTCTTCAACCCGCCGAACCCCCTTGATCCTACCGATGATTTTTATGGCCTTGTTCTTTTCGTCTTCGGAATGGACATGCCCGGATAGAAAAACTTCGCCCATGTGAGATTCTATTTTAATGTGGGAGTTCCCCACCTTCCCGGACTTTAACAGCTCGGTCTCCGCCATTTTACAGAGAATGATATCTTCCAGAACCTCTTTAGCCTCTGTCTCCCCCTGCTTCAGCTTGGGGTCCTTGGCCGCGGCCACTATGCTTTCGACTATGGCGCTTTTGGATAACCGTGAGGTATTGAACACAAGGTCGTAACCGAGCGGGTCGCTCCAATCCCTGTCGAAGTAAAAGTGGATAAATCCGCCGCGCTGATGGTCGCTCTTCCGGATCAGATCCCGCGCCAGATCAGGATCGATCCATTCCCGCTCGGCAAAGTTCTCCACCCTTTCATCAAAAGGCGCTATAAAGCGGACCCGCACAACATTACGGAGTCCGGTAAGAAGGTCCTGCCCCCCCCGACCGTAAAGGATGACATTCCCTTGCTTCACGCAGTCCAGAAGTATCAACTCCATGGTGCTCAGGTGGGCGGCCTGTAATCTGTCTTCTGCGGTTATATAGACAGGGGGTTTTTCATCAATCCGTTCCAGTATATCGGGAGTCAAACCATAGCGGGGAGCCAGTTCGGCGATCTTCTGACCGTCAACCAGCGTGTACTTCAATTTTTTTGCCGCTTCCTTCGCAATCAGATAAGCGCCGGTCCCCATCTCCCGGGATATGGTGATAATCGCCATCTACTCCTCCTTCAACGGAACAGCTTTTCTGCCTTGTCAAAATTCGCTGGATGCTATCATGTAATTATTGTGTATACAAGGAGATATTTGCATAATCGGTCGAAATGTCCGCTCCTTGAGGAGGCGACCTTTCAGGTATTGGGGTAAAATCCGAAAGAACTGGGTGAGTCCGCTTCGAGTTTTGCGATTAATCGAGCCGCACCTTCTTGACGCCGCTGGTGGCCACTATAACATTAACCAGGTTGCAGGCTAACTCCCGGGCGCTGTATTTTACCTCAAATTCGAGAAATATGTCCCTGCTCTCCATATCCTTTTCGATACTGACATTCATCACCTGCACCTGACAATCCGCCAACAACTTTTCAATTCTCCCCATCTGGCCTTCCATGTCTGCACTCCAGACCTTGACCGATGAATAGGTGTCTCTGCTCAGCTTGTTTTCTACCTTTTTTAGAAGCAGGAGGCTGACAAGGGCAAGCATTGTTACCACAGTCGACGTGGCGTACATGCCGACACCGCAGGCGATGCCGATTGCCGCAGCCACCCAGAGGCAGGCGGCCGTGGTAAGACCTCGAATGGAAGCCTTTTCTCTTATGATCGCACCGGCGCCGAGAAAACCGATCCCGGTTACCACCTGAGCGGCGATCCTGGAGGGATCGACCCCCACCGGCACTGTTCCACTGAAATTACCGTACAGTTTGTAAAAGTGGATTGAGGCCAAAGCAAAGAGACAGGAGCCGAGGGAAACCAGAAGATGGGTCCTGAAGCCGGCGGGGCGGCCGTGGACCTCCCTTTCCAGACCGATAAGCCCGCCCAGGATTGAAGCAAGCAGTATTCTAACCACCGAAACCATGTCAAAATCAAATTCCATTACATGCCTTTCAACGCCGTATCATTCAGAGGTGATGGAGATATTTATCGCCACCTTCTTCTCCCGGCCGCCATACCTTACCACCAACGGCAGCCGGACACCGCCGTTGCCTATCAGTTCCGGCTCGCCGAGAAAATCAACTGTCGGCTCTCCAGCTACGATACCGGCTGGCTCTTCAGGCATTACCGGCTGTGACGATGGGGGAGCTTCCTCCGTCATGACGGTTGCAGGGGAGATCGCAGCCTCCTCCTCGGCGCCCAGCTCCGCGCCGCTCTCACGCAGCTCTTTCAACACCATTTTCACCACATTAAAGAGGGCCTCAAGAACCCCTTCTCCTTGTGCGGCAACGGCAGGTAGCAAAGCTGCATTGCCTGAATTCAAAGTGCGCAGCATCTCCTCCGGAGAAACGGCATTGGCCAGATCCTGTTTATTACACTGGATTACACACGGCGTATCCGCCAACGCTTTGCCGTAAGCGGTCAGGTAGGCACAAAGGCTGTTAAAACTCTCCAGATTTGCCGCCATCCTCTCCCGGCCGGAGTCAGCCACAAACACGACGCCGTCAACCCCCTTCAGCACCATTTTCCAAGGGGAGGGGTGAGATGCTTCCCCGATAATCGTGTAGACGTGAAAGCGGACATCGTAGCCGCCGACTGTTCCTTGTCCCGTCGGTGTAAAATCGAAGAAGAGCATCCTCTCCTGCTGGATATTCATCACCTTGAGCTTGCCGCGATACTCGGGCTTCAGTTTCTTGTAGATATAATTAAGGTTGGTTGTCTTGCCGGAAAGCCCCGGACCGCAATAGACGATTTTTGCATTTATTTCCCGTTTTGCGTGATTGATCAGTGCCATACGGTCTTCCTCCCTGTTACTGCTTTTTCTTGTTCAACATGATCCTTCGCGCCTGAGTCGAAATCACCGACGAGACATTCTTGCTTTTTGCCATGGCAGCCAGGTCCTTATCGGTCAGCGATGCTACAAAGCGTAATGCGTAGGGAAGCGGCGTCTTATGATTTTCGGCCAGCGCCTTGCGGATCTGATAGTTTTTGGCCCACTCCTTATTGGCACAAATGACGCGCATGATCTCGTCATTTTGCACGCTGGACTTGGCTATGGCCAGAATCTCCGGTTCGGTAATACGGGGATTTTTCACAACCGACCCGGATACCAGCTTATTGGCATCCTTGATCAGGAGGCTGCGCCATTCCTTATCGCCGGTAAGCGCTGTCTTGATCTTTTCTGCAACTCCGAGGGTCTGCGCCAATTGGTACTTGGTCTTATATTCCTCACTCTCCTCATCGATTCCCGTCTCTTCGGTTTCCACAGCCTCTTCTTCCACCGGAACAGGGGAGCGCATCTCTTCCTCGGCGCCGGTTACCCGATTTCTCTCTGCCAGGAATGCGAGGGTCCGGCTCTCGATATTGGGGTGCGCAAAAAGCCTGTCAACTATCGCCTCTTTTGTACAGTGAAGCCGAGCCAGAACGTCCAGCACCTGCGGATGGGCACCGGCGTAACCAACGATGGACATTACATCGGCTTCCGACATTTCTTGTAAATGTTTGCGGGCTGCACTCCGTATATCCGTATCGGCATCGTGGCTCAGAAAAAACAGCACTGCTCCCAAGTCCCCGGCCGAAAGGGGGATATCTCCGCGCGCCGCCTTCATTTTCTCCTCTTTCGACACATCTCCACTGACGAACGCAGCGGCGGCGGCCGATATCTTGAGTATTACCTTGTCCCGGGCCACGAGCCTCCTTTCCAATCAGTTCGTTGAGACTACCTTGGCTTCAATACCCGCTTTTTTCAACCTCAGCGCCGCATTCCGCGCATCCTCTTTGTGAATAAAACTGCCGGCCGTCACCCTCGTAATCGGAACCTTGACGTCGGCCTTTTTCAAGACCAGCTTCACCCCCTGGTCGTAGAGCCGGTCCTGTTCCTTGGCAGCCCGCCCCTCCCTGAAATATGAGCCGGCATACACCACATACTTGCCGTTCTCCTGGAGGATAAACGCATCAGTGGTCAATTTATTCAGTTTTTCCAGCTCGGCCTGAGCCGATTCATGATCTGCAAATTCAGCCAGGAAGAGTCGATGCATCGGTTCAATCTTCATGCTTCTTTTCCTGTGCACCGGAGCAACAGCCGCCTTCGCAAGCTTTGTCTGTATCTTTTTAACCTCTTCAGCAGCGAAGTCGCCGATAAAAAGGATATACGCACCGTGGGTCCCATTTTCGTACGGCTTTGACGCCTTTTGTGACGTCTTTTCATGCTCAACGCCTTTTTTTAGAGAGGCCTTCCCAGAAATGGCAGAAGAAGCGGGTTTCGCTCCCTTCCTCTCCTGGGGCGTGGTCGACGCAGCAGTAACAGGCGCCGGTTTTGCCGGCGCCTTTTTCCCGGACGGTTGTTCCGGTTTGGCGGCCTTTACCGGTTCAGGTTTTGCCGGAGGAGGCGCCGGCTTGGCGTTCTGCTGGATCGGAGCCTTTGATTTTTGGGATTCAGACCCACGGGGAGGCGTTGTTTCCTTTTCCTGGGAAGCCATTTTTACTTCGGGCTTTATCGATGGCGCCTCTTTTTCTCCCGACTTTTCACTACGCGGCGGGATCGGCTTTTTCACCACAACAGAGGGCTCAGGCGGCGATTTAACCGTTTCTTCTCTCGGTTTGATCAATCCGGTAAAGAAATAGAGGTACCCGCACAGGGCCACAACCATGAGGAGCACAAGAAGCGATATCTGCGGCCCCCCTCCTTTTTCTCCACCGGCAGCGGTTTCCTCTTCCTTTTCCGGTGAAACGCGCTTAAACATGTAATCATTCCTCCATCTTAAACAGCGGGTTGAGTGGTTAAACGGTTGAGCAGTATCATGGTGAAATTCCAACTACTCAACTACTCACCGGTTCCAGTGGCGATCAATGGGAATTGTTCTTATTGCCTGCTGCGGCTTCGGCAATTACTTTCTGCGCCAGGTGACTCGGCACCTCTTCATAATGGGAAAACTCCATGGTAAACATGCCCCGGTCGCTGGTCATCGACTTCAGGTCGTTGGCATAGGTAAGTACCTCGGCCATCGCAACCACCGCCCTGATGATCTGCGAGTTGGCCTTCGGCTCGACACCAACAACCTTTCCGCGTCGGGCGTTCAGGTCGCCGATCACATCACCCATACATTCTTCGGGAACAGTGACCTTTAAATTCATTATCGGCTCAAGAAGGACCACCTTGGCGGACTCCATCGCCTTCTTGAACGCCAGGGAGCCGGCAACCTTGAAAGCCATCTCCGAGGAGTCGACGGTGTGGAATGATCCGTCGTAGACCGCGGCCCTGAAGTCCACCATCGGATATCCGGCCAGGAACCCATCCTGAGACGCCTCATAAATACCTTTCTCCACCGCCGGAATATACTGGCGCGGGATCACTCCGCCGACGATCTTGTCCTCGAACAGGAAACCGTCGCCCGGCTTCTGGGGAGCAAACTCCACCCAGCAGTCGCCATACTGGCCACGCCCGCCGCTTTGTTTCTTATATTTCCCCTGGGCCTTGACAGTTGCCTTGAAGGTCTCCAGGTACGGAACCTTCTGGGTCTTCATTTCCACCTCAACCCCGAACTTCCGCTTCAGCTTCTCAATGGTTACTTCCAGGTGCACCTGCCCCATACCTGACAGGATAAGCTCGCGTGTCTTCTCATCCCGGCGCGACTGTATGGTCTGGTCCTCCTCCATGAGGCGGTGGAGCGCACCGTGAATCTTGTCCTCGTCATTCTTGGTCTTCGGCTGGATGGCGTAGGATATGACCGGCTGGAGCAGTTTGGCCGGCTCGAAGATGATCGGTTTGTCTTTCTGGCAAAGGGTATCGCCGGTAAGGGTCTCCTTGAGCTTCGCCACCGCAACGATATCACCGGCCACCGCCTGTTTGACAGGTTTCTGCTTTTTCCCTTCCAGTTCGTAAATCTGGCCGATCCGCTCTTCACAGTCCCTGACCGGGTTATAGACGTTCGAATCGGAATTGAGGGTCCCGGAATAGACCCTGAAGATGGTTATTTTCCCGGTATAGGGGTCGGAGGTCGTCTTGAAGACGAGGGCCGAGAAGGGTGCGCTCTCATCCGGCGCCCGCTCCTCGGATTCCTTCGTCTTCGGATTGGTTCCGACCACCTTGCCCCGGTCGAGCGGCGAAGGGAGGCACTGACAGATGTAATCAAGGAGCTGGTGGACACCGACATTCATGACTGCCGACCCGCATAAAACCGGGGTAAAGGTATAACGCAGCGTGCCTATCCGCAGGCCGTCGAGTATTTCCTCTTCGGTAAGTTCCCCTGTTTCCAGGTACTTTTCCGTGAGGGCGTCATAGGCCTCCGCCACGGTCTCCACGAGTACGTCCCGCAGGCGCCGGGCTTCCGCCAGGTACTCGGCCGGTATTTCTCCCTCGGCAAAAGCGCCGGAAAGGTCCGTTGAGTAGCGATAGGCCTTCATCCTGATGAGGTCGATCACCCCCTCGAAAGACTCGGCAGCGCCGATGGGCATCTGCACCGCCACCCCCCGCGCCTTGAGTGACTTCTCCATGTCGTCGATCGCCCGGAGAAAATTGGCATGTTCACGGTCCATCTTGTTCACGAAGGCGATGCGCGGGATCTCAAACTCGTTGGCCCATTCCCATACATCTTCGGTCTGGACCTTGACGCCTGAAATGGCGGAAAGGATCACAACTGCCCCGCCGAGCGCCCGCATACAGGAGCGGGTGTCGGCGATGAAGTTGCCGTAGCCGGGGGT
Source organism: Geobacteraceae bacterium (assembly GCA_009773645.1). Classification (GTDB taxonomy): domain Bacteria; phylum Desulfobacterota; class Desulfuromonadia; order Geobacterales; family Geobacteraceae; genus WSYB01. Next base: position 60,017 of record WSYB01000012.1, read on the forward strand.
ATCGACAATGTGGAGGAAATGGCCTTTCCATTCACAGTGGTGGAGGGACGAAGATATCGTGATCTTTCTCTTGATTTCCTCGGGCTCAAAATCCAGATTGGAGGTGCCGTCGTCGACCCTTCCGAGTCGGTCGGTCATCCCGGACGTGAAAAGAATCGCCTCTGCGAGGGAGGTCTTCCCCGCCCCGCCGTGGGCCACAATACCAAGATTTCTCAGCTTCGCAGTATCATACTTTGCCATACTACCCCCCTTGAAGAGAATCAGGTCAAGGCTAAGGTTAAGATTGAGAAGAATCTTAACCTGAACCTGAGCCTCAACCTGTTTTTAATTTTCCCTGTTGCGCTGATACAGTATCCGCAAACCCTCCAATGTCAGATATTCATCCACATCATCAATAGTCTTTGATTCCGGAGCGATAAGACCGGCCAACCCGCCGGTGGCGATGACCCGGGGGTTGTCCCTGCTCTCTCCCTTCATCCGCCCGACTATCTCGTCCACCAGCCCGATATAGCCGTAAAATATCCCGGCCTGCATGGAATTCACTGTGTTTTTCGCAATTATTGAAGGAGGTTTGACGATCTCGACCCTGGGCAGTTTGCTGGCTCTCTGAAACAGGGCCTCCATGGAAATCATCAGACCGGGGGCAATGGCACCGCCGCAGTACTCCCCCTTCCTGTTGACGTAATCAAAGGTTGTGGCAGTGCCGAAATCAACGATTATCAGAGAGGCCCTGTACTTTTCATGGCCGGCTACGGCGTTGACAATGCGGTCCGCCCCGACCTCCTTGGGGTTGTCATAATGAATCGGCATGCCGGTTTTTATGCCGGGGCCGACCACATAAGGTTTGAAGCCGAAATATTGCAGTGAGAGCTTTTCCAGTACCCCTGTCAGGGTCGGCACCACAGAAGAGATGATAATGTCTTTGATGTCGTCGAATCCTATACCGGCCATCCTGAACAGGTCATGGACCAGAATACCGTATTCGTCCGGCGTTTTCGACTTATCGGTGGAAACCCGCCAATCCTTGACCAGCCGTTCTTCATCGTAAATACCGAGAACAATGTTGCTGTTGCCCACGTCGATTACCAGAAGCACAAAAACCTCCGGGAAGCGGGAAGCGGGAAGCGGGAAGCGGTAAAGGCTTTTACCATTTCCAGTCCCCTATTCCCGGGTTCCCAAATCACAGAATCGTCACATCTCCGGCCAGCACTTTTTCGACCCGCCCGTCGGGGAGCTGCAAGAGGAGCGCTCCATAGTCGTCTATCCCCACCGCCACACCGGTGATCCCGCTCTCCTGAAAGGAGACCTTGACCTTACGCCCACAGATATCGCAGCGCGCCAGCCATTCTTCTCTGACAGGGGCATATCCCCGTGCCAGATAGGAATCGTAGAGCTCATCGAGGGTTTTCAGGAGATTACGGGTAAAATAAAGGCGGCTTACGTCCTTTCCCGCTTCCAGGGCAAGCGAGGTGGCGGGATGGCGCAGGTCGTCGGGGAACTGCGTACGCTGCATGTTGATGTTAACCCCGATACCGAGCACGACAAAGTTTACCTTCTCGGTTTCGGCGCTCATCTCATTCAAAAGGCCGGCCACCTTCATGCCGTTGATCAGGACATCGTTGGGCCACTTGATAAAGGGGCGCAAAGCGGCGGTTTCCGCCACGGCCCTGGCAACCGCCACCGTGGAAAGGAATGTAAGTTGTGCAGCCTGCATCGGCAGTATGGGAGGACGGAGGACTACGGAACAATAGAGGTTAACTCCCGCCGGAGATTCCCAACGCCGTCCCAGTCTCCCTTTGCCGCGCCGCTGCTTTTCCGCGATCACCACGGTCCCCTCTTCCACCCCTTCCTCGGCCAACCTGAAGGCAACCTCATTGGTGGAATCGGTTTCCCGGAAACAGATGATCCTTCGGCCGATCCTCGTAACCGTCAGCCCTGCGGCTATCTCTGCGGGGATAAGGATATCCGGGGAAGTCACGAGACGATACCCCTGGGAAGGAACCGCCACAATCTGGTAGCCGAGATCCTTAAGGGACTTGATGTGCTTCCAGACCGCCGTACGGGAAACCTCCAGGACCCTGGAGAATTCTTCGCCCGAAACTACCCCCCCTTTTTTTGCATGGAACAGTTCCAGGATTCTTTGATCCAGATTTTTTCCACCGGTGCCGCTGGTATGGGTAAAGGAATCCCTCATCACCCCTCCAGAAGCATGGAAATGTCCATGGCCCGCGCCGAATGGGTAAGCGCGCCGACAGAGATGATATCTACGCCGGTTTCGGCAATCTCCCGGACCGTTTTCAGACTTACTCCCCCCGAAGCCTCCACCAGTGCCCGGCCTCCTATCAGGGCAACCGCCTCACGCATCGCTGCAAGATCCATATTATCGAGCATGATGATATCGGCTGCTGCGCTCAACGCCTCGGCAACCTCTGCCAGCGTCTCCGTCTCCACCTCGATCTTCATGGTGTGCGGAATGTACGCTCTGGCCCTGTTTACCGCCTCCGCTATGCCGCCTGCCGCGGCAATATGGTTCTCCTTTATCAGCACCCCGTCGTACAGGCCGGTCCGGTGGTTTATACCGCCGCCAACCCGCACAGCGTATTTCTCCAGTATCCGCAATCCGGGGGTGGTCTTGCGTGTGTCGACAACCCTCGCCTTGGTTCCCTTGACCGCTTGCACATAATGGGAGGTGAGGGTTGCCACTCCGCACATCCGCTGCAACAGATTGAGCGCTACCCGCTCTCCCTGCAAAAGGAAAGCTGCGTCGCCAACGATCTCGGCGATGACATCACCGGCTTTAAGCCGCGCTCCATCGGCAAAATGGGAATCAAAGTGTATGCAGGGGTCCAGCAGATGGAAAACCCTTGCCGCCACTTCGATGCCGGCGAGCACCATTTCTTCCTTGGCCTTGAGCAACGCGCGCCGTTCCTGACTCTTGGCCACTACCGCCAGCGTAGTGATGTCGCCGGTATGGATGTCCTCCAAAAGGGCGTTTTCAATTATCCTGTCCAGACCGGTCATAAAACGTCTCCAACACCATTGAATCGCTCGAATCGCTCCTGTTTATAACACAGGTTCAGAAAGGCCGCAACCGCTAATCCGGCCTTCAGGACGATAATCGCAGCTTGTGTATACATTCCCCCATCACGGGAAATACTTTACCACTGTTGACTTATGACACTCGCTGCAATACAATGCAGACAAACTGCTGTGGTTAACGACCGACTAATGAAATCAATAACACCCATAACAAGATTTTCACTGATACAGAAACTGATCGCCAGTTATGCCGCCATGACCTTTTTCACCATGGCCGCGCTCATCTTCTCTATCCTGGGACTCTACTCCCTCAACAAAACGGCGAGGGACATCGCCAGACACGATCTGGTTCTTATAAACTCCGCCAATAAACTGCGCGAATCAATTCTGGCACAGGAGAGATATTCGGGGAAATACGCTATCCTGAAGAGCCCTGAATTTATACAGCTTTTTCACCAGCGGGAAGTCGAGTTCCTGAACATTCTGACAAATCTGAAACAGGAAAAACAGAAACAGGAATTAAAAGCCCTAGCTGCGCTATACCAGAATTACAGAGAAGCTGCGGAAAGGCTGTTTCAGGGGAACGCCAGCAACACCCTCCCCATGAAGGCGGCTGCAGAAAAGGTAATCAACGCCATCGATACCATTTACAGGAATGGACAGGTGCAGTTGAATGCCAAAGTGGATGAAGCCGACCGAAAAGAAAGCTCGACCATAAAATGGACGCTCCTCCTCTCTTTTACCGGCTTTTTTCTGGCGATCTGCGTGGCGGCCCTTTTCATCTATACCATCTCGACGGCCATCGGCAAACTGAAGAAGGCTACCCATCGCATTGCCGAAGGGGATTTTGATTACGACCCGCGGATCCCGGCCGGCGACGAAATCGGCGATCTGGCTCACGATTTTACCACCATGGCAGGCAGGTTGAAGGTCCTGGAACAGATAAGCCTGGACGCAAGTCCGCTGACAAGGCTTCCAGGGAACATCGCCATTGAGCGGGTCCTCATCAAAAGGCTCGACAGCGGTGAAACGTTTGCCGTCTGCTATGCCGATCTGGACAATTTCAAGGCGTATAACGACCGGTATGGCTATATCAAGGCGAGCGAACTCATCAAGATAACGGGCGAAATTATCTATGAAACCGTTATGGGCCATGCAGGAGAGGACGCCTTTGTCGGACACGTGGGAGGGGACGATTTTGTAATGGTCGTTGACGCGGAAAAGGTTGCCGACGTGTGCGAGGCGGTCATTAAGAAGTTCGACCAGGAAATTGTCAAACATTACACCCCGGAAGACGTTGCCAGGGGCGCCATTGAAGGGGTTGACCGCTATGGCGTCGCACGCGTATTTCCGATCATGACCATCTCCATTGCCGTGGTCATTTGCCGGCAGGGGGAATTCGATTCCGTCGTTGAGATCGCCAAGGCCACCGCTGAAATCAAGGACTATGTGAAGGGAATGCCGAAAAGTAACTATTTTATGAACCGGCGAAAAACCAAAAGATAACGAACGGTCTCGATATAATGAAAAATATTATTATGATATCAGTTATTGCCCTGGGATTAAACGGTTGTGCCACTATGCAGAAACCTGACACTCCGTTCTACAGTTTCGCCCAGGAAAGGAAGCTCTCGTCGGCAGTCAGGCTGCTGGAAGAGGGAAACGCGCTGGCCGCCACCAAGCTGCTGACCGAGATAACCAATGAAAAAGGGGTGCCGGGAGTCACCGATGAAGCATTATTCCGGCTCACCCTGCTGAATATCCGGCCGGATATGGAACAGAATGGGTTCTCACAGGCGCATAAACGGCTGGAACGCCTGCAGAAGGAGTATCCGTCAAGCTCCTGGGCCCGCACGGCGTGGCCTCTCATGGAATTCCTGGAGAATGCGGAGGAAGTGCGCCGCCAGAACAGGAATCTCAAGAATGTCAATCAGTCACTGACTAAGGAAAACAAAGAACTCCATCAGAATATCAAAGAGCTGAACCAGAATATCAAAGAGCTGAACCAGAATATTGAGAGACTGAAGAACCTCGATCTGGAGCTGGAACAGAAAACAAAGCAAAAGTAGGTGATGCGCTATTTCAGGCCCTATTGTCGCCATCCCGACGGAACGCCGGCCCTTGACGCTTCGGCGTCCAGCGTAGCGATCTTTTCCTGCAACTCTGTCATCCTCGCCTCGTCCCGTTCAATTTCAGCCTTAAGCTCATTATAAGGAGCCCTGTCGCTCCCTTTCTGATAGACTATTCTCCTATGACGCAGTGCGGCCAGCCGGTCCCTCTTTTCGAGGAGTCCGTCCTGGATGCTTTTGATCTCATCGCGCAGGCTCTCATAGCTCATCCGCCACCAGCTCATGTCATGGCCGCCGTAAAGCTGCTGTTCCATCGGAGCGGAACCGGCCGGTTCAGAAGGCTGTTTCTCCTGCGCGGGGGGAACGCGTATCTCCTCTCCTTTTACGGACTCCCTCACTTTAACACGTTTCCGGTACTTGTCAGGAATTTTGGCCGGGGCGTCGGTAAAGTGCACAACCCCCTGGTCGTCGAGCCATTCATAGGTTTCCCCCCGTGCTGTCGCCGCAAAAACGAACACCACCATGAATACCGCAATCAAGTGCCTCACCATACGTCCTCCCATAGTTGTTTCATAGAGATATGATAAAGGATTGTGGCCCATTTGAACAGAGTGGTCAATATTTTAATATTTGACGATTCACTTTCCGGTGTGTATATTTGACCGGTTAAAATCAATCGGCTTATAGGAGTGCGCAATGAAGTTATGTTTCACCACGCTTGTAATCCTCATCGGATTATCGACCCCTGCCTTGTCCCCCGCCAAGGAGACCAAAGACGTTCTGTTCCGGTTCAAAAACGCCGATCCCGTTGTTTTCAACCATGACATCCACTTGAGTAAATATAACAACAACTGCAGAATTTGCCATAACGCCATTTTTAACCTGAAAGAGCGCCGTCGTTTCACCATGGCGGAGATGGAAAAAACCAGATCGTGCGGCGCCTGTCACACCGGCGTCAAGGCCTTCAGCGTAGCCGACGAACAAGAGTGCGTCCGCTGTCATAGGGGAAAACCCCGTTCCATTACGTACAAGATAAAAGGGGCAACCGAAGTTGTCTTCGGCCACGACATCCATATCGCCAAGACCGGCGGCAAGTGTAAAAGCTGCCACAACGGCAGGGTGATAACCGGCAGGGACAAGGGAGTGACCATGGCCCAGATGGAAAAAGGGCGGACCTGCGGCGCCTGTCACAACGACAAAACGGCCTTCACTGTCGCCGGCAACTGCGGCAACTGCCACAAGGGGATGAAGCCCAAAGGGATTGCCTTCAAGATCAAAGGAGTTGCCAACGCCACATTCAGCCATGATTTCCATCTCGGCATGTACAAGTGCGCGGATTGCCATACCAGGGTATTCCCTTACAAGGCAGGAGCAAAGCACTTCACCATGGCCGACATGGAAAAGGGGAAATCGTGCGGCGTCTGCCACAACGGCAAGGACGCCTTTGCCTCCAGCGGCGACTGCGACAAATGTCACAAGGGGTACAAGCCCGCCGACGTGACCTTCAAGACCGACATGGGAGAAGCCAGATTCGGCCACGACTTCCACCTGGGGATGTACAAGTGTGCGGATTGCCACACGAAGCTCTTCCCCTTTAAGGCCGGCGCCAGACACTTCACCATGGCCCAGATGGAAGGAGGGGATTCCTGCGGCGCCTGCCACAACGGCAAGGACGCCTTCACCGTGAAGGATACCTGCAACAAGTGCCACAAGATGTAACAGTGTACAGCGCGCATCCTGCATGAAGAAAGAAAGGCGGCGCCAACCCTGGCGCCGCCTTTCTTTCTTGGCTTCCGGTCCATTGGACTTATCCCAACTTCCTGAGCGCCCCATAAATCCCCTGAGGGGTTGATTCCACCACAACAACCTCTTTCCCCAAGGCCTGCCGCACATCATCCACCGACAGGTCGTCGAGAAATATCCCTTCCCCTTCTTTCAGCATCACATCGGGGATAAAGATCACGTCCCCTAGCTCCACCCCGTTCAGCCCCGCAATGATATCACGGCCGGAAATCAGGCCGGTCACGGTAACGCTGTCACCGAAAAGGAGGTTTTTGATGGCCACGGAGCGGAGAGTGACGCCGGTCCTTCCGGACAGTCCCTGAAGAAAGTCAGCGAGGTAGTGGTAAGGTGATTCGCCGGTCACAACGGTAACTGCACGGTTTTTCAGAGGTTCCGCCTTCTCAAGGACCTCCCGTGCCTCATCCAGAAAGAGAGGAATCATACCCACACCGTTTTCCAGCTGCGGCAGGTCGCCGTATGCCTCCAGCGGGGGAAAGGAGAGACCGGCCTTGATGTAGAATTCGTCCGCCAGGAAGAGAAACGGTGCCCCGAGCCGGGAAGCCAAGTCCATGGCCTTTTTCTGCCAGATGGCGATGAATGCTGCAGCGTATTCACCGGTCACCGGCTGCAGGTGGGTGAGCCCCTTGCGGTGCCTGGTGAGCCCCACCGGCACCACGGCCAGAGAGGCCACCTGCGGAGAAAACTCCAGCAGGTCGGCCACGGTGCGCTCCAGATGCTCTCCGTCGTTTATCCCCGGGCAGAGGACCACCTGGGTGTGCATGGAAATTCGGGCAGTCGCCAGTTCCTGCATGATATCAAGAATGGGGATAATCCCGGTCTTGCCCAGCAGTTTTTCCCGGAGAGCAGGCTCGGTGGCATGAACGGAGACATAGAGGGGAGAGAGGCGCTGTTCCTTGATCCGCTTGAGCTCCATCCTGTCCATATTCGCCAGGGTAACGTAGTTACCGTACAGAAAGGAAAGGCGGTAGTCCTCATCTTTCACGTAGAGAGGGGAGCGAAGTCCCCGGGGAAGCTGATGGACGAAGCAGAAAATGCATTTGTTGCCGCACCGGCCGGGTTCCGGAGCAGGGAAGATCAGGCCCAACGGTTCATCTTCGTCCCGTTCCAGCTCCACCTCCCACACTTCACCGTCCTGCTTGACGATCTCCAGGGTAAGCTCCTCGTCGGCGGCAAAAAAATTATAGTCGATGATGTCAAGCAGCCGGTGGCCGTTTATGGCCAGAAGCCGGTCTCCCGCCACGATATCGAGCTCCTCGGCCACACTCCCCGGAAGCACCCTTTCGATGAGGAGCCCTGCCATCAGGCCCCCCTGTAGTAAGGAGAATTGCGGTAGTAATCGAGAAGGGAGCGGGAAAACACCTTCAAAACGGCGGTCACCGGAACTGCCAGCAGCATGCCTAAGATGCCGAACAACTGCCCGCCGATCAGGAGCGCCAGGATGGTGACAACCGGGTGGAGACCCACCTTATCTCCCACAATCCGAGGGGTGATTACTCCCCCTTCCAGGGCCTGCACCAGGGCGAACCACCCGACACAGAGGAGTGGATGGAGAAAGTCATGGAATTTAAGGATGGCCATGGTGACGGAGAGAACTATCCCGAGGATGGTGCCGAAATAGGGAATGATAAAGGTTATCCCTGCCAGGGTGCCGATGACGACAGCCAGGTCGATCCCGATAAAATAGAGACCGATGCTGTAAAAAACGGCCAGTATGGCACAGACCGACAACTGCCCCCGCACAAAGGCGGACAGCAGATCGTTGATCTCCCCCGATCTTTCCAGAAATCTGTCCCGATAGCGCTCCGGCACCATTCCGACTACGCCGCTCTTCAACTTCGACAGGTCTTTCAGAAAGTAATAGAGGTAGACCGGCGTGATCAGGTAGCCGAGAACCGCCAGGATAAAGGCCAGGGTGGAAGCAAAGGCCTTCTTTACAATGACGAAGGTCTCTTTGAAAACCTCGGCTGAGGCCCCCCGCAAGTCGGTAAGCGCTTTATTGATATGTGCATAAACCTTTTCCGGGGTCTCAATATCGAAATAGGCCTTAATCTGAGGCGGAATAACATCGTACAACCGGTTTGCATATTCAGGAAGGTTTATCTGGACACTCCTGAATTCCTCCCGCAGGGAAGCGGTAAAAAAACCTGCCAGAGCGCCAGCAAGCAGCAAAAAAGCGGAGAAAACCAGCAGAATGGCAAGTGACCGGTTCACCCCCCTCTTCTCCAGGGGTGCCACCAGCGGGTCGAACAGGAAGGCCAGAATCAGGGCGATCACTAACGGAAGGAAAACGGAGCCCAGAAAATAAATCACGACAACCGCGCCTGCCGATAAAAGCCCGGCAAGAATGGCCGGTAATGTCTCTTTTTTCATATTTTTTGCCCGGGAAAAAAGAACGTAGGGGCGTAATGCGATACGCCCCTACGGATAACCTGAAATATTTCGGTGAAATCTACTGATGCAGGCGGAAGCTGCCGTCCGCGGAAGTTATGGTCGATATGGCGTGCTTGTAGATAAGAATGTCACCCTGTACTTCCATCAGAACGGAAAAGTTATCGAACGACTTGATGTAACCCTCCATTTTGTCGCCGGACATGAGATTGACCACGATCTTTACCCGCTCCTTGCGCGACTGATTCAGATACTGGTCTTGAATGTTGAACGGTGCTTTTGGCATACTCCTCTCCTTTACGCAAAAAATTCAATCACATGATTACAGATAGTAGCAAAACTGTCAGGATATTCAACCCAATTAATTTCAGCATCCTTATTAGACCAGGTAACCTGGCGCTTGGCGTAGTGCCTGGTATCCCTCTTGATCAGCCGCAACGCCTCATCCAGAGCGAGCTCGCCTGCAAGATACGCGCATATCTGCCGGTAACCGATGGATCTCATTGTCTTTAATCCGGCATCGTAGCCCAGGCTCAGAAGAGTCCTCACCTCCTCCACGAATCCCTCGGCCATCATCCGGTCAACCCTCCTGTCGATCCTTTCGTAAAGCTCCTGCCGCTCAACCACGATGCCGATCTTCAGATAACGGTAAAAACCACCGGCAAAGCCGTGCTCGCTCCTCAAGCGCGAAATGGGATAGCCGGTCAGACGATAAACCTCCAGCGCGCGAATGATGCGCACCTGGTCGTTGGTGTGAAGCCGTTGCGCGGTAACCGGATCGACCTGGGCAAGTTGCCTGAGAAGCTCTTCCTTCCCCTTCTGTCGTGCCACCTCCTTAAGCTCATCTCTAAGGGTCTCGTCTCCCCTGGGTGAATCGATCAGCCCATGCAGCAAAGTCTTTATGTAAAGCCCCGTTCCCCCCACCACAAAAACCTTTTTCCCGCGGCTCCGGATGTCGGCAATGACCTGAATCGCCACATTACGGAAGTCGGATGCAGAAAAGTTCACATCGGGTGTGACGATGTCGATAAGGTGGTGCGGAACCCGCTGCCGCAGTTCCGGCGAGGGTTTGGCCGTGCCGACATCCATGCCGCGGTAGACCTGCATGGAATCGGCGTTGACGATCTCACCATCAAAACGCTCGGCAAGCCTCACGGCCAGTTCGGTCTTGCCCGAAGCGGTCGGCCCCTGAATTATAACCAGCCCGATTTTCTCCTCACTCCTCACTCCTCACTCCTCACTGCCTTTTAAACATACGCTCAATCTCCCCAAGGGTAATCTTCCGAAACACCGGCCTGCCGTGGGGACAGTTGCTGGAAAAGTCGGTAGCGTCCATCTGCTTCAGCAGGGCGCTGATTTCCTGGGCAGCCAGCGGATGTGTTCCTCGCACTACGCTGTGGCAGGCAATCCGGGAGAGAATGTCTTCCAGCGCATCGGTGAAGGTCCTGCTCTTGCCGAGGTTCTGCAGCTCTTCCAGGATATCCCGTAAGGTACGCATATAGTCGGCTCCCGCAAGAAGCCAGGGAACCCCTTTTAACAGCCAGGTAGCTCCGCCGAAATCTTCCAGTTCATAACCCAGTAGCGCCAGATTATTCAAGTTTTCCTTGAGAGTCGCCGCCTCCCCGAAGAGGAATTCCGCCGGTTCTGGAAACAGTAATCCCTGCGACTCCACAGTGCCTTTGGCAAACTGGCTCTTGAGCCGCTCGAATGCGATCCGCTCATGGGCCGCGTGCTGGTCGATTATCAACAGGTCTCCCCCCCCCTGACAGAGGATATATGCGGCGTTAAACTGGCCGATGATGGTCAGGGAAGAAAAATAGCCCGTCTCATCTGTGTCCTCAGCCTTTTTCGCAACCATGGTAAACGCCGGTTCCGGCCGGGCAGACGGAGATGGCTGGAAAAGTGACCGGGTTGGGGACGGCGCCGGACGGTAATTGACCAGGACCTCTCTTACCTCGGCCACCCTGGTCTCACTGACCGCTAAAGTTGCGCCGGGCGGGACAAACGGTGTGACGGAAACCCCGGAGAGTTTTATCCAGGGAGTGGCGCGCAGCACGGATTCCACGGCTGACTGGATGATGTCGTGTACCCTTCCCTGCTCGCGAAAACGGACCTCGTGTTTGGTCGGGTGGACATTGACATCCACTTCCCCGGCGGGGATACCGATGAAGAGCACCACTACCGGGTATCGCCCTTTCTCAAGAAAGTTCCGGTAAGATTGCAGAACGGCGTGCTGCACAACCCGGTCCCGGATAAAGCGGCCGTTTATGTAGGTATGGACGGATGAGGGGGCGGAGCGGTTACACTCGGGTTTGGCAATAAGACCTGTTACGGTTGTCTGTCCCTCGACAAACTCAACAGGATAGAGATCCGCGGCCAGGGAGTTTCCCAGGAGCGCGGCCACCCGGCTTTTCAGGTCACCATTCAAAGCCCGGAATACGGTTCTGCCGTCATTCGCGAAAGTAAAGCGGGTTTCCGGACGGGAAATCGCCAGCCTGGTCAGGAGGTCTCCCACGTGCCCCGCCTCGGTCTCAGCGCTCTTCATGAATTTCAAACGGGCCGGAGTATTGAAGAAGAGGTTTCGCACCGAAACAACCGTCCCCTCCGCCATGCCGCAGGCCTTTACTTCCTTGATCCGCCCTCCTTCGACATAGATCTCCGTTCCTTCGATACGCCCCCGCTCCCTGGTGGCCAGGGTAAAACGGGAAACCGAGGCAATGGAAGGGAGTGCCTCGCCGCGAAAGCCGAGAGTAGCAAGATTGAACAGGTCGCTGTCGCTCGCGATCTTGCTGGTCGCGTGCCGCTCCAAGGCCAGCAGCGCATCTTCGCGCGACATGCCGCAGCCGTCGTCGGACACCTTGATGAGCCTCTTCCCGCCTGACTCTACCTCCACCACCACCTCACTGCAACCGGAATCCAGGGCGTTCTCCACCAGTTCCTTCACTACCGATGCGGGACGCTCCACCACCTCGCCGGCGGCTATCTTGTTCGTCAGATGTTCGGGAAGTATTTTAATCCTGGTGGACAATCCGGACCTCGTGAACCGTTGTAGTAGTCGATAAAATAACTTATCCCCACTCTGTTTGTAAAGGAGAACCATGGCTGTTCGAGGAAATCATCAAAATTGATTCGCAATACATTCACAAAGTTTTTCCGTCGCGGAAGCTTCAGAGCTTCCATGCGGTTTCCATACGGAAACTATCTGATACAATTCATGAAGATCACGTTGTCACGACCGGCAAAAAGGAGCGACACAATGGATTTTGAACTGAACAACACACAGCAGGAACTGAGGACCATGGTACGGAAATTTGCGGAAGAGGAAATCACCCCTACCGCCCGGGAGAATGACGTCAAGGAACGCTTCCCCTCTGAAATCATCAGAAAAATGGCCGCACTGGGGCTTCTTGGCGGTACTGTCCCAAAGGAGTTCGGTGGATCGGCATTTGACTGGATCAGCGACGCAATCATCTTCGAAGAAATCGGCAGGGCCTGTTCCTCTGTCAGAACAACACTTTCGGTTCAGGTATCACTGGTGGAACAGGTAATCTTCGGATGGGGGAACGAGGAACAGAAGCAGAAGTACCTGCCGCAGCTCTGCAAGGGGGAAATTATCGGGTGTTTCGCCCTGACCGAGCCGGAAGCGGGAAGCGATGCGGTAAGCATCAAGACCCTGGCCCGTCCCAAGGGGGACGGGTGGGTGCTGAACGGCGCAAAAACCTGGATAACCAACGGTGGTGTGGCGGACGTCGCCGTTGTCTTCGCCCAGACCGGTCCATCCGGCGGACATAAAGGGATTGCAGCTTTCCTTGTGGAAAAGGGCACCCCGGGTTTCACCTCCATGGAGATCAAAGGGAAGCTGGGGCTCAGGGCGTCAAACACCGCCGGGCTTTCGTTCAAGGAGTGCTTTGTAGCGGGAGACGCCCTCCTGGGCACGGTCGGGGAGGGATTCACCATCGCCATGTCTGCCCTTGATAACGGCAGGTATGGAGTTGCCGCCGGGTGCGTAGGGATCATTCAAGGGTGCGTGGATGCCGGCACGCGGTATGCGCGGGAACGAAAACAGTTCAACCGGCCCATCGGATCGTTCCAGTTGGTACAGGACATGATCTCACGGATGGTGGTCGATCTGGAAGCAGCACGGCTCCTCGTCTACCGGGCGGGATATTTGAAGAACCGGGGTGCCCCCAATACCCTGGAAACCTCAGTTGCCAAATACTTTGCCAGTGAAGCGGCGGTAAGGGCGGCCAATGACGCCGTTCAGATTCATGGCGCCTACGGCTATTCCAATGCCTACCCGGTTGAGCGCTATCTTCGGGACGCCAAGGTGGCAACCATCTACGAGGGGACGTCTCAGATCCAGAAGCTTATCATCGGGGAACATGTCCTGGGAATCAGGGCATTCACATAGGCCTTCCACCGGACTTCCGAGCCGGACACGGTTTTGGCTGTGCCCCCAGCCCGCTTCAAAGCCATGGCCGGCGCATTTTTTATTTGCATTCAATTAATGAAGGTGGAATACTTTACACAGGGATGCAATATGACCGAATATCTGGAGGAGATGGTGTTATGAAGGACATTTGGAAGGAGCGGGAAAAAGCGCTGGAAAATCAGTACATTTTCAAGCAGGAAAAAGAGATAATCGATAAGATGAGAAAGGAAGCCCGGGAGAAGATCATTCGGGAACATTGCAGGAATCGTTGTCCAAAGTGTGGCGATCCGATTGAACCGATGACTTTTCGCGGAGTGCCGCTCGACAAATGTCCCGCCTGCGGCGGGATATGGCTTGGCCCCAAGGATTTGCAGATACTGGCTGCCAAGGACCATCGTTCCTGGTTCGACAAGTGGTTCAAGGGAGAAGAGGAATAGCACAAACCCCCCAAGGCTGAAGCCTTGGGGGGTTTGTGTTTGATTGTGCGTTTGACATTGTGAATACTGTTGTTAATGTTTATCAATATCCGTGAATATTCCCGGATTAAATCCAATCTGTCAGGAGAAAAAGTAATGGAAAAGGGAACGGTAAAGTGGTTTAACGAAAGCAAGGGGTTTGGTTTTATCGAGCGGGAGAACGGCGAGGATGTTTTCGTGCATTTCTCCGCTATTACCGGCGAAGGGTTTAAAACCCTCGGTGAAGGCGACAAGGTCACGTTCGATGTGGTCAAGGGGCCGAAGGGTCTACAGGCGGCCAACGTAAAAAAAGCATGAGTTCCGTGCTCCATGCGGCAATTCAAGCCCCTGGAGAAACCCGATTATAGAATTTGTGCCTGTACCGCCGAAGGGAGGAAATTATGGGAATCACCGCAATGATAATTATGTGGGTCGCAACTGCCATAGCGTTAGCAATGATCAACAACGACCGTTACGGCAAGGAAGTTACGCAGCGGGAAACGTTTTGGAACAGGTTTCGCTGAATATCAAGCTATCCTTACGCGGCAGGGTTCTGTGATGTGCCTGCCGCAAAGGCTTCCCGCCCCTCGTGCAAGCCCGGGGATTTCAGGTGGCAGCCAGCCTCCACCGAGACCGGCAGTACGGCCCGTTACCCCTAAAACACAGCCGAGCGATCGAGGCGAAAAGGAACAGCGGCAACAGCGTTGAACAGACTCATGAATCCCCGTGGAATTACACCACCACTACATTGCAAATCACAAGCGTTTAACATCCCCTCTCGCCCCGGTCTAAGGCTTTTCGAAGAATAAAACCGGAAATCCCTGATTACCCCTAAAGTTTTCCCCTAGATATAACGATAATCAAATAACATGATATTGAGTGCAAGAGGACATGAGGACCCTTCCGCCTCTGTCTGTTACAGGGCGGTCTTCAACCATCAATAAGTCAACACAATAAACCATTTCCCCAAGGTTAACGAGTAAATACCAGTTTCAAAGGAGGATGCGCCATGGCACAGATGAAAGTCGGGGCAAAGCTTTACTCAATAGTTGGACTCATGTCGTTCGTGCTGATAATCGTCGGCGCAATAGGGGTATATCTGACCAAGGTCAGTAACGATGCACTTGATACGGTCTACAATGATCGCGTGGTGCCACTTGAACAGCTCAAAATCATCTCCGACATGTACGCGGTCAATATAGTCGATACGTCCCACAAGGTTCGCAATGAAGGCCTGAGCTGGAGCGAAGGACGCAAGAATGTGGACGAAGCCGTGAAGATCATCAACGAAAAGTGGAAGGCGTATCTGGGCACCTCCCTGGTCGAGGAGGAAAAGAAAATCATCGATGAAATCACACCGCGCATGAAAAAAGCCGACGAAGCCGTGGCAAAGTTTAAGGATATCCTGTCCAGGGAGGACAAGGAAAGTCTCGTCAATTTTACCGCAAAAGATATGTATCCGGCTATAGACCCGTTGACCGACAAAATCTCTGCCCTGGTGAATCTGCAACTGGTCGTGTCAAAAACGGTCTTTGAAAAAAGCGATTCAATTGCTGAAAAAGGGAAAGTGTTTTCCGTTATTTTGATCCTGCTCGGCGTACTCCTCTCCGCGGCTGTCGCCACCTTCATAATCAGGGGTTTGCTGCGGGAGTTGGGCGGAGAGCCGTCAAACGTCCGGGAAATTGCCCAGTCGGTCGCGGGGGGGGATCTCAGATTTGACGTCGGTGTGGATAACCGCTATCAGGGGAGCGTTATGTGGGGCATGAAAATCATGGTCGAGAATCTGCGGGTGATGGTGACAAAGACCGTGGATATCTCCTCGAGCATTGCCTCTGCCTCAAACCAGCTTCGATGCAGCTCCGATCAGATCGCCACCGGGGCCGAAGAGGTTGCATCCCAGACAAGCACCGTGGCCACAGCCAGCGAAGAGATGTCTTCCACAAGTGCCGACATCGCCCGCAACTGCACGCTGGCAGCCGATGCGTCGAACCAGACCATGAACTCCGCAAAGAACGGCGCATCCGTGGTGCAGGAAACCATCACGGGGATGAGTGTCATTGCCGATAGGGTTCGCCGGACCTCCGGCACCATCGCGGCTCTGGGCTCCCGTTCCGAACAGATCGGTGAAATCATCGGCACCATTGAGGATATTGCCGACCAGACCAATCTGCTTGCGCTCAACGCCGCAATCGAGGCTGCACGCGCCGGCGAGCAGGGACGCGGTTTTGCCGTGGTCGCCGACGAGGTGCGAGCCCTGGCTGAGCGGACCACCAAAGCGACCCGGGAGATCGGCGAGATGATAAAGGCGATTCAGGACGAAACAAGAACAGCCGTGCGCGCCATGGAGGAAGGTGTCCATGAAGTGGAGAAGGGAGCGGAATCATCGCAGCAGTCCGGTCAGGCGATAGATGAAATTGTCAGCCGTATCAACGAAGTTTCCATGCAGATCAGCCAGATCGCCACGGCAGCCGAACAGCAAACGGCCACCACAAGCGAGGTGACTACGAACATCCAGCAGATCACCGATGTGGTGCATCAGACGGCCCGGGGCGCAGAGGAATCGGCAGCCGCTGCTGAACAGCTCGCCGAACAGGCCCAGAGTCTGCAAAAATTGGTGGCGAATTACAAACTATAATAAGATGCCGAAAGGGGCTACTTTAGCTCGAAAAGTAGCCCCTTCTTACCCTTCCCCACGCCGCGCTGTTCAGGAAACAATCCGCAGATATTCCTTCTCCGAAACGAGGTCGCGGGTGCTCGCAACGCGGTCGATGAACACCAGCCCATGGATGTGATCGTATTCGTGCTGAAAGACGCGGGCGATGAAATCGCTGAGTTCCTCCTCGCAGAGCTTACCGGTACGGCTCATGTAGCTGACCCCGATCCGCCGATGGCGCGGCACCAGTCCGCGCAGGCCCGGTACGCTGAGGCATCCCTCCCACCCCGTTTCCGTTTCCTCCGACGTCCAGACGAGCTCCGGGTTGATCATGGCCGTCGGCGCCATCGCAGGGGCATGGGGATAACGTGGATTGGGACGGGAGGCGACGATGAAGAGTGCAAGCGGCTCGTAGACTTGTGGGGCGGCGATCCCAACACCGTTGGCGTCTTCCGCCGTGACGAGCAGGTCGTCGATAAGCGCCTGGATGGCGGGGTCCGCCGGGTCGGCAACGGACCGGGCCGGCTCACGCAGTACCGGCTGCCCGAGTTGGGCAATCTGGCGCAGGATGGGCATGGCTAACTCCTTTTGATCCTTGTGCAGAGTCTTTTAAGACTTTTACTGCCCGAACATCAACGCTGCCCACCAGGCCGCAGCCACCGTAATGGCACCTGCCAGTGCCAGCAGGGCGTTTATTCCCCGGCAGGGGCGCCCGAACCTTCCAACCAGATATTCCGCCACCAGGCCGAGAACTATCCCGAAAACAAAGCCGAACAGATGCGCACCCAGATCGGTCTGTTTGCCCTCCGTGCCCAACAATGCAAGGAGGGCCAGGGCCGCAGCAAAGGGAAGTGGCCAGCGCCTTTGCAGGTGGTGCCGGTAGCGCACCAGGCTGAGCGCTGCGAGGATGCCGACGGCGCCGAACACGATGGTGGAGGCGCCGACCGATCTGTGGTTCAGAGGTTGCAGCCAGGCGTTGGCCAGGTTGCCGAGGATACCGGAACCGAGGAGCAGGCTCCAGGCAAGTCCCGAGCCGAGATCGCGGCAGAGATAGACTATGAATACCCCACCGATCGCCAGATTGCTGAACAGGTGCAGCCAGTCAGCATGGAGGGTGAGAGCGGTGACGAGCCGCCACCACTGGCCGTCCATGATCTTGGCGGCGTGAGCGTTGCCGAGGTCGGTCCAGTCGATCGAGGGATGGCCGGACAGAGAGATGTCGAGCTGAGTGAGGTTGTGGAAGGAAGCCAGAAGGATGAGGACCGACAGGGTCGCCAGGGTGTTCTCTGCCAGAGGGCGTGCAGGCGGCACGGGCGGGGGCCAGTTGCGGTTTTCCTCTTCGAAGAGGCGCAGCTCGTTCCGGGCAGCGTCGAGGTATTCCGCCGGTACCAGCAAATGCCAGCCCGTTCCGCCGGGCTCGATGCGGCAGGGGACATAGCGGGCCTCCAGAACCAGTGCCCACAGATGCACCCGCCGCTCGGAAAGGGCGCCGGATGCTTTCCCGTCACCCGGTTGCGGAAGTATCTCCCGCCAACCCTCCTCTCGCGCCCCGATATGTTCTCTCTCCCTCTCCATACCATATAGTACCGCAGATACTGTGTGCCACGCCACCACTTTCCTCCCCCCCAGGCGCCCGAAATTATGGGTACTGACGCCTCCGTCGGAGTGAATGTGAAAGGTTAATGCTTACCTCTCCCTGTCATTTTATCATACCACCCCCAGGGGTTTTTCCGCCTTATCCAGACCGGGATGATGAACAGCAAGACGACCAGAACGAGCCCCAGGCATATCTGCAGCAGAATATTGCCGGAGAAAAAGCTCTTCCCGTAGTAGTTGAGTATAATGGTGCCGGGGGTCATCCCCAACAACGTGCTCAGGGCAAAGGCGCGCAGCGACATCCTGGTCAGGCCGGCACCGTAGCTGACAAGGGCAAAGGAGAAGACCGGCTCGAGGCGGGCGAAGAGGATAATGTAGGCCAAATGGCGCCGTGCGATGCGGTCGCTGAAGGTGATGTCCCTGTGCAGGAGCCGGGTGATCGCCTCTCTTCCCAGGGCGCGAGCGAGGAGAAAACAGACTATCGCCCCCGCCTCAGAGCCCAGGAGCGAGTATACGGTCCCCCACAAGGGGCCGAAGAGCACTCCTGCCGCAATGTCCAACGGGGCATTGGGAACAACGGTCACCACGATCCCGACGGTCCTGAGGAGTATGAAGGCGAGCGGCGCCATAAACCCCATCCCCTCCAGGAAGACCTTGATCCGCTCCGGGTCCAGCCATTCCGGCGGCACTTCCCGCCATGCGAAGGCGCCGAGAACGACCAGGAGAAGGACGAGAACCATCCCCTTGACCCAGGGCAGCACGTCTTTGCCGGTTTTCCTCATGGCAGTCTCCGTAATCCCTTTCTCCCGCCGGTATCCTTATGAATAGCGTACACCATATCCTTGTGAACGCAACAAACTCATGGCGACTTACCCGCAACTCTCATGCTTCGGGGTTCTGCTGTGTTCAGATAACCGTCGCACCCCTTTGGGATGCGGCTCCAACACAGAGTGAGTCCGAATAGTATCCGGGTCACTCGTGGGGGCTGTATCCGGGTGGTGACGCTTGACCAACTCACGATGCCGTGTTTTGATCTCTCGGAAGGTGGCTCGCTCACCCAGGCCAAGAACCCGGAGCGCCTCCTGTAAGTCGGCATAGGTCATGTCAAAATCTCAATGGGTCCAGTCGATAATCTTTGTATCTGCCCCAAGCTTCTTCTCTACGGCCCCCTTGATGGCTGCAAAATGTGGACAAGGATACCCGATGGGGTTGCCGTTCTTCATGCATGAGGCAAACACGATTGCCTCCGCCCCCCGGTCAACCATCATCTTGGCCCTGGTGACGACCTTCTTGCCGGAACAGCCGCCACACGAAAGAAATCCGATAATCTCTACCAGACCGGTCTCCTCGAAGCCCAATGTTCCCTCTTTAGCAACCTTGAAATCGATGCTGCCGGGGCACATATCCTCGGTCAGCTGACAACGGATGATTCCTATCTTCATATTTGTCTCCATCCCTATGTTATGGTGGTTCCGGGCTGCCTCACGGGCAGCAAAGGGCTCATCAGGTAAAGGGTTTTCTGAAGAGCAACCCGTAGTGATACGGCGGCAGGTCATAGCGGTTCCGCTCGTTGAAACGGAATCCGGCTTCTCTTCCCCAATTGATGCACTGTTCCGGTCGGGGCCGGATCTCCATGGCCGGACCACGTGGCGTAGTGGGGTCGTAGTTCCAGTGAATGACGGCCAGCATACCGTTTGATTTAAGTACGCGGAAGGCCTCTTTCATCAAGGCTACCGGCTCTTCGTGATGAAGGATATTGAAGAGTAGGGCCGCGTCCATGGAGTTGTCGGCTAGTCCGGTTCCCTCAGACACAAAATCGCGCACTGCTGCCTGGACATTTACGATGTCGGCTTCACGGCATTTTTGCCGGACAACATCTACCATCTCCGGCTCAATGTCCAAAGCATGAACGGTTCCCGAAGCAATTCCGGCGGCGGCCAACGTAAAGGTTCCATAACCGCAACCGAATTCAACCAGGTCTTGTATTCCACAGTCGAGGCCGAAAATGGCCAGAACCTTGTCCGGATCAAAAAACCCGGACCACATTTCTTCATCGGGCATGCCGCTGTCACGGACCTTCATGGGGTTTCTCCTTATGCATGTTCAAGGGCGGCTGCAAGTGCCGTGGCGCAGAGATAGTGATAGCTTGTCCCTTCGTAATGCCCTGCCAATCAACAGAAACAAGGGAGGCAGGTTATTCTGAATTCTGGCTGACTCAAGCATTTTGCCGGTAAGGAATACCGGCTCGTCAGTATGATTGTGATCAAAAAGAGGTGAGCTATCGTTGCCGGACACAGCAGCTACCCCCCGTTGAGTGTTTTTCCCGATCGAGGTCATCTTTAGATTTGCGAATGGCCGGCTCACCTTCTTCAAGCAGCTCAATAACAGCTGAAGCCAGTTTCGGACGACTGACGTAATAACAACGCTGGGAGCCATCCTGGGCAAAGTCCACCAAATGGGCATTCCGCAGCACGGTCAAATGCTGGGAAATGTTGGCTTGGGACGCCGGTAGGATCTCCTGGATGTCGGTTACGCACTTTGTGCCCTTAAGCAACTCCATGACAATCTGCAAACGGGTCGGATGCGCGAGGGCTTTAAGCAAATCGGCACTTTTTTGTACAGTATCAGCGTCCATTAAGACTCCCAGAACATATTCGAATATCCTAATATCAATAAACAACAGAAGTCAACAGGAAATCCGGTGAGAATTATATTGCGAAAAAAATGCTTGACATTGGTTAGGATTCGAGTATTTTAGTATTTAAGCATTTACTTATAAGGTTTCCCATGAAAGAAGCGGCCGAACTTTTTAAAATACTCTCTGTTGATAAGCGCATAGAGATTATCGAACTCCTCAAGAAGGAACCGATGAGCGTCAACGCCATTGCCGAGACCTTGGGGGTGACGCAGTCGGCGGTTTCCCAGCATCTGCGGGTACTGAAGTCGGCAGGGCTGGTCAGGGACGAAAGGCAGGGGTACTGGATTTACTACTCACTGAATCGCGAGGTCTTGGAAAGATGCAGGCAACGCCTTAACAGGGTCTGCACCTGCGGCTGCGGCGGAGGAGAAAAAAAGTGCCAATAACACATGGCCTTTTTTCTTTGCCAAATATATTAGTATGTTTGCATGAACTTAAACAGAAAGGAGGTGATAACAATGGCCGAAAACAAGAAAGAGACGACCGAGAAGCAGGAAGCGAACAAGCCACAAAGCAAGTGCGGCTGTGGCTGCACGCCGCCGGTCAAGAAGTAGGCAGTCAGGCCGGGAGGCGGGTTTTTCCGCCTCCCGGCGTTAGAGTCTTCAAACGTCTTGATTTCTTAACTTCTCCCTGTTCATTTAAAACAAGGAATGCTCGAAGGAAAGATAGGCAAGCACTCCGTAATCTCCTTTGGATGGACCAATGCCGATTGGAAAGGCTATGCCGGGAACAATTTGGAAAACATCCATGCCTTTGACTTTGCAGTCAACGGCGTATCGTAGGCCGGGGCTGATGAAGAGGCTGTTTTCGTCTGCAGTCGCTCCGTTGGCTACCACAGCTTGCTCCGAAGTCCCCGCCGCCTCTAGCATCAGGTTGAGGTTTTTGGAAGCGAGATAGATGACGCTGGCGCCGTAGTTGGTCGCGAGGGTGTCGGCCTTGGCCCCTCCCGGCTCCTTGCTGTTCGGTGTAAAAGTAAATCCAAGGTTATAGTGGGTAACGACCCTGTTCGAAAGTTTGATGCTGAGGGGGAGATTCACCTGGTAACCAACGGTACCTGTCCCCAGTCCCTTCTCCCTGTCGCCGGTGGGGAGGATGAGAGAAAAGCGAGGGGCGAAGGCGATATTGTCCTTCAGTACCGCCTGGTAGCGGTAGTTCAGCGCCACATCGCCGATGCCTGTATCGTCCTGCCCGTCAACCTTGATTCTTTCGACAGGAATGGTATACGAAAGCTGATGGGTCTGTCCCGGCACCGGCCATTCCTGGGTGAATGTATACTGCCAACTGTCTCCCTTAAAATACTGGAAGGACTGAATGTGCTGAATCACCCCGTCTTCCTGGTTATAAGCCTCCTCGATCAAAAAAGAATTGTCCTGAATTTCCCGGCAATCCTCGGCGGCAACCACCGTTGCGGCCGTCATCAATGTAATTGCAAGTGATAAAAACATCTCCCTAAGCATTCTTCATTCCTCCTTTTCTGTTTATAGTGATTAGAAGACATCCCAGGTACTCCCTGAGCGTGCAGACCCCGAATTCATGGTGCATATAGACCGGTGTTCCTTTTCCCTGACCGCGTCCATCAACTCCTTCCTCGCCCAGGGGGACACACTTCCCCCTATACTTATATTTATCACTTATATTATCGGCAACCTACTGAACAACTATAAGTTTTTATTTTTAGGCAGTTGAAGCATTCACTCTCCCTGCGGTCCATTCCCCCCACCAATGCTATGCTCATAAAAACACTGCCATCCTATATTGAGACAACATGTCATCTTAAAATTGAAATTGATACTAACTTTCAATTGCTTAATTGTCAAGCAAAAAAACATACAAAAAAACCATACGGAAAATATTTATCTTCTGTGTTGCAAAATCCATTTCTGAGCGAGCTCAAGTGGAATTGTTTTGAAAAATGCTTGTTAGAAAATGAGGGATAGGTGTCCGGGACGCCATTGGCCTGGACAAAGGGGGTGTGGTTTACTGACGAGAGCTACTTCACCGGCTGGATGAGGCAGTAAGCCCCTTTCTTCATGGCGATGTCACCGGGCTTGAGCAGGAGTTTCAACTGAATATGCCGCTGCACTTGCCATGGCAACAGCAAATCAAACCGTTGGCCTTGCCAAAAGCTTCCTGCCCCTCTTTCAAGGTAAGCCAGGCGATTAGCAGTGCGCCAATTGCCGCAGACGCCCGTCCGCCCAGGGCTCCACATGCGAAAGCAGCGCTGATTTTTCGGATCATGGCGAGACTCATTGTGACAAGATATGGCTAAGTTCTTCGCGGAGCAGATTGCTCATGTGTGTGTGTCGTCCAGCGAATAGTAGACGATCCGGCCGTTCTTCCGGTAGTTGGCCACCCGCAGGGAACGGAGCAATCGCAGTTGGTCCATGCCGCCTCTCTTTTTTTGCACGGTTTTCATCCAAAATTCCGTTATAGCGCCGCAAGCACCTGCCGCATCTTCTCGGCAACCAGTTTGGCAACTTCCGTTATCTCCTGGTTGCCGATAATGGAAAGCGTCGCAACCGGGTCCATGACCATGACCGCCGTCTTGCCGTCATCCCGTGCCTGTTGTGATGACTTTGATTGTAATGCAACATTCACGATGATCAATCGATCTCGCCTTTCCGTTATTGGTCACCCTCCATAGCTGTGAAGCCCCGACAAAAGCAGATTTACGCCGAGATAGCAGAAAATGGTCGCTGCAAAACCGACAATCGAAAGCCATGCTGCCCGCCGACCGGCCCAACCTCGGGTGATCCGGGCATGGAGAAAGGCCGCGTAGATGAACCAGACAATCAGCGACCAGGTCTCCTTCGGATCCCAGCTCCAGTAAGTTCCCCAGGCATAATTGGCCCAGGCGGCGCCGGTCACAATCCCCAGAGTCAGGAGGGGAAAGCCGATCATGATCGACTTGTAGTTCAGGTCGTCAAGGACCCTGCCGCTCGGAAATGTTGCGACAATGCTCTGGTCGTTGGCAGGTGTGGACCGCTCATGAATCTCGCGAATCAGATACATGATGGAGATGCCGCAGGCTACGGCGAAAGCGGCATATCCAAGGAAACAGGTTATGACATGGTAGAGGAGCCAGTTGCTCTGCAAGGCGGGCACCAGAGGTTGAATGCCGCTGTCAAGGCCGAGTTGAGCCCAAGCCATTCCGAGTAGAGCAAAAGGCATGACAAATGCGCCGATGACCCTGTACCGGTACTTCAGATCCAGCAGACCGTAGATGAGAACAATCGTCCAGGAGAAGAAGACAACCGACTCATAGAGATTTGATAGCGGCGCATGGCCGATGCCGAGCGAATAGGACTCCTTCCAGCGCAGACCGATGGCGATCGTTTGCAGCAGCAGACCGCCAAAAGCAATGGCGCTGCCAGCCGTGCCGAGCACCTTGGCACGGCTGGCGACAAAAGCAAAGAAACAGAGCATTGAAACGAGATAGGCAAAGGTGGTTATGTTGAACAGGAGTGAGCTGGTCATTTGTTATCCTCCGAGGAAAGTTGGTCCTTGAGCTTTGTCACCAGCCGCTCCATGAAAATCTGAAAACCTCCCTGATTCTTGCTGGCATTGCCCCCGACGGTTACGGTTCCATTCTCGACTCGCACCCAGATGCGCCGGTGTGACATGAAAAAGGCGGCGTAAATTCCCACTACCATCAGGAGACAGCCGACCCAAACCACCCAGACGCCGGGGTCCTTCGCCACCTGCAGGCCGGTGTACATGAACTCCTCTCCCCCTCTGTACTGCAGAAGCTTGCCGCCGGTATAGGGGAGGTTCATCCTGTTCATGGCCGGATTGTTGGCGAAGACGATAAATTCCTTGTTTTCCCCATTTGCCAGATGAACCTCTACCTGGGCTGCCGGTCCGCTCAAACCGGGCATAAATCGGGAGATGTCCGGAGTTGTTTCCTGGAGGCAAATACCGCTGCCGTCGGGGAGTTTTGCCGAACCATTACTCTGGATTATCAGGGATTGCGGATTTCTGCCATTTGGATCGCTGATGGTGAACTCGTGTTCTCCAAACTTCCCATAGCTGGACTGATAAAAGGTTATTCCCTTATAGGTCAACGGATCGTTGACGATGACCGGCACCCGGTTATAACCCTGCACTGGTTGGCCGTTCTCCAGCACGGTCAGGATGCTCTTGAATTCCTTGGGCGCTCCGTTGGGATAATGGGCCACGCTGAATTTTTCACAGCGCACCGCAAAGCCCAGATCGATTTCATTTTTCGAGCGGGACATGACCTTGCCGACACTCTCACCTTCAGGAATGTTGATAAACCCCTTGTAGCCGAACAGAGAGCCGATGATTGCACCGATGAATATGACGAGCACGCTCAAGTGAACGGCATACACGGCCAACCGGGACCAGGGTGTCTTCTGGGCAAAGAGGTGGAAAGCGCCGTCAGTTTCGGTGATCAGCGGATCGGCGAATTCCGCCTTCAGTATTGCAGCAACTCGATCCCTGAGCGTGCTTGCATCCCCCCGTGTCTCGATGGTCGTAAGGTTAGACAACGTCTTCTCATGGCCGGCGCCCATGACCACTACCGGCTGGGTGATTGTCTTCCAGATAAGGGGAAGCCGCTTGATTGAGCAGGCAATCAGATTTATAGACAATAGAGAAAGCAGCAGAATGAACCACCATGAATGGTACATGTCAAAAAAGCCGAGAGCCTGGTAAAGTTTCAGTTTGTTCTGGCTTATGGTCTGCAGATACTCCGGAGGCAGTGCTCCCTGCGGAACGACCGTCCCGATGATTGAGATGATCGCCAAAGTGATGAGTAGAAACATTGTCAGTTTCAGCGAGCAGAAATAATCCCAGAGAGATTGGAACCCTGATTGTTCATTTATTGTCACGATAATGCTCCTTGGCTGTAAATACCTTCAGAATGCTGCAAACAGTCTGCAAGCATAACGCTTCCAGACCGCCCACAACAACTGAATTGGACATGGAAATAATCAACTATGCTTCGTAGTTTCAGCATGGATTTGAAGACTTACGACCAGGAGCAGTTTTGGGGAGGGACAAAGATGGGAAAATAGACTTTGGGCATCAACAACAACGGTTCTACAGTTGAAAAAATGGCCACAATTGGAGAAGAAAGGTAAAGCACATTTTCCGTCAGTGATGCAACGCTGGAACAGCATGAACAAACCGAATCACACTCCCGGTCTCCGTGCTCATCATTACAAGGACAATCATCACTTGGGCTTTGCACAGAATCGCATGCAATCTGCTGAACGTCAGGAGCACTACTATGCGGAAATGCCTGCGCAGATGAGTGTACGGCAATTAAGATGCAGAAGCAGATTATTGATATGCACCTTATATATTTCAAAATCTTTGGCGATTTCATCGTTGTTCTTATTTATACCTAAGATTACTAACCGTTGAGTTTGAGCCTTTTTTCACGTCATGCTCAGGACTGAAGCCGCGGAGGTGCCTCTTCCCCGTGACCGGATTTACACGGATTTGTAGAACGGCAAAAATGAAATCGGTTTTTCCCCGTGAACCCTTATTGGGTTTACCCGCGAAATCCTCTGAATCCGTGTCATCCACGTTCTATTCATTTCTGTCCGCAAACCGCAAATAACCCCCTCCCTTGGCGTGAGGGGTTATAGGGCGAGTTTAAACCAAAACACTCTCCTTTTTGTTACAGCCCAGCAAAAGCCCCTTTGATGGTGATGCCGGTCAACGGGGCGGAGGATGTGCCGCCGCTGCCGCCGTCAATCCGGTTCACTTTCACGGCGAAGGCGGCCGCCCCGGTGGGGAAGCCGTCGAACTCGACATGGGCGAACTCACCGATGGCGAAGCCGGGCTGTACATTGATCAAGATGATGCGGAGGGTGCCAGCCGCCTTGTCGAATCTGGCGCTGACCACGCTGTTGGCGGCGGCCAGGCTCACCGGATCCACCACCCCCGGTGGGGTCTGGCCAGTTGCCGGGTCCGACTTGACGGTCACCCCGGCTGGCAGCGTTACCGTGCAGTCGATGCCGTTGATGACTGTGCCTGCGGGTAGCGTCCCTTCGGTCCTAAGCTGGAGCACCCCTCCGGTGAAGGCGATGGAGACGGGAACGATCCCTCCGCGGTTTCTGCCGCTGTTATTGAAGTTGGTGATGGCGGTATTGATGGAGTTGAGGACGGCTTGCGAAAAACCGCCATTATTCTCTAATTCAGTTTCGAGTGCGACGAGGAGGGTCACCAGTGCGTCGTCCAGTGATTGGGTATTCCCTCTTTTTTGCCGGTCGTCGTTCACCATCTGGGAGAAGACCCCCAGGATTGCGGCGTACTTCTTCTGGTCGTTGGTGGCGCCGGCTGGTGCCGGTTGGGTGGGATCAAAGGGAAGCGTCCCAACGATGTCGGAAAGCGCGAAGAAGCGGGCGATCTGCGTGTTGGAGTCGTCGATATTGACAGTGGTAAAGGCTCCGATTCCTTCGACCTGTTCGAAGGCCAGATGAGTCAGGGGGGTGACGGCGATCCTGTCGCCGTCGGCGACGCTGGGGACGACGGCCAGCAGGGGCGTTTTCAGGGCAACGCCGGCCGTGCCGCTCGCCTCGTCGGTAAAGGTGCCGCCGCTCACTTCGACAACAACCGGACCGGTGGGAGCCGAGGCGAGGGCGACGGCATAGCTGCCGTCCGCCGCCGTTTTGCCACTGCCGAGCACCACGCTCCTGTCGAATTGGTCGTCCCTGACGGCGTACACCTTGATGTCGCCGCCGTTGATGGGCCCTTTGGCGGCTACTCCGCTGATGGTTACGGGACCGGCTGTTGTGCCGTTACCACCATTGCCTCCGCCACAGCCGAAGAGGGTTGCGAGTGCGAGGGTTGCAACCGCGCCGAACATTGATCCAATTTTTCTAGTCATAGCTCACCACCGTTTTGGATTATTGTTTGAAGATAAAGATTAAGCCCTCTGGCGCCGCCTTCGAAGTTACTGGAGCGAAGTGGACAATCATAAACTCAAATGGGCTTACCGTTCAGAACGACCCGGAACCCTTTAATCCCTTCCTTAAAGCTGGTTAACCCGTAGAAACCTGGGCGCTGCTTCCCTGGAATTGCCTTGTATACCGGCTCCAGGACCAGACTATTGCTGCTCCCTTCCGGTAAGGAAATTTCCCGCTCTACAGCAAGGTCATCGGCAGGAATTGCAATGACAACCTTGTGCGTCCCCGTCTTCAGACGCAGATTGCCGCCGAATCGATACCTTATACCCTCCCCGGCCTCGGGATTCTGAAGCCCACGCGGTTCGGTATTTTCCTCACTCAGACTGTCCTGTAACTGTACTGCCTGACCATCGACATTCAGCAGCAACTTGTAATCCGGCGTTCCGTGAATATCTTTTGCGGAATAGATGCCCGGCTTGTGGGTCTTCAGCGAGAAGGAGATGCGCAAGTCCGCATGGCCCTGAGGCACAGGACCTCCGTCTGTCAATTCCTGAAAGACATCACTGCGAACACTTGTGCTGCTTTTTCTTATCAATGCGGAACTGTCCGCGCAACCGCTTATGAGTGTCACTGCCATTACCAAAAACAATAAGTTAATTTTTTTCATGATCGGCTCCTTGTATGGTTAGACTTCACGTCCAGAACGTAGATCTTCCCTTCCCCTTGTTCGCCGGTCCAAGCCAACATGCTGCTAAATAGCATCTCTCCCCCTTTCATTTGTCCGAATCTTTACTATTTCATCAACAGTAAACACGAATATTTTCCCATCACCAGTATTGCCGGTATGAGCATATTTCTGAATTACGTTGACAACCTCATCAGCCATCTCATCATCTACAACTACTTCTAATTTTATTCGTGGAATAAATTCCACCATTTCATAAACGATTTTATCTTTTGCATTCTTGGCTCTGTTTTTGCCGAACCCTTTGATTTCTGATACGGTAACTCCCGGCAGTCCTTCGATTTTTTGCAGTTCTTCGGTTACTTCCATCAACTTGAACGGTCTTATTATTGCTTTTATCTCTTTCATATGACTCCCCTTATGACCTTTCATTGAGATGTGAGATACTCATATGCCAATTCATTTACATCTCTGCTTCGACCTTTCTCTTTTCAAACCAACTGTACACCGATGGAATAATCAACAACGTAAGCAGGGTTGAAGTTACCAATCCACCCACAACAACTGTTGCAAGCGGTTTTTGTATTTCAGAACCCGCCCCGCTGGCAAGCAGCATCGGCATCAAACTGAAAATTGCGATTGATGCGGTCATCAACACCGGGCGCAATCTGTCAAGACTTCCCTTCCTGATTGCTTCCTGCAAGTCAAGACCTTCTTCGCGCAGTTGCGAGATGCGCGATACCAGGACAAGCCCGTTCAAGACGGCAACGCCAAACAGGACGACAAACCCCACTGACGCCGGAACGGACAGATATTGCCCGGAGATGAAGAGCGCAAATACCCCGCCAATCAAGGCAAACGGCAGATTGGAAATGACCAGCAGCGCAAGACGGATCGATCTGAAGGTGACGTACAGGAGCAGCAGTATCAAGCCGATGGCAACAGGTCCGATTATCATCAGTTTGTTCATCGCCCGCTGCTGGTTTTCGAACTGTCCGCCCCAGGTGAGATAATAACCGGCCGGCAGCTTGACCTGCTCTTTGATCTTCTGCTTGGCCTCGGCGACAAAACCGCCGATATCCCGACCGGTGATATTCATCTCGATGCCGATTCTTCTGTTTCCGTCCTGGCGGCTGATCTGCGCCGGTCCTTCGATCATTTTCACATCAGCCAGCTGTTCGAGAGGTACATTGATCCCGGTTTTAGTGGTGATCATCAGATTTTTGATCGCTTCCAGGGAATTCCTTTTTTCTTCCGGGAGGCGCACCGTAATGTCGAAACTGCGGTTCTCTTCATAAAACTTGGAAGCAGATTTTCCCGCAACGGCAATTTCAATGACCTTCTGCACATCACTGATATTCAGGCCATAGCGCGCAATCTTCGACCGGTCAATATTTACGGTCAGGTAAGGCTGCCCTGAAACCTTTTCCGCAGCCAGATCGGTTCCCCCGCGAACAGTGGAGAGGACTCGCGCAATCTCAGCCGATTTTTCACTGAGCACATTGATATCTTCACCAAACAGCTTGAGAATCAGCTGGGCACGGGTTCCGGCTACCAGTTCATCAATGCGGCACTGGATCGGCTGGCTGAAACCAACTTGAATTCCCGCCACCGACTCCAGAGCCTTACGCATCTCGTTGGTAACTTCTTCTTTGGTGATATCCCTTTTCCATTCGCTCTTCGGTTTGAAGACCCCCACATAACCGGTTTTATCCGTGCCCCTGGTGTCCATAGCAACACCGGTCTGCCCGGTCCGGCCCACGATGGTATCCAATTCTTGAAACTGCTTCAGCTTTGCCGCGGCCAGCTGGTTTACTTCCATCGCCTTGGCCAGCGAAACGCCTGGGAGCAGGGAAACGTCCATGTCAAACGACCCTTCATCCATAACCGGGATGAATTCCGTCCCCAGCCGGGTTACCAGGAATAGTGAAACAACCAGGAGAATTGCGGCAACGCTTAACACCACGCGCTTTGTGTTCATGGCATAATTGAGCAGCGGCAGATAGAGCCTGGTTGCATGCTTCATGATGAAGCTCTCTTTTTCCGGGTGCGGTTTCAGGAACATGATGCAGAGCACCGGAATAACAAATATTGACAGGAACAGTGAGGCAAGCAGCGCGATTGCCACTGTTATGGCCAGCGGCCCGAACATCTTCCCTTCGATACCTTCCAGAGAAAGGATGGGGATGAAGGTGAGGGCAATGATCAGCTCGCCGAAGATGCTCGGCTTTCTGACCTCCATGACCGCTTTCAGCACAGTCAGTAGCTTGGGATGTTTTCCCCCCTCTTCGCTCAAATGGCGCTGGACGTTTTCCACCTGAATAATGGTTGTGTCGATAATCATGCCGATGGAGATGGCCAGGCCACCAAGGGACATCAGGTTGGCAGTGATCCCGGCGAGCTTCATAACGATGAAGGTGGCCAGGAGCGACAAGGGGAGCGCGATGAGGACCACGACACTGCCCCGAATGCTGTTCAAGAGCAGGTACAGTACTATCAGGACGAGGATGGAGCCCTCGATCAGCGCCTTGTTGACCGTGCCCACACTCGCCTTGACAATATCGCTACGATCATAATATGGAACGAGCTTGATCCCTTCGGGGAGCACGTTGTTTTCATTCATTTCCTTGACTTTTGCCGCCACCCGGCGCACCACGTCACGGCTGTTCTCGCCCCGTAGCATCATGACAATGCCGCCGACACATTCGTCCTTGCCGTCCTTCATGGCCGCGCCCATCCGGACCGCCTCGCCGACCTTCACCTGAGCGACGTCGCGAACATAGGTCGGCGTGCCGCCTGCGGATTTCAGGACGATATTTTCAATGTCGCTGACATCCTTGATCAGACCAACCCCGCGCACGATGTATTGATCTGTACCCCGTTCGAGGAGGTTGCCGCCGACGTTTTCATTGTTGCTGCCGATGGCGGTATAGACGTCATCCACGGTTACGGCGTATTTCACCAGCTTCTCCGGCGAGACAAGTACCTGGTACTGCTTGAAATACCCGCCGAAGGAGTTGATCTCGTTGACCCCGGCAACACTTTTCATCTGCGGCGTGACAATCCACTCCTGTATGGTTCTCAGGTTGGTCAGGTAGGCAATCTTCTGCTGCGGATCGTCCGGCATCTTTCCTTCAAGCGTATACTGGTAGATCTCGCCCATGGCTGTGCCGATGGGCCCCATGGCGACCTCAACCCCCCTGGGAACCTTCTCCCGCGCCTCCGCCAGTCGCTCGAACACCAGCTGCCGGGCAAAATAGATATCCACATTGTCCTTGAAGACGATGGTGACGATCGACAGGCCGAACTTTGTCACCGAACGCATCTGTTCGATGTCCGGCAGTCCGCGCATGGACATTTCAATCGGATAGGTTACGTTCCTCTCGATCTCTATTGCCGACAGACCATCGGCATGACTTACCACTTCTACTTGAATGTTCGTTACATCCGGAAAAGCATCAATCGGTAGTTTCAGATATGAGTACAATCCGAATGCAATAATCAGCAGCGCCAGAAATAGGACCATCCCTTTCTGCCGCAACGTATATGCAATCAATTTTTCTAGCATCGGTGTTTTCTCCCCCTAGGTAGGGGCGGCGCTTGCTCCGCCCAATCGGGGCGCGGCAAGCAGCACCCCTACAGATCATTTTCCGTGGCCATGTTCGTCAGTCATTTCGCCCTTCTTCACTTCCGACTTGAGAATGAACGATCCCTTGACCGCGTAATTTTCTCCCTCTTTCAGTCCGGAAACGATCTCGACCATGCCACCTGCCGTCCGACCTGCCTGAACCTGCCGCGCCGCAAACTCAGCTTCATTTTCCGCGACGAAGACCACCTTTTTCCCGTCCAGATCCTGTATGGCATCTTCGGGAACCGCCAGCACCGGAGGCGCATCAGCTGCCAGCGCCAGTTCGACCGTGGCGAACATCTCCGGCTTCAGCTTCCGTCCAGGATTGGAAACTTCGATCCGCGCCTTGACCGTACGGGTGGCTTCATCAACCAGGTCGGCAATGTAGGCGATGCGGCCTTTCAGCTTCAGATCGGGAAAGGCCCCGACAATAACCGACGCCGCCTGCCCCCTGCGCACCTTGGCCAGATCCTTTTCGTTGATGTCTACCAATATCCAGACAGAGGAAAGATCGGCTATGGTGTAGAGGCTTTTGGATGGGTCAGAGAGTTCGCCGACGATGGCGTGCTTTTCGGTGATGATGCCGCTAATGGGTGAACGAACCGGCAGGAGCGGCTTCTTGTGGTCGTCACCCTTCAGGTCGGAGATCGAGACTCCGTAGAGCGACAATCGCTCTTCATCGGTGTGCAGTTCAGTCTGGGCAGTCTTGTAATCGGTCTCGGCCTGGAGAATATCCTTGCGGGCCGCTATCTTCTTATCAACAAGGTTCTTAATCCGATCCATATTGGCCTGGGCCAGGGTAAGCTTGGTCTTTGACTGGTGATAGCGGTTAAGCGCTTCGCCAAGCTCTACGCTGTCAATGGTCACCAGAGCTTGGCCGGCGGCAACACTGTCCCCAAGAGAAGCTTTGACACTCACAACCTTGCCGCTGATGCGGGGCGAAACATGGGCGATCTTGTCGGCATTGGCCTCAACCTTGCCGGTAGCGCTAATCACGCCGGCCAGACGCTGTTTTTTGGCCGGTGCGACAACTACGCCGTTCTGCTTTTGCATCTCGGCGGTCATTTTAACGCTACCCGCTTCGCCATGCTCGTCGTGGCCTTCATGACCTTCCTTTTCGCCCTTATGTTCCTTGCCTTCTTCATGTCCGCCACCCTTTTCATCCTTGTGGCCGTCTTCATTATGTTCCGCATGCTCCACCCCGCCGCTTTTGGTCTGGGTCGTGCGGTAGTACAGGCCACCACCAATGGCTACGGCCAGGATAAGACCGACAACTAATGCTTTCTTGTTCACTTCTCACCTCCGGTAAGTTCTGATGCAGTAACTGATTCGAGTTTTACGAGGGCCGACTGACGGTCGTGGAGTGCGGTCAGATAGCCGTCGCTAACCTCGAAGAATTTCTTCTGTTCCTCAATAACCGTGAGAATCCCCACCTCGCCGAGGCGATAAGCCTCCTGCACCAGTTTCAGGTTTTCCTCCAGTTGAGGAATAATATTCTTCGCATAGATCGACAGAGATTTCTCCGCCGTGGTCACGCGGGCATAGGCCGCCTCAACCTGCCGTTCTGCAGTCAGTCTCGCAAAAGCATAACGGCTTTCGGCGCTCCCCTTCCTCGCCTGCGCCTCCCTGATCCCGGCCTGATTTCTATCGAAGAGTGGAATGGGGATGGAAAGTTTCAGGCCGATGAGGTTATCCCGATCCTTTGCTTCGCCTCCTGCGACGTCGATTGCGGTATTCTCACGCTGATAGCCGAGCCCCGCCGTGATGTTTGGAATACGTTCCGCTTGCGCAAGGGCAATTTCGGCGTCGTTTTTCGCCTTTTCGGCTTCCAGCGCCCTGATGTCGGGGCGCTTTGCCAAAGCCAGACCTTTCAGGTCCCCAAGGGTTTTCGTGAAAGGCTTTCCATCCAGGGAACCGCTGAAGTTTACCGCTTCAGCCGTGGGAAGCCCCATGAGGGCGAGAAGTCTCGCCCTGGCAGGATAGAGCTCCCGCTCCGCCTCAATCTTCCGCCCCTCGCTCCTCGCCACCTCCACCCACGCCAGGTTCACCTCCAGTTCCGGGATGTCCCCCGCCTCCAGCCGCTGTTTCGCCACCTCCAGGAGCTGGTTGTTGAGGGCTATGGAGCGCTCCGCCAACTCCACCCGTTTTTCCGCCAGCAGCAGATCGTAAAAGGTGGTCTTGACCTCTTCCTTGATGAGCCGTCCGGAGTTATCAACCTGCCGGTCGAAACTCTCGATTTCTTTCTCGGCCACCCGGAGGCGCTTCACCCTCTTCCCCATGGTCAGGAACTCCTGGGAAATGCCGATTGAGATACTGTTTTCCGAGGGGCTGCCGGAGAGTTCCCCGGTTGTCCCGTCCATCTCCAGGACGGGGTTGGGGTAAAGACCGGCCTTGATTTTGCCGGCCTCCCGCACTCCCTTCTCTTCCCGGAGCGCCTTCAACTCGCCGTTGTTCTGCAGGGAAAATTCCACGGCCTGCCGAAGCGTAAAGTTCTTTTCCTCGGCCAATGCCGAAGACTCGCCGTATAAACTGTTAACGGCCAGGAACAGAAAGAGTGCTCCCATTACAGATACTGTTCGTACCAAGACAATTACCTCCTTGTCAGTTATTCACTTGTGATGGATCTATGATTAGTCGGATAGCTGAAATAGAAGGTGATAGCGCCTAAGACGCACATATCCCTTCAGGCTTCAGGATGAAGCACTCTCTTCAGCTGTTAGACGAGGATATGCGGGGGTATGAATTTGGGCAGGTATACTTCGGGTAAGGCTTTGAACGGCTCTGGAAATACAAGGGGTGCAATTTGTCGTGAACAAACGACCTGGACCGGCTGCGCCGTCAGCGGCGCATGGCAGGGGCAATGGCAGGAGGAATCGCAATGGTCGGGTACGGAGTGCTCATCAACGGGGCAGGAAGGGCACTGTTTTTCAATTGCGCTGTAAGTACCCGGTGCCATGTCGTAAGTTGTATCGCAGGATGGATCTGCAGCGTGCGCGCTCCGGCAGAATCCGGTCACGGACATGCTGATGATAACCATCAGCAGGATTAACGCGCAAAATTTTCGCAATACTGGATGTTTCATTTAACCGGTCGATCCATAATGAA
This sequence comes from Geobacteraceae bacterium, assembly GCA_009773645.1. Classification (GTDB taxonomy): domain Bacteria; phylum Desulfobacterota; class Desulfuromonadia; order Geobacterales; family Geobacteraceae; genus WSYB01. The sequence continues at coordinate 95,449 of WSYB01000012.1, forward strand.
TGAATGATGTCCATCGATAATACCTTGTCAGCCAAAGGCATGTCAAACCAATAATAATAATAAAAAATTTATGCGATTGCTTCCAGTCTCAATTGAATTTGTAAGCCAGCAGCACCCCATCGCGGAGAGGAATAATCGAGGAGAAGAAGTCATCGTGGCTGAACATGAACTCGTTGAACTGCCTGATCCCCTCGGTCTCTCTGTCCTGCGTTCCTTCTTCGGCAACCTTTCCGTGCCAGAGAGCGTTATCGGCGATCACGAGGGCATTCGGGGCAAGCCTCGGCCACATCACCCTGATTGCTTCCGGATACTGGTACTTGTCGATGTCGATGAAGAGAAGATCGATATCATTGTACTCCCTGCCGATCTGAAGGGCATCCCCTACCCGGAACTCGCCCCGGCCGGAAAACCCGGATTCTGTAAAAACCTGACGCGCATAAGCGACATTCTTCTCCGAATAATCGGTCAGCACCACCTTGCCCCGAACACTCAACGCCCGGGCGAACCAGTAAGCGGAGTAACCGAAGCCGGAACCGAGTTCGACGACGAGAGCCGGTTGTCTCAGGCGCGTGAGGAGGTAAAGAAATCTCCCCACCAGGCGGCCGACAATGGGAAGGCCGCTTTCCTCCGCTTTCTCCTCCATGGCTGCGAGGTGTGGATCATCTTCGGGGATCATGTGCATAAGATACGATTCAATGCGAGAGTCGGTAATGGGTATCATCGCGTAACCTCGTCCATATGTATTGATTGGCTACAAGTATATCATACCCATAATCCTTCGTCAGCCGTCCACCCGCCGATCAGATCAGACGGCCATGTTTTGCGACGGTCGCCGGCTCTTCAACGTTTCAACTATCCACCGCCTTTTGAGAATCGGAAACGGGAACGCAATCGCTTTCATCACCTCTGATCTTTTCGATGGCATGGGGAACCGCACCCCAGACCGCCTCCAGGTTTTCCACCGCCCCCTTCGGGCTCCCCGGAAGGTTGATGATGAGAGTCCTACCCCGGATCCCCGCAACGGCACGGGAGATCATGGCATGGGGGGTCTTCGCGAGGCTTTTGGCCCGCATCACCTCACCGAAGCCGGGAATCACCCGATCAAGGACCCGCAGGGTCGCATCCGGCGTCACGTCCCGCGGAGAGACGCCGGTGCCGCCGGTGGTGATGATCAGGTCAAAGTCGCCGCTGTCTGCCCACTCCAACAGCTTTGCCGCAATCCTCTCCTCGTCATCGGGGATGAGCTCCCGGTGCGCAGTGCTCATCCCCCGCTCTGCCAGCCATCGTTCCAGAGCCGGTCCGCTTGCATCCGCCCGTTCGCCGCGGGACCCCTTGTCGCTCAAAGTTAATATTGCCGCTTTCATAAAAATAATCTCCTCAACGTCCTTAAAATCGGTTTTCTTCTTGTGGCAGTTGGTTTTGATTCAGGTTTCCCGCCGGTAAACGCCGCTCTTGCCGCCTTCCTTGTACAGGAGCGCCACCTCGCCGATGGTAATCCCCTTGTCGGTCCCCTTGCACATGTCATAGACCGTGAGGGCTGCCACCGAAGCGGCCACCATGGCCTCCATCTCCACGCCGGTCCGCTCGAAGGCCCTGACCGTCGCCTCTATCCGCACCGTCCCGGATGCAGGATCGGCAGAGAAATCGACTGATGCGTGGTGGATGGCAAGGGGATGAGACAACGGGATAAGCTCCGGAGTCTTCTTGGCAGCAGCGATCCCTGCCAGGCGGGCCACGGCAAAGACGTCCCCCTTGGTGATCCTCCCCTCCACGATCGCGGCAAGAGTCTCGGGCTTGAGAAACACCGTGGCGATTGCCACGGCCGTCCGCATGGTCGGATTCTTGCCGCTCACATCGACCATCACCGCCCTTCCCTGCTCATCAAAGTGGTTGAATGACATGGTGTTACCCCTCCTCCATGGCAACGGTTTCGTTGAGGATGTGTGCATCCACCTCTTCCCCCGCTGCGAAGGAGGTACTATCCGCCGGGAGAATCACCAGGGCGTCGGCCTGGAGCATGGTTTTCAGGATGCCGGTGTTCTGATCACCGGACGTGGATGCCAGGTACCCGCCTTTGCCCATCGTAAGCCGTACCCGCAGAAAATGCACCTTTCCCGGCTTCTTCCGCACCTCCTCCGCCAGGGTGACCTTTACGAGGGGCCGGATGACCTTCCGGTGTCCCATCATCTTGAGGAGGGCCGGCCTGACTAACTCCTCAAACGTGATCATGGTAGACACCGGATTTCCCGGAAGTGAAAACACCGGTTTACCGCCACTCATGCTGAAGGCAGTGGGCCCCCCCGGCTTGATCCCCACCTTCCAGAACACCTGTCTGACTCCCAATTCCGCAAGGCATTCCCGCACCAGGTCCCTGTCGCCGGCAGAAACTCCCGCAGACGTAATGAGGGCATCGGCATTGAGCCCCTCGACCATCTTTTCCACGTGGCTTTCCCGGTTGTCGCGAGCGATGCCCAGTATTACCGGCTCGGCCCCGATCTCCTTGATGGACGCTGCCAGAGACAGGGCGTTGCTGTTAATGATCCTTCCCGACGTGATCGGTTCTCCCAGCTCGATCAGTTCGTCGCCGGTGGAAAGGATCGCAACCCTGGCCCTGCGGTAGACCGGGACAATGACCTTGCCGAAGGAGGCAAGCATGCTGATTCCCGGCGGCCGCATTACCGTGCCGGCCGCGATCACGGTATCCCCGGCTGCCACATCTTCCCCCTTGAAACGGATGTGCTGGTGGCGGAATACCGGTTTCAGTATCCTCACCATGCCATTTTCCTCCTCCGTCTCCTCGACGGGAACGACCGCATCACATCCGGGAGGGATGGGCGCGCCGGTCATGATCTTGACGGCACAGCCGGGAATAACCTCGGAAGCGGCAATGCCGCCGGCCGGGATATAGCCGGTAATTTTCAGAGCGGCCGGTTCGGTGCCGGACGGTGCGCGCACTCCAAAGCCGTCCATGGCTGAGTTATCATAGAGCGGCATATCCCAGGGAGCGATCATCTCCTCGGCAATGACCCTCCCCAGAGATTCGAGGAGGGTCACCCGCTCGACCCCGAGCGGAGAAATGCCGGCTAATATTATTTTTCTGGCTTCTTCGAAGGTTGGCATGGGGAACGATCCTCCTGTGCATTGGTCAGATGCCGATGGTGTGTGTGCTCGTGGGAAACGTTTCCCACGCGAATAAGATGAACAGCGGTGGCCTTGAAGGATGCAAACACCTGTTTCCCTTCCTCCAGATGCAATGTACCGAGGGATTGATGCGTCAGGCAGGCGACCAGCGGAAAACCGCACTCCAGATGAAGTTTATGATATACCCCCATGGTAACCATTTTCCTGATGGTTGCGGGGAAAACGTTCCGTGCACTGGTTGCCCCGCCCGGATCACTGGTGGTGATGGTTATATGCTCAGGACGGATGCAAAAAACCACGGGCTCCCCCGGTGAAGCGATGCCGGGAAGCTCAATGGAGCGCCCCATTACCATGAGCGTAAGCATCCCTTCGCAGCAGGTGACCACGTTTCCGCTCAGAACGTTTTCCATCCCCACAAAGGAGGCCACGAATTCATCGGCAGGCCGGTTCATCACCTCAACCGGCGGGCCGCTCTGGACGATGCGCCCATGGTTCACCACCGCCATCCGATCCGACAGACGCAGGGCCTCCAGTTGGTCGTGGGTTGCCACTACCGCCGCTGTCCCTGTTTCACCCAGGATGCGCTCCAGGTCCTCAGTCAGCGCCTGCCGTGTCGGAGGATCAAGGGAGGCGAACGGCTCATCAAGGAAGATCATCTCGGGCCGGATTGCGAAGGCCCGCGCCAGGCTGGTTCGCTGGGCCTCACCGCCGGAGAGCTTGCGGGCTGAACGGTCAGCCAGGTATGCCATAGAGAATAGCTCAAGGGTTTCCATTACCCGTTTCCTTACCTCTCCCCGAGTCATCCCGCGGATTTTCAGCCCTGCGGCCACGTTTTCATAGACAGTCGCATCGAACAACAGCGGCTCCTGGAAGACCACGGCCAGCCGGCGGCGATAGTCGAATGTCGCACGGCCGGAGGTGATGATTTCTCCCCGGCAGCGTATTTTCCCGGCAGTCGGCTGCAGCAGGCAGGCAAGGGTCAGCAAAAGCGTCGATTTCCCGGCTCCGTTCGGGCCGATCAGCGACAGCACCTCCTTCTCGTGCAAGTCCAGGGAAGGGACATCGAGCACCTGGACTCCGCCGCGCACCACCCTGAGGTTCCGCACTTCGAGGAGCAAGGGATTACCGTTCATCGCGGCCGCTCCCGCTGCTGGATCCGGGTAAGGAGGTAATTGATGGCAAAGCAGAGCAGGAGCAGAATAACGCTGAGGGCAATGGCGACATCAAAGTTGCCGCGGCCGGTTTCCATGACCGTGGCGGTCGTCAGAACCCGCGAGTACCCCTTGATGTTCCCCCCCACCATAATGGAAGCCCCCACTTCGGAGATGACCCCGCCGAAACCCGCCATTACCCCCGCCAAAAGGGGGAGGCGCGCTTCCTTGATGAGAATCCGGACCATCTGCCACCGGGTGGCTCCAAGCGCCAGGATCTGGAGCTTCAGGTTCCCGGGGAGGTTCTGGATGGAGGCTACCGTAATCCCGGTAACGATGGGAGTTGCAATAATCGCCTGGGCAATGATCATGGCGGTCGGTGTGTACAGAATCTCCAGAAAACCGAGCGGGCCGTTGCGCCAGAGGAAGATGGTGACAAAGAGACCCACCACCACGGGAGGCAGCCCCATGCCGGTATTGACAACGCTCACCAGCAGGCGCTTGCCGGGGAAATCGGCCAGTGCCAGCAGGGTCCCGGAGGAAATACCGAGCAGAAGGCTCACGAGCGTGGCCGTCCCGGAAACCTTGAGCGACAGCCAGGTAATGCTCAGCACCTCCGGGTCAAAGCCAGCGAGGAGTGCTATTGCCTTGGATATCCCTTCGTAAATCAGTCCCATTACAACCCCAGTGATTCAGGCTTTTTCCCGGCATCGGGGAAGAAGAGGGGCGTGCCGAACTTATCCACCCCAAACGTGCCGATGATGTCCTGGACTTTTTTGGACACCATGAAGTCGGCGAAGGCCTTCGCGCCCGCCGCATCAACCTTGGGCCACTTGGCGGGGTTCACTTCGATCACATGGTAAATATTGAGGAGCAGCGGGTCCCCTTCCACGAGGATCTCCAGCCCGAGCGTCTTCCGAAGAGCCAGGTACGTCCCCCGGTCGGTCAGGGTATATCCCTTTTTCTCGGCGGCAACGTTGAGGGTCTGCCCCATGCCTAGACCGGTCTGCTGGTACCATTTCTGCCCCTCGGGGTTAATGCCGGCCGCTTTCCACAGCCCTTTCTCCTTGGCGTGGGTACCGGAATTGTCGCCGCGGGACAGGACAAGAGTGCCGGCCTGGGAAATTCTCTTGACTGCATCGACCGCGGTTTTCGAGCCGCGAATCCTGGCCGGGTCGCTTGCGGGACCGACGATGACGAAGTCGTTATGCATGATGAGCCGCCGGTTGACGCCGAACCCTTCCTCCAGGAACTTCTTCTCCGCATCGGGCGAGTGCACGAGCAGGACGTCGGCTTCGCCTTTCTTCCCCATGGCCATGGCCTGACCGGAACCGACGGCGATGGTCTTGACGAAATATCCGCTCTCCTTTTCAAAGAGCGGAATCAGGACGTCCAGGAGGCCCGAATCCTGCGTGCTCGTTGTGGTGGCAAGAATGACCGATTTTGGCGCGGCTTCCGCCCTGGATGATACGCCAATAACGATCAGAGTAGCCATGGCTGCCAGCAGAAGAGAAACGGTTTTCATTACTTTCAATTTTAATCCTCCTTGTGATGTGTTATAGAAATACTTCGTTCTTGCTGACGCTCGCCATCTTCTTCAGGCGAGCGATGCCGTACCTGCATGATTCGAAGGCGTCCTCGCTGTTGGGGGAGCTTGCCGCCACAAGGGAAATGATATCACCCGGCCCGAGACAGCCAACCCTCCTGATCAGGAGCACGTCTTCAACGTTCCATTTTTCCTGTATATCAGTGGAGATCCTGTTCAATTCAGCTTCCATATCGCCGTCTGCCCGGTACTCGATGCACGCGGTGACCTTGCCGGCGCCCGTATCCGCCTTGACTACCGCATAGTGGAAAACCACCGATCCGGCGCCGTTCTTCCCGAGCAGACCGTAGGCCTCCGACGGGTTGATGGGCTCTGCTGAAATTCTGACCATGACAGGACCTCCGTAGTGCTATGTTTCTCATGCATCCGGTAACAGGACGCGCTTCCGTCGTACGTGCAGCCAATAAAAAAAAGGGGTCTTCACCCCTTAGGGAAAGACCCCTCTTCAAGCCAAATAGCTCTTCAACAGAGGTTCTCCTTTCCAAAAGGGAGGCGCCGCCGTTTCCAGCAGAACCCGTCGGCCGCATTCCATGAGGGAGACCCTTTTAGGCGGAGCGGCTCGGAGATACTTGAAAAGTAGCCTATCACAATTTCTCTTTTACTGCCAGAATAACGTTTGAAATTTTGAACAAGGCTCCGGCAACGGCTCCCTCTACCCCCCTCCTTCCTCCCCCCATAAAGGGGGGAGAACAGAATGCTCTCTCCCTCCGGGAGAGAGACTGAAGTTTGGACATTTGGGAGTTGATATTAAGTTCCCCCTCCCCTTGCGGGAGGGGGGCAGGGGGTGGGGGAAGTTGCCA
>WSYB01000013.1:0-194887 GCA_009773645.1 Geobacteraceae bacterium
GAGAATACTTTTTGGAGTGCTTGAGCCGGATGACGGGAAACTGTCACGTCCGGTTCTGAGGGGGGTCGGGAGCCGAGAGGCTCCCCGCCTACCCGGTGGCCGTGAAAGTAATGAGAAAATATATCTGTACACTTTGAGGCATGTCGCATGAACTCTGCTTCTGAACAACTTAATCAATTTGGATGGAATGAATGGTTTGATGCGCAGGCACAAGAAAAGGGCTTGGCAGAACACCGTCTTGCACGTGTTGTTGCTGTAGATCGTGATCAACTTCTTGTAATAGATGAGTCTGGTGAATTCCGCGCAAAGCTTGCCGGCCGTTTTCTATATATGACCGAGCAACCGATTGATTTCCCTTGTGTTGGAGACTGGGTATGCATTCAATACAGCAGTTCTGACATATTTGGAATAATTCATGACGTCATTCCGAGAAAATCGTTTCTTCGTCGTAAGGCTGCAGGAGATAACATTGAATACCAGATGATTGCTTCGAATATTGATGTAGCCTTAATAGTTCAGTCCTGTCATTTCGACTTCAACGTTAATAGGCTTGAGCGTTACTTGGTAATGGTTAGAAATGGGCATGTACTTCCTGTAGTTTTACTTACAAAAACTGACCTGGTCAGTCCTGAAACTCTGCAACAATTAATAGAAAAAATTAGAAGTGCTGGAATAAATACGGAGGTAATCGCACTTAGTAACGTCACCGGCGAAGGTGTTAACAATGTGCGCGAAATTCTACAATCCGGAAAAACTTACTGTCTTTTAGGTTCATCAGGGGTTGGCAAGAGTACATTGATCAACCAGTTGATTGGCCGTCACATACTTGAGACCAAAGTGGTAAGTGATACAGGAGAGGGACGACATACAACGGTGCGTCGCGAACTCATAATATTGAATAACGGTGCAATGCTGATAGATAACCCAGGAATGCGTGAGTTTGGCATTTTGGGAGCTGAGGAAGGAATGGGCGACAGCTTTGCTGATATCTATGAGTTAGCATCGAAATGCAAATATAGTGATTGCTCTCACTCAAAGGAACCAGGTTGTGCTGTTTTGAGTGCAATTGAGGAAGGGACTCTCCATCGTGCACACTATCAGAACTTTATCAAACTCAGGAGTGAATCAGAGTTTCATGATCTGTCGTATCTTGAAAAGCGAAATAAGGATAAGGCATTTGGTCGCTACATTAAGTCAGCCAAGAAAGACCTGAGAATCACTCGTAAGTTGTCTCGTGTCAAGGACTGACCCCTCTTGCTTCACTAGTGGTCATTTCAAGGAGATCATATGAAAATCATAACTCAAGTCATATTCATGTTCGCGTTAGTCTTTGTTTCCATACACACTGCTGAGGCAGTTCAGCCAATCGATCAATTCACCGTTATGGATCAAGCCAGTTGGAATTGTGCAAAGACCATTGCAGTAACAATGTTTCCGGTTGTCGGAGAATTCAAGGGTGAGAAGAATCTGGACTATTATCAGAATGATTTTGCCAGCAAGCTTGCCTCAAGTCTCAGGAAGATACCTGGCGTCGAAAAGGTGGATGTGGTTGATGGTAAAACAACTGTGTTGGCTGACATCCTGATAGATGGTAAATTCAAGGACCTGACGACTGGCAGCCGTGCATTGCGCTTTTGGGTCGGTTTTGGAGCCGGTAAGTCCTTTTGTAGAGCCGACATGAAAGGCATCGACCTCAAAAGTGGATCAGAGGTATTTAGCCTAGACCATGCCAGGGGCTCTGCCATGGATATAGTTAGCGAAGATGAGTTGCTAGAAAACATCGATGAAGTAGTTGAAGATGTGGCCGCTGGGTTGATTGCGGCCAGAAGGGTCTGCGCTTCGGGTTCGTCGCCGGCCAAATAGCTTCTTCCAACAATAAATTCAAAGACTATGATTTTTCTGACGCCAAGCCGGTTGACGAAACGCCGCACTTGGCAAAACTTCAAGAGGAAGCCGGCGGCAAATCGCGCATCACCATGAGGGTGGACAACGATGTGCTTGCAACTTTCAAGGCGCGAGCGGAGATGATCGGCGGCAACTATCAAACACTGATGAACGATGCATTGAAGCAGTTCGCCCAAGGGTTGAAACTGTCGGACGTGGTACGCGAGGCAATCCATGAAACACTTGAAACCTACCTGGCAACGCGCTCAACCGGACACGGAAAGAAACTCCGTGCCGGTTAGCGACTGTCCCGCTCCGTATACCAATAGAAAAGCCCGCTTTTGCGGGCTTTTCCATAAGAACAGAACTCAACATTGCAACTTAACCCGCTTTACCGCGGCATGGGGCAGTACATGTTCCCGTAGGGACGCTTGCTCTTGGGGAGGACCTTGACGAATTTCTCCTTCAGCACCTCTTTCAGGTCGAGCTTGAAATCCTTGCAGTAATCCTTCAGATACCCCTCCAGTTCCTTCCGGTCTTCCTTGGAGAGTTCGAACACCCCCACTTCCTGGGAAAGCTTTGCCTCGTCCACTTGGCCGCGGACGTAGATCACCCCGCCGTGCATCCCCGTGCCGAAGCGAAAGCCGTGTTTGGCCTTGTGCGGGTCATCGGTGAACATGCCGAGCAGTATGAGAACGCCGCCGGCCATGTATTCGCCGAAGAAGTCCCCCGCCTTGCCGCCGGCGATCAGCACCGGCTTGTTCTCGTCGTACGACTTCATGTGGATGCCGACCCGGTAGCCGACGTCTTTCAGAATATGTATCCGGCCTCCGCGCATCCCGTAACCGAGCACGTCGCCGGCGTGGCCGTGGACGATGACACGGCCGGCGTTCATCGTGTTGCCGATGTTATCCTGGCCGTTATCCTTGACCACGATGGTGGCGCCGTTCATGAATGCCCCCAGGTCGTTGCCGGGAACGCCGCTGATGGTGATGGTGACCGGCCTGTTGATGCCGTCGCCGATGAAGTACTGGCCATTGACATTTACCAGATCGATTTTATCGGCGCCGGCTGCCACCGCCGCGCGTATCTTTGCATTCAGGTCTCTGTAGTATACGCCTTGAGCGTCGATTTTCATGGTAATACCTCGTGTGATTCGGGACCCGTGAAGCGGGACCCGTAAAATCCAAAATAATTCCGGTACAGGTTTCCAGTTTCCGGTTCCCGATTCCCGGTTCCCGGCTTTTAAGCTACTCCCGCATTCAGCTTGGCGATGACCGGTTCGCCTCCCCGGGGAGCCCAGACGCGTTCCGGGTTGGGACATATCTCTCTGATGGCCGCCTCTTCCGAAGCCATGTAGACAAAATCGTCCTTCGTGGCGCAAACGAGGGGGCGAAGCTTTACCCGGTCGTTGAGACCGATCAGCCCTTCATTGCTGGCAAAGAGGATGGCGAATGGGCCGTTGAGGAGGGCACTCCCGTAAACCTGGCGGATGGCGGTCAAAAGTTCACGCTCCTCTTGCGGGAGGGCGTCGATGATATCCCAGAACGGGGAGGCGAGGGCCAGGCTGGCCAGCTCCGGGGTCAGGCCGTGCTTTCTGATGAGGAGGTCGAGCATGTAGGCGACCACCTCGGTGTCGGTGAGCATGGTGCAGAGGTAGCCATACATCTCCAAGTAACGCTTGTTGATGCCGTAGGAAGAAATCTCTCCGTTATGAACGATGGACCAGTCAAGCAGGGTGAACGGATGGGCGCCCCCCCACCAGCCGGGAGTGTTGGTGGGAAAGCGGTTATGGGCGGTCCAGATGTGCCCCTTGTACTCTTCCAGCCGGAAGAACTCGGCGATCTCCTCCGGGTAGCCGACACCCTTGAAGGCTCCCATGTTCTTGCCGGATGAGACCACGAACGATCCTTCGATTTCATTATTGATCCGCATGACGTGGTGGACGATGACGTCTTCGTCGGTCATGTTCTGGAACTCTACCGCCTCTTTGTACTCGGCGGTCTGCAGAGGCTTGGCGAAGTAGCGTTTGAAGACCGGCGGATTGGCAATTGCAGGAATTCTGCGGGTAGGAATGTCCTCTGCCTGTTCTATATAGAAATGCTGCTCCAGGTATTCCTCGGTGAGCTGCAGGGCCATGTCGTTCTCGTACATGAGATGAAAGGCGTAGAAATCCCTGTAGTCAGGATAGATTCCGTAGGCTGCAAAGCCGCCGCCAAGGCCGTTGCCCCGGTCATGCATGAGAGAGATCGATTTTATGATCACGCTTCCTTCTACCAGCTTCCCCGTTTTGGAGATAAAGCCGGTGAGGCCGCAGTTGGAGATATCTTTCTCGAATATGTGGGTCGGTTTTCTATTTTTCATATGTGTCCTCTGTCGTGGCGGATCTATGTAGGGGCGGCCCTATGTGGCCGCCCAAACAGGGCAACCACATGGGGTTGCCCCTACGAAAAACAATTCAGGCCGCCTTCCCATTGGGGGCGAAAAGGGCGTCCCGGATCTCCCTGGTCAGGTGGATAAAGCCGAAATCGGTTGCCAAAAGCTGATCCTTGAACGTAGTTACGTCGATCTTCTCCCGGATCAGGCCGGCGAAAATTCCCGCCCGGTCGACGGCTCCGACCAGAACGGCTCCTGCCAGCAGGTTTCCCTGCAGGATGATCTTGCGGTAGTGGTAATTCTCCAGGTCCTGATAGGTGAGAATTTCATACTCTTCCGGCTTCACGGGATTGGTAATTCCCATGGAAATGGTCGGTACCTTGAAGAGTTCGATGGAGTTCATGGCGAGCCCGCCGCTGTACGTTTTCTTTCCTCCGGCCATGCGGGCGCCGGCAATGTCTCCCTGAATATAGGCGTCGGGCCAGATGGGCATCGGGTTTTTCTCTCCTGAGAAGAAGTCCCTGGCCTCGACCACGTCCCCTGCGGCAAAGATCCCCTTGACGGTCGTCTCCATCCGGTCGTCAACCACGATGCCGCGGTTCACCACGACTTTGCTCCCCTTGAGAAACGAAGCGGCCGGACGTACTCCGATGGCGACGATGACCGTGTCGCAGGGGATGAAGTCCCCTGATTTCAGGGTGACCCCGGTGATCGCCGCCCCCTCGCCTTCGACTCTGACCACGGTGTCTTCGGTGATGACGTCAATGCCGTTTGCCTTCATCTTTTTCGCCACGACCCGCCCGGCAGGGCGGTCAAAGGCGGCGGAGAGTATCCGGTCGGCCAGCTCAACGATGGTGATCTTTTTCCCAAGCAGGTGAAGTCCTTCGGCCGCCTTGAGGCCGATGAGCCCGCCGCCGATAACAACGACCCGTTCTATGTCGTAGGCGATCCCTTTGAGTTTGGCGGCGTCGTCCCAAGTGGTGAAGGTAAAAACCTTTTCTTTACCCGCAATCCCTTCAATGGGGGGGACGAAGGGGTCGCCTCCCGTGGCGATAAGAAGTTTGTCGAACGGAATGGAGTCGCCGCTGGAGAGCCTTACCACCTTTTTGCCGGAATCCACTCCAACCGCTTCGGAGCCCAAGAGGAGATTAACCCGGTGTTTTTCATAAAAATCGTCCGGCAGGTACCCCATCCGTTTTTCGGTGACAAGGCCCCCCAGAAGGTACGAGATGAGGGGCCGGCCGTAGGCGGCATGCTTTTCCCGGGAGATGACGGTGATGTTCCCCTTCTGGTCAATGTTTCTGATCCCTCTGATGGCGCCGACCGCGGCCACCGAGTTGCCGATAATTACATAGTTCATTTCTGGCTCCCCTCCTTGTAAACCAAAGCTCTGTTGGGGCAGGCGTCCACGCAGGCCGGTGTTTCGCGGTCCGGACAGAGGTCGCATTTGTTGGCCTTCTTTTTCACCAGATTGCGCTGGACGGCGCCGTAGGGACAGGCCATGACGCAGGACCAGCAGCCGACGCACTGTTCGGTGTCGATCCGGACTACGCCGTTGTCATTTTTCTGGATCGCGCCGGAGATGCAGGCCTGAAGACATGCGGGTTCGTCGCAGTGACGGCAGGTGGTGGAAAGGGAGACCACGCCGCCGTCCCACTCCTCCACTGTACAGCGGGAGATTGAGCGTAACGGTTCATGGAGAAAGGCCTTGATCGGGTCCTTGGATGCGGAGTGTTCTGTAATGCACGCCACCTCGCAGAGATGGCAGCCGATGCAGACGTCTTCAAGAGTGTAGATACGTTTCATCCTGGTTCCTCTTAACAAAGTTCTACGTTCTATGTTCTAAGTTCTGAGTTGTTTTTTTATAACCTAGAACGCAGAACCTCGAACATAGAACTGGTTTATTCCCCTGCCGGCATGACGCCTAACAGATTCATATCCTTTTCAGAAAGTCCCACGGCGCGCAGCTTGTAGCGGTTGCCGCGCAGCGATTCGAGGGCGTTGAGTCCCATGCCGCCGAGAATTTCCTTCATTTCGTGCCCCCAGGCGTGGATGAGGTTGACCAGTTTTTCGGCCCCCATCTCGGGGTTCAGGCGCTTGGCCAGGTATGGGTTGTTGGTCGTGATTCCCCAAGGGCATTTGCCGGTATAGCAGCGCTGACAGAGGGTGCACCCCAGGGCCAGCAGGGTTGATGTGCCGAGGTTGATGGCATCGGCGCCCAAAGCAATGGCCTTGATGGCGTCGCCGGAGTTTCTGACCCCGCCACCGACCACCAGGGAGACCTGGTTTCTGATCCCCTCGTCGCGCAGTCTTGCGTCAACTGCGGCCAGGGCCAGTTCCATGGGGATGCCGACATTGTCGCGGATCACCTGCGGCGCTGCGCCGGTACCGCCGCGGAAGCCGTCGATGGTGATGATGTCCGCGCCGGCCCGGGCGATCCCGGAGGCGATAGCGGCCACGTGGTGCACTGCGGCAATCTTCACCGACACCGGCTTCTCATAATTGGTGGCCTCCTTGAGGGCGTATATGAGCTGGCGGAGGTCCTCGATGGAGTAAATGTCATGGTGCGGGGCAGGAGAGATTGCGTCGGAGCCGACAGGAATCATGCGGGTTTCGGATATCTGGCTGTCGACCTTTTCCCCCGGCAAATGGCCTCCGATACCCGGTTTGGCTCCCTGTCCAACCTTGATCTCGATCCCTACGCCGGCGTTCAGGTACTGCTCGCTTACGCCGAAACGCCCGGAAGCGACCTGGACGATAACGTTCCTGCCGTACTGATAAAGGTCCTTGTGCAGCCCCCCCTCGCCGGTGTTGTAGATGGTTCCCAATTCCTGGGCAGCCGCTGCCATGGCCCTATGGGCGTTCAGGTTCAAGGCGCCGTAGCTCATGGCGGAAAATATGAACGGATATTCCAGCTTGATCTGCGGTGTCAGTTTTGTTGCAAGGCGGGGCTTGCCGCTCTTTTTGTCGCGTACCACCTCTATGGAGTGAGGTTTCTTGCCTAGGTAGGTGCGAAGTTCCATCGGCTCACGGAGCGGGTCGATGGAGGGGTTCGTTACCTGGGAGGCATCGAGCAGGAGGTGATCCCAGTAAATCGGGTACTTGGCCGGATTTCCCATGGCGGCAAGGAGTATTCCGCCGGTGTCGGCCTGGGCGTAGAGGTTCCGAATGTGGGCGCCGGACCACGACTCGTTGCGTTTGAACGTTTCCTCGCTTGCCCTGATGGTTATGGCGCCGGTCGGACAGAGCGCCGAGCAGCGGCGGCAGCCGATGCAGCCGGTGTTGTCCTCGGTGAGAAAGTCGTCCGCCGCCACATAGGAGTGGACTTCGTAGGAGCACTGCCGGACGCAGACCTTGCAGCGGATACATTTGTTATCGTTTCGATCGATGATGAACTCGTTGAACGATTCATTTACGGATTTGTAAAGCACCTTGGAACCTCCTGGGTTGTCGGCGGGGGATGCTGTTGTTTTTCGTGAATATTACACAGGGTCATACGAATGCTATTTACGTGCCATCAATTACGTTTGTCCGGTCGTAGATGGGGTAGTGCGATAACATCACGTAATTACAGAAGCAACCGTTGCTGTTTAGTGCGTGGGTGCATACATCGGGATGTGAAATATCTAAGGGTAGGGCGCTTTGCATTTGTTCTGAGTAGTTTATGTACGCTTGCGTAGTTATAAATTATACACAGTGGGGCGTGGCGTTGGGGGGGAAGATATTGAAGCAGGGACAACCGGATCATTTATATTTGTTCAGGTATTCTCTGAGGCCCTGTTCAAATATTTTGTGGATTTCACTTTTAGGCCTGTCCCTGTGGTAATCTATCAACCAAAACATGAGCCAGGCGGACACACAGAAGAATAATACCGTGTAAAGAAATCTTGCGAGTATCGTTCGCAGCGCCGGGCGTGCATTAAGGGCAAATTCACCCGGCGTCATGGTGAGGAAGCCCTTTCTGAACCTCCGTAAGAGCTCCAACTGCTCAACCGAAACATAGTTGATAATCCTGTCCCGGTCCCTTTCATCGATGTACAGGAAGCGAATTGCGGTGCTGTACAGGGGATCATCCCCGAAGTGGATCTGGTCTGCGGAGATCACCTGGCCGACGACATCGATAACCATCGGCGCCGGAAGCGGCAGATAGAGCTCGATATTCACCAGAACATCTTCTTTGAGTTCCTCCGGTATCGTGACTCGCAGACCCCCGCCGCTGATGTTGGCGGCTATGGGGGGGACATTCTCCCATGCAGATCGATCTTCTTCCGGCACCGTCTCTTCTGTGCCCGCCCCGGCTTCATCAAGAAAAACTTCCTGGGTTTTCTGTTCAAGGCGCTTTCTCCTGGTTTCAAGCCACTCTGCTTTAGCCTCGGCGTTAGTGAGACCGGCAGGGATTGAGAGTTGCAACGGAAGGTAAACGTCAATTCTGAAATATTCTCTCAGTTCATCATAAATCACTTCGCCGATGAATCGTACCAGCAGGTTTCTGCCGGGGCTTTCACTTACAACCATCGATCGGCAGCAATAACCGTTATCGTTAATAGCCGTTCTAAGTTCCAGGATGGCTCCCACATGAACCTGGGCGCCGTGGGGGAGGATATCTCTCGACAGTTGCAGTTCGGCCAGGTCTTCCACTACGGATTTAAGGACGGCCCAATCACGAAATACCTCGTCGCCGGGTAACGGAATGCTGACGCCTACCCGTTGGCCGGCTTGAAAGTATTTTGCATATGCGGATAATTCTTCACTCATAGTCGTTCAATGGGGGTTGTGGGGCGTGGTCAAGAAGCTACGTTCGCTATTGCTCTGTTTAACTCTTCCAGAAGAATGTTCACATCAACTTTGTGCACGTCTGCGCCGTGCTCCAGTGCTTCGAAGTCGGCGATCTGGCATTCGAAACAGTCGAGGCCGTATTTTTCAAATACCGTAAGGGTCTGCGGATACTGCCGGACTATTTCACCAATTGTCATCTCTCTGGTTATCATGCCGGTACTCCCTTGTTTGGCTTCGTCAAAGGTCAGAAAAAAAAGGCGAGGGAAACAATTCACACTCGCCTTTTCGTTCAAGTAGTCAATAAATCTCCTGACCCATGCGCTATTTGAGATTCTTGATGGCCTCTTCGATCCGATCCATCCCCTTTTTGATGTTCTCCATGCTGATGGCATAGGAGAGACGAGCGTATTTGTCGGCGCCGAATGCAACACCGGGCACCAGCGCCACCTTGGCCTCCTCCAGGAGATAGGCGGCAAATTCCGTCGAATTGGTGATCGTCTTGCCGTTGAAGCTCTTGCCGTAGACGCCGGAGAAGTTGGGGAAGACGTAGAAGGCGCCGGTCGATTTGAAGCAGGAGACCCCCGCCATGGCGTTCAAGCGCTCGACGATATAGGTACGCCGTTTCTCAAACTCAACCATCATTGCGGCTACGGCATCCTGAGGTCCGTTGAGCGCCTCGACGGCCGCCTTCTGGGCGATGGAGGTCGCGTTGGAGGTGGACTGGGATTGCATCTTTGTCATGGCAGCCATCAACTCCTTGGGGCCGCAGGCGTAGCCGATCCGCCAGCCGGTCATGGCGTAAGTCTTGGAGACGCCGTTGACCACGATGGTGCGGGGTTTCAGCTCGGGCACAACCTGGACGATGTTGGCGAACGTAAGCCCATCGTACAGAAGCCGCTCATAGATGTCATCGGAGATGATCAGGAAGTCGTGTTTCAGGCATACCTGGCCGATGGCCTTCAGTTCGTCCACCGTGTAACTGGTGCCGGTCGGGTTACACGGGGAGTTGAGGATCAGCGCCCTGGTCCTGGTCGTTATCACCTTCTCCAGTTGGGCCGGGGTGATCTTGAAGGCGGTGGTCTCATCGGTCTCGATAAAGACCGGCGTGCCGCCGGCCAAGACGACCTGGTCCGGGTAGGAAACCCAATAGGGGGCCGGAATGATCACCTCGTCACCTTCCTGGATGAGGGCCTGGGAGATGTTGTAGAGGCTGTGCTTGGCGCCGCAGGCCACGGAAATCTCGTCCCTGGTGTACGAAAGATCGTGGTCGCGCTTCATCTTGGCGATGATGGCGTCCTTCAGGTCGTCGGCGCCCCCAACCGGCATGTACTTGGTGAAGCCGGCGTCGATGGCCTTTTTGCCGGCTTCCTTGATGTTGGCCGGCGTGTCGAAGTCCGGTTCGCCGGCGCCGAAGCCGACGACGTCCACACCCTGGGCCTTCAGGGCCTTGGCCTTGGCATCGATGGCCAGGGTCGGGGAAGGCTGGATTTTGTTGACGCGATCTGCAAGTTTCATTGTTCTCTCCTTTTGGTATTAAAAGCGTGATGAGTGAAAGGTGAGGGGTGAATAAATCCCGCTCGGCTTTTATTCACTTTTCACGATTCACCTTTCACGGGTTGTATCGGTTGAATTTGGCGTCGAGCGCCCTTTTTACCATCGGCGGCACCAGCCCTTCCACCGGCCCGTTCAAGGAACTCACCTCTTTTACGATGGAGGAGGAGAGGTAGCTGTAAGGGACAGAGGTCATCATAAAGAGGGTCTCCACTTCCTGGGAGATGCTCCGGTTCATCTGGGCGATCTGGAATTCGTACTCGAAATCGGAGACCGCCCTCAAGCCCCGGATTATCACGGAGGCATTCTGAGCGAGGACGTAGTCTACCAGAAGGCCGTCAAAGGTGTCAACCTTTGCCCTTTCATTATCGGCCAAAACCTCTCTGATCAGTTCCAGCCGCTCTTCTATGGTGAACAGGGCGTTTTTAACGGAATTGCGGGCAACGGCTATGATGACGTTGTCAAAAATTCTCAGTCCCCGCTTGATGATATCGATGTGCCCATAGGTGATGGGGTCGAATGAGCCCGGATAAACGGCGATCTTTCTCGGCATGATAGAACCTCTTGTTCAACCGTTCAATGTTCTAAGTTTCCCATCTCCGACCTTAACATTGAACTTAGAACTTAGAACCACATTCATTTCCTGTCAGGTGAAAAAAGGCGATGACGGTATCGCCATAGATTCTCCTGTCGAATTCATGCAGCGGCCCGAACGATGTCGGCAACGTTTCTCTGGCGGAAAACTCTGCAACCACAATGGAACTCTCGTTAACAAGAGCGGAAGTTGACATGTATCCAAGGACCTTCTCCGCAAAGCCCTGCCCGTAAGGGGGATCTAGAAAAACCAGCTCAAAAGGCTCCTCTTTCTTTTCCAGGGATCGCAAAGCGGAAAGCGCTTCCCCTGCAACTACCCGGCCACGGTCGGCAAACCCGAGCTGCTGCAAATTTTTTGTCACCAGAGCGGCGGATTCTCTATGGCTGTCGATGAAAACGGCCAGTGCCGCACCGCGGCTTATGGCCTCAATTCCCAGGTTGCCGGTCCCCGCAAAGATGTCCAATGCCCGGCAGCCGGTAAATTGACCACGTAAACCGGTCAGAATGTTGAACAGCGACTCTTTTATCCGGTCAGCCGTCGGCCTTATCCGGAAGCCCTTCGGGGTCAAGAGTCTGCGCCCGCGGGCTTCGCCGCTGATCACGCGCAATGGGTGTTTCCCAGCGCCAGGGCCAGCTTGGAGGCGCTCCCCTTGGCGCCAAAGGCTGCCAGGAATTCCTTGGCCTCACGATAGGCCATATCGTATATCTGCCGGGCGTTATCTTCCGGTATAGCATCGATCTCGGCCTTGAATACCCCGGTGGCGTACTTGATGTCCTGTCTGTTTTCCTTTGCCCAGTGGCGCATGGCGTCCATCAACTCCAGCGGTAGTCCGGCATGGGCCACGTTCTGCCAGAGTGTGCCGATATTTCCTTTTCTGATGCCGTATTCCGCAAGCTTACCGACAATGCGCAGCGGCGTTCCGGTGATGCCATGCTGCACTAGGCCGGACAGCCCAAAGCTCTGGACTGTCTGGTAAATTTCTTTGGTTCTGAGCAGATCGATGTTAATAATCTGCCCTTCGAGATAGTTGCCGGTTTTTGAGCCGTTATCTATTGCCAGTAGCTGCGGCCTTATCCCACGGGCGGAGAGGCCGGCAAGAAACGCCTCGGTTTCCTCGACGGTAGTCAGATTTGATTCGCTTCCCACCGTTTTTACCTCTCCCAGTTCCACTTCCAGACCGTATCCCTCGGCAATAACAGGCTCAGCCAGCTTGCCGATAATGGTAATATTGTCGGCAAGGGGATTAAATGAGGCGTCGAGGGCGAAGGAGGTGAAGCCGGCTTCAAGTTGTGCCGCAAGCAGTCTTTCGGCCTCTGCCAGCTCCGATGGAGAGGTGTTTTTCACGGTTATGTGGTCTGCATGAATAATGAAAGGTTTGTTGAATCGAAACCGTTCGGCATATTCGATGACCGTGTTTAAAAAAACCTCCGGGGTCTGACCCGTGTAGCCGCCGTCAAGTCCTCCTTCGGTCCTGGTCAGTTCAAAGGCGACGACGGCGTCCAGTTCTTCGGCTGCTTTCATTATCCCCGGGATGACATGCCTTATTCTGGTGTTACATGCCATGACTATCAGGTTTTCATGCTGCAGGGAAGTGAACACGTCTCTGCCGTTGAGGAGACAGGCGGTACTTTGGGACCCCAGCTTTTTCCTGACCCTTTCCGGGACCCTTTCCAACAGCGTTTTATTCATAGACTTGCCACCATGTGCTGAGCTTGTTAGCGTTTTATAAAAAGAATTAAAAATCTAGCATGATAGAGCCGGCAGAGTCAAGGGGAACTTTGGTATTGACACCCTATGCGGAGCGGGTTTTAATAGCATTTTATCAGGCTGTTAGAGGAGGATGATCCCATGAATCGAGACACTTCCATGGAAAGGCCTGACCTGGCCGACTACGCCGCCAGAAGTTCCCAATCCCGGGGGAGGAAGTACCCGGAGGTGCATCGCGACGACAGACCGGCATTTGAGCGGGACCGTGACCGGATCATTCATTGCGCGGCTTTTCGTCGGCTGGAATACAAGACCCAGGTATTCGTCAATCATGAGGGTGACTACTACCGGACCCGGCTTACCCATTCCCTGGAGGTTGCCCAGATAGGGAAGGCGATTGCCCGGCGGCTCAAGTTGAATGAAGAGCTGACTGAGGCACTGGCGCTTGCCCACGACCTGGGGCATACCCCCTTCGGGCACACCGGCGAGGAGGTGCTGAATCGCCTGATGGACGGGCATGGCGGATTCGAGCACAACCTCCAGTCGTTTCGGGTGGTGGACGAACTGGAGGAGCGATATCCGGGGTTCAACGGACTGAACCTTTCCTGGGAGGTACGTGAGGGGATCATCAAGCATTCATCCCCTTACGACCGGCCGGCGGAGAGTATGGCGGAATTCCTCCCCGGTGTCGTTCCCACCATTGAAGCGCAGATTATCAATTTTGCAGATGAGATAGCTTACAACAACCATGACATAGACGACGGTCTGAAGTCCGGGTATATAACCCCGGCGCAGCTTGAGCAGGTGGAGTTGTGGAACGTGATGTTCGAGGGCGTAGGGAGGGAATACCCCGGCCTGGATGCCGAGAGAAGGAAGCATCAGACCATAAGCGCCCTTATCGGCCTGTTCATAACGGACCTGACCGCAACCACCCTGGAGAACCTTTTGCAGTCCAAAATCCGGAGCCTTGAGGACCTGCGCCGGATCAACAAGCAGATGGTGTCGTTCAGTCCGGAGCTGTCAAGAAAGAACCGGGCGTTAAAGCGCTTCCTGCTGGAGAATCTTTACCATCACTACAAGGTGGAAAGAATGCGGGTCAAAGCGGAGCGCTATCTTATCCAGCTTTTCGAAACGTATGTAAAACATCCCACCCTTCTTCCCCGTAAATACCTGAAAAAGATGGAGAGCGTTGGACGGGAGCGGGTCATTTGCGACTATGTGGCCGGCATGACCGACCGCTTTGCACTGGATGAATTCAAGCGGCTGTTCGAGCCGTATGAACGGGTTTAGAGGCCGTGATCCGGGAACCGGGATTCGGAAAAACAACTACTAGAGACAGAATTTCTTTGATTCCCGCTTCCCGCTTCCCGGTTCCCGATCCCCGCTTTCCGGATCACGGCTCTTCCCGCCAGTGGATGGCATTCACCGGGCAGCCGTCGATGCATTCCTGGATATTTTTCTCCGGAGCGCCCGATGGATTATAGGCGGTGGATCGGCCTTCCTCAAAGCGGAAAACTTCAGGGGCAAGCGAAACGCAGAGACCGCAGCTTATGCACGCCTCACGATCCACATAGACAACCTTTGTCATACAGGCTCTCCTTCTGAGATAATGTTTTAAAAGCCCTGTGATTTCAGGTATATCACGTTCATGATAAAAGTAAAATCTTGACTTTGATTTTCCTCTTGCGCTATGCTGCCTTCCGACTGAGATTACCATTGCCGCAAGGTGATAGACGATAATACTAAACCTTCCGCGAGGAAGGGGCGGAAAGCCTATAGGGTCTCACGGAGACAGCCGGGTTGCCGAAATATCCACCAGGTATTTTAGCCCCGGCTTTTTTGCGTTCAGGGATGTTATCGATAGTAAAAAGTTCATGGTTTTATAAAAACACTAAAGGAAAGGAAGGTACCCATGAAGAACGTCATACTGATGTTATTGCTGTTTGTATTCTTTATTGCGTCCGTTTCACAGGCCGCCAATGTCGGCTTTGACCTCAATGTCAATGTCGGCAACAGAGGCGGCGGTGTGGCCGTGCCGGTTCCGGTTGCGCCTGCACCGCAAATCATCATCGAGGAGCCGCCCCTGTTTTTAGCACCGCCGTCCCTCGGTTTTTCCGTGGCGGTCGGTATCCCCTATGACATGGTTTATATTTCCGGCAATTATTACCTGCACCGCGATCATGGATGGTACAGGTCTCCTTACTATAACGGTCCCTGGCATGTGGTAAAACACAGGCACCTGCCGCCGGGCCTGCGCAAGCACAAGTTTGAGAGGGTTCGTTACGTAAGGGATGAGGAGTATCGTCGTTATCGGGAAGACGAGGGTCGCTACCGCGGCAGGCATTTCCGTCCCGACAAAGAGAGGAAGGAGCACCGCAGGGAAGAGCGGAGAGAGCGGAAGGAGGAGAAGAGATGGGAGAAAGAGGAGCGCAAGCAACACAAGCACGGAAGGCGTGATGACGATTGATCATAAGGCGTGAAGGGTGAAGGGTGAAAAGAGAAAAAGTTCTTTTTCACCCTTCACTTTTCACGGTTTTTTCACCTTCGGGAGTTCAATTCGCGGTTCGTCACCTTTTTTGTAGAGAAGGATCGTCCGTCCGAGGATTTGGGCCACCTCGGCCCGGCAAGAGCCAGCCAGGGCTTCGGCCACCTCGTTTCGTTCGAGCAGGCAGCTCTCCAGGATCTTTACCTTGATGAGCTCATGAAACGCCAGGGCTTCCACCGTCTCTTTAACTAGGGCCTCGCTTATCTCTCCTTTCCCCACCGTGATGACAGGTTTCAGGGCGTGTCCCACCCCCCTGAGGAATCTTTTCTGTTTACCGGTCAGCATTGAACCTCTCTTTCATACCTTGATTGCCAACTGCTGTGAGACGTATACCATGTACCGGGAGATATGGCAATGCTGTAATGGGTGCTTTGCCCTGATTTTCCTTTACATTAAGCGGAAAATTAGTATATCCTTCCTCGGTTACACTCTGACAACAAAGGAATTTATGGTAATAGAAAATATACGCAATTTCTCCATCATTGCCCACATTGATCACGGCAAATCAACACTGGCGGACCGGCTTCTTGAGTTTACCGGTACGCTTTCCGAGCGGGAAAAGCAGGACCAGTTCCTGGATAAGATGGACCTGGAACGGGAACGGGGAATCACCATCAAGGCCCAGACCGTCCGACTTAACTACCGGGCGGCCGACGGCAGGGATTACATCCTGAATCTGATCGACACCCCGGGGCATGTGGACTTTACCTATGAGGTGTCGCGTTCGCTGGCCGCCTGTGAAGGGGCCTTGCTGGTGGTGGACGCTTCCCAGGGGGTAGAGGCGCAAACCCTGGCCAACGTCTATCTTGCCATCGACAATAACCTGGAAGTCTTTCCGGTCCTTAACAAAATCGACCTCCCTGCCGCCGATCCGGACCGGGTGAGACAGGAAATCGAGGATATCATAGGCCTGGATGCCCACGATGCGGTGCTGGCCAGCGCCAAGGAGGGGATCGGCACCAGGGATATTCTGGAAGAGATCGTGAAAAAAATCCCTCCGCCGGTCGGCGATCCATCCAGGCCTTTAAAGGCCCTCCTCTTTGACTCCTGGTACGATCAATACCAGGGAGTCATCATTCTCGTGCGGGTTATGGACGGGGTGATAAAAAAAGGGGACAAGATCCAGCTCATGTACAGCGGCCGCAGTTTTGAGACTCTGAAGATCGGGGTGTTCGCCCCTGTCATGCGGGAAGTCCCTCAGCTTTCGGCAGGTGAGGTCGGTTTTGTCATCGCCGGGATCAAAGATGTGCAGGACGCCAAGGTGGGAGATACCGTCACCCTGCTGCATAACCCTTGCGCAACGCCGCTTTCCGGTTTCAAGGAAGTCAAGCCGATGGTTTTTTCCGGCCTTTATCCCATCGATACCGTTCAGTACGAACAGCTGCGGGATGCGCTCGCCAAGCTGAAGCTGAACGACTCTTCTTTTACCTACGAGCCGGAAACCTCCCTTGCCCTAGGATTCGGCTTTCGCTGCGGATTTCTCGGCCTCCTTCATATGGAGATTATCCAGGAGCGGTTGGAACGGGAATTCAACCTGGAGCTGATCACCACTGCGCCGACGGTTGTTTACAGGGTGCACAAGCTGGGTGGGGATGTCATTACCATCGAGAGCGCCAATCAGCTTCCGCCCGTCCAGGAGATAGACTATATCGAGGAGCCGTTTATCCTTGCCTCCATCCACACCCCCAACGAATATGTGGGCGGTGTCCTCGCCCTCTGCGAGGAAAAACGGGGAGTGCAACGGGAGATCAAATACCTCACCCCGAATCGGGTGATGGTCATTTACGAACTTCCGCTCAATGAGGTGGTTCTCGACTTTTACGACCGGCTGAAGTCGATCACCAAGGGGTATGCCTCGCTGGATTACGAGCAGCTGGACTACCGGCTGAGCGAGCTGGTGCGGATGAACATCATGATCAATGGCGAGGTTGTCGATGCCCTCTCTCTGATTATCCACAAGGACAAGGCCTATTACCGGGGGCGCGACCTGGTATCGAAGATGAAGGAGCTGATCCCCCGCCAGATGTTTGAGGTGGCCATCCAGGCCGCCATCGGCAATAAGGTAATCGCCAGGGAGACCGTCAAGGCCATGCGCAAAGACGTGCTTGCCAAATGTTACGGTGGTGACATCACCAGGAAACGGAAACTTCTTGAGAAGCAGAAAGAGGGGAAAAAGCGGATGAAGAACGTGGGGAATGTAGAGTTGCCGCAGGAGGCGTTCCTTGCCATCTTGAAAGTCGAAGAAAAATAATATACGATACGTTCAATTATACATTTTTGGAAGGGCGCATTACCATGCGCCCAAATTTTTGCTCAAAAGGACCCGTGTTCAATGGACGAAAACCGAGATAACCGCGTAAATGTTTCCGATCTTCAACAGAAACCCGACGAAGGTACGGTGGTCAAAAAGAAGCATATCATCAGGGAATACGCCGAATCGATCATCATAGCCGTCGTCCTGGCGCTCGTCATCAGGACCTTTGTGGTTCAGGCGTTCAAGATACCGTCCGGCTCCATGGAAGATACCCTCGCCATAGGCGACCATATCCTGGTCAACAAATTCATTTACGGCACCAAGATTCCCTTGACCTCCACGCGGATATTGAATATCCGCGATCCCAGACGCGGAGACGTCATCGTCTTCGAGTATCCGGAAGACCCGTCCAAGGATTTCATCAAGCGGGTGATCGGCACCCCCGGTGACGAGTTGCAGGTTAAGGACAAAAAGGTATACGTGAACGGAAAACTCTACGTGAATCCACACGAGGTGCACAAGGAGAGTGACGTTATCCCGGAGGTACAGAATCCGCGTGACAACACCAAACCGATCAAGGTGCCGGAAAACTCCTACTTTGTCATGGGTGACAACAGGGACCGCTCCTATGACAGCCGGTTCTGGGGATTTGTAAAGAACGACAAGATCAAGGGACTGGCCTTCATCAAGTACTGGTCGTGGGATAAGGATAAATTCCGGGTGCGCTGGAGCAGCATCGGGAAGGTGATCGATTAGCTTTTGTCCTGTGGATAGTTAAATGTTTTACATTTTCTGCTAAAGTTTTTGACATAGTTTCCGATAACGTATAATAACGTAACAAATACTGTTTCCGAACGGGTAAACCTCGGGTAACCGAGGGACACAAAGCCACGGGTCCTGTGACAGACACAGGATAGCCGGGTTGCCGAAGAAGCGGGGTCCACCTCCCTTGTATCTTCGGTGCCCTGTTTCATAGGGCACCGGGACAGCAATATCGAGGAGGTGGAACATGGAAAAGAGGGGAAGAAAGAGTTTACAGGCAGTAGTATGCGTCGTCGCCGTCCTTTTTACCTTGGCCGGCGCACTTCAGGCGTGGGGAGAAAGCGGCGGAGCAAGGTTTGTCGCGGATGAACTCCTGGTCCAACCCAAGGCCGGAGCAGCAACGGTAAAAATCGACGAAGTGCTGACCGGACTCGGCGCCACAGTTGATGAAGAAATCCCGCAGATCGGGGTCAGAAAGATCAAAGTTCCTCCCCAGGCCCTGGAAAAAGTCAAGGCTGCACTCTCCCGGAACCCCCACGTCGAATTTGTCGAACCCAACTACCTGGCAACTTCTTCGGGCACCCCCAATGATCCCTCCTATCCTTCCCAGTGGCATTTGCCGAAGATATCCGCTCCTCTCGGCTGGGACATCGTCACCGGGTCCAATGTTGTGGATATCGCCATCATCGACTCCGGTGTAGACCCTGCCCATCCCGACCTCGCCGGCAAGCTCCTTCCAGGCTACAACTTTCTTGTCAATAATTCTGATACCCACGACGTCCTCGGGCACGGCACTGCCGTAGCAGGGGCCGCCGGGGCATTGAGTAATAATTCGATCGGGGTGGCGGGAGTAGCCTGGCAAAACCCGCTTATGCCTCTCGTAGTCCTCGATGCCAATGATTATGCCAGTTACAGCAACATAGCCAGGGCGATCACTTACGCAGTAGACCAGGGCGTCAGGGTAATCAACATAAGCATTGGCGGGTCGAGTAGCTCTTTGACCCTCCAGAATGCCGTTAACTACGCTTGGAGCAAGGGTGCCGTCATCTTTGCCTCTGCAATGAATAATTCCACGAGTGCCCTGTACTACCCGGCTGCCTGCAACAGCGTCGTTGCCGTTTCGGCAACGACATCTTCCGATACCATTGCCAGCTTTTCAAACTACGGAAGCTGGATAACCGTTTCTGCCCCAGGGTCCGGTATCTATACCACCAATAGAGGGGGCGGTTACGGCGCATGGAACGGCACCTCCTTCTCCTCACCCATAACCGCCGGGCTTGCCGCTCTCATCTTGTCCGTAAATCCAATGCTTACAAATGCGCAGGTGGTAGACATCATAAAGCAGAATGCCGACGACTTGGGGACGGCGGGATTTGACCAGTATTTCGGTTACGGCAGAATCAACGTTTACAAGAGCCTGACCGCCGCCCGAAACGCCGTGCCGCAATCCGACACGACCGCTCCGACTGCATCCATTACGTCTCCCGGCAGCGGCGCAACCTTGAGTGGCGCCATCCAGGTAAACGTCTCGGCCCTCGACGATGTGGGCGTGGCAAAAGTGGTGCTCTACATTAACGGCGCGTCCTTTGCCGGCGACACGGTGGCCCCCTACAGCTTTTATTGGGATACAACCGGACTTGCCGACGGCACCTACGACCTGTACGCGGTGGCCTACGATGCGGCAGGCAATGCGGGACAGTCGAACCACAGCCTGGTATCCGTGATCAACGCCTCCGGCACGTCTCCCCCGCAGGTTTCCATCACGTCACCGGCCAACGGCTCGACGGTTGGCAACAAAACAACCGTCACTGCTGCCGCATATGACAATATAGGCGTTTCGAGGATGGAACTGTACATCGACAACAGCCTCAAGACCACGGCCGGTTCCGGCTCGCTCTCGTTGAACTGGAATAGCCGCAATGCCGCGCCGGGGGCGCACGTCATCAAGATTAAGGCATTCGATGCGGCGGGAAATGTGGGGATGGCTTCACTAACCGTTTACAAGTAAAAAAAACGGGGGGCAGATTCTCTCTGCCCCCCTCGTGTTTACCTCGTTCTATACTGCACAGCTTATCTGTTATTTCTCTTCCTGCCGTACAGTGCCAACCCGACCAATCCTGTCCCGAGAAGAAAAACCGTTCCCGGCTCCGGTACCGGATTGCCACCGCCACCACCGCCGTCGTCAGTCTTCCAAGTCACGTCATGGGAGCCGGGGTTGCCCTCTTCCGCAGTTTTCACGAAGTATGTTCTTACGCCGCGATCCACGCTGGAATCTTCTTCCGAAACGAGGGCAAAGATATCAAAATGAATCCAGTCGAAACCGGAAGTGCCGATGGCCAGCGTTTTGATTTCTCCCGACTGGTTACTTGGCGGAGGAGGCTGGGTCGGGTCTGCGAAGTCCGGAATCAAAACCAGGGATAAGAAGTTGCCGACGTCAAAGAACATGTAGTCCTGGCCGGGTATAGGGGCATGGTTGCTCGGGGGATTCGGTACCGTGAACCCGTCCTCATACGCTGCCGTGGTGTAAATCGGGGCGTTGCCGTTAACGGTGAGACTGCCGTCACCAAGGGTACCATCAGGTACGGTTGCCATGAGGAGTGCTCCATGACCGTCAAATGTTGAGTTGAAACCAAAAGCCGACCAATCCGAGCCCATTGTTCCGGGAGCCAGGTGCGGAGTAATCAATGGGTCGATGTGATCGGTATACTTGCCCCCGATCGACAGTTGCGAGTTGTTGACGGCATACGCCCCTGCCACATACAGAGTCGAGCCGGAGGTAATCGCCGTATCCGATTCGGTTGGATTGGCTGAATTTACATAGGGGGCATACGTACCAGTGGTTGCACCCGGAGCCCCGACCTGTAGAGTGGGAACTGCCTGTGCGGCTGTTGCCATGCAGAGAATAACCATCAATGGGAGCATGAACCTTATCATATGGAACCTCCTTCGATAAAGCGGCTAGTTCAACTCATTAAAAGCAAAATGAGTGCCATTTGTGTAACTATTGGATTATATGGAGATATTATTCTTAATCCCTTCAGGTGTTAAGAATTCCGAATTGACCTTTTCGGCTGCTACTATAAAATATAACAAAAGCAATTAGTTAGACGTTGGTACAGGAAATAGGGGAGTGTAAGGAAATCCGACAAAATAAAGATATATTTTACACTTTCCAACTGTTATTTCTTCCTTGACTTAGAAAAGCCGTTGGTGATAAGGTACACGAAATTTCAGGATCCCTTTTAATTTAACCCCGTGAGGTTAGCAAAGGTGATGAATAGAGTACTCATAAGAACAATATGTGAGAGCCTTTCCGCCTTTTTGCGGGAAGGCTCTTTTTTGTAAATGCCGCTTTAACCTGGTTGGGCTTTAGGGGTATTTCCACCGGACAGTTTATTGCCTGCAAACGGCAGGAAGAAAGGAGAGGGGCGCTTGGGAGCTGATAGTACGGTAATACTCGACGGGGTTGGGGTAAAGAGGGCGCTAACCCGCATTGCCCATGAGATCCTGGAGCGGAACAAGGGGGTCCGGGATCTGGTCCTGGTGGGGATCAGGACCGGCGGGGTGCATCTGGCCCATGATCTGGCCCTGCGTCTGGAGGAGATCGAGGGGGAGAAGGTGCCGGTCGGCGCGGTGGACATTACCCTCTACCGGGACGACATCAAGGGGCATGCAGAGCATCTGCCGGTTGGCAAGACGGACATCCCCTTCAGTATCGAGGGGATGAAGGTAGTGCTGGTTGACGATGTCCTCTACACCGGCCGCACCATACGGGCGGCCATGGATGCCATCATGGATCACGGCAGGCCTTCATGTGTCCAGCTTGGAGTCCTTGTGGACAGGGGGCACCGGGAACTCCCTATTCGGGCCGATTTCGTGGGGCGCAATGTTCCCACCAGCCGGAAGGAAAACGTCCAGGTTGTGTTTGATGCCGAAAATACGCCGACTGAGGTAATCTTGCAAAAATAGATGCGTAGGGGCAACCCCATGTGGTTGCCCATTTGGGCGGCCACAGTGGGTCGCCCCCACAGGGGGGAGGCATTTAATGGGGTTCAAGCATAAAGATATCATAGGGTTACAGGATTTAACGGCCGAGGAGATAGAGCTTCTCCTCAACACTGCGGAAAATCTGAAGGAGATCAACAGCCGCGATATTAAAAAAGTGCCGACGCTGCGCGGCAAAACCGTGGTAAACCTTTTCTACGAAGCATCCACCCGCACCCGTACCTCCTTCGAGATCGCGGCGAAGCGGCTTTCCGCGGACACCATCAATATTACCGCCTCCACCAGCTCGGTGGTCAAGGGGGAGACCCTCTCGGATACGGCGCGCAACATCCTGGCCATGAAGCCTGACATCATCGTCATGCGCCATGCCGCGTCCGGCGCCCACCACTACCTGGCGCAGCGGGTTTCCTGTTCGGTGATCAATGCCGGTGACGGCGCCCACGAGCATCCTTCCCAGGGGCTTCTGGACATGCTCACCATGCGGCAGAAATTCGGGAAACTGGCGGGGCTCAAGGTGGCCATTGTGGGCGACATCACCCACAGCAGGGTGGCTCGTTCCGACATCTACGGCCTGTCAAAGATGGGGGCGAACGTCTTTCTCGCCGGCCCTCCCACCATGATGCCGCCGGGTGTCGAAAGGTTGGGAAACGTGACGGTCTGCAAGGATATGCGTGAGGCCGTAGAAGGGGCCGACGTGGTGATGATGCTCCGCATCCAACTGGAGCGCCAGGGGAAAACCCTGCTTCCCACCCTGAAGGAGTATTCCCGTTATTACGGGCTCAATAACAACGTGCTGCAACTGGCCGGAAAGGACGCCATTGTCATGCACCCGGGGCCGATCAATCGCGGGGTCGAACTCTGCTCCCACGTGGCCGACGGCGCCCAGTCCCATATCCTGAAACAGGTGGAGAACGGCGTGGCAGTGCGGATGTCGATGCTCTACCATGTGAGCGGCGGCGAGTTAACGGCTGAATAAAATCTGCCACAGAGACACAGAGAAAATCTGTGAAATAGTGACAAAAACACTTGTTTCGGCCCCATGATTCCCTCACTATTTCCAGGATTTTAAACCAAAAGTTTTGCTTAAATCTTGAGTAATCGTGAAGTAATCGTGAGGCCCCTAATGATTTAAAAGGTTTTCTCCGTGTCTCTGCGTCTCTGTGGCAAAAAACATATGAATTTAAATCACGAGGTGAGATTATGAATCTGCTGATAAAGGGAGGGCGGGTGATCGACCCGTCGCAGAACATCGACGACACGCTGGATGTTCTGGTGGTGGAAGGGAAGATCAGGGAGCTGGGAAAGGGGCTTAAGGCCCCCAGCGGCATTGAGACCATTGATGCCGCCGGGTTGATCGTCACTCCGGGTCTCATCGACATGCATGTCCACTTGCGGGAGCCGGGGCTGGAGTATAAGGAGGACATTATATCCGGTACCAGGGCCGCGGCCGCCGGCGGCTTTACCTCCGTCGTCTGCATGCCCAACACCAAGCCGGTGAACGACAACAAGGCGATCACCGCGTACATCGTCAGCAAGGCGAAGGCCGAAGCTCTGGTCAATGTCTTTCCCGTCGGTGCCATTACCCAGGGGAGCAAGGGGGAGAGCCTGGCCGAGATGGGAGAACTGAAAGAGGCCGGTTGCGTAGCGGTTTCCGATGACGGCAGGCCGGTGGTAAACGGTGAGCTGATGCGCCGGGCACTGGAGTATGCCAAGGGGATGGGGATCATGGTCATTTCCCACAGCGAGGAGCTCTCGCTGGTGGGCGAAGGTGTGATGAACGAAGGGTTCACGGCCACGGAGCTGGGTCTCAAAGGTATCCCGTGGGCGGCTGAGGATGTCGCGGTCGCCCGGGATGTCTACCTTGCCGAGTTTACCAATTCTCCCGTACACATCGCCCACATATCGACGAAAGGATCGGTGCGCATCATCAGGGACGCCAAGGCCCGCGGGGTAAAGGTGACCTGTGAGACCGCGCCCCACTATTTTTCCCTCACCGATGATGCGGTGCGCGGTTACAACACCAATGCGAAGATGAACCCGCCGCTGCGCGAAGCCGATCATGTGGCGGCAATCAAGGCAGGACTTGCCGCCGGCACCATTGACGTCATCGCCACCGATCATGCGCCGCACCACCTGGACGAAAAGGATGTGGAGTTTAACGTTGCCTTGAACGGCATCATAGGACTTGAGACCTCCGTCCCGCTCTCACTCAAGCTGGTTGAGGAAAAAGTGATCGAACTTCCAGTGCTGGTTGAAAAAATGTCATCCAATCCTGCGAAAATCCTAGGGATAGACCGGGGGACCCTGCAGGTCGGGGTTGCTGCCGACATCACCGTCATTGACCCGAACCGGGAGTGGGTGGTGGAGCCGGAGAAACTCGCCAGCAAATCAAAGAATTCCCCGTTTATCGGCATGCGGATGAAGGGGGCGGCCGTGTATACCATTGTCGGCGGCAAGGTGGTTTACAAGCGAGGTTAAAGGCTAAGGGCGAAGGGCTAAGTTTACAACCTTTAGCCTTTAGCCTCGTGCCGTTGGCCCGGTGAAAAAACCGATTTGATCAATCGCGCCGAGACGGCGTTCCTACATATAAAATTGATTCGGGAGAGATACATGAAGGCAGTACTCGCGCTCGCCGATGGGCGCATTTTTGAGGGGAAATCGTTCGGCGCCACCGGCGAAGCGTCCGGTGAGGTGGTGTTCAACACAGCAATGACCGGTTATCAGGAAGTCCTGACCGATCCCTCCTACAAAGGTCAGATGGTTACCATGACCTACACCCAGGCAGGCAACACCGGCATCAACCCGGAAGACATCGAAAGCAATCAGCTCTACCTCTCGGGCTTCATCGTAAGAGAGTACTTCGAGTGTTACTCCAACTGGCGGGCCACCATGAGCCTCGGCGCCTTTCTGAAGGAAAACGGGGTGGTCGGCATCCAGGGGATCGATACCCGTGCGCTGACCCGCCATCTGCGGGATCACGGGGCGCAGAACGGGATCATATCCACGACCGATTCCGACCCGCAGAGCCTCGTCCACAAAGCCAGGGCGATCCCCAGCATGGCCGGACTGGATCTCGCCAGCGGGGTCACCTGCGACAAGCCATACCATTGGACCGAAGGACTCTGGGAGCTGGGGGAGGGGTACATCCACCCCGACCGGATTGGACTTAAGTATAAAGTGGTGGCCTACGATTTCGGCATCAAGTTCAACATCCTCCGCTGCCTGGTATCCGCAGGGTGCGACGTGACCGTAGTTCCCGCCACGTTTCCGGCGGAGGAGGCCCTGGCCATGAATCCGGACGGAATTTTCCTTTCCAACGGCCCCGGCGACCCTGAACCGATGACCGCCGTCATTGAAAACATCAGAAAATTCATCGGCAAAATACCGGTCTTCGGTATCTGTCTCGGTCATCAGCTTCTGGGGCTCGCCCTGGGGGGGAGGACCGTCAAGCTGAAGTTCGGCAACCACGGCTCCAACCTGCCGGTGATGGACCTGGCCACCCGCAAGGTGGAGATAACGGCCCAAAACCACGGCTTTTCCGTGGATATCGTCTCCCTTTCCCACGCCTGCCAGTTGGCCCATGAGAACCTGAACGACCAGACCGTTGAGGGGATGCGGCACAGGGAACTCCCCATCTTCTCGGTCCAGCATCACCCCGAGGCGTCTCCCGGCCCCCACGACTCCCATTACCTGTTCGGGAGGTTTGTGGAGATGATGGAGAAACATCGGTAATCGGGATTCGGGACGCGGGATTCGGAAAAGGCTTTTCCGGTTCCCGGTTCTCGGTTCCCGGTTCCCGGCAGTTATGCGGTATTTAGATCTTTACAATTCAGGCGACCTCCTTGAGAGAGTGCGGCAGGCCTATGGGCGACTCAAAAGCTGCGACCTCTGCCCCCACGACTGCGGGGTGAACCGGTTGGGGGGAGAGGTGGGGCGCTGCCGGGCCGGGTTCATGCCGAAGATTGCCTCCGCCAATGTTCACCGGGGTGAAGAGCCGCCGATCTCCGGTTCACTGGGATCGGGGACCATCTTTCTCTCCCATTGCACGCTGCGGTGCCGTTTCTGCCAGAACTTTCCCATCAGCCATTTGGGGAACGGCCGGGAGCTCGCGACGACGAAGCTGGCGGAAGAGATGCTGCGGCTCCAGCGACTCAAGGTCCACAACATAAATTTCGTCACGCCGGGGCACTTCCTGCCGCAACTCCTGGCGGCCCTCTGGCTCGCAATCCCCCAGGGCTTCCATCTCCCGATAGTCTGGAACTCCAGCGGCTACGAAAAGCCCGACGTGCTGGCGCTCCTTGACGGGGTGGTGGACATTTACCTCCCCGACATGAAATATGCGGCAGAGGAGCCGGCGGTGCGCTTTTCCGCCGCTCCCGGCTATTGTGCTGCCAACCGGGCAGCGGTGACCGAGATGTTCCGCCAGGTGGGACACTTGGAGGTGGATCGGGACGGGATCGCCGTGCGGGGGCTCATTATCCGCCACCTGGTCCTCCCGGAGGGAGGAGCGGGGAGTGCTGAGACCCTTCGCTGGATTGCGGAGAACCTGGGACTCGAAACCCATATCGCCCTCATGAACCAGTTTTTCCCCGCCCATGAGGCTTCGGAAACCCCTGGTATCCACCGGAAGATTACCGTCGAGGAGTACGGGGAGGCGGTGGCGGCGCTGGAGGAGGCGGGGTTGGAGAACGGCTGGGTGCAGGAATAAGATTTAACATCTGCCACGGAGACACAGAGACACGGAGGAAATCTAAATCTCAAGGTCTTACAACCTGCTCTTTAGAGTTTTAGAACATAATCATAAACAAGTCTTTCGTTAGTTTTTCTCTGTGGTTTTTCTCCGTGTCTCTGTGCCTCCGTGGCAGATTATCAAAGGTTTCTTTAGGGGTTGATGTGGAATGCGAGGCAATAAAGAAAAAGGTAGCTGATTACTGCGCCGGGAGGCCGGAGATCGTCGCCTGCTACCTGTTCGGCTCATACGCAGGCGGCAAAGAGAGGCAGGGAAGCGACGTGGACGTTGCCTTCCTGCTGGATGCCTCGGTTTCGCGGTCTCACTATTTCGATCTGAAGCTCGTCTACCACAACGGGCTGGCGCGTCTACTCAGGCTGGACATCCATCCGGTCATCATGAACGATGCGGGCGAGGTTCTACTGGAACAGATTTTCGGAAAGGGGATAGCGGTTTTCAACCGTGATCCGCTGGAACTTTCCCGTTTCCGTGCCATACGCTTTTCCATGATCGCCGAATTCGCACCATACCGTAACCGGATGGAAGAAGCCCTTTTCCGGAAGTACAAGGAGGACCCTGCCCATGGTTGATCGAAGGATAATTGCAGAGAAGGTCGATTCGGTGGAGCGGAGTCTCAAGCGGGTCAGAAGTCGCCGTCAGGACATTGTGATCTTTCATCTGATGCAGGCCGTCCAGGGGTGCATCGATCTCGCCGCACATGTTGTCAGCGACGAGGAAATGGGGCTTGCCGCAAGCACCCACGATTTCTTCTATCTCCTCTCCGATAACGGCGTCGTCCCCCGGGATCTGTGTGAACGGATGATCAAGGCGGTCGGCTTCCGCAACCTGGTTGCCCATGAGTATGCGAAGCTTGATCTGGAAAAGGTTTACGCCATTGCCACCGATGGGATTGATGATATAGGGGAATTTCTGCGGGTGATGGTGCGACGATATGTCTGAGCCTGACAATAACTAATATGATAATGATTTAGGGAGGCTGACATGGCTGAGCGAAAAACCGTCAAGGGAGATCAGCGAGGAACCGCCGTGGTGATGATTCCAATCGCCAGTGCCGCGAAGGCTAAAATCATGTGGTCAAAGCCTGTTGTTTCATGTAAATTTCTAGTATTAAAGCATGGCAAGAAGGTTCGATATCATGCCGAAGACCAAGCAAAAGATTGAGATAGAGGCTCTCAATTTGGATATTCAGGCCCGAGCCCGGCTCGCCGGCAAGCTGCTCATGAGCCTGGATGAACCGTCGGTATCGGAGGTCGAGCGACTTTGGCTTGATGAAGCAGAAAGGCGACTAGATGAATACCGTGCGGGTAAGGTTCAGGGATTGCCAGCCAAAGATGTCTTCCAGCGAGCCATTGCTGAGTAACAAAGAATAGCAGTGTAAGGAGAATATTTTTACATGCCCAAACGTACCGACATCCACAAGATCCTCATCATCGGCGCCGGCCCCATCGTCATCGGCCAGGCGTGCGAGTTCGACTATTCCGGCACCCAGGCGTGCAAGGCCCTGAAGGAAGAGGGTTTCGAGGTGGTGCTCCTGAACAGCAACCCCGCTACCATCATGACCGACCCCGACTTCGCCGACCGGACCTACATCGAGCCGGTCACCCCGGAGATGCTGGCCAAGATCATCGAAAAAGAGCGCCCCGATGCGATCCTGCCGACCCTGGGGGGGCAGACCGCCCTGAACACCGCGGTTGCCGTGGCGGAGAGCGGCGTACTGGAGAAGTACGGCGTTGAACTCATCGGCGCCAAGCTCCCCGCCATCAAAATGGCCGAGGACCGGACCCTGTTCAAGGAGGCGATGCAGCGGATCGGGCTGGCGGTCCCCCGCTCGGGGCTGGCCCACAACTATATCGAGGCCATGGAGGTGATCAAGGAGGTCGGCTTTCCGGCCATCATCCGTCCATCCTTCACCCTCGGCGGCACCGGCGGCGGCATCGCCTACAACATGGAGGAGTACGAAAAGATGTCCTTGGCCGGGATCGAGGCCTCTCCCACGGGTGAGATCCTGGTGGAGGAGTCGGTTATCGGCTGGAAGGAGTACGAACTGGAGGTGATGCGGGACACGAAGGACAATGTGGTGATCATCTGCTCCATCGAGAACTTCGACCCGATGGGGGTCCATACCGGTGACTCCATCACCGTGGCGCCGGCCCAGACCCTGACCGACAAGGAGTACCAGATCCTCCGCGACGCTTCCCTCAAGATCATCCGCGAGATCGGCGTCGATACCGGCGGCTCCAACATCCAGTTCGGCGTGAATCCCAGGGACGGCCGCCTGGTGGTGATCGAGATGAACCCGCGGGTCTCCCGGAGCTCAGCCCTTGCTTCCAAGGCGACCGGCTTTCCCATAGCCAAAATCGCCGCCAAGCTGGCGGTGGGATATTCGCTGGATGAGATCACCAACGACATCACCCGGGAGACCCCCGCCTGTTTCGAGCCGACCATCGATTACGTGGTGACCAAGGTCCCTCGTTTCACCTTCGAGAAGTTCCCGGCCGCAGACGCGACGCTCACCACCCAGATGAAATCCGTGGGGGAGGTGATGGCCATCGGCCGGACCTTCAAGGAATCGTTCCAGAAGGCGCTCCGTTCCCTTGAGATAGGGTCGTGCGGCCTTGAATCGCGCCTCTTCAGGGAGGCCAACGAGACCCGCCGTGCGTTGACTCCCAAGGAGCAGCAGCTCCTCATGGATAAACTCCGCACCCCCAACTGGGAGCGACTCTGGTACCTGGGCGACGCCTTCAGAAGCGGCATGACGGTTGATGATATCCATTCCGTCACCGCCATCGACCCCTGGTTCCTCCACAACATCCGGCAGATCATCGAAAAAGAAGAAGAGTTGAAACAGGCGCGGCCGTTGGTGGAGGAATGTTGTAGGGGCGGGGTTACCCCGCCCGAATCCGGGCGACGAGACGCCGCCCCTACGAGAGAATTGACGGACACCATCCGCGAAGCGAAGCGGTACGGCTTCTCCGACAAATTCCTCGGCCGCCTCTGGGGAAAGACGGAGGAAGAGGTGCGGCGCTTACGCCTCTCCCTCGGCATCAGGCCGGTTTTCAAGCGGGTCGATACCTGCGCCGCCGAGTTCGTTGCCTACACCCCCTACCTCTACTCCACCTACGAGGAGGAGTGCGAGGCGGAGGTCACCGACCGGAAGAAGATCATGATCCTGGGGGGCGGGCCGAACCGGATCGGCCAGGGAATTGAGTTCGACTACTGCTGCGTTCACGGGGTGTTTGCCCTGGGCGAGGACGGGTATGAGACGATCATGGTCAACTGCAATCCGGAGACGGTCTCCACCGATTACGACACCTCCGACCGCCTCTACTTCGAGCCCCTCACTTACGAGGACGTCCTCAACATCGTGGAGATTGAAAAGCCCGACGGGGTGATCGTCCAGTTCGGCGGACAGACTCCGCTCAAGCTCGCTGTACCCCTGGAGAAGGCGGGAGTTCCCATCATCGGCACCTCGCCGGACTCCATCGACCGGGCCGAGGACCGGGAGCGGTTCCAGGTGATGCTCCACAAGCTGAATCTGCGTCAGCCGGAAAACGGCACGGCGCGCTCCTTTGAAGAGGCGGAAAAGGTGGCCGACCGGATCGGCTATCCGGTGGTGGTCCGCCCCTCCTATGTTCTCGGCGGGCGCGCCATGGAGATCGTCTACGAAGTGGATGAACTGCGCCGCTACATGCATACCGCCGTGCAGGCTTCTCCCGAGCACCCCATTCTGATCGACAAGTTTCTGGACGAGGCGATCGAGATCGACGTGGACGCCCTCTGCGACGGACGGGAGGCAGTAATCGGCGGGATCATGGAGCATATCGAGGAAGCGGGGATCCATTCCGGCGATTCCGCCTGTTCGCTCCCCCCGTATTCCCTCTCCAGCGATGTTGCCGACGAGATCAAGCGCCAGACCAAACAGATGGCCCTGGAGCTGAACGTCAAGGGGCTCATGAATGTTCAGTTTGCCGTAAAAGACGGAATTATCTTTATCCTCGAGGTGAATCCGCGGGCCTCCCGCACGGCGCCCTTTGTCTCCAAGGCGACCGGCAGGCCCCTGGCCAAGATCGCCGCCCGCATCATGGCCGGCAAGACCCTCCGGGAGCTGGGCATTACTTCGGAGATAGAACCGACCCACATGGCGGTGAAGGAATCGGTCTTTCCCTTCGTGAAATTCCCCGGAGTGGACACCATCCTGGGTCCGGAAATGAAGTCCACCGGTGAGGTGATGGGAATCGACGTCAACTTTGCCAAGGCTTTTGCCAAGGCCCAGCTGGGCGCCGGAGTGAGGCTTCCCCTGTCTGGCAAGGTCTTCATCAGTGTGCGCGATGCGGACAAAAAACATATTGTCACCGCAGCAAAAACATTGTATGATTCCGGCTTTAAACTCGTTGCCACGCGCGGAACCGCTTCCTATCTGCAGGAAAAGGGAATCCCGGTACAGGTGATCAACAAGGTGCTCGAAGGCCGCCCCCACATTGTCGATGCCATCAAGAACAACGAAATCTGCATGGTGATAAACACCACCCAGGGGGCCCAGGCGGTGGCGGATTCCTTTTCCATTCGCAGGAACGCGCTGGTGCACAATGTAGCCTATTTCACCACTACTGCAGGCGCCAGGGCCGCTGTAGACGGGATTATCGCCATGCGGGAGGAAGAGCTGGACGTGAAACCGCTCCAGGAATACCTGGGATGAAAAACTGTTAAAGGTAGAGGTAAAGGTTGAACCAGGAGCGCCCCTTGTGGCGCTCCTGGCAGTTTATAAAAAGCAACAAAGAGGAGTAGGTGTAGATGTCCCATTCAGTGCCGTTGACCAAAGAGAGCTACGAATCGCTTCAGGAAGAGCTGAAGCGCCTGATCAGAGAAGAGCGTCCTAAAGTGATCCAGGACATCGCCGAAGCGAGGTCCCACGGCGACCTGTCCGAAAACGCCGAGTACGACGCCGCCAAGCACCGCCAGAGCTTCATCGAAGGGCGCATTCAGGAATTGCAGGACAAGCTCGCCAGGGCCTATGTGGTTGACCTTTCCAACTTGAAACCTGACAAGGTGGTGTTCGGTTCTACCGTCACCCTCTATGACACGGCAACGGAAGAGGAGATTACCTTCAAGATAGTCGGTGAGGACGAGGCGGATATCAAGCTGGGTAAAATCTCCTGCACCTCGCCCGTGGGCAAGGCTTTGATCGGGCATAAGCTCGATGATGCGGTGAAGGCCAAGGTCCCGTCAGGAGTGAAGGAATACGAGATCATCGACATTAAATATGAGTGAGGGGTGAGGGGTGAGGGGTGAGGGGAAAATACCAAAAAGTTTTTTTACTCCTCACGCCTCACTCCTCACGCTATAAAGGAGAGGTGAGAAAATGAGCCAGACAGTAACCAAAGACATGACGTTTGCCCAGGTTATGAGGATGCACCCCGATGCGGTCAAGGTGTTTGCCAAGTACAATCTCGGCTGCGTCGGCTGCATGGGGGCGCAGAACGAAAACCTGGAGCAGGGGTGTTCCGCCCATGGGCTTGATGTGGATGATGTGGTGAACGACCTGAATGCGCTGTTCTAGATTTCACAGGCGAAAATCAAGGGGAGAGGGGACAGGTGCGAATCTGTCCCCTTTTTCTTTTGGTGCGCCATCAGAGATAAGGACAATGCGACGGAAAACCGTTTGCTAGTGCACACTCCCCGACTTCTGCTATACTTTTTCCCACGACCTGTTTGCTGATTTCAGTCACCCCGGAGACACGGCGGCATGAATACTCTCAGCTTGAAAACCAAGATGGCGCTGGCGGTTTCCCTCCTATTCCTGCTGGTCATCGCCCTCCTCTCGTGGTGCGCCCTCGCCTACCAGGAACGATCTCTCAAGAACGCCATCAGCCGGCAGCAGTTCGCCCTCGTCTCCTCTCTTGCGGAAAATATCGACGACAAGCTGCGCCTGGCCCACGGCACCCTGATTGCCGCGGCGCGCCAGGTCCAGCCGTCGGCCGCAGGCTCCGCCGACCGGGCCCAGCGCTTTCTCGACGCCCGCATAACGCTCCTCTCCATCTTCGACAACGGGCTCTTCCTCATCTCCAGCGACGGCAGGCTGATTGCCGAAAGCCCCTACCTTCCCGGAAGGCGGGGACGGGATGACTCGCATCAGGAGTTCTATCAGCAGACCGTAAAGACGGGGAAACCTTACATCTCCAAACCCTACACTTCCAGCCGCACTCCCGGCCACCCGGCCATCTTCCTCTCCGCCCCCGTCTTCGACCGCCATGGGCGCCTGACGGCGATCCTCGGCGGCAGTTTCGACCTGTGGGGGAGCAACTTCCTCCAGGAGCTCTCCCGCACCCGGTACAGTGAAACCGGCTACTTCTACCTGACCGACCGGGACCGAACCATCATCGTCCATCCCGATAAGGACCGGATTCTGCCCCGGGCTCTGCCGGCAGGAACGAATGCCATGTATGAGAAGGCCCTGGCCGGCTTCGAAGGAAGCGGGGAGACGGTCAACTCCGATGGAGTGCGGGTCATCTCCTCGGTCAGGCACCTGCGCACCACCGGCTGGATCCTGGCGGCCAACTACCCCACCTCCGAGGCCTATGCCTCGATGGCGGCGGCGAAGCGTTACTTCCTCCTGGCGACCGTGGGACTCACCATAGCCGTTCTGACGATTACCTGGCTCCTCATGAAGCGCTTCACCGGGCCGCTGGAGGCTTTCACCCGGCACGTGGAATCGGTGCCGGAAAAATTCGGCGAACACCACTCACTGGAGATCGGTTCCAACGACGAGATCGGTATCCTGGGCCAGGCCTTCAACCGCATGGTCACGACCCTGGAAAGCCAGCAGGCAGCCCTGCGGGAATCTGAGGAGAAGTTTTCCAAGGCGTTTCATCTGGCACCGTCTCTGTTTGCCCTCACCAACCTGAACGACGGAAGGATCATCGAAGTCAACGAGGCCTTCGAACGGCTCTTCGGGTATCGCCGTGAAGAGATCATCGGCAGGAGTACTCTGGATCTCGACATCTGGAATAACCCGGCCGACCGGGACCGGCTGATAGGCATGCTGCGGGATGGAAGGGAAGTCCGCGAACAGGAAATCACCTTCCGGGACAGAACGGGCAACCTCCTGGTGGGGCTCTATTCCGCAGCGATCATCGACGTGCATGGAGATAAATACCTGCTCTCTCTGCACAATGACATCACGGCACGCAAGAGAGCGGAAGAGGCGCTACGGGAGAGCGAGGTGCGGTATCGCACCCTTGTCGAAGGCGCGAATGATGCGATCTGCACCATTCGTGACGGCTGTTTTGTGAACTGCAACAGGAAGGCCCTTGAGATGTTTCGCTGTACCGCGGAGGAATTCATCGGCAGGAGGCCTGAGCACCTCTCCCCCCCGATGCAGCCGGATGGTATCGATTCCGCGTCAAAAGCCCGGGAAAAGGTCGTTCAGGCCCTGGCCGGCCCGCCCCAGTTCTTCGAGTGGCGGCACCTCCGTAGCGACGGAACATTATTCGATGTGGAAATAAGCCTGAACCGTCTGGAGTATCAGGGGAAAACCGAGCTGCTGGCGATCATCCGCGACATCACCGAGCGGAAACGTGCGGAAGAGGCGCTGAAAGTTTCTGAAGCAGAAAAGTCTCTCATTTTGAACAGCACGATAGACCTTGTCGTATACCACGATGCGGACATGAAGATCTTGTGGGGAAATCTAAAGGCTCTCGATTCGGTGGGGATGCAGCCGGAAGAATTAACGGGGCGGCAGTGCTGGGAACTTTGGCACCAGCGCACCGAGCCCTGCGTCGGCTGTCCGGTCGTATTGGCCCGGGATACGGGTCAGCCGCAGGAAGCA
Source organism: Geobacteraceae bacterium (assembly GCA_009773645.1). Classification (GTDB taxonomy): domain Bacteria; phylum Desulfobacterota; class Desulfuromonadia; order Geobacterales; family Geobacteraceae; genus WSYB01. The sequence continues at coordinate 35,031 of WSYB01000013.1, forward strand.
GAGATCCGCAGTCCTGACGGGAGACAATGGTATATTCGCGGTTTCCCCATAAAGGATGATGACGGCAAGGTCAAGGGTGTCGTCGAGTTCTGCCTGGACGTCACCGGGCGCAAGCGGGCGGAAGAGGCGTTGCAGGAGTCGGAAGAAAAATTCGCCAAGGCCTTTCGTGCCACCCCTTCCATCCTCGTCATCAGCACCATTGCGGAGGGAAGGTACATCGAAGTCAATGAGGCCTTCGAAAGGATCTTGGGGTATCGGCGCGACGAAGTCGTCGGCCGCACCTCGCTGGAGCTCAATATCTGGGAAACCCCGGAGGCGCGTTCCCGGTTTCTTCAAGCGCTCCGGGAGGACGGGAAGGTGCGCGACCTCGAGGCCAACTTCCGGGGGAAGAGAGGTGACCACTTTGTGGGGCTCCTCTCTTCGGAAGTCATCGAGATCAAGGGGGAGCAGTGCCTCTTAATCCTCGTCAACGACATCACCGAACGAAAACGGATGGAGGCGGAGATTGAGATCCTCAACACCGACCTGGCGGCGCGGGCTGCCGAACTGGAAGCCGCCAACCAGGAGCTGGAGGCGTTCAACTACACCGTTTCCCACGACCTCCGCACGCCGCTCTCCGCGATCAATTCCTGCTGCCAGATCATGATGGAACTGGACGCCGATGCGCACATGAGCGAGGGGACGGAATTCATCCGGCTGATCCATGAAGCGGTCTGGCGGATGAACGGGCTCATCTCCGCCCTTCTCGACTTTTCCCGTCTGTCGCGCGTCGAACTGAGCCGTGAGAGGGTCGACCTGACGGAAATGGCAAAAGCCGTAGTTTGCCAACTCCGCATGAGCGAACCGGAGCGCCGCGCACTCTTCACTGCCGCCGATGGAGTGGAAGCACTGGGTGATCCGCGCCTTCTCCGGATTGTCCTGGAGAACCTCCTGGGAAACGCCTGGAAATATACGGTCAATCGGGAGACGGCGGAGATCGAGTTCGGCGTCACGGAAGCCGACGGCAAACCGGTCTGTTTCGTTCGGGATAACGGGCCGGGCTTCGCCACGGACGACGCCGACCGCCTCTTCCGTCCGTTCCAGCGCCTTGCCGGGGCGGAGAATTTCCCTGGTCACGGGATAGGGCTCGCCGCGGTGAAGCGGATCATTCAGCGTCACGGGGGGCGCGTCTGGGCCGAGGGGGAAGTGGGTAAAGGGGCCACGTTTTTCTTTACCCTTTAATGCCAACCCGGGAAAATGGGCCTGGTGGGCCAAAACCCCAAATGAGTTGGATTTTGCGGCGTTATGATGTATAACTCAGGATAAGTCGATATCCGGGAATTAAAGCAGATTATTCTAAACGTGACGACCACCAAACTTTCCGATACAAACAGCATCACCCTCCCCGATGACCTGCTGCGGGAGATGGGCTTGAAGCCGGGCGACGCGGTTTCCCTCGAGATCGGTGACAAGGGAGTGCTCCTTGTGAGGCCCGCCCCCGCCCAGGACAGTCAGGCTGCCCCTTCCGCCCAAACCTCCCTGCGGCAGAGCATAAGCCGCAAGAATCTGGAAACCCCGGTTCAGTTCATAAAAGGGGTCGGCCCGAAGCTGGCCGATGCTCTTGCCAGGAAGGGTATCCATAAGGTTGAGGACGCCATTTACCTTCTCCCCCATCGCTATGAGGACCGCCGCGAGCTGCGCAAGGTGGCAAGGCTGCGTCCGGGCGAGACCTCTGTCTTCTCCGCCTCTGTGCTCACTGCCGATGCGGTCGCCGGCAGGGGGCGGAGGTTTTTCGAAGCGGTGGTCGGCGACGACGGCGGGTCCATCACTCTCAAATGGTTCAATTTCAACCCTGCGTTCATGAAGAAGGCATGGAAGCCGGGAAGAAAAGGGATTTTCACCGGGGAGGTGAGCCAGTACGGTTTTCAGCGGGAAATCCACCACCCTGACGTGGAATGGCTTGCCGAGGGAGAAGACCTGGCAGCGGTCATGGCCCGGGACCCCTTCAACTTCGGGCGGATCGTCCCCGTCTACCCCCTGACCGAAGGGCTCCACCAGAAGACCATGCGAAAGGTCATGAAGGAGGTTGTGGATAGTTTTACCTCCGGCATCGAAGATACCCTGCCGGCGGCCGTAGCATTGAAACACTCACTCCTTCCGCTTCCGGTTGCGCTTCGCGCGGTCCACTACCCGGAAAACGGCGCGATCCTCAAAGAACTGGACGAGGGTGCAACTTCCGCCCACCGGTCTCTCGCCTTTGACGAGTTCTTCTTTCTGGAGCTGGGGCTCGCCCTCAAAAAGCGGGGGGTGGCCATGGAGGAGGGAATAGCCTTCCAGGTCACCCACCGGTACACGAAGGAACTCCTGAAGCTCCTCCCGTTTTCTCTGACCTCCGCGCAACGGCGGGTCCTCTCCGAGATAAAGAACGACATGATGGCGCCGCATCCGATGCACCGGCTCGTGCAGGGGGACGTGGGGTGCGGCAAGACGCTGGTGGCGCTCATGGCGGCGCTCGTGGCGGTGGAGAACGACTATCAGGTGGCGATCATGGCTCCCACCGAAATCCTCGCCGAGCAGCACTACTTGAACCTCCACCGCTGGTGTGAAACCCTTGGGCTCAGGGTCACCCTCCTCACTTCCGCCATGAAGGGGAAGGCGAGGAGCGAACGGCTGGCAGAAATCGCCTGCGGAGAGGCGCAGATCGTCATCGGCACCCACGCGGTCATCCAGGAGAAGGTGGAGTTCAAGCGACTCGGCCTGGGAATCATCGACGAACAGCACCGTTTCGGTGTCCTGCAGCGGGGCGTCCTCAAGAAAAAGGGTGAAAGTCCGGATATCCTGGTCATGACCGCCACCCCCATCCCCCGTACCCTTGCCATGACCGTATTCGGCGACCTCTCCCTTTCGGTGATCGACGAGCTCCCTCCCGGCAGGACCCCGGTGGAGACCAAGGTCTGCTTCGAGTCCCGCCGTTCCCAGGTGTACGGCATCATCCGGGAGGAAGTCATGAAGGGGAGGCAGGCCTACGTCATCTATCCACTCGTGGAGGAGTCGGAGAAATCGGACCTTAAGGCCGCGACCCAGATGGCGGAGCACTTGACGAATGATGTCTTTCCCGAGTTGCGCATCGCCCTTCTCCACGGCCGGATGAAGCCGGAGGAGAAGGAAGAGACCATGCGTTCCTTCAAGGAGCGGGCAATCGACATCCTCGTGGCGACCACGGTCATCGAGGTGGGGATCGACGTCCCCAACGCGACGCTCATGGTGATCGAGCATGCCGAGCGCTTCGGCCTCTCTCAGCTCCACCAGCTGCGGGGCCGGGTAGGGCGGGGGAGCGAGAAATCCCGCTGCATCCTCTTGACTTCCGGCAAGCTTTCCGAAGATGGAGAAAAGCGCCTGAGGGTTATGGAGAATACCAACGACGGCTTCAGGATCGCCGAGGCGGACCTGGAGATCCGTGGCCCCGGCGATTTCCTCGGTACCCGCCAGGCGGGAATCCCTGATTTCCGCGTCGCCAATATCCTGCGGGACGGGCGGATTCTCGAAGAGGCCAGGGCCGAGGCGTTTAGCGTTGTCGAGAAAGACCCGGAGCTGCGGCTTCCGGAGCATGGGAAACTGCGGCAGGAGCTTGTGAGACGCTGGGGGGGGAGACTGGAGCTGGCCGGGATAGCGTGAAACTATGGAAGTTCCGCAATCCCGGTGCAAAGTGCGGGTTCAGGCGATGCGGTTAATCACCGGGATAACAGGCTATCGTATGTCCCGCCTTTTTTGCCTTTTTTCGCTGATACATGAGGGAGTCGGCCTCTTCGAGTAGTTCCTCAATGGAGGAATGGGAAAAAGGATCTTTGACAGATGCTCCCAGGCTGAAAGATAACTGATAATCCTTCCCGGAGTAGGCATTGCGCCGCGCCAGATTCTGCTCAAGACGACCGGTGAGAATCTCGCTGCTTTCCGTGTCGTCCACCAGCGTCAGGACGACAAATTCGTCTCCTCCAAGGCGGGCCGCTATGTCCGACTCGCGGAACGTCTCCCTCAGGAGGAATGCGACTTCCTTCAATGCCGCGTCCCCCTCATTGTGCCCGAAGGTGTCATTGATCCGCTTCATGCCATCCAGATCGATAAAGATCAGTATCGTCTTTTTGTCCATCCTGGCCATTGTCTTTAACTGGCACTCGGCCATGGTCAGGAACCCGCGCCTGTTGTAGAGGCCTGTCAGTTCGTCAATCAGCGACATGGATCGGAGCTCTTGGGCCTGCTGGGCCAAGACTTGCTCTGCGCGCTTGCGGGCGGTTATGTCCAACAGGGTCCCGATTACTGCCGGACTGCCGTGATAGATGATTTGGCTCCCAAAAACTTCCAGGTCGATGACCCTCTTCTCACGGGTTACCCCCCGGAATTCATAGCAGAGAGACTTTATTTCCCCCGCCAGCCTCTTGCGCAGGTTTTCCGCCACCATTGGCCAGTCTCCCGGCAGGACCAGGTCGGCAGGGCCTTTTTTGTCAACCATCTCCTCGACGGTCCATCCAAAGATCTCGGCCAGCTTCGGATTCACATATCTGAACATCCCGTCCTGAATGATGTATACCCCAATGAGCGATTTTTCCACCAGGTTCCTGAACTTCGTTTCCGACTCTTTCAGTGCCTCTTCCACCCCTTTGCGATCGGTTATCTCCGTGCTGATGCCGTCGATATACCTGATACCACCCCTTTCGTAGGTTTCCGTGGCCCGGTCATAGAACCAGATCCACTCCCCGTCCTTTCTCTGGATACGGTACTCCACATCAAACACTCCTTTATGAGCGAAGAGCGATTCGAAAGCCCCGGTAACCCGTTCCACGTCGTCGGGGTGGATCCTGCCGAACCGGAGGGAAGTACCCGAGGCGTATATCTCTTCCGGGGTGTAGCCGTATACTCTTGCCAGGTTGGGACTGATGAAGATGGTGTTCCCTTCGCTGTCCGCCGTCCACGTAATGTCCGGTATATTCCCGATGAGGGATCGGTACTTCTCCTCACTCTTCTGCACGGCGGCGATCAGCTCTTCGATCTCTCCCTCCATCTTTCTGACGGCCCTGATCGGATACCGGTATACCAGGACGGCAAGGGTTGTCCCTATGAGTGTCGAGAAGCAAAAGAGGATGATAGTACCCCCTTTGAGATGGGCATCGGAAACAAGGACCTCGACCGTCCCGACCTGGCGATTGTTGAACAGGATCGGGGCGCTTCCCAGCGAGAAATTGAATTCCTCCTTAAAGGTGAGCCCTCCCCTGTGCTTTTTCCAGCTATTCATGTACTGATATCCGCTGATCAGTTCTCCTTTTTCATCCAGGACGGAAAAGCCGGTCACTTCGATGATGGGGTGGAACTCTTTGGTAATGGTGATGAATTTATAGGTCTGATACTTCCAGAGCTCCGGGGCCTCCAGGGCGAAGTTCCGAAATTTCCCTGCCAGGTCCTCGGCGTAGAGTGCCGTAATGTGCTGGAGATTGTGGTGCTCGATGATCCAGTAGGTGAGCGGGGGAAAAACGCTGATGAGCAGCCAGATACCGGCCGACAGGGGGAGAAGCCTGCGGGAGAGTTGCCGCCCGATCCCTATGTTCCCCGAGCCTTGCGTCATTGTCTATTTTCCCGGCAGATAGCCGTTGGCCTTCATTATCTTCGCCCCCTCCTTCGAGTGGACGAAGGCGAGGAATTCCTTGGCCGTGGCGGGGAGCTTCTCCCTGTGGAAGACGAACATGAGTGGTTTGGCGAGGGGATAGATGCCGTTCTGCAGGTTCTTGAGGGTCGGCGCCACCCCGTTGACCTTCAGTGGCTTGATCTTATGCCGCTCGACCGTGAGGGCGCCCAGATCGGAGAACCCGATGGCATGGGGGGTTTTTGCCAGAGTCTGGTTCATTTCCAGGTCCTTGAGGAGGGGGGTCCAGCGTTTCGCCTTCTGACTTTCATCATACACCTCCTTGAACCCCGGCACCCCCTTCTCCATTACCTCGATGGTGCTGTCGCCGGATTCCCGGGTCAGGACGACGATATCCCTGCCGTCCTTCCAGCGGTTCTTCTTCCCCCGGTAGATATCGAGTATCTCGGCGTAGCTGATGTTGTCCTCCGCCACGGTCTGGTGAACACCTATGATCAGCGGTGTCCGGGCGTATGTGGCGACTTCAAGGCCTAACCCCTTCTCATTCTCCTTGAGCGGCCTCGAGATGAGGCCAAGAGCTATTGCGCCGTCGGCGGCTGCCCGAATGCCGCTCGTCGAGCCGATACTTGCCGGCACCTCAATGTGGATTTCCGGGTGGCGCTTCTGAAACTCCTCGGCGAGGATACGGACAATGGGAAGATTGGTCCCCGATCCGGCAAAGACCAACGGCGTGGCAGCCGGGACCTGGCCGGCCATGCCCGGGGCCGTCATTTGCACCAGAAGCATTGCACCGGCAATTAACCATAAACGGTATCTTCCTGATATCACCATAGAATATTCCCCCTTCCTCTTTTGCACGGTTACGCAAGATGTCTGATCAGAATGAAATATTTTTAAAGTATACCCGGATAATCGCCTGTCAGCAACCAACCATGTAATAATTCCCTGGTCCGTCCCTCCTATGCATAAAAACCCGGCGCGTTTTATCTCCATCCGTGTTTGCAATTTTGAGCCAAAGATGATACAAAATCAGCGTTGGGATAAGGGATAAACAGCTCCTTTCTCGGGTGAAATACCTTCCCGACTTACACGACTCACAAGGAGAGGCCAATGTCCGAATTCAAGAATGTTACAGTGATCAGGGAAGCCAACGTCTATTTCAACGGGGGAGTAACGAGCCGCACAATACTGTTCGACACGGGGTGCAAAAAGACCCTCGGAATCATGCAGCCGGGGGAGTACGAGTTTTCCACCGGCACGGCGGAGGTCATGGAGATCCTGTCCGGCGAGCTGGACGTGATGCTGCCCGGCAAAGACGGCTGGCTCCGTTTCGTCGGCGGTGAGTCGTTCGAGGTGCCGGAAAACTCCAGGTTCACCATGAAGGTGAATACGCTTACCGACTATTGTTGCTCGTTTATCGACTGACAAGGGAGGTTGGGGTTCAGGATCCCTCAGCTTGTTCGCCCGATAGATGATGATGTCGAAAGTTCAGCCACACGTTCACGAAGAACGCCGCATTGTCGGCCGTTTCGCCCCTTCTCCCACCGGCCCCCTCCATCTCGGTTCCCTCGTTGCAGCCGTGGGAAGCTATCTGATGGCGAAACGGGGAGGGGGGCTCTGGCTCCTCCGGATGGAGGATCTGGATACCCCCCGCGTCGTCCCCGGCATGGCGGACGATATCCTGCGGACGCTGGAGGCGCTCGGTTTCCAGTGGGATGGTGAGGTCATCCGTCAGAGCCAGAGGACCGACGCCTATCAGGCGGCCCTCGGGCGGCTGATGGAAAAGGGGTTGGCCTACCCGTGCGGCTGTTCAAGGGCGGAAATTGCCCGCATTGCCTCGGCGCCCCATGGCAAGGAAGGGGAACCGGTCTATCCCGGCACATGCCGGCATGGCCTCCCTCCCGGCAAGCCGCCGCGCGCCGTGCGGGTCCGTGTCACGGAAGAGCCGATCGTCTTCGAGGATTGCATCATGGGGAGGGTGAGGGAGGCGCTTGACAGGAGCTGCGGCGATTTCGTGGTCCGCCGGGCGGACGGCCCCTTTGCCTACCATCTGGCCGTGGTGGTGGACGACGCCGAGCAGGGGGTGAACCAGGTGGTGCGCGGCTCGGACCTCCTCTTCTCCACCCCCCGCCAGATATATCTTCAGAGGCTTTTCGGATACAAAACCCCCGCTTATTGCCACTTGCCGCTCGTCACCGGCCCCGGCGGGGCAAAGCTTTCCAAAAGGGACAACGCCGTTTCCCTCTCCGCCGGGAGGGACCTCTGCAAGGATGGAGGAGCGCTCCTTCTGGCCGCGCTGCGATTTCTCGGCCAGTCCCCTCCGTTTCCCGCCGCCGCCCCGTGCCGTGAGATTCTTGCCTGGGGCGCGGCTCGCTTCGATGCTGCGTTGGTCCCCCAAAGCCCCGCGCTGTTTAGAATGGGGTGTTTGTGAAGAATTATGCTTACTCAAAGGATTACGAGGAAACAGCATGATCAAAAGTAGAGTTTTCGTTGTTCCTACCATCCTGCTTTGGCTGGCAACGGTTGCGGGATCGGTTCTTTCCGTCATGTCCGTTTTGAAGATCTGTACCGACGCGTGCAGTGAGACCGTAAAATACACGATATTCGGGATGGATTTCGGATGGTTCGGTATCGCCTTTTTTTCAGCCGTTGCCGTTGCCCTGGGCTTGCGAAAGCGCTATATCCGGGCGGACAGCATCTTATCCCTCCTTGTAATCTCCGCCGCCGGGGCCGAACTTAGATTTGTGTGGCTCCAGAAATACGACATGGGGCAGTGGTGCCCTGTCTGTCTCTGGATAGCTGCGGCTATTTATACGGCTGCGGTAGTTGTGCTGTACGAAAAGCAGAAACAACTCAAATCCAGTGGAGGTGGTATGAGAAAGTATCTCAAGAATACGGCTTTGTTGGCAGTTGCGTTCGTTATCGGGTTATCCTGCGCAATAGTGGGGGTAAGGAAAGAGGTGGAGGCAGCCGGTTTGGATCCCTATCTGGGCAAGACGGACAGCGCAACCGTCGTATATTTTGTCAGCGATTGGTTTTGTCCCGGATGCCGTAAGATCGAGCCGGACATAGAAAAGATGTACCCGGAAATCGCCAAGACGGCGAAGATCGGCTTCGTGGATTACCCGATCCACGCGGAAACCTCCAATTTCACACCGTACAATCTGCAATTCCTCGTTTATGAAAAGGATAAGTACATTCAACTGCGCGCGGCGCTGAACAAACTGTCCATGAAGACAAAATCCCCCACAAATGAAGAAGTGCAGGCTGCCATTGCCCCTTACGGGGTGAAGCTCAGGCAGCTGAACTTTATGGACGTCGTGTCCGGCATGAAGCTGAACGAGTCGATATACCGGGGGTTTGGCGTCAGGGCGACCCCTTCGGTGGTTGTGACGAATACGAAAACAAAAAAGACCAGAGTCCTTGTGGGCGATAACCAGATAAACAGGCGGGCCGTTAAGGACGCCATCGCGGAAGTGGGGAGACAGTAAAACGGCAAAGCGATGAAATCTTTCCTGCCGTTGAATTTGAAAACTTTTGCGGTATTCTTGCAGCTAAATTGAGACGCTTTGCAACCCGTGAGTTTTGGATATCTTGCATCCCGTGTTGCGGGATGGCAGATTTGCTCCGGAAAAAGGAGTTCGATGATGAAAAGCGTAGTCCGGCTGGTCGGGTTAGGGGGAATGGCCATTCTCATCCTCCTTGATTATGCAACTTCCCACGCCGAAGAGGTTCCTCATCACGGGTTGACGGTCACCATAACAGGAAACGCGACCGATTGTCTGGCCTGTCATGACGGTTCGATGACAAAAACCGTTCCCATTTGCACGGTAAAATGCGAACTTAAGGATCCCCATACGGTTGACAAGCCCTACCCCCCTGCCGGCCAAGAGCAATCGTATGTGCCGGCAGAACGTATAGCAGCCGCAGGCATAATCCTGGTGAACGGCCAGGTTACCTGTATCTCCTGCCATGATCTGAAAAATCCCAACCGGCACCACCTGGTCATTGAGAATGACAAGAGCAGGCTCTGTTTTACCTGTCATATAAAATAATCCAAAAACAACAGTTCCGCCCGGCTCGCGTGAAAAAAATGTTGACTTGAAAATACTCTTTTGTTATAAACAAAAGCTCATCGCGCGGGAATAACTCAGTGGTAGAGTGCGACCTTGCCAAGGTCGAAGTCGCGGGTTCGAATCCCGTTTCCCGCTCCAATAAAATCAAGGACTTAGCCGACAAGGTTAAGTCCTTTTTTTATGCCTTAGTGGTCGTTGCATCCGTTTTTGCATCCGTTTGGCGGAAAAATTACTCTGAAAAGTTGTGCGTCATCCCGAATATTTTTGAAACCTGAATACTGCAGAAAGGTAGCACCATGCTGACCACACCGGAACGAAGCTATCTACTATTCACCCACAAACGTGCTGAGCAGCAACTCGAAGAATTACTCGCTTCGGCCTCGCACTTTCTCTCACCTGTTTCCGTTGTATCCGTTTTTGCATCCGTTTTGTGGAAAAGATACCAAATATCACATGGATAGCGCGCAGATATTTGGGGATTTTCGCATGCTAACTGAAAGAGACGTGGCTTACTGAAGCACATTGTGGTCAAGCTGGTGATGTTTAGCCGTCAGCTGAGCAGGCTGTTGTATCTGGCGTGGGAAAAGTTGATAACTTGTCTCGAACCTTGATGAAATTCAAGTTCCTGGCGAAGATGGCTACCACCGCGTAATTCTTGTTTATAAGTTATCACTTAATGTGCTATTAGGAATGAAAATTATAGCCGCTTCAGAATTTCCGGTGGCCACTTTTCCAAGGAGGTACGGATATGCGACTGGCAACATTTAACGTAGAGAATATGTTTGAGCGCGCCAAATCTATGAATCTCGATACTTGGGCGGACGGCAAGGTGGCATTGGAGGATTTCAAACGTCTGAACGAGTTGATCCAGGAGGACCAATACTCAGACGACATTAAGTCGGAACTACTCATCATCATGAAGCGACAAAGAGGCATGCTTACTCAAGGGACGAGCAAATACATCCAACTCCTCGACGCTCGTGGCAAATTTCTATACAGACCCAAGGACAAACCGGTAGAAATCGCCGCTGATGGGCGCGGTGACTGGATAGGCTGGTTTGAACTCATCAAGGAGCCTGTCAAACAGACTGCGACCGAAAATACAGCTCGAGTAATCGGTTTGCTGAACGCTGATGTGCTGAGCGTAATCGAGGCCGAGAATCGTATTGGTCTCAAGCGCTTCAATGAGGATGTCTTGCCGAAAGTAGGAGCACAGCCTTTTGGTCACGTGATGCTGATTGACGGTAACGATGACCGCGGAATTGATGTTGGAATCATGTTGAAAGAGGAATACAAAATTGTTCGGATGCTCAGTCATGTGGACGATAAAGACGACGAAGGCACAATCTTCAGTCGAGATTGTGCAGAGTACGAAATCAAGACCCCGCAGGGCAACACGCTGCTGATCCTGGTTAACCATTTCAAGAGCAAGGGATACGGCAAGCCAGCTGAATCCGCAGCGAAACGGCTTCGTCAGGCGAAACGAGTTAGATCGATCTACGATGAGCGTATAAATGACGGCTACGACCACGTTGTCGTAATAGGTGATCTCAATGAAGTGCCTGATGAAAATCCGATAGATCCTTTGATCCGTGACGGATCAACATTGACAGATATCATGGCACATCCGAAATTTGAAGGTGACGGTCGGCCGGGTACGCATGGCAACGGTACCAAATCCAGCAAATTGGATTACATTCTTATGTCTCCCAAACTATCCAGCAAGGTGATAAAGGGTGGAATCGAACGTCGGGGCGTATGGGGTGGCGAGAACGGCACACTCTTTCCACATCTGCCAACAATTAAGAAGAATGTCGATGCCGCATCCGATCATGCTGCGTTATGGGTTGAGCTGGATGTCTGATAAGAAAAAAACACTGGGTGGTTGATTTCCATCCACCGACCACCTCGAACACGTCATTTACAATCCTGGCACGGCCTATTCCGGTCTTGCTCCGATCTCGTAATATTGAGTTGCATTAAATATACTTTTGAGTATAATACTTTAAAGTATAAAACTAGAGGTGCGATATGCCTTTCATCGATCGCGAAGACGAACTTCGTTTCCTGGCAGAGAAGTGGGAGGACCCCAAAGCACAACTGATTGTTCTCTGGGGTAAGAGGCGGGTTGGCAAGACCGAGCTCGTCAAGCAGTTCATTGCCGACAAGCGAAGCGTTTATTTTCTCGCCGAAAGCACCAGCGAGAAGGAACAGCTGCAACGATTTTCGCAGGCACTCGGCCGGTTTTTCGAAGAGCCATTACTGCAGACCCGCGGTTTTGCTTCCTGGGAAGAGGCGTTCTCCTACCTGAAGGCGAAGAAAGAGCGGTTCGTCCTCGCCATTGATGAGTTTCCCTACCTCATTCAGTCCAACCCCGCCATCACCAGCCTGTTTCAGAAGGGATGGGACGAATACCTGTCCGAGAGCAACATCTACCTGATCCTGTTCGGTTCCAGCATAACGATGATGGAAAATGAGGTATTGGGTTACCGTTCGCCTCTCTATGGCCGGCGTAGCGGGCAATGGCTGGTGGAGCCGATGTCGTTTCGAGCGGCAAGCCAGTTCCGCCAAGGGAAGCCATTTGCCGACCGACTGGCCCACTTTGCCGTGGCAGGAGGAATTCCGGCCTACTGGCTGCATCTCAGTCCCGGCAAGGATATTGAGCGAAACCTGCGGGATCATGTGCTCCGCAAGGGGGAGGTGCTCTATGAAGAGGTTGAGTTCCTGCTCCGGACCGAATTGCGCGAGCCGCGTTACTATTTTGCCCTCCTGCAGGCCATTGCCCAAGGGAAGAGGAAGCTTGCCGAGATCGTCAATGCCACCGGTCTGGGTCAGCCCTTAGCCAACAAGTATCTCGGCGTCCTTGCGGATCTGCGGATTGTTGAACGGGAAGTGCCGGTTACGGAGGAAATCCCTCTCAAGAGCAAAAAGGGACTATACAGGATCAGCGACGAGTTTTGCCAGTTCTGGTTCAGGTTTGTCTTTCCCCGGCGAGGAGAGCTGGAGATGGGTAGAATCGACGCCGTTGCTGCGGACATCGTTTCACGATTACCGGCATACCTGGGTGGCGCTTACGAGAAGGTCGCCAGGGAGACGCTTATTTCACACGTTGACGACTTCTTCCCTTTTGCAGCTATCGGCCGGTGGTGGGATCGAACCGAGGAGATCGATGTCGTCGCTGTTAACAGGGATCACGACTCGATCCTCTTCTGCGAGGTAAAGGCGACTGAAAAGCAGGTTGGTACTGACATACTGGATGCGCTCAGGGAAAAGGCGCGTAAGGTGAAGTGGGGAAGCGCCGACAGGAAGGAGTATTACTGTCTGTTCAGCCGAAAAGGATTCACGGCCGGCCTGCTGGAGCGGGCGCGAAAGGACGGTGTCGTTCTCTTCAGGGAGGATCAATCCTTGCTGCAGGGAGAGTAGACAGATCGTCTCCTGTCGGCGGCTTCCTGCGCGGAGCCCTTTTCCGCCGGGGGAGTGATTCGTCCTGCAGACGGCGCCCTAAAGCATCCTCCTTGGCTATTAACGACAAATCTTCAACCAAGAGTAAAACACGAAGTACATTGACGTATATTCCAATTGAAACCGATGGATCACCATTCTCGACCTTGTAGAGCGTCGGACGCGAAATATCAGCCCTGGCACAAACCGTTTCCATGGAAAAGCGACGGCGAAGCCGAGCATCCTTGAGACGCTGACCCAGAGCCTCCATTTCTTTCGCTGAAGATGGATAGATTGTAACGGTTCTCTTGGCCATAACGGTGATTATTATTTACATAAAATGCCAAAATTGTAAATTATAATTATCGTTAATTTGTGTGGCAAACTTGCAGTGGCTGAATTGTGGCAACATTCAACTAGGCTACGCTGATACCTTCATGGCGCATTATATCCGGCACCCTGCCTCCAACCGCACCAGCATAAGTCCAAAGTTGTGACTCACCTTGAGATTCCTGATCGCGTCTTTCCATACTTAACCCATATCCCCGCACGGTGCGGTTCTCAACCTTTTCGGCGTGGTAGCAGAGCTCCTCATCATCCCAGATGACGTTGGCTTCCAGCTTGTTCGATGGACATTGTGGCGGGTGGACATGGTCAGGGTATTCCTTGAGCTTGCGCATCTTCACATAACAGCCTGGAAAGTCCCGCCGCACGGCATCCAGCACCGGACCATCGTCGTTTTCTCTGATGGCATGTCCAGCGTCCCAAATGTCGAACTCTCAGCCGGCGCACCATTTGGCAAAGGAGAGCGACCGTCTGGAGAGGTAGGTAGCCAGAACGGGAGGTACGGAATCCTTTGCCGGTCGGCCCCGTTTCCCCTGGTTGATTACCCGATGTTTTACGAGAACAGCGTGGGCGTAATCAGCCTTCTTGGAACCGATGATTCTGGTGATTACAACAACGGAAAACCCCTTTTGGTAAGCTGTGCAGATACAACCCTCGACCTGATCGAAGAGTTGCTGATGCCCGGACATAACATGGAAGCGATAAGCAATGATGGCGGTCTTTGACGGCATGTTGCGAGTCCTTCTAAAGTCTGTTATAGATCACATTTATTTCATAAATGTATATAGAGAAATTCCCGGCCGATTCACTTCCGATTTGGTCCACTTTCGGATGCTTTTCCGGGTATATTTTGGTTAGCTCTTTTGGGGACAAATATGGAGCCATCGTTTTTTCATACGGTTACCATCAGTCATTCGATTTCTCCCGGACTACTTCAGAATTTTTTCCATAACATCACAAAGAGTCTTTTGCCAGGTTGTAGCAGATGCTGATAGTGGAATCGATTCGTAAGATCTGCCAAGCCTACCACCGGGACAAGAAACCGATTAAGCAGATAGCCTACAATTTGCGCCGCCAGGAGAGGGGGAAAGCCAGGAACGGTTCATCATTCAGATGGCCCTTCTTCGGGAGGAGAGCACAAACATCTGTCAAAAAATCTAAATATAAACTTTTCGAAGAGAAGTTGTTGAGAAAAGTTTACAGGAAAAGATTCCTCTGTGGAGGACGACAATCTAGGAGGGAGAAAAGATGCAGATAAAAGACCTGGAAGCGAAACTCAACAGTCTGATCATGGAGGCATATGAGATCGATGAGTGTCATGGAGATTACCAAGGTCCTGAGAAAGAGCAGAGTCGATTATGTTCACGGGTTTTTACGCGATGCCTGGTGCATTCCGACAATGAACAGAAACGACTATCACCGCTCATTCGGCGTGGACAACCATTTGCTTGCAACTCTCCGCAACAATGGGTATTCATTCGGCCGCTGGTGTCTCGGTTGGAAACTGGATTCGAGAATGGTTGAGACCAATCTGAAAACCAAACCGGTGGATGAGGAACCTACTGCGGTTCATCGAGCACTGTTTCGGTAGCGGCGGCGGCCGCGTTGTACGGAAAGAACGACGCGATCAAGAAGATAGCGGACGATGATATGCTCCCATTTAGGTCGCCATCCGTGACGCTTTTTTCGGAACCATTTGCAAGTCGCCAAAATTTCTCCATTTGTGTCACCATCGACATCGCCTGATTCGTCTACATCAATGGTTTCCTCCATTTTTTCAACCAAATCATCGTCCAAATACTTCACCCTACAGAAATTTATTAAGTGGAGGGGGATATTTCCCCCCTTTACGAAACCGTGTGTGCCTGGCATGGCGCGTGGCGCGTAAGTGCCATGGTGGTTGATCGTTGACTTGGAGGTGAAAGTCCTCTACGGACCCTGATGGTGGGAACCGTTAGCCGAACGGCAAGGGTGTCCGTCGTGAGGCGGAATCTGAAGGAAGCCGAAGGCAAAATCCCGGCCCGACGAACAGAAATCGCATATAAGGCTGTCATATCCGGGCGAGAAAGCACGTAACTTCAAAGCCCTATAACCATCCAGAGGGTATGGCTGTAGATGCGGCGGGTATAGGGGATGAAGGTCGCGCGAATTACCCAGGGAAGTTCTGTCGTCCCGCACTGGGCGAAATCCGGAGCAGGGGAGCTGAAAAGCAGCTTCCTGATGTTCGGCAGAATGCAGCAGATATCATAGAGCAGGAAGATTGCCTGAATTCATCCTGATTCAGTGACTACAAATTTTAAACCGGACAGAGTTGAGTTTATCCCTAAAGGTCCTCGCCGAAATTTTCGGTCTTTCCGAGTTGCTTGCTTACCTTAAATTTTATCCAACATCATCGAATATAATATCTCTCGCCCGTTCTCCTAGCCTAGAAATAGGACGTTTTTCTTTTCTTGTGGGATCTTTTCCGATCCTCACCCATCCATCCGATCTGCAGAATGCCGCAATTTCTCGTCTATTTATCAGGTAGTCGAGTGAAGAAGAATCAACAATGCCTGCACTCCCGTTTAAATATATTACCCTTATCTGCATGGCACTGGCCTCCCGCTCAATTTTCCCTCAAGGGTTCTGTTGAAACCGAGTTTAGCACCATAATTTGCCCGTGAGTGTTAAAAGTACGCAATAAAATTTCGTCAAACAGGTTACACCCCTGCGAATGAATTCAAGAATAAAGTGGATAAAAACTTAGGTGGAATTTGTGGGGAGAGGAAGGACTATCGGAACTTGAGGATGAAATATCATCCGTCCATTTGTCAATAATTTGTCAAACATGCATCTTTTCTAAGCAAACGGCAAATCCGTGTGGAATCTGTTAGATTTTCCCGGTGTTCCCGCTATTTGTCCACAAGTCTTTCCACAGATTTTGTGGATACTGAATACAACTAAATAGTCAAATTATATGTTCAGTGCATCGCCAGAGTGCTCAAACCTTACTTGCGGGTTCCATCCGTTATAGACAAACGGTAAGTTTATAACGATACAAAACAGGCAGCGTTATGCTACAGGCGAGCAAGAATCGCCGGGATTTGTGCGAAGAATACGCTGGACACGCATAAGTAACGTAATGATAACCATGTTGTGACGTGCCGGGATTATGCTTGTCTGATTCCAGATAGAGGAGAAAACACATGAAAAAGACATTCTGTATTGTCGCCCTCGGGGTCCTCACTGCATGCGGAAGCGGCAACAACGGCAGCAACGGGGTTAACACCTACGTTGGAACATACGAGTTGAAAGCTACTAAAGTTGAGATGAGCCAGACCAGCATTCCATTTCAGGTGTATTCAACCGTTACCTACGCAACTTTTCAATCTTACAGCGGCGCCAGATATGTGAATTACCGGGGGGAAATGCAACTAACCGGCGCCGGCATTGACATCAAAACAACGGGCCCCATTGAAAACCGTTCATTTTACGGGACGGCACAATCCTCTATAAGCGGTACAAACGGGATGTTCCAGGTTTCTCCCTTCCCCGGCATGACATACTCCATCGAGTACTTAATCATCGATCCATTAACCATTCAGTTCACGTATACGCCGGTCGTCGAGAGTAATTATGTATATCCGTATCTGCGCTACATCGATACTTGGCACAAGATTCGGTAATGGTCTCATTCTTAGAAATCAGGTGAATGCGTGTAAACAACGATTTCATGCGAAGTGTTTGCGATCTGCCATCTCCGATTTCTCATGAGACGAGGCATCGTTTCTTTAACAAAATATTTGCCTGCGTGTAATATTTTTGAAATAAATCTTCTGTATAAACAGCGTTAATTGCATATAAATATTTTTTAAGAATCCATTTTGGGTACTTTGCTGTCCTTCCCCAGGGAACCAGAAAGCCCGCTGCGAGTGAATCTTTCGTAGCGGGCTTTTTTTTATTGCTCCGGTCGATTGGAAGCTCGCTCCCCAGGCGATGATCGACAGCGTCAAGGCACAGAACTACGGCAAGAGCCTCCTCTTCGTGGCCCATCCCTATTATCCGGGGAGTGTCATTAATGGGGTGTAAACAATAAACGAAAGGAGCATTACTCATGGCAATCCCCATACCCCTTCTAATCACCGTCCTGATCCGGTCAGCCGGAAGAGTGCGCGCAGTCGTCTTAGTGGGGCTCTTATTCCTGGCTATACCTGCGGTTGCGCCGGGAAAAACAATTGAAAACCCTTACTATCTTGATCCTGCATGGAAGCTATGGTATGAAAACCCCGAACCCGTGGGTAGTATTCAACCCCCCGCTTTATCCAACAGACTATATCCCGATGATGCGGACACAACGGCAAACCCCGGTCGTTTTCTGGAATTCAGAAAGACTGATTGGCCCGAACGCAAGTACGCGGGGTTCTGGTATGACGTATATTCAAGCAGAGACAGTGCCCATAGCTACATCCGAAGTTCATGGAGCGGGGACTTCGGGAACAAAGTCACCTTGCGCCCTCCCGACTCCCACATGCATCTCGTGGGGGGCGATCTTATGTCATCGGGAGCCAATTGGACCAGTCAATCGACGACCCTCATGGGACATGATCTTGCCAATAGTCAAGGCAACATTTACGGCCTGGAGAGAAGTTATTATTTTGCCAACGTTCTTCGGTCGGGTCCCACTCATATTTCATACATGGACAGGTCGCTCCTTTACAGTACCGACCTCTATACTGCCCTCGTACCCTGTTACTACAATTCGATAGGCTCATCGGGCAGCGAGACGATGGCGCTGACCAAACTTCTCATCGCCGGTGGCTACCTGCCGCGCGACCTCAAACCCGCATTGCTCAGGAACGGCCTTTTCATCCCGACCATGCTCTACATATGGAAGGCTGCTCTCCCCTATGATGTTCCCCACGACCACGAATTGAAGCATCGCGTCGCCTACACTTCCTACGGAGACGGGTCGGCAAATGACTACGGCGGCAGCAATGTGAATCAGGTATCGGTCATTGCCAATCGCTATGACCCGACCGCTCATCTCAGGAACATGGTGAACCTGGCCAAATCCATGACCGTCGCCCCACCCATTGCCCTTCTCAGGCATCTGGAGACCACGGGCGGAACGCTCGGTTCATCCAATACAACCGCGATCCGTGTCAACCAGGGAAGCGGCGAAACGGTCTCGGTGAGAGTGTCCCTCGAAGACAGTTACGACTTGCAGAAACTGCCCCTCTCCATCCGGGCTACCGTCCTCTATGGAAACAAGGATACCGCCGTCGTCCATGAAAGAGGGACGATTTACTCCATCACCGTCCCCCATGATCCGAAGCTTCCTCAGGGGCGCACCGTCGTCGCCTTCGTTCCCAACAACGGCATTACGGACGGCAACCCCGCGATGGTTTCCATTTATCGCTCCACCGGACCGAAGAATTACCGGGTGGAACCGGTTGGGGGCATTCGTGATGCCGCCATTCTACCGGGCGAGACGGCGGCATTCGATCTGACGAGTCGTGACTTCAACGGGTTTCCCGTAGACTTCAGCAAATGGGAAGGAATTGGAGAACTGGATGGGAATATCTTCCATTGGGCGACGGCTCCTGAAACCCCGGAAGGGGTGTATCCCGTTCGCATCGTTGCATCCGACGGCAGCAGCGGCAACGGGTACAATGACGGTCAGGCGTCCATCCGGGTCTCGAAGACAGTCGCCGATATCTCCATCGTGGGAGAGGGGCCGACAATAGGAAATGCGCCGTTCACCGTGAACTTCTCGGCGGAGAATTCCCGTGATTCGCAGGGGAACCCGCTCTCCTTCACATGGGATTTCGACGACGCAAACATATCGTCCCAGAGCACCCCCTCCCACACATTCGAGAAGCCCGGTATATATGAGGTGAAGCTCACGGCGAGCGGCCCCCTGGGTTCCAACACGGCCAAACGCTTGATTGAGGTCCGCCATTTCTGGCCGCTGGCCCTCAATAACGGATGGACGGCGGGGGGCATCGACACCAGTGTGTGGAGCGGAACCGGCGCCTCGGTCGTTACCGACTCCGCACTGGGAACGCGGTTAAGAATGAAAGCGGCGGTATCTGGTCAACCAGATACGCTCACAACGAACGCATCCTTTTCTTTGCCTCTGTACGTGGAGGTCGATTTCAGGAGAAATGAAACCGCCCCTCCAAATACGGGCATCCGGGTTCTGGGTAGTCTCGTGGGGAACCCGGCCGGTGTCACCAATTCCGTTTACATGCAGCACGATACTTCCATAGGCCACCCATCCGCAGCCGACCCGACGAAATGGCAGACCTTGTTCATCAACCAGCAGCTGCGCCTGCCGGATTTGCGCTCCCTGCTCCGCATGTATGTGGACGAAGATCCCGACAATGCGGGGAAAATCCGGTACCGCGGATACCTCGATTCGGATATGGGGGAGCGTTCCTTCGCATTCGACAACCAGAATCCCAATGAATCCTGGTTCAATTCGAAACTGGCGTTGGTAACCACATCTACCTCCATCTTCGATATCTGGCGGATGCAGGTGTGGCAACCGGGCGGGGCGGCGACCGGTCCTGAAATCAACGTCCTTTCGGACGGCAGGACGGTAGTTGAGCGTCAGTTGACGTCGGATGCCTCTGACAAAGAAGTGCTGGTATACAGGAACGGAACGTATTTCGGCGTTCCTTCATCTGCCGGCGGCAGTCTCTCCAAGACCTTCACCATTCGGAATGATGGCGACATGCCCCTTCAATTAACCGGCGCTTCGCCTTATGTGGTGATCTCGGGTGCGGCGGCCTCCGACTTCAGTGTAACCTCTGCGCCGAACCCTACAATAGAACCGGGCAAAGTAACGAGCTTCGATGTACTCTTCGCTCCAGGCGCTGCCGGCGCACGCACGGCCAAACTGAGCATCGGAAGCAATGACCCAGACGAGGCGACATACGCATTCAGTATTCAGGGACGCGGCTTCGAGACCCCGAATATAGATGTGCGGGGGAACGGGCTGCGCATAAAAAATGGTGCGGATACTTCCAATCTGACCGATCACACCGATTTCGGTCCTGTTGTCGGGGAAGTCGTGCGCAGCTTTGTCATTCACAACACCGGGACCGGAGTTCTGAACATAAGCAGCGTAGCAGTCGAAGGCGCCGATGCCGGCTATTTTCACCTGACCAAAACTCCTAGGGGGACGGTTGCCGGGGGAGGGAGTACGACTTTCAGCATCGCATTTTCTCCCTTGGGAGAACTGCGCAGGGCCACGGTAACCGTGTCATCAGACGATCAGGATACGCCCGTCTATACATTCAGTATTCAAGGGGGCGGTCTATCCCAAACCATCGTTCCCCCCAAAGTGACTATTGGAAGATGGTCATTCGACGAAGGGGCGGGGACGGTTGCCCATGACGAAACGACAAACGGGCATGACGTCAATCTCTTCGGCGCAGGATGGGCACAAGGTATAATGGGCTCGGCGCTATCCTTCGATGGTGTCGATGACTACGCTACCATCCCCTCGACGGCCGCCCTGAGCTTCGGAGAAAATGAGAGCTTCACCGTCGAAGCGTGGATCAAGGTCGCGCCGGGCATCACGGGAGAAAGGGTGTTCCTGGGCAATCGATCCGGGTCCACCGGCACGGGTTTCTCTCTGGCCGTCCTTGGTGAGGGGAACTGTCGTCTTCACGTCAGGTTCGCCGATACGGATGGTGATGACACGGGCTATCTCGGCAACAACATCGGTGCCTGCATAAACGATGGGAGATGGCACCATGTGGGGGTCGTTGTTGATCGAAGCCTGCAACAAGCCACCTTCTATACCGATGGCACAATGGGAGCCGCCATCGGTTTGCAGTCCATCGGCCGAAACGGAATCGGGGACCTCACGAGCGGAGAGCCCTTGAAGATAGGGGCCGGCGCCGATACATACTATGGAGGTCTGGTGGATTCCGTTGCGATTTACAAGCATATAGTGGACATGGAGCAGTCGGTGAGGGAGATGCGTGCGGATGTTGCCATCACGGCAGAAGCATTTCCTGTTCCTCTAACGCTTGGGAACAGCTTGACTTACAGGATCACGGTTTCGAACAACGGGCCTTCGCCGAGTGTAGGGACCTACGTTCAGCCTTATCTCTACACAGATTCTGAATTCATGGGCGGATCGCCCGAGTGCACAGAGGCGGGCGGATACGTGGAGTGCGCTGCCGGCGTCCTTGCGTCCGGTGAGTACAGGACCTTTGAAGTTCTCTTCCGCCCCCTTTCCCTGCCTGATTCCCGACAGTATGAGAGCGGTATTTGGTCCTGGACACTGACTACCGATCCGAACTTTGATAACGACTATGCCCAGATGTCTACAGATATCCTCGAGAGCGACATCTCTTCCCTGGTGAGCATCACAACATCGAGCTTCGTCTACAACCGGGCCACCAAACTCTACACCGGCAACCTGACCGTCACCAACTCCGGCCAGACGGCACTTTCCGGACCTTTCGCCCTCTGGCTGAACAACCTGACCGGCGGCGTCACCCTGGTCAACGGCAACGGCACCTTCAACGGCTACCCGCACATCGACCCGACAGCTCCGACAAACCTCAACCCCGGCGAGTCATTTAGCGTGCCGCTTCAGTTCAGTAACCCGGCCAATGCAAAGATCAGCTTTTCCCCGGTGACGTTCCGGAAATAGGAGAAAAACCATGAACTCCCTTACAATAAAATCAGTTAGATTAAAGAAAACGGCCGATAAGGGATATTTGCCTATATTTTACAGTTTCTTAATATGATCGAAATAATCTTGCTCTATACTCCACTGCAATTGAATTAAAGGAATTGTGGAATCTTATTTCGGGAACTTTGCCGACCTCTCAGGAGGGACCGGAAAGCCCGCTACGAAAGAACCTTCGTAGCGGGCTTTTGTTTTTTTCAAGCTTGAGTATTTTTCGCCAAACCCATCGCAAGGTGGGGACGGAAAGCCACGGGTCCGCCGCGGACAGCCGGGTTGCCTTTCTCTATAGGAGAGAGCACCCGGCTTTTTTTGTATGCATCTGATGCAAATTTTTTGGAAAGGAGGAGTGAAAACTTAAGTACCGACAACCTCCAATGCGCACAACCGATGATGGCTACATTCTCAGGCAGTATCAAATTTGCTCGTGAAGAAAAGGAGAAGAACCATGCGTTTCAAGACAAAACATGCAATTTTGGGCATTACCGCCGGGGCGACGCTGCTCGCCTCGACCCAGATGGCCCTGGCAGCCGGGCAGGCCAAAAACGTCATCCTGATGATCAGCGACGGTCAGGGGTTCAACACGATCAAGGCCACCGACTATTACACCGGCAACACGGGGGTGTACGAGAGCTTCATGCATAAATACGGCATGAATACCAGCTCGGCCGGCAAGCGCGGCGGATACGTGGGCGCGCCCTACAACCCGGCGTCCATGGCCGGAAGTTTCGCGTATGCCATGACCGGCGCGACCGACTCGGCCTCGGCAGCAACGGCCATGTTCACCGGCGTGAAGAACTTCGACAACGAAGTCAACTACACCACAGACGGCAAGGCACTGGTTACGTTCTTCGAGAAGGCCGCCAAGGCAGGCAAGAGCATCGGCGCCATCTCAAGCGTAGACTGGACGCACGCCACACCGGTCAGCGTCTTCGGGCACAACATCGCCCGAGGCAACTACGGCCAGATGGCCAAGGAAGCCATCTACGGCGCCAACCCCATCAGCAATAACAACTTCTACGACGCCGGCAACTACAACGGGAACCTGAAGGTCGTCATGGGCCCGGGCAACCCCTGGTATGACAACAACGCCGTTCTGCGCACCACCCCCAACTACGGTCTGATCGGCGAGCAGAAGCACTGGGACGACCTTAACGCCGGCATCAACGGTTGGAACCTCGTCACCACGCAGGCCCAGTTCGAGGCTCTGATGAGCGGCCCGACCCCCGACAAGGTCCTGGGCATGCCCCAGGCCTACGACACCTTGCAGTATAGCCGCACCGGCCTGGGCCCACTCAACGACAAATCGTTACCCTATGACGATGCGCTCAACGCCGGTGTGCCCAACCTGGTCACCATGACCAAGGCCGCTCTGAACGTGCTCGACAACGGCAGTAACGGCTTCGCGCTCATGATCGAAGGGGGCGCCATCGACTGGGCCAACCATGCCAACCTTACCGGTCGCATGATCGAGGAACAGATCGACTTCAACAACTCCGTCCAGGCGGTCGTCGACTATCTGGACAGCAACACCAACGGCAACAACTGGGACAACACCCTGCTGATCGTCACTGCCGACCATGAGTGCGGCCACCTCTGGGGCGACGGCCGCGTCCTGGGCTCCACCTTCTTCGACGTGAACGCCAACGGCGTGTTCGATCACGGCGTTGACTACGCCCATGTCAAGAACAACGGCGTAGGCGTACTGCCGGAGACCTGGTACCACTCGGGCAGCCACACCAACGCCCTGGTTCCCTTGTTTGCCAAGGGCGCCGACAGTGAATTGCTCGCCAATCATGTCGTCGGGACTGAGAACAATCTCAAGGCCATCTACAATCTGGATGACACCTGGAGCGGCAAGTACATCGACAACACCGGCGTCTTCCACGTCATGAACACGGCGTCCCTCGCCACTGACATCTCTTCGCAGGTGAGCGCCACAACCACTTCGTTCGTTTACAGCCGCGCCACCAAACTGTACAGCGGCAAGCTGACCATAACGAACACAAGCGCAACCCCGATCAGCGGTCAGTTGATAGTATCACTGAACAACCTTACTTCGGGTGTCACGCTGACAAACGCCGGCGGTACGGATAACGGAACTCCCTTCGTCAAACCGGTCATGACCGGCGACCTGAATCCGGGCGCATCGATTACCGTTCCGCTGGCTTTCAGCAACCCGTCTAACGCCAAAATCAACTTTACCCCTGTGACATTCCAGGAATAGGAGAAAAACAATGAACTTTCTTAAAATCAAACTTATTGTCATCGCCGTCATCATGTTCGCAGCCAGCTCGGCCTTTGCGGCATTAGGATACGACGTAACTGTCAACACCTCCAGCCTCATCAACCAGGAGGGCTATCTTTACTTCCAGTATACTCCCGTGAACGCAGTAGATTCTACCGTCACGCTTTCCAACTTCAAAATGGACGGCAGCGGGCTCCATGCCATTCCCACTTCTCAAAGCAGCTCGGTTACCGGCCACCTGTTCTCTTCCGTCACTTTTGCCAATGCCCCAACTGAACTCAACGATTACAACCATGGCGTCAACGGATTCAGCAATGACATCAAATTCCATCTCGAGTTCGCATCCAACTCTTTAGGTGCGCCTGCTGGCGGAAGCAGCACCTTCTCCCTCGGCCTGTTCAGGGACGTAAATGGCCAAACGCCGCTTTTTAACGTAAGCGGGATTAATTACTCTGTCCCCGGGACCCTGTTCACCATCGATCTGAACAATGACGGTACCACTGCTTTCCAGACACTGGCGAACGAAGCAACCGTCACCCCCACCCCCATCCCGGCCGCGGCCTGGCTGCTCGGCTCCGGACTCATGGGTCTGGTCGGAATCAGGCGTAAAATGGTTCTTTGACGACTCGGGCGGAACCGAATGGTGCCGCCCGTAATTTTTGCACAAACCCCGATAAAGGAGACGCATCAATGAAAACCATGCTTCGCACCCTTGCCGCCGCCGTGCTTGGCGTAATCTGTTACGCGGGCGTCACCCACGCCGCAATCGCCATTGACTTTACCGGCACAACCGTTGATTGGAACGACGGCACTAACTACTCCCTCGGCTGGAGCTTCACCGCCAACCGGGATCTCTATGTCAACTCCCTCGGTGTCTATGCCGCGCCGGAGTTCGGCACAGGCAACCGGGTCTTTACGCAGAACCATGCCGTCGGGATTTTCGATGCCAGCAAGAACTTGGTCGCTTCCACTTCGGTCAGCAATGCCGACCCCCTGAATAACTTCTTTCGCTACCATTCTCTTGAGACGCGCGTCCAGCTTACGGCTGGCGCCACCTACTACATCGCCGCCGCCATGGGCGCTGACCAGTTCACCTGGAACACCACAGATTTCTCAGTCAACCCTTTAATCACCTACACTGGCAGCTATTACACGGTCAGCGACACTCTGGCCTTCCCAACAACAGCCGATGATATGACCCAGCTAGCAAACGGCACCTTCGGCCCGAACATGGACGTAACCCCGACGCCGATTCCGGCCGCCTTCTGGCTGCTCGGCTCGGGGCTCGGCATGATCGGGGCGGCACGTCGGAAGCTGTCGAAGTAAGAAAGTTCAGACCATTTCCATAAAGTTCACCGGAGGATTTCTATGAAGGGGATTTTTTCAAAATTGAAGCAGTATCTGGCCACGGCTGCCATCTCCGCTCAACTGCTTGCCTTCGGAGCCGGCGCGGCTTGGGCAGTGCCGGTAGCCAATCTGAAGGTTAAGCTCCTGGCTATCAACGACTTCCACGGCCAGTTGTCCCCCAAGACCGTCAGTGGCCGCCCCGCCGGCGGCGCAGCGGTCCTCGCTTCGTATCTGAAGAATGCCCGGACCGGCATGGAGGACCGGAGCATCATCGCCAGCGCCGGCGATTTCGTGGGCGCTTCACCCGCAAATTCGGCCCTGCTGCAGGACGAGCCTTCGATCCAGTTCCTGAACACCCTGGCCAACGCCTATTGCAGCGACAAGATGAACTCCCGCTGCAACATCGTCGCCACCGTGGGGAACCATGAGTTCGACGAAGGGGTCGCAGAACTGCAGAGAATGATGAACGGAGGAAACCACGCAAACGGACCTTTCCTGGAAAACCCATACGGCGGAGCCCGTTATCCGTTTGTTGCGGCCAATGTGGTTGACACCGCCACCGGCAACACCCTCTTGCCGCCGTACGTCATCAAGACCGTGCGTAACACCCCCATTGCCTTCATCGGCGCGGTTCTGAAGGATACGCCGAACATCGTCGCGCCGGCCGGCGTAGCCGGTCTCACCTTCCTTGACGAGGCAACCGCCATCAACAGCTACATCCCGGAACTACAGGCCAAAGGGGTCAAGGCGATCGTTGCGGTCATCCATCAGGGGGGGGCCGACGTCGATAGCATCGTCAGCAAACTTGATGGCGAGATTGATGTGGTCATCTCTGGTCACAGCCATGGCAACACCAATAAACTGGTCAAAAACGCTGCCGGCAAGGATGTTCTGGTCACCCAGGCCTATTCCGCTAGTACCGCCTATGCCGACATCAACCTGGAGATCGACCCCTATAGCAAGGATATCGTCAAGAAAACGGCCAGCATCGTAACCACTTACGGCGACGCCGGCCCAGGCCTGACTCCCGATATGACGGTGGCCGGGATCGTGGATACAGCCAACACCACGGTCCAGCCCTTGGTCTCTGTGGTGGTTGGCGAGACCTCGGCAGGCATCACCCGGACCCAGAACCCGGCTGGTGAATCCGCGCTCGGCAACCTGATAGCCGACGCCCAGCGCGCCTTTGAGGGGACCGACTTCGCCTTCATGAATCCGGGCGGCATTCGTGCCGACCTTGATAAGGGGCCGGTCGCCTGGGGAGAGCTCTTCACCACCCAGCCCTTCGGCAACCTGATGGTCAGGATGACCCTGACCGGCCAGCAGATCTACGACGTTCTCGCCCAGCAGTGGGCGAACCCGTCCTATCCCAGGATGCTCCAGGTCTCCGGCCTCACCTATACTTGGACAGACAACGGCGCCGGAAAAGCCGGGACCATCACCGAAGTTCTCAAAGACGGGATATCTATCGACAAGGGGTTAACCTACACCGTTACGGTGAACAACTTTCTCGCAGGGGGCGGCGACAGCTTCACCGTCTTCAAGAGCGGCCTTAACCCGGTAGTAGATGCCGCTGATATCGACGTGCTCGTCTCCTACATCAAGGGGCTGGCCCAGCCGTTCAACGCGACCATCGAAGGCCGCGTAACGAAGATAGTCCCGACCGCCTCCGCGGCAGCCGCGAAATTCGCCGTATTCAGCGACCCTCATCTGTACGACGTCTCAATACTCGGCGGAGTGACCAACGGCGTAGTTACAAGCCCTGAACTTGCCGCCGATCTCACCCGGGACCGCAAGATGCTCGTGGAGAGCGGCGAAATACTGACCAGCGTGATCAATGACCTCAAAACGAAACCTCTCGATTTCGTCCTGGTAACGGGCGATCTGACCAAGGACGGCGAGCTCGTCGACCACCAACTGATGGCCGCCAGGTTGTCCGAATTGAAGGGGACCGCGAAAAAGGTCTTCGTCATCCCGGGCAACCATGACATCTATAATCCTCATGCCTTGAATTACACCACCTCGCCCCCTACACCGGCTGCCTTTGTCAGCCCGGCGGAGTTCAAACAGATATATGCCGATTTCGGATACAAGGACGCGATTTACAAGGACCCTAATTCCCTGAGCTACATCGCGGAGCCGGTACCGGGAGTCTGGCTGTTCGCCCTCGATTCATGCCGGTACGCCGACAACCTGAGCCAGGGCTCGCCCGAAACCACCGGGGCCTTCAGCGCCGCCACTCAGACCTGGATCCTCGACAGGCTGAACGCGGCGAAATCGCGGGGTAAGTCGGTCATCGGCATGATGCACCACGGCCTCCTGGAGCATTTCACCGGCCAGTCGGTCCAGTTTCCCGAATATGTCCTGCAGGACTGGCAGACCGTCTCAAAATCCCTTGCCGACAGCGGCCTCAACATCATCTTTACCGGTCACTTCCATGCCAATGACGTGACTCAAAAGGACTTCGCCACTTCCGTCCTCGAAGATATCGAAAGCGGTTCCCTGGTTACTTACCCATCCCCTTACCGGACGGTCGATTTCGATCTCGTCAACAGCAAGCTGGCAATCCAGACCACCGACGTCGCCAGTATCGCGTCCCACCCGTCTGATTTCGTCGACTATGCGAAGAACTACCTGCAGTCCGGCATGACCGGGATAACCAGGAATCAGCTTGCCCAACCCCCTTACAACCTGACCGATCCGACTCTCAGTTATGTGACCGGTTTGGTGGTGCCGGCGTTCATGGCCCATTACGCAGGTGACGAGACGCCGGATGCCACGACTGTGGCGAACTATACGAGCATGATGGGGAGCCCCGATCCGGTAACCAAAGGTCTCGGCCAGTCACTCTACTCCCTCTGGACCGATCTCTTGCCGGGGGACAACAACCTTGAACTGACGATCGGCGGCATGTAGCTCTGGGCATAAACAGAAGGCACGCAAATTGTCATAAAGGACAGTCGCTATAGGGGCCACTGACTTTTGCCAGGACGACCGGGACCGGGGTGCGACCCCGGTCCCGGCACTTATGTAATTCCATCGAATAGGAGGGGAAAATGAACAGACGAGGAATCGTAAAGAAAATTTCTACCGCACGGCTAGCCGGCATGGCAGTGACCGTGGGCGTCATCATCGCGGCAAGCGCAGTCATGGCATCTGCCGGGGGGTATTTCGTTACCGATCCCGTCGCTCTGCCGCCGAATACCACTGATGACAACCGCTATTTCAGTGGGAAAGCCAACGATCAATACGATGGCCATGGCTATTTTGACAACCATGGCCACAAGAAGAACGACCCTGGCATACAGCTCGGTCCGCGGCCGTTCTATCTCGTCGAAGGCATGGATGAGGGCAAGCTCAAGGAGAGGCTGATGTCGTGCCAGAACGGTCCCTTCTACCGCACAGATTTTTCGATCGCTCATCGCGGCGCCGCGTTGCAGTTTCCGGAGCATACCAAAGAAGCGCGGGCCGCGGGAGCACGCATGGGCGCCGGAATTGTCGAATGCGATGTGACTTTCACCAAGGACGGCGAGTTGGTGTGCCGTCACGACGAGTGCGACTTGCATACCACGACCAATATCGTCGCCACGGAGTTGAATAATCAGTGCAGTGTGCCGTGGAGCGGACCCGGTTCGAAACCGAGGTGCTGCACCAGTGATATCACGCTCGCGGAATTCAAGACGCTGACCGGCAAGATGGATGCGAGCAATCCGAGCGCGACGACTGCCGAAGGCTTCCTCGGTGGCACGCGGAATTGGCGTACGGACCTCTACACCGGCCGCGGCACCTTGCTTACCCACAAGGAGAGCATTCAGCAAAACCTGGAACTGGGCGTCAAGTTCACACCGGAGCTGAAGGCGGCCAATCCGGACCATCAGGATCGTATCAAGGCCATATTCGGCAGCCAGGAAAACTATGCCCAAAAGATGATCGACGAATACAAGATGGCCGGCGTCAACCCGAAAGACGTATTCGCGCAGTCGTTCACCAAGGAAGACATCCTGTACTGGATTCAGAACGAGCCGCGCTTTGGAAGGCAAGCGGTCTATCTGGACAGCATAGACCCGACGGTGACGCCGCCCATTCCGCGAATCTCTCTCGATGAACTGAAGCAACTCAGGAAACAGGGCGTAAAAATCATTGCGCCACCGCTCTTTGCGCTGCTGGCGCTCGACTCCAACGACGAGATCGTCCCATCGCAGTACGCCAAGGACATCAAGGGACTGGGCTTTGACATCATCACCTGGACCTTCGAGCGGTCCGACCTGCGCAAAGGCTCGGCAGCCGCAGGTTTCTACTACCTTTTCGATCCGCAGGGCAAGGCTGTCAAGAAAGACAGCGACATGTATAAGGCTCTGGACGTGCTTGCGCGCCAAGTGGGAATCCTGGGCATATTTTCCGACTGGCCGGCGACCGTGACTTATTACGCGAACTGCATGGGACTTAGATGAGGGAGTTTTAGAACTGAGCAGAGTTTCAGCGACGAGTCAATGCCCGCCGATTATTACGCAAGGCCATGTTGCCATTGGGGCTAACGACTTCCAGCTGAAAAACAACCCGGACCGGGGTTTCGACTCCGTCCGGGCATGTTCCAAACAAAGGTCTGCATCCGCAAGTTTGAATCAATCAATACATCACTCTCCTGACAGGTTATCACACCAGGTACCGCAGGAAGAAAGGATCGTCATCATGAAGAAGACCATTATCACGTTGGTTGCTGTCACGGCAGCCGTTGTCGCTCTCCGTCGTATCAACCGGCGCACGCCGGTGCCGCGCATCCCATATTACAGCTAACATCAAAGAAGCCATGAAATTCGTATATGATTAGTAGAAACGACATCTTTGGCTCGGAGTTTCGACTTCGGGCCGGAATTTTTCCGGAAGCGTTATATGATGGGATTTGGATAATGACGTGGCGGGAATCTCAGGGATTCTGTAACTCCAGGTGGACAGGTAGCGGGTCGGAATCCCAGGTGACCTCTCTGTTCGCGGAATTCCCCATAGAGGTTATGAATGCTGGTGGGCTGAATCCGGTGTCGACGGCACCTATCTTCGGCTGGATAAATCCCTCTACCCGCGCGACGAACCGTCATTGTTACGCAATCGGTACCCGGCGGTAATTCAGTTGTCAAGCTGTGGTGAGATACTGTATCTGGAATATATACCCCGGAAGGAGCAAGAAGTCATGAAAAAAAAGAGTCCAACCTGTATCGATTGTAATTGCGAAGCGTTGTCCCACAGGGTCGAGCGCCACGGCCGGCAACTTATCATGGAGGAGATCATCTTCTCCTGCGGTGCCCGGCAGAAGGAGTCCTTCCACCAACGGCCATA
Organism: Geobacteraceae bacterium; assembly: GCA_009773645.1. GTDB lineage: Bacteria > Desulfobacterota > Desulfuromonadia > Geobacterales > Geobacteraceae > WSYB01. The sequence goes on from WSYB01000013.1 coordinate 66,122, forward strand.
TCGGCAGGATCGAGTTCGTGGGGTGCAACTGCGCAGCATAGGCAACTAACTCATTGTCAGTGATGATCGGATAATGGAGAAAGTTGTTTTACCAATGTCAACAAAATGTAACACAAGAATTATATTATCTTGCCTTCACGTGAAAAGATTTCATATTGCATTATAAAAAAAGGTGGTGATGACTCTGTATTGCGCGATATTTCGTCAGTATGGACGACACGGCATGTGCATTGAGTGCAAGAGATGCAAGAAAACAAGGGATAGCCAACACGATGATGCAGTGATCTTTCGTATCATCAAGTAACCTTGAGAAACTATGTTTTTGCCCAACAAGAAAATTTTCACCTCGAACATAATTATAGGAGTGGCGATTGCGTTATTCGTCTATTTTCTCAAGCAGACATCCTTCCTGGAATACGCCACGATTTATCTGCTGAAAATCCTGCTCATTGTAAACTATACCCTCATAAGAAACAGGATTCACTACGGGGCGTTAACTCCGGGCATAGCGATCGACGCAGTGGTGATCATAATTGCCGCTTACCTGTGGACCTATTTCAAATCAGTGCCTGCGAAGATATTGGGCAATATCCTTCTGGCAATTGCCCTCATACCGGTGACATTTTTCATTTTTTATAAATATGGCGTTCTCATAAGCTCATTTCTGATCGTCATAGGGATCATTCTGAATATAACTGTTGAAGCCGTCATCGACATGGTATCCAATACGCTGCATTTGAGATTGGTTGAAGAGAAGCAGGAAGCGGAATTCAGCATAGTTCGTCATCTCAACCATAACGTCAAACCCAATCTCCAGATTGCCAAATCGCCGATAAATGCGGTCATTGCTTTTCTGGAAGAAAGGAAATTGATGGACAGCGTCATTGCCAAGCGCCTTGACGGTTCCGATGAGACCGTGGGCGAAGCCTTGCAGAATGTCTTTCTCAGTCTGAACCAGATCAACGATATACTGGATAACACGAGAAAGCTTGTGGCCCACGAGATCAGGAAGGAAGATTTCCGGGAGGTCGATATTAAGGAAATCTTCACAAAAGAGATAGCGCCGCTTTATGCTCGCACATTCCCCATTCACATCCATTGTGGAGATCTGCGGAAAGTGCGGTTGCACAAGGAATCGTTTGTTGAGGCGATCAACAACATTATCCGGAATGCCGAAGCGCACGCCTTTTCGGAAACCCATACCAACGTTGCGTTGGATTTTCACGTCAGTGAGAATCGTAAAAATATAATCATTGACTACACAAACAACGGGAAACCATTTCCGGCAAACCTAGATGCAAAAGATTTCCTGTCGTTCGGTAAAAAAAGCAACGAAAGTCCCGGTGAAGGGCTGGGGGGGGCATGGATCGGGAAGGTCATAGAGGCCCATAACGGGACGTTCCGGATAATTCGGGACGATTACCCGGTGCATTTCAGTATTACTCTTCCCAAAAGGGGAATATGATGGGGAAAAACGAGACAAGACCGCTGAAGATGCTGATAATTGATGACTATAAACCCTACGTAGAGTCTCTTCATCGGGATGCGCAGAAGTTCAGGATCATCTTGAAGCATGCCGGCAGTCTCGAAGAGGGAAAGGAAGTTTTTGAAGCAAAGGAAGGTGTCGCCATATCAGGCGTAATCCTGGATGTGAAATGCATGAAGGAGAAAAGCCAGGAAGTCCCCGACAACAGCTTCATTACGGCAGCGGTCAAGTATTTCGGCAAAAAGGCGCCTCATCTGCCGGTAGTGGTTCTTACCGGCGAGACCGATCAATACAGGAACCTGAAGGAGCTTTATGAGGGTACCTTGAGGGTTTTCTCCAAGGGGCGGGACGAAACCGAGATGTTGAACTTTCTTCTGGTCGAGGCGCAGAAGCTCGACCGGAACAAAATAATCTCCCAGTATGCGGATGTATTCGAAGGATTGGAGCACCACCTGGGGGGCGAGGCTGAGCAGGAGCTGATAAGTTGTCTGCGGGATATGAACAGCTCGGATTTTACGGTAATCAAGAACAATCTGAGCTGTCTTCGCCGCCTGCAGGAGAAGGTATATATCGCGCTCAACAAGGCGAACAGCAATCTGGTCCCCTCTCAGTTCCTGGAAGGAGAGATAAACGTTATTGCCGGTTATAAGCATCTGGCTGAAAAGGGTTATGTGGAACGATACAAGATTATCGACAGATTCGCGGAACTGGTTTACAAGATTACAAGCGACAACGGCGCACACACTCCCCATGAAAATCCCAAGTATCCCCCCACCAAATACACAGTACAGGCTGTTACCCATGCTTTGCTGGATGTATTGATCTGGTTTAAGTTCGTCATGGATGACATATCTGTCAACGCAAAATAACTATGTGGTGAAATTCTATATTTCAAGCCGATTATTGATAGCGCCGACGTACTATTTTATGCAGTTGTGTAAAGATTTGCTCTATTAGTGTCGATATATCTTACAAATGCCATTAAATATTTATTGCACTATTATATATATCCGTGGAATATTAACAAGATATAAGCGCGGTATGATATTTGCTTGAGTGATAAATAGAAAATGTATAGGCAAAAATTAACCGAATTGTAACATGAAATATATACTATCGTCATACTAAGATAGTATCATTTAAAAGTTTGTAGTGAAATTGGTGGTGAGCTGTTGGTCATTATCAGGATTAATGTAAATATTTAAGGGAGGAAGGTATGAAAAACTTAGTGTTGTGCTTGTGTGCTTTTTTTTTAGTGGCTGCCGGTTCTGAAGCTGCACATGCTGATTTCAGTTATTCTGCGGTCTATGAATACGGAAACGGCGCCGGCATGCATCAACCGTTGAGTGGCGGCGGTTCTTTCGGCGCAGATTATGTGACCATATCAAAATCGGGCAGCCTGGCTTTTTATGACCAGTTCGATTTAGGAGGCATCGGCAATCTGACGGCTGCTACGCTTTCGATCACCCATAACGGCAATTTTGATATCGTGCTGCCGACGGGATTCGGTGAGCAATGGAAGGCTGTCGGCAACAACGGCGTAATGCTCGGCACCCTGTCCAACAGTTTTTACGACTGGAATACCGGCACGCTCATAACCTCCTGGGTGACCGACACATTCCAACTGGGACCGGATGCCCTTGCCGTCATAAATAATGCCAATCCGAAGTATCTGGGGATTTCGTTTGTCGATGGGACCCTCGGCCTGAATACCTTCAAAGTCAATTCTGTGGCCCTTGAGGCCACGGCTTCTCCCGTGCCGCTCCCCCCTGCCATCCTCCTGTTCGGCTCCGGCATCGTCGGCCTGGCGGGGCTCCGCAGGATGATGTTGTAAACCCGCACCATAACGATATCAAGCATGACAAAAGGCAGGGATGAACTCCCTGCCTTTTGTCATAATTAATCCCGATCAAACTCCGATCTTCAGCTCTGGCGACTCAACCGTCTCCTCTGCCAAAGGGAGAGGGGACCGGCTGAAGATTGCCCCTTCCGGTTTTCCTCTTTTGTTACTCTGCGGGGACCGGGATTTGCTGACCAAGATAGTATGCGTCAAGATACGCCGTCAGGTTGTCAAGCTGGCCGGCGGTGAGAGTCACCCTGTGATGGGCCGTCTTGAATATGCCCGGCAGCAGTGCTGTCTTGTCGTACAGCGTCGGGGTGATGACCGAATCGGATGGGTCGAGGGTGTGACAGCCGGCGCAGAGGGAGTCGTAATCCTGCTTCCCTTCCATGATCGGGTAGACCAGGGCGGTTGGAACTACGGCGAGGCCTTTCAGCTTCTGGTTTTTGTAGATATCAGAGTAAAAGCTGGACGCGGTTACGGAAAAAGATGCCGCTGTCGTCGCCGTCACGAGCGAAGGAGATGGCGCTATGCACCTGATGGTGATGAAATCCCCCGTGCCGAAGCCTGTCAGGGATGACATGGTTATATTCAGGATATTGTTCGTAGCGGAGAGCGACGGCGCAGGATAGACGTTGGACCCGGTCGCCGCTCCGATCGGGATGGCGGTGTTTACATCCGCAGTCAGCGCTTGTTGAGGGTTAGTCAGAGATTCGAAATAGGCGGTCAGGATGTCAAGCTGGTCGGAAGAGAGGGTCACGCCTTGATGGGGGGTCTTGAACAGCGCCGGGAGATTGCTGCCGTACAGGGTGGAGATATTGTCGGGCTTGGTCGTATCGTAGGGGTGGCACTGGGAACATGATGGGGCGTAAACCTTGGCGTTTCCTTCCGCCGCAGTGGTAAGCACAGTGATCCCATAGGGGAGCCGGACGGAGATGGAAATATTTTTAACCAGCGTACCCTGGGGGAGGTCTCCCTGCAATTTAAGCGTCAGTACCGCGTTGCCGGGCATATAATAATGTGACGGTATCGGCATACTCGCCGTGTCTACAGCACCGGACGTTATGTTGCCGACCGGTGCGGAAAAAATCGTGACCTGGGTATCTTTCCTCGTTACGCTGACCTTCCCCTCTGAAATATTAATTGCAACCTGATCGAAAAGCCCGTCCAGCCCCTGTTTGTTGACCGTGTAAGGGGAGACCAGGGGGTCGGAGGAAGCCGCGCCGTAGAGCGACAGCAGCGGCCCCAGCGAAGAGGTGATATCGGTGAAAGCCCTGGGTATGGTATTGGCGATACCCTGCATGTCGGCGATGTTGTGGTCCGCGTAAAGATCCGCCAGGGCCCGCATGTCCGTCGCCCCCGCCGCTACGGCCACGGCAAGGTTGGATAGCGGATTGATATTTGCGACGCCGGGCTCCTTGGCGAATGAGTACCAGGAGTTCCCCGACGCGTCGACCGCCATGAGAATGAACGGCGCTTTCAGCCCGTCGACGTTCAAGGAGAACGTGCCGTCCTGGTTGATCTGGGCAGATGCCGTCTTCGTCGGGTAGGACGAATCGCTCAACTTCACGGTGCCCGAGAGGGGGGCGCCGGTGGCGGCTATTCCTGCCACGGTGACGGAGGATGCGGGGTGGGGCGCAGTGGCGGAACCGCCCCCTCCGCCGCAGGCCGCAAGCGTCGCGGCCAAAAGACAGGTTGCGACAAGGGAGAGGGAAGAGCTGATCAGCTTTGTCATAATTAACTCCGATTGAGGAAAAAGGGGGACAGCCTTCGTGCAACGGCCGTCCCCCTTATTTGCCGGAATCCCGGTTCAGAGCGGTTGTCGCCGTACTGCCCGATGTTACATGGTGACCGAGACAACCGTGCTCTCGGCGCTTTCACCATCCGAGACCGCAGTGATCACATAGTAGTAGGTGGTTCCGGATTCAAGACCGCTGTGGACGTAGGAGTTGCTGGTGATGCCGGAAATCTTCGTCCCGGTGGTCTTACTGACCCCGGTGCTGGTCGTCCAGTAGATATTGTTGGTGACCCCGGTCCCCGAGGTGTCTTTTTTCCAGCTCAGGGCAACCTGCTGGTTCCCCTTGGCGGCGGCGACGTTGGAGGGAACCGCCGGGACCCTGGCTTCCGGAACAACGGAGAACTGCGCAAGGATTTGACTCTCATATTGGGTCGAGACGAGAGTCGATAGTTGTGCGGCAGTAAGTGCGCTGAAATCGGCGTGTGCCGGGTCGGGCGATGCAACGGCGGTGACGGCGTAATAGAGACGCGTACCGTTTGCGAGCGCCGTGTGCGTGAATTTTAGGTCCGTGCCAGGGACAGGGATGCGGGTGGCATTCGTCTTGTCCGTCTTGATCTGATCGGTTGACCAGTAGACGTAGTAGCCCTTGATGGTATTGGTACTGGTGATTTGCACGGCCGGCGTTGATGTCCCGGTGAATCTGACGTAGTCATAGTTGGTCGGGAAGTCGGCTACATCCCAGGCGACGGTGACCTTCTGGTTGCCGGCATAGCCATTGGGATTTTTCGGACTGCCCGGTTGACCTTTCTTGGTGGTTGTTGAAGTGTTGGCGAACACGGCGTTTACGACGACAGCCGCGACAGCCGACTGCGGAATCACCGATACCTGCTGGCTTTCGACGCTCTCTTCGCCGGTCGGCGAGACTTCGGTGATCATATAGTAGTAGCTGGCGCCGTTGGTGAGCCCGGTGTGGGTGTAAGGACTAGCCGGTGATAATGATGCGACATTTGCGATCTTGGTACTTTTCTTCGTTACCCCACCGGTGGTGTTCCAATAGATGTTAAAGACTGTTCCGGTCGGAGGCGTCATGGCCTTTCCCGTCGGGTCCACCAGCGCCAGCTCTGTCTGGCCGTCCTTGGCCGTGACCTTGAGGCCGGTCGGCGCGGCGGGAATGTTTGCCTGGGGTGTTGCGGAAGACTCGTAGCTTTCGGCGCTCTCTACCCCCGAGGGGAGGACCTCGGTAACGACATAGTAGTATCTGGTGCCGTTCACCAGCCCGGTATGGACGTAGGGGCTGGTAACATCCGCGATCTTGTTCCCGTTCTTCTTGGTGACCCCGGAGGTGTTCGACCAGTATACGTTGTAGGTGGGGGCAGGGGTCGAAGACGTTGAAGGTGTTGACGCGCTGTCCGCCGTCCCGGCGTCTTTCTTGGTCCAGCTCAGGGTGATCGACTGGTTTCCGGAGGCAACGCTTATGTCCGCCCATGAGCCGTCGTTCTGTGTGGAGGCTGTCTGCGAATTCGAGGAACCCGACCCGCCGCAGGCGGTCAAGCCGGTGATAACCAGACAACAGAGCAGAAAAGCCTTTATTCCAACAACAAGTTTTCCCATGACAATTTCCCCTTCTTGATGAATTAACAAATAGTCCATCTGCTCTGTTACGTGAAAAGAGCAGCCGTAAAGTTCAAAACTTGGACATATTAAACCGCATTTCTTGCGGTCGTGTGACATTCGACTGAAAGAACTGTTAAAATCGCAGAGATGTTTAGTCTCCGGAGATATAAACCGCCAACTCAATCGGCGGACATGACCAGGCGGAGGCCGAAACAGGCGCCGCGGGTTTCGGGCGCCACGTAGTCCCTATAGGAAGCCCGCAGTGCCCCGGCGCTCTTCAAGGCCGATCCCCCCTTGATTATGCGGTTGACGCCGAAGGGGTCTCCTTTTGGGTCCATTTTCGGGCTCAGACGGTAATAATCACGGTCATAGCGGTCCTGCACCCATTCCCACACGTTCCCGGCCATGTCGTAGAGACCGAGCTCGTTCGGCTTCTTCTCCCCTACCGGATGTGGTTTCCCGCCCGAATTCACGTCTTGCCAGGCGTAATCCTCAACACTGCCCTCATCGCTGAAGCCTGGGTATTTCTGCTTCTTTCCGCCGCTCCGCGCGGTGTATTCCCATTCCGCTTCCGTAGGCATCCGCCATTTAAGGCCGGTCCGGGCGTTCAATCTTTTGAAGAACTCACTGGCGTCATTCCAACTGACACTGTCAACGGGGTATGTCTTGCTGTGGGTCATGGATGAGGAGTTGTTCCCCATCACGGCTTGCCACTGCTCCCGGGTAACCTCGTATTTCCCCATGTAAAAATCGTCCACGCAGACCTGGTGCACGGGCTTTTCGTCCGATCCGCCGTCTCCGAACGTGTCCCCCATGTCAAAGCATCCCCCCTTGACGAAAACGAGCGGGATGTCGGGAAGCTCATCCGCGGCCTGCACTAAGATGGCGGTGGTGATGACGATTGCCACAGTGGTCAACAGCATGAAGGGGATGAGCCGTTCCTGGCGACTCTTGCAGGAAAGCATGGTTACGCGGCGCCTTTCACAGGTTTGACAATCCTCTTTCTAAAAGGGAGCATGCCGAGCAGGCCCGAACCCATGAGAAAAAAGGCGGGTGGGATCGGCACGCCGGCGGCCTCGGTGCTGCTTTTGGGAATGACTTGGGCTATCTGAGAAGAACCGCCCTGGATCTGGATGGACGAGCCGCCGAGGGGGACTGCGCCGCTCCCGACAATAGGCGGGAGAGATGCCAGCATCGCCAGACTTTGAGCCGGTAAGTCGTTCCGGCCGGACCATCCGGCAAGTGCCCGATCGGAGAATATTTCCTGCAGATTTATTCCGTCCCTGGAATAGTACGAGCCCATGGGAGCCGCGGCTTTGATGAACGCCGACAAGTTGGCGCCGGCGGGAACAGAGGAGAGATGATTCGTCTGTTCCGAAGCATCTGAAGCCGCATGTTCCGGGAAAAGGGAGCCGGCAACCCCGCTGAGAATATAGGCATCTTTCTTCGGCATGCGCCCCGTCCGAGAATGAGTCGGCGCAGAATTCAAATCTTCGTTGGACAATTCAATCGTTGCATGCAGTCGGAAATCGCCGCTTTCCGGCTCACTCATTGCCATGGACGCCAGAGCCGGAAGTGCCGTACATGCGACCAGCACGGCTGTAATGGCGGCACGAAAAGTATGATGCATGATGTGTATCCTCCTTCGATTCCCGGTTATTTGCTTACTTCCGTGATGGCGCTCCTGATGGCCTGCCAGGTAATCTGGCCGGTCCCTTCGAGTACCTTGCTTTTATTGGTTTTCCCATTGGCCACCACGACCGACGGCGTGGATTTGACGCCGTATCCCCGGTAGGTGGTCAAATTTAGCTGCATGCCGTACAGGACATCGGCGTAGTTGATCTGCCGGAGCTTCACTCCCAGCGGGGCGACGGCAGCCTGGACATCGTCCGGGCCGGGCGCTTTGGTCTTCAGGGCCAGACCCTCCAGTGCCTTGCGGAGTTTGATGTACTTATCCTTTTCATAGACGAGGAATTGCAGGTTGTACGGAGTGAAATTGGAGGTCTCCGGATGAATGGGGTAGTCGATGAACCCCACCTTCGCCATTTTGGCCACGTCCGGGTACATCCGTTCGATATCCGGCTCGATCTTCCGGCAGCCGGGACAGAACCAGTCACTGATGAAATATACGGTGACGGCGCTGTCCGTTTTACCGAGAAACGGGTTGATTACGGCGGATTCGGCCTCCTTGTTCACACCGAGAACGGCTACGGTCAATCCGACAGCGAATGCGGCCAGCATGATGGACGCACGTTTCAAGTAATCGCGCATTGTTCCCCCTCCAGCACGAAGAGATCGTATTTTTTCCCACAACAGAATCCCGCCGGCTGCGAAAACTGCCGCTGCGATCCCCAGGCAGGTCGGGCACCAGACGCCGATGACGTACTTTTGCAGCCAGATAAGCCGTGATTCCGCACCGGCGGCGGCGAACAGGAGCAGGGCAAAGAGCACGTCCGCCCAACTGTACTTATTTTTCAGATACAGGGTGAGGAGAAGGGCCGAGAAAAAGGCCGTTCCAAACCAGCCGAAGGCCGCGCCGAAGAAGGAGAACTTCGCTGCCTCACTGCAGGCGTCGCTGCAAATGTGCAAAAGCGACATGACCGATAGCATCATCCCTGCGCAGATGGCCAGTAAATACAGAACATTCGGGACTACGGCCGAGAAACTGCACGATGGTGAAAATGAGGCTCGGGCTTCCATTCACGCGTCCCTCCACGGGCTTCACTCTTCAGGATGCATGGCAATTCTGCGTATGTATAACAGACCAACGTTACAGGCAGGATAAGATCCTGTAGCGATACCATGAATTTTTCCGTGATGGTCCTGCTAAGCCCTGTCTTTCGCCGGTCACCTTTTCCTCTGTCGTTCTGGCGGATATGTTCCTCTTTTAACGTGCGCGTAACCCCGCTGTTATATTCGCGTGTTAAATAAATCAACAGTCTTCGACCTGGCGGGCCGGAAACCGGACCATCAGGCTGGAGGGGATGGAACGATGAAAAACGTGGGAATGGCAGAAGGCAATGCTTTACCGTCGGTCGGCGTTCGCTTTGCGCTGTTGTGCCTGCTGTTGTACGCCGTCGCCGTAGTGCTTCCCGACTCGTTTTATGCGCCGCTTAACCGCGCCACTGCCTCTTTGGCTGCCTGGTGTATCGGCCTTTTCGGCGGGCACGCTGACGTCGCAGGGGAGATAATCTCACTGAACGGGTTCCGGGTTCGGATAATCGACGAATGTACCGCAGTGTACAGCATTGTTGTATTTGGCGCATTTGTGGCATCGACGCCGGCTTCCCTTCGGGCGCGCCTGGCGGGATTGTCGTTGGGCGCCGCGTTACTCTGCAGCGCCAACATAGTGCGGATCGCCGCAGTCACCATCGTCGGCGCCAAAATCCCCTGGCTGTTCGAACTCTTCCATATCTACCTGGGTCAGATCGTCATGCTTATCCTGGTGATTGCCACCGCACTCATATGGCTGCGCTGGAACGCCGCTGCCGCAGATCCTTTCCCGTTCGTCCTGCGCGCCCTGGTTGTGGCCTCTGTCCTGTTCCTCCCCTGGGTGGCCGTCAATCGGGTCTACGTTGCCGCTTTTGATGAGGTGGTCAAACTGCTGTTCCATATGATTTTTCCCGACTACGCCCTGAACACTCCCCGTCCATTGACGATCTACAATCACACACTTGCAGTGCCCCTCTTCTTTTCCCTGGTCATGGCAAGCCGTGATATCGGGGCACGGCGGCGGATCGGCGGCGTCATCGCAGGTGTGCTTATTCTGGCGGGCTGGCATACCCTTTTCAGGATAACCCATGTGATCTGGACGGCGTACCACGTAAATGAAATCGAGCCGTTTCATAAGGCGGTCTATCTGCTCGGCCAGTATCTTCTCCCTTTTCTTCTCTGGTTTTTGCTGGTGGTGCGGTCTCCCCGTGCGCCGGAAGAGGGGAGGACGGACGGAAAGCGCTTAGCGCCGCTCGCGCTCTTGCTGCTTGCCTTAGTCTGGCCCACTGACGCCGGCGCAGCAGCGACGATAACGGTCAAGCCAAACGGAAGCGACGGCTTTTATCTGAGCGCCGGCGGCTTGAATGATATATCCGCCGGCGAAATCCGGATAGAGTATGTGTCCGATGAACCGGCAGCCCCATCGGTGGCCGCGGTCGGGTTCGGCGCCAAAACCAGCTTCCAGGCGGTGACCAACACTCCCGGCAATATTGTCATCCGCTTTACGGCCGCAAAGCCCCTTCGCGGCAACGGATACCTGGCAAACGTACGTATGACGGGTCAGGGAGGGGGATTCTGGCAGGTCACCTCTCTTTTCGCGGTGCTGAAGAACGATAAGGGTGTTGAGGAGATGGTCGGCACGTCTATAGTCAACCCTCCCGCCAATGAGAAAAACAAGGGCTCAGCGGACACCGGCGCCGACCGACAACGGCAGGTGCGGCCGGCGCCGGGCCAGGTCGCGCCGGATTCCGGCGCAACCCCCAGGAAATCGGCTGCGCCGGTCGCTTCATCTTCCCCATCTTCCTCATCATCCCCGTCTCCCCCCCGGTCCGGCCCTGTTTCTTTCCGCAGGCTGGAGGGTGTTCTGGACCGCTTCCGTGCCCATGCGGGAGAGCGGACCCGTGACGCCCTCGGCCGCCTCTTCGCCCCGGTCGGTGGCCGGGAGTTCCGCCAGGAACCGGAGGTGGTCCTCGCCGACGGTGTGGCGGAGGTGAGGGTGGCCATCCGGCCGGCCGGCGAGGGGGAGGAGGTCGACTCCTTCATCATCAGGGGGGCGCACTGCTCTTCATTGTTGAGAGGTGATGCCGGTGAGTGGCTTCTGGCCCTGGTGCCGGAGCGGGGGACCCTGACGGCCAGCGTGACGGCGAAAACCGGCCAGGCCATGGTGGAGTATCCCCTGACCGTCGCACCGCCCTTGTCTCTCTTTCGTGCCGGGGAGGAGGGTGGGAAAGGTTCCTATCTCTACGATTTTGTCAGCATGGCCAACGAACGCGCCGCCAGGCAATGACGAAATCAGACAGACTCTATCCATTCTTCGATCTGTTTTCGGATCTGATCCCGTATTCTTCCTGCGCCCTGGAGCTTTTCCTCGTCGTTGCCGGTCAGAGCGCCGGGGTCTTCAAAGCTCCAATGGATTCTCTTTGCATAACCGGGGAAAATCGGGCACCTCTCAGCGCCGGCTTCATCGCAGACCGTGATGACATAGCTGAAAATCACCCCTCTTTTATAGAAATCGAAGACATCTTTTGTCTTGTTCCCGGAAATGTCGATCCCGACTTCCTGCATTACCTTGATGGCAAACGGGTTGAGCCGCCCGGGTTCCAGTCCGGCGCTCTGCCCCTCAAACCTGTCGCCGGCCAGATGGTTGAGAAACGCCTCTGCCATCTGGCTCCTGGCGCTGTTATGAACGCATACAAAGAGCACTTTCAGTTTTTTCATTGTATATCCTCCGTTCGGTTACTGGCAGCTTTCGCATCCGATAATGCTTTTTTACCACAGGACACGGAGGATAGCAGAGGAGAAGCAAAAGATTGAAATTCAAGCAGTGAACAAAGCCGGAATTTCGTCTAAAAATCCAACAATTGGTTTGCCTCTGTGGTCCTCTGTGCCCCCCTGTGGCTAATGCTTTTGGAAATGCCGGCTTAACTTGAATATTGTGCATAACCAGAATGATTTTTTCTGGTTAAATGAATATTATCGTAAATGCCGATTTAGTAAAGAATTTGCTCACACTCTGCATTTCCGCTCTCTATTGCGCTTCGCAAGACTATTACACCTGTTTATTTCCTTCCTTGCGGCAGATCACGCCACGTTGCAATCCCGTATAACGGATAATGAGGAAGAAAAAAAAGGGGACCCGTTGCCGGGTCCCCATGGTGCTGCAAAAGAGTGGCGAAGCTACTAGGGGGTAGCCGGGGTGGCTGCACCGATGTATACAGGGAAAGAAAGGTCGGTGCCGCGATAGTACTGCATCTCACCGAAGGTTGCCCACCAGAGCTGCTTGGAAGCCGGGATGTTGGCCGGGTCGTTGGCGAAAGCCAGCAGATTGCTGTAAACGGTAGCGTCATCTGCGGTAAGGGTGGCCGGGTTGGTGTAGAGGAGGCCGATGCTGTAGTAGTCATAGACGCCGTTGCGGATGTTGGTCCTGCTGGGGAAGTTGCCGTTGTAATTGACCTTGACGACGTTGGGACCGGCAGTAGCAGAAATCCCTTTGTCGGCGTCAAGATAGCCGACTGCGCCGGCAGCGCCGTTCACGCAGGTAACCATGTCGTCGCTGGTTTTCACATAGTTGACGGACGGGATCCCGGTGGGATCGTTGTATGCGGCAATGGAGGTGCCCCAGCCGGTATCGCCGGCGCTCATGATCATCTTGTCAAGGACGGCGTGGGTGCCGGAACCGGGTACGCGGAGGCAGACCTTGGTGGTGATGTCGGCGGCAGAGCCCTGGGCGCCGGCGGCGGAACCGAAGTACTCACCGAGATATTTCCAGGTAGGGACCTGGCCGGAGAAGAGCATGACCGCCTGGAGACGGGAAAGGTTGTTGATGGTCTTGAAGGTCGTCTCGCAGGTGTTGCCGCTGGGGCACTGGGTGGCGTCGGTGCAGTAGGCGCCGGTGCGGGCGCCGGTGGTGTCAATGCAGTGGCGGGCCGTAACACCCTTGTTTACGACAAAAGAGAACGGCACCACGAGTGCCTTGTCGGCGGTCAGGGAGCTGAAGTCGGTGCCGGCAGGGGCCAGGGGGTACTGCTTGGGCGGTACTGCATTGTCAAAAGCAACCTGGTTGATGTTGGCGGCATCCAGGTCGGAGGTGCCGACATGGACCTTGTAACAGCCGAGGCTGCTGGCCAGGGTGCCGGTGGCGATGGTTTTGTCCTTGGGCAGGCGCCGCTCGCCCGCGTTGGGGCAGCCGTCGTCGGCTTCATTTTCAAGCGGGAGGTTCAGGTTAACCGCCAGGGGGCCTTCCAGGGAGGCGATACCGGCGGTGCGGATTTCAATGCTTCCGCCCGGGACCTTGGTGACGTCGCAGCCGGAGCCGCTGGCAAAGCCGTATTTTACCTGGGAGCCGGAGTTGAAGGCGATCTTCTTGTTGTAGGCGTCGCCGTTAGCAGGATCAGTGGTGGTGCAGCCGAGGTATTTGAGGAAGGGGACCGCCTCGGAAACCCAGAAATCGCCCTGGGCGGAGGCGCCGTAGATGTTCAACTGCACGGCAGCGTTGGCTGTGCCGGCGCAGAGAAGGGCGGCGGCGGCCAGTGTGGCTACTTTGGTCTGTACTTTCATTTGTCTTATTCTCCTTTTTTGCGTTCTGTTGGTTGAACCGTGGTTCCATTGTTCATCTGCGTGTCGGTCAATTCCGCGCCGGGCAGGGGAGGTAATGCCCATCATGCGCTCCGGCGTATTGTAGTGGCCCTTCTCCGGCCCGCGGCGGCGCGTGTACGTCAGTTCAGGCGGATTACTTCCGTTTCCGGCGCAGGCCGACCATGCCGAGGAGGCCGGAGCCCATCAGGAAGAAGGCCGGCGGAATTGGCACAGCTTTGACGGAGGAGAGCCCGGTTGTCTTGTCGGTGGTCAGGGTTAAGAACTGGGTGCCGAATACGGAGGCGTTCGCATTATCGAACTTATAGATGTGGGTCTCCGCGTTGTTGACCATGGTGGCGAGGGAAACATTGCTGAGATTGGCCGTAGTGGAGCCGGCGGTAAAAAAGCTGCCGAAGTTGACACCTTCCTTCTTGAAAAAACCGTTAACGTTGGTGTTGGAACCAAGTCCGCCGGCCAGGGCGCCGTCGGTATTTACAGAAGTCACAAGCCCCGCACCGGCAGAGGCCCACTTGAGGGCATTGATTTTCGGAATTGCGGTTTCATTGGTCTGGCTCAGGTAAACTTGCTTGTTGGCTACGTCGAAAGCGAAGTAGGCGATCTTCAGGTTCGAGCCGGCCGTGGCGGCCGCGGCGTCGAAGGCGGCCGTCTTGTAGGCATTCCCCACAACCGTCGTGGCGGTCAGCGACTTAAGGGTGGAAAAGTTCCCCAGGTCGGATATCTGCTCATAGGTTGTCTTGGTGGTGGCGTCGTAGACGACCCGGTACAGCTCGAGGTCGGTCGCCACAAAGGCAAAGGCGTTGCTGGCGGCGATGGTCATCAGGGCGCCGGCCAGAAGGGCAACTATTTTCTTTTTCATTGTTCCGTTCTCCTTTTCTTCCTTGGTTGGTGTGAAATTGAATGAGTTACTTCCCGTGTTTCATTTTCAATTTCCCCAGGCGGCCCGGCTGTCCGGTTTCCCGGACCCTTAGGCTTTCCGTCATCCGGTTACCCGGATTTTGGCTTTATCTGAAGAGTGGGCGAAGGCGTGCGGCCTTCAACAGACTTTGTTCATTTCTTTGGCTATTCGGTTGTGTCTTTGCCTCTGGTCCCCCCTTTCCGTGTGGATTTTATTCCGTGCCGCAAAAAAAAAGCCCAATCCAAGTGCAGCAATAAACAATCGGCGGGACTAGATGCATCCCTGCCAACGGCAACAGGCTCTCGAATCGGGCTTTCTGGGTCCTAAGGGAACTTAGGTCAGCAAGGTACCCTGTATTTAAATTTAGTGTTGAAGGAGCGCCGCTCCTATTTACCCTTCAATATCTCCTCGAATTTCTCGATCCTGCCGATCCCCCCCTGGCTGAAGTTGACCTTTATATGGCCGGTGAACTCTTCCGTGATCAATCGGGTCAAGACTTCCGTCAACAGGTGGAGCTTTTCCAACTGCCGCTCTTTTATCAAAACCAATGGCAGATTGAGTTTTTCCATGTAGTCACTCTTTATTTACGGCCGTGGCGCCTGTGGCGATCTGCACATGAACCGGCGCATCATAATTAAAGTTTCTCAGACGCGGGGAAGGTTAACAGGTAATTGTTACATCCATACAACGGGTTTCTGAAGGTTAGATGAAAATGATGCACTCTGTTTTTTTCCCTTTGGCGAAGATGAAAAATTCGTTCAACCGTTGAGCGGGAGATTAGCAAAGGATTGTTACATTGCTACGTCGTGTTTCTGAAAATCAGATGAATATCGAAGGCATCTAAATCTTGTTGAGAAAATTACATTGTCCGTGCTGATTAGTACGAATGTTCCGTAACTCCCAAAATACTCCTTCCCCCTTGATGGGGAAGGGCTGGGGTGGGGGTGCAACCAGCTGATGTTTCAAGCCTCATTTTGCACCCTCCCCCCGCCCCCTCCCATCGAAGGGAGGGGGAGAAGAATAGCGGAAGATTGTCTTGTATGGTCACCGATTGGGTGAATGTTCCTGCTCTACAACATTTCGAATATTCGTGCTAATTCGTGAAAATTCGTGGTTAAAATGCTTTTTTCAGGTTCATTTGTATATCTATCTTGGCGTCAAGCACAGACGGTTTCCTCTCCCTCTCGGAGAGGGGGCAATTCAGAACAGCAAAAGACGGCAGCGCCCATGATCGGCGCTCTTCTGGCTAAATATGAAAGAAGGTCTTTATCCAACTTTCATAAACCTGTCGTGAAAATGTAACAAAGCTCGGCTAGACTCCGCTCCTTGATTTTATATTTACAAAGGGGGGCAATTCCCATGACCATTGACATCAGGGACAATTTAATAAAGGCCGTGTGCATAGCGGTCATGGCCACGGCGTCGGCCGGCTGCGCTGCCGGGGGTGGGAAGCGGGTCGTCATGCCGGGCGACAGGGTCGGCATTCATTTTACCTGCCGCTTGGCCGGTGGTGAGCTTGCGGCGAGCACCAGGCAGGAAGCCGATGGGGGGAGTGCGGTTTCTCCGGTCTACGTCAAGAGGGAGAAGAGCGATGCGCTGGTCGTGGAGGCCGGGGCTGCAATGCCCGGAGCAAACGGAATAAACGGAAGGTCGTTCGAGGACGAGATCGTTGACCGTGTTGCGAAAGGGGTGGTCGGCTCGAAGCAGGGAGAAACCCTTAGCCTGGAGCTCGCTGCAGAGCGCGCCGCCGGTCTTCCTGAAAATGAGCAGTATATAAGTATTGCCCGGATAAGGAGGCATCCCAGGGAATTGAGGATGTCCCCGGAAAAGTTCAAGGAGGCGACCGGCAGGGAGGCGGCTGCCGATCAGCAGTACATAATAGATCCTGCGGTGCCGGGAAAGGTGGCGAGCGTCTCGGGTAACGAGGTCGTCATACGCTTTGCGCCCAAGGAGACGGAAGTCGATCTCCCGTTCGGCAGGGGGACGATCAGGGAAAAGGGCGACCAGTACGAGATAGATATTCATGCCGTCAAGGGGACCCTGGTAAGGACTGCCGGCATGGTGGGACGCATTGTCGATGTGGGAGCCGATTATATAAAGCTCGATTACGGCCATCCCTTTGGCGGTGAGAAGCTTCGCTGCAATGTCACGGTGGAATCGGTAGAGCCGGGAGCAAAGTCAAAACCTGCACAGGCGCCGGCTGACGTGCCCGCTGCCGGCATTGGGCACGAGGAAGCGCAGAAGATGCTTGATGGTGCGCTGAAAAAGGCCGCGGCAGAGGGGAGCCGGATCGTCACGGTCGATGTGCGGTCCGGCGCCGCGCAGCCGGGCGACCTGGTCACCTTCAATTACACGGCGTCGCTGGAAGACGGCGCTATCTTCAGCACCACGTCGGAGAGCGCGGCAAAAGACCCTGCGCGGCAAAAGGTCTCCTGGTTCAGGGAGCCGGCCCGATACGCCGCCGAGGAGATTGCGGCAGGCAAAGAGGAGCTTATGCCGGGGCTGGGCGAGGCGGTGCTGGGGCTTGCCGCCGGCGCGAAAAAACAGGTAAGGATCTCGCCGGATAAGGCTTTCGGCACGCCGGACCCGCAAAAGCTGATTCAGCTTCCCCGCGTCATGACGATCCCCCGTGTAATCCGCATGCCTGCCGACGACTATGTCAAGCGGTTTTCCTCGTTTCCGGTTCTCAACAAGGAGGTGGCGCTGGTCCCCTACGTAAAGACACAGGTGACGGAAGTGACGGAGCGTGATGTGGCGCTGGAGTCCCTGGCCGGAAACGGTGAGACCGTCACGGAAAGTTTCGGCACCGTCACAATCGGCGTGGACGGCGACCGGATCACGGCCACCCTGAAGCCCGTCATCGGCGCCCAGTTCCCGATTAAAGACGCACAGGGGATCATTACCGCCTCGGACGGCGCGTCCTTTACTGTGGATACCAACCACCCCCTGGCCGGCAAGGTCATCGTCCTCGACCTGGAGGTGGTCTCAGTCACCAAGGCGGCAATCTTGCAGACGACCCCCATCGACTGGATCGAAGACCACGACCGCGGGCTGGCCCGGGCAAAAGAGGAAGGGAAGCCGGTCTTCCTCCTCCTTTTCGCCGACTGGTGCGGCTGGTGCAAGAAGACCTTGGGCGAGACCATTCCCGACCCCCGCATCACGAGGGTGAAGGATAAATTCGTCTGGGTGAAGGTCAATTCGGACAAGGATGTGCGATACAAGCAGCAGTACGGCCAGAACGGCTTCCCGATGATGGTGATCCTGGGAGCCGACGGCAAAGTGCTGAAAAAGATCGACGGCTACCGGGACGCCAGAGGGCTGCAGGAGGAACTGGAAGGAATTGTAACTGCCGCAGTCGGAAAGGTGTCCCCATAATGCCGCACCCGCTCAGCACAGTAGTCCGCTCTGCCGTTTGCTGCTTTCTGTTTCTGGCCGCCTTTGGCCGCCCCTTGTGGGCCGCCGACGGCGCCACGGCTCCCCCCCCGGCTGAGTCGGCCCCCCGGGAGGAGAATGCGCCGGCTTCACCGCCGGAACAGCCGCAGTCCGCCGAACAGGACCAGACCTTCGAAATCACCGCCTTCAAGCTGGAAGGAACAACCCTTTTCCCGGTCCAACGCCTCCTGGACCTCTTGGATGACCTTGTGGGGACCGGCAGGACGGCGGCGGATGTGGAAAAGGCCCGGGACATCCTGGAGAAGCACTACCATGAGGAGGGATATCCGACGGTCCTGGTGAACATCCCGGAGCAAAGCGTGGAGAACGGCGTCATCCGGCTCCAGGTGATCGAGAGCAAGGTGAGCGTTACCAGGGTAACCGGGAATCGCCACTTCTCCACGGAGCTGATCCTCGACAAGCTCCCTTCGATTGCGCCCGGGGCGATCCTGTATGCTCCCAATGTCCAGAAGGAGATCAACAAGGTCAACAGGAACCCCGACCTCAAGGTAATCCCCTCCATGGCGCCCGGCAAGGAACTGGGGACCGTTGACGTGGAACTTAAGGCGGAAGACCGCCTCCCCTTTCACGGCAGCCTGGAGTTCAACAACCGCAACAGTCATGACACGACCCCCCTGCGGTTGAACCTCTCGGCCCATTATGACAATCTCTGGGGGAAGGAGCATTCCTTTTCCCTTCAATACCAAGCATCGCCACAAAAGCTGAAGGAGGTGGAGGTCGTTTCCGGCTCCTATATGCTGCCTGCCCCCTGGGACAAGGATACCAGCCTGATCGTCTACAGTGTCTATTCCAACAGCAATACCACCTTCGGCGATGCGTTCAACACCATCGGCAAGGGGGACATCGTCGGCGGCCGGTATGTAATCCCGTTTCCTCCGTACGAGGCGTACAATCATTCGGCCGTCCTCGGTTTCGACTACAAGCATTTTCGCGAAAACACGGGGCAGACGGGCGTTCCTGAAGGTACGACCAGCTCGCCGGTGGAATATCTCCCCCTCTCACTTGCCTACAGCGGCTCACTCCCGGATTCTACGGGCATCACCCTGTTCAATGCCGCGTTCAACATGGCGTTCCGCGGCATGGTCGTCCGCCAGCAGAACTTCGAGGAGAAACGCTTCAAGGCGCGGGGGAATTATTTCTATACCACGCTGGGCGTGGAACGGCGCCAGAAGCTTCCCGGCGGCGCTGCGTTGGGGGTGAAGCTGGACGGCCAGATTGCCGATCAGCCCCTCATCTCCAACGAACAGTATGCGGCCGGCGGAATGGACAGCGTGCGCGGCTACAAGGAGAGCGAGCTGATGGGCGACAACACCTTTCATGGAATATTGGAGTTGAGCGCCCCGGACCTGGCCCCCCTGTTCGGTCTCCGGGAACGGTTCCTCCTTACCCCTTACACCTTTTACGACTTTGCGGCCCTCTTTGTGAAGGACCCCCTTCCCGGCCAGGAAGACGCCATGAATCTCCAGGGAACCGGCGTCGGCATCCGCGGCTACCTGTTCCGGGACGTGGAGTTCCAGCTCGACTGGGCCTTTGCCCTGTCCGACACGGCCAAGACGAAAACCGGCGACAATCAGCTCTATTTCAAGGTGAAGTATCAGTTTTAATGGAAATTGCACGGCTCTTGATAGAGAAGAGGTCTTTACCCATGATCAAAAAACCTGTTGCCCTCCTGCTGGGTCTCAATATGCTCATTTCTCCCGCAGTCGGTATGGCCGCCGCTCCTACCATACCCGGTTTTCACGGGACGATCCCCCAGCCGGCCGTCAATACCCTCCCCCAACTGCGGGGGAGCGCCCCGGCCGGCGTGACCGTCAACACCATGGAGGACAAAAACCAGCTCGACGTTATCCAGGACAAGGACCACTCCAGGGTCGTCATCGACTGGAGCTCCTTTGACATCGGCGCGGAGGCGACGGTCAATTTCAAGCAGGGGTATTACAAGGACGATCCCACCACCGGCAAACAGGTATGGGTCAGGGACTCTGTTGCCCTCAACCGGATTCACGGCAGCAACCCGACCCTCATCTACGGCAAGTTGAACGCCGACGGCAAGGTCTACCTCATCAACCAGAACGGCATCCTCTTCGGCGCCGGCTCCCAGGTGAACGTCCATTCCCTCATAGCCTCGACCATGAATCTGCGGGACACGGATTTCCGGGACGGCCTCCTGCGCTTTACGGCGGAGAACTATCAGAGCCCCGGCTACAGTCGTCCTACCACCGAACAAAGCATTGATGAATACAACGCCGCCCTGGCGGGCAACCTCCTCCTCCCCCAGCCCGACCGCCAGGCAATGGTCGCCAATTATGGCGACATAACCACTTCTGAAGGGGGGACCGTTCATCTGATCGCCCCCTGGGTGGAAAACGGCGGGAGCATTGCGGCGCCGTCGGGGAAGATCGATCTCATCGCCGCCATGCAGGGGGCGAAAGGGGGGTCCGCAACGGTCCCGGATATCGAGATAACGGAATACCCTAACCGCAGTATGGTGTTAAATGATGTTGTGTACCGGCAGGAGATTGAGCCGGGGGTGGCGCTGAACCTGGAAAGCGGCCGGCTGACGGCCGATTCCGGCCGGGTCTATATGTACGGCCGGGAGGTGTGGCAGTACGGGCTGATCCGGGCGGTGTCCGCCGTGAAGCAGAACGGCCAGATTTTTCTTGCCGCCACGGATAGGGTGATTACCGGGCCGAAGAGTTTGACTAACGTTTCTCCCAGCGAATCGTCGGAAAAGGTTTCCCAGACGTTCGCGTTTTCGGGGGGTGACGTCAAACTGTGGGGATTGGACACCATCGACGGCACAAAGAATACGGATAAAAAGTATATAACCGTTAAACAGCCGTTGCAGACCATAGAGCACTACGGCGCCATGGAAGCGCCGAGGGGGACGGTCGAGCTGAGGGCGGTCCGGCGGGTCTATCTGGAGACGGGGAGCAGCATCAATGTCGGGGGGGTATGGGCCGACGAACCGGCCTCCGCCAACCTGATCGAAGCGCAGCTCAACAGCGTCCAGTTGGCGGACACCTACAGCCAGAAGGGGGGCGTACTGCAGGGGCAGAATGTCGGCACCACGTTGCAGAACGGCTCCGGCATCGGCGACACCTCCGGCTCGTACCTGTTAGGGGATAAGACTGCTCGTGAGAGGAGCACCACAGGGGGAACGATCTTTGTGGGCAACTCGGAAAATGTGCTCGATGAGTTCATTGTCAAGCAAGGGGCGACCCTCGATTTTTCGGGTGGGGGCTTTCGCTATGCTGCCGGCGTTGTTCCGACGACCAAGCTTCTCTCCGGCACAACAGTCTACGATATCAGCAACGCCCCCCAGTCGCTCTCCTATCAGAAGATTCTCGGCTCTCAGACGGTATATTACCGGAAATACGGCGTTAGCGAGGAATTCAAAGGGCTCTACACGGGGGGGGGGACAGCGCTGAACGATTTCGCGCCCGGCCGGACCGTGGGGAGCAACGCCGGCGCCCTGAATATGGCGGCCCGTCATCTGGTGCTGGACGGCGCCCTGAACGGCGCGGTTACCCGCGATCAGTACCAGACCAACGTCACCTATCATAAGAGCGATGACCCTAGCGATCCTGATAACCGGGATTACAACATCTCCGTGGCCCGCGGCCTGGAAGCGCCGGTCGGCGGCGCGGTGCAGATCGGTAATGATCCGGGGAACCCTGGCGCTGTCGAAAGCCTGAAATATGACGCAGCGATGAATGAGATCGCGGTTAAGCCGACGACCATCCCTTTGCCTGCCGGGTTCTCCGCAGACTCGGCGCTCGAAGGGACCCGGACCGAGCTTTCCGCCACGATCCTGAACAAGGCGGGGTTGAGCCGGCTGGGGCTCTTCGCCAATACCGTTTTTTCCACCGAGGCGGGCGCAAGGATATCACTCGTCCCCGGCGGCAGCTACACCAATCAGAGCGGTACACGTTCCTATATCAGCTCATTCACCGCCAAGGCGCGGCGGATCGAGCATGCGGGTGAGATTGATGTCCCCGGCGGGAGCGTGGATTTCATGATCAGGGACTTAATCACCTCCTTTCCAACGGATGTGAGTACAGTGAATAACCCACCCGTGAACTCCCGGTTCGTCCCCCTGACGCCGGTCCTCTATTTCGCCCCCGGCAGCGTGGTGTCGGTGCGGGGGATGACGGTAGACAACAGCAAGGCCGGAAACGAGGCTATGGAATCGGTCCGTAGCGGCAGCACGCTCGGCGGCCGGATCACCATACAGGACCTGACCGTTGACGGGTCGTTGAAAGGGAACAACCTGGTGGCGGCGCGGGGGGCGCTCCTGGACGTAAGCGGCGGCTATGTGATCGACCGGGCAGGGAAGATCACGGGGGGTGACGCCGGCAGCCTGGAACTTAAGGCGATGAACCTGAGCCTGGCCGGGGATTTGCGGGGTCTTGCCCTGCCGGGTAAAAACGGGGGACAGATAAAACTCCATGCCGGGGAGATCGTGGTGGGGCCGATCGGCGCAACCCTCCCGGGCAACCTCCCTCCCGACGCTCCTCCTTCCGAACAGTTGAACGGCAGGCTGCTGCTGGCCGACGACCGGTTCCGGGACACCGGCTTTACCCGCATCGAGCTCACAGCCATAAACGATATCACCTTCAGCAGCGGCGCCGTTCTCGAACCTTCCACGGCGCGCCTGCCGACCCCGGCCCCCGGCGGTGCCGCCGGACCCGGCAATGGCATTGTCCCGGCCGGAACGACCGTCGATAGCCCCGACTACCTTGGAAAGAGCTCGGTAACGGCTACCGCCGGGACGAGAATATATACCGGGCAACTGCCGTGGAGTGGTGTAGAAATGCCCTCCAATGTCAATGCCCGGGTGACGGTGGCTTCCGGCGCGGTTGTCAGGACCGCCCCCGGCGGGACCAGCGCCATCACGCTCTCCGCGCCGGCCGTTGACATAGCCGGGACCCTGGCGTCTCCCGGCGGAGCAGTGACGGTCAATGCGACCGGCAACCCGGACTCAGGGTCGGCGACCGACCTGACCATCAAGACCGGCGCAAGGATAGAGGCTGCAGGGTACAACAAGCCGGACACCACGACCGCGGCCGGCCGGCCGGCCGGTCTTTCTCCGCAAGCGGGAGGGTCGGTCACCCTCACGTCGGCTAATGGGAGCGTGGTCCTGGAAACCGGTTCGAGCGTGGACGTCTCCGGCTCGGCCCCCACGGAACGCCTTGTGATGGGCGCGGACGGCAGGGCGACCGGAGTGACGGCGGCGGGCGCTGCGGGAAGCCTGACCCTCTCCTTCGATAAGGATTTGGTCCTTGACGGCGAGATCGCGGGACGGGCCCGCTATGCCGGGGTGCAGGGGGGGACCGTCTCGGTGACCAAAACCATTAATAAGAACACCCATGGCCTCGTCATCGGGGCCGGTGATTTTGTCCGCTTTCAGGCGGACGGCTTTGACGCCCTGACCTTCAAAAGCTTACAATCATTGACATTGCAGGGGGCCATGGATGTGACGGCAGGCCGGAGCCTTACCCTGGACGCCCCTCAGATAATGGGGAGCGGGCGTGACGATGTCACCCTCCGCGCACCCTGGCTCCGGTTGATCAATACGGGCATTGGAAATCCGGCGCAAAATCCTGCGGCGGAGGGGACGTTTTCACTTGCCGGCGACTGGATCGATGTTGTGGGGGAGACTTCCATAACGGGGTTCGGCGACGTGCGATTGGCGGCCCTGCGGGACCTGCGGTTGTCTGACTTGTTAGCCGGTAGCAGCAAATGGTACGGGGGCCTGGAAACCGCCGGCGACCTGACATTGCAGGCCGCCCGCATCTACCCCACCACCGCCAGCGATTTCACCATCACCTCCCATGGGAAGGTAGCCATCCTCTCCGGCGCCATCAGCGACACCACGCCGGTCTATTCGGCGGGCGGCAGCCTGACGATCATTTCGGATCAGGGTATCGAACACCGAGGTCTGCTGGCGGCCCCCATGGGGAGCATCACCCTTGACGCCCGTCCGACCGGCCGAGTATTTCTGGCCGAGGGGAGCCTGACCACAACTTCCGGCGCCGCCTCGGTCTATTACGGCTCCTTAGACGGCACGAACTGGAATGTTAAATCCATCAACTCAAGCAATAAAGGCCAGGCGGTGCAGGGAGCGCCGGACAAATCCATCACCCTCAAGGGGGATGAAGTCGTTGTCAAGGAGGGGGCGCAACTGGAGCTTGCCGGTGGGGGATCGGTCTACACCTATCGGTATCAGACCGGCATCGAAGGGACGGCCAATCCGATCACCGTCGTCGGGGTATCGGATTTGACGGGTCGGAAGATCCGGCCGGACCGATACATCATTCTGCCGGACAATTCGGTGCAGCTCCCCGGTTTCACTTACCTGGACGAAGAAAAGCAACAGGTTGTCGGCGCCGTCCACCTGGAAGCGATCAGGCTGGATAACGGCACGTATCTGAAGGAAGGGATTTACTCACTCCTGCCGGAACAGTTCGCCTTCATTCCCGGCGCCCTGGTCATTTCCGACCTGGGGACAACCGTGGCGACGGGGGCGCACATCCGCACCGCCGAGGGATATCAGGTGGCAGGAGGGTACGGGACGTTCCTCGGGACCGGCATTCAGTCGCAGTTGCTGAAGGGTTATTCGATCAGGAGCGCGTCGGATGTGCTCAAGGAGGGGAATTTCACCGTCAAGGAATATACGGCCGGGGACGGCGGGATGCTCGCATCCGCAGGGAATGCGACTGTCCTGGCCGGCTCGTTCAATGCCGGCGCATTGCCGGGATATAAGCAGGCGTCCCTCAACCTGAGCGGCGCTGTGATCGATGTGCAGGAAACGGTGGTCGGGCTCCCCCCCATGTTCGACTTTGCCACGCCCCTTCCCGAAACCATGAAAAACAGGCTCCAGTTGGCCGCTTCGTCGCTCTCCGGCAAAGGAGTAGGGACGATGCAACTGGGAGATGAGAATACCAAGGAGATCACCATCAGGCAGGGGAGCGTGCTGAATGCGCCGAACGTGACCCTTGCCGCCCTGGCCAATGACGGCAAGGTGACGGTCGAACCGGGGGCGCAGATCAACGCTGTGTCCGAGACCGGCGGGGGGACGGTCTCCCTGTCGGCCCCCAAGGGAACAGTCGATGTCCGGGCCGGCGCTCTGGTCCATGCGTCCAATGCCTTAACACTGGATGTCAGCGACATCAACCTGCAGGGGGACCTGGTGACCGACCACGGCTCCCTGAACCTGAAGGCGGACAAAATCTTTTTCGTCCCCGATTCCTATACAAAGGGGGCAAATGACAAGGGGCTTTTCCTGACGGAAAAGCTGTGGAAGACCTTTGCCAAGTACGAAAATCTCGGGTTGACAAGCAGGTCCGACCTGAACTTCCAGCGGGACGTGGCCATGACGGTGTCGGGCGACCTGACGATCGATGCGCAAAAGTTCACCGGGCAGACCAGCGTCAACCTCTCCGCCGGAAACATCACCCTGCAGTATTCCGGCGCAGCGCCGTCGGCCCCTCCTGCCGGCGGCGGCATACTGACGCTCAATGCCGTTGACGGGATACAATCACGGGGGAATATCGCTTTCGACGGCTTCGGCACGGTCAACCTCACAAGCCGCAACGACCTGGTCCTGCAAGGGGCGGGGTCGCTGCAGGCTCCGGGCGCCCTGAACATGACGGCCGCCCGGGTGACTACCACCTTCTATCGTGACGCGGACAACGTTTACCATGCGGCCGATTTCACCATTAACGCCGGCGGCGACATCAGCATCACGAAAGGCCCCGGCACGGCGGGGAGCGCGGCGACTCCGGGCGGCAACCTGGCGATCAAGGGTAAGACCATCAAATCGGGCGCAATAATTGAGGTTCCGTCCGGCCAGGTGGCGCTGACCGCAACTGACGGGATTTCCCTTACCGACGGCGCCCGGATACTGGCCCAGGGGAGCAGGCAGGCGACTGCGGCGGACAAGAAAACATACGAATACCTACCCGGCGGTCGGATAGCGCTCCGCAGCGACAACGGCAAAGTGGACCTGCAAAGCGGGAGTTTGCTCGACGTTTCCGGCGCGGACAAGGGGGAATCGGGAAGCCTGCGCGGCTCCCTGGATGCAGGCGCAATTTCCCTGGCCGCGCCCAAAGGGGTGGTAACGACGGCCGGCGACCTCCGGGGCGCCGCCGGCGCCGATGCCGGTACAAACGGCGTTGCCGGCCGGCCCGGCAAGGGGGGGTCGCTCACCCTTGACACGAACAGTAGTACCCTGGACCTGTCGGCGCTGAATCAAAAAATTACGGACGGCGGCTTCACCGAACGGCTCGATATCAGGGCACGGCAAGGCAACCTTAACGTGCCGGACATCTCTGCCCATGAGATCGTTCTGTCTGCCGACGACGGATCGGTCGGCAACGGCAAAATAGACGTGACCGGCAAGGTAACTGCCTTGGCGGATTCCAAGGGAATAGGCGGCCGGGTGGAATTGTATGCCCAGAACGACCTCACTGTTACCGGCAGTATCCTGGCCAAAGGCGCCGTCAGCGGCGGCGAAATTTTCCTCGGCAGCGAGAGCGCGAGCGGCATGGTGAAACTAATGGGGACTCTTGACGTTTCGGGCGGCAAGGGGGGGCTCGTAAATCTTCGGGCACAGCGTAACAGCACGAATGGTGTGAACGGCGTGAATATGGCCCTGAACGGGACAATCACCGGGGCCTCGCAGGTGGTTGCCGAGGCGTTCAAGGTTTACAGTTACCCTGACCCCCTTGACCTTAACAATCCAACTAATTACACAATCAATTCGATTGATATATCAAGTTGGTATACTGATGCAAGCAATTACTTGAATTCCTTTGGCAGCACCGCAATGCCGACAGGCATAGGTTGGAATGCCGTCAACAACTTCAGACCAGGAATTGAGATCCGGAGTTCGGGCGACATCACTTTGCCCAGCACCATAAAAATGCCGTCCACCGGGACTGCAGGATACTGGGACTTGACCAATGAACGCTATGTCGCCAATGACGAGCCGGGCGTCCTCACCCTGCGGGCCGCGGGGAATCTGGGCATCAACGCAAACCTGGTCGACCACCCGACCTCTTATACGACACTGCACAGCGGCGACACTACAATACAGAATTCCTGGGGGATCAACCTGGCTGCCGGGGCGGATCTGAACGGCGCCAGCCCGCTGGCCGTGAAGGTGGGACAGTTGGCCTCGACTACCGGAAATCTGGTGCTCGGCCCCCTGAACGTGAATACTGGGAGGCTGGATATTGATGCAAGCGGTAATGCCAAAAGTGGAACCCTGGTCTACACCGAGAACGCCCCTATCCGTTTTACCGCGGGCAACAACACCGACATCGGCTACGGGGTCGCAGGCGGCTATATGATTAACACGACAATCCTCTACAACATCGGCGCCTACGGGGGGACGGTGCGGGGCGAGACCGGGGGGGACCTCACCATCCGGGCCGGGGCGATCCAGTCCGCGGTCGGCGATATCGATCTGCACGTGAGGGGTGATCTCAACCTGTATAACAGGAAGGATTCCTCTGGCACCTCCTCCATCGGCACCATCCGGACCACCGGCGAGTATGTGTCAATGCCTACACTGAAGATCCCTCACTCATCCGACCCGACTAATGTCCGCCCGTCCACGTATTCCGATTACTGGACCTATCAGGGGGGAGGGGACATCACCCTGGATGTGGCCGGCAACGTCGCAGGATCGGTGAACAAGAACTATGACTCGTCAAAAGGCAAGAGCAACGGATGGGATGCGACTTACAACGGCAAAACTGGTGTTAATTTGACAGGCAACAATTACCTGACAGCCAGTTACGACGGGACCGACGCCACCGAGGGGATTGCGACCATGGCCGGCGGGAGCGTCACGGTCCGGGCGGGAAAGGGGTTCACCAGCCAGATAGGGACCTTCGGCGCCGGGGACTTGACCATTTTCTCCGGCGGGGACCTGAACGGGCGCTACCGGATCGGGACCGGCGCCGGCCGAATCCTGGCCATGGGGAGTTTCGGCTCCACCGGCAACCGGCAGGTCTTGGAACTGGGCGCGGCAGAGGTAAGCAGATCGGATGTGACGGTTGCCGCCATGGGGGACCTGACCGTCGGAGGGGTCCTGAACCCTTACAACAACAGGATCGGAGCAATTAAACCTACTACCACCTGGGATTTTACCTTCAGCTCCGACACGTCGGTCTCTCTCATCTCCCTGACCGGTTCGGTCAATCTCTACGATAAGCTCTCCAACACAAATAAATATTTTGACGGCTATGGTCTGGGCTCTGGTCTGGACAGTTATATTCAAAGGACACGGATACTGCCGCCGGTCGTGGAAATCATTGCAGCCGAGAACCTGCTGCTGCAAGGCGCATTCGCCCTGTCCCCCGCTCCCCGCGGCAACCTCCGCCTCGTGGCGGGCAACGACATCATCGGCAATTCGAACCAGATTGCAATGGTCGACATTCCGACCGACTCCGTATATGGATGGCGCACCATCAGTGGCAACACTGATTTCGCAAGCAAGTTTTTCAGCTTAGATAAGAACAATGCGACCGTGCTCCACCAGGGAGACCCCGATAAGGTGGAAGTCAGGAGCCGCCGGGATATTCTAAACCTGACGGTGTATCTGGATAAACCTGCGGAGATCCATGCCGGCAGAGACATCAAAGAGTTGATCTACTATGGGCAGAACCTCGTCCCCGAAGATACGACGACCATCCGGGCCGATCGCGATATCCTTTATGATTCATCCAAATCCGGATTGAGTCGGGGTATTAGACAGGGGGGGCCCGGCGCGCTGCTGGTCCAGGCAGGCCGCAACATCGACCTGGGGAATGCATTTTTCGGAATACTGTCGGTCGGCAATCAATACGCCCCCCTCGGCGACATAGGGAGCGATCTTATCGTCGTCGTGGGAGCGGGCAGGGACCTGCAGCCGACGGATGCGCGGGTGTTCTTCAACGGCGTCGACGGCAAGACCGACCACACGGACGAAAGCCGGAACGGCATCCGCGAGGCGGGGATCGAATACTCGGACATGCTGGCCCGGGGGGACACGGCGGCGGCCCGGCAGCGTATCGAGCAGGCGAGAACCGGCATAATAAAGGCGCTATTCGACGATCCGCCGCTGGACGGCAGCGGCTCCCTCGTCATGGTCAACTCCCGGATCGGCTCCGACTTCACCTCCGCCCGGGGAAATATTTACCTGCTTGTCAGGGGGGGGCTGGATGTCGGGAAAAGCGTCATCAGCTATAAAAAGCCCGATGAAGATAAGGGGATTTATACCTACAAGGGGGGGGCGATCAATATTTATACCGGCGGCGAAGCCAACATCAACGAATCGCGGGTCCAGACCCTGCTGGGAGGGGACATCACCATCTGGAGCGACCGGGGGAACATCAATGCGGGAAGGGGCTCCAGGACGGCCGTCACCCCGCCAACAAAAAATGACGACGGATCGTTCAAACCGCCTTCCATCGGCAGCGGCATCCGCGCAGTTACCTTCGATCCCAACCTCACGCCGGGCGGAGGCCTGCCGATTCCTGATCCGGGCGATCTCTACCTCTTCGCCCCCCAGGGGGTGATCGACGCCGGCGAGGCGGGGATGGCCGGCGGCAAGGTGGTGCTGGGGGCGACGGAAGTGCTGAATGCAAAGAACATCAGCTTCTCCGCCGGTTCCGTCGGCGTGCCATCCGCCTCCGAGGGGGGCGTGAGCCTCGGCTCCCTGGTCGGGGCAGGGAGCGTGGCCGAGAGCAGCAAGATGATCGAGCAGACATCGGGGCTCGGCGCGGCCAAGGACAAGACCGCAGCCTCGACCAAGGCGGTGGACGATTTCATGTCCAAGTGGCTCGACGTGAAGATCATCAGCTTCGATACCGACGAAGAGAGCGCCGACAAGGACAAGATGGAGAAAGAGGAACAGATGAAAAAGGAGAAGAAATAGAGAAAAGGGGGAGGCTCACCCTCCCCCTCTTTCGGTACTAAGGTGTCATAATGTGACAAAGTAGAAGTACGACGGATGGATTTATTCGTATATCCGCCTCTATCATGACAAGTCAAACCTTATCCAATTTTCCCCGCCTGGAAATTCCCGAGACCCGATGTACCTGTTTCGCCGCACGAATGCGGCATGGGGGGCGCCCGTGAACAAACGCCTGTTCAAGGCCTTTGCTCAACTTTTATACGGCTGTCGTGAAACTGTAACAAAAGTAGAGTAGTTTCTCACCTTTGACGGATGTGGCGGGAAAAGCGCGTTCTTTGCATCGTTGCGATTACAAAGGAATGATTAAACCGGAAAATAGCGACTGGAGGAGTTTTATGGCACGCGGTATCTGGAAGAGAGTGACGGGCTTTACGGGAGCGGCGCTGCTCCTGACCATGGTGATCGGCACCGTGCAGGCCGATGCCTGGTGGGACGCGAAATGGCAGTACCGCAGGAAGATAGCCTTCGACCTGTCGGACAAGGGGGCCGGCATCAAGGACAACCTGACGGATGTTCCGGTGCTGGTGCGCCTCCATACGGGAAACTTCACCTTCGGCAACGCGACCAAGGACGGCTCCGACCTGCGCTTTGTGGGGTCCGACGACAAGTCGCCGCTTAAATTCCATATAGAGAAGTTCGACCCCAAGCAGGAGATCGCACTGGTCTGGGTGCGGGTCCCCCAGCTTGCCGGCGGCGGCAGCAATGATTCCATCTGGATTTACTACGGCACTGACTCGGCGGCGGCAGCCGGAGCGGAAAGCGGCGGGACTTACGACACGGGCCAGGTGCTGGTCTACCATCTGGGGGAGACGGAAGGATCGCCGAAGGACGCCACATCCTATGGTAACCATGCGTCGGCCTTTGCCGGGGCGCTAGGCACGCCGGCGGACATCGGCAACGGCGTCACGCTCAAAGGGACCGGCGAGAAGATCGTGGTGCAACGTTCGCCGTCTCTCAATTTCGCCAAGGGGTTCACGTTTTCCACATGGGTCCGTATCAATCAGCCGCAGAACGATGCCCATCTCTTTTCCTGGCAGGACGGCGGACAGTCCATCGTGATCGGAATCGATCAGGACAGGCCGTACCTGCGGGTCGGCGCTGCCGGCAAACCGCCGGTCTCCAGCGACAAGAAAGGGGCGTTGATACCAAAGGCATGGCACCATCTGGCGGTAACCGCCGATTCGGTGAAGCAGATCGGCGAGGTATATATTGACGGCAAGGTGGTGGCGGCGGTCAACCTGAAAACAGCGCTGCCGTCACCTGCCGGGGAAATCGCCATCGGCGCCTCCATGTCCGGTCAGAACGCCTTTGCCGGCGATCTTGACGAGGTGGAGCTGTCGAGCGTCACACGGCCGGCGGCCTGGATCGCGGCGGCATTTGCGGGGCAGGGCCCCGATGGGAAGCTGACCGCGTATCAGCAGGAGGAGAGCGGCAAGGGTGGGGGCGAAAACCTCACCATCCGCCTCATCAAGGTAACGGCGCGGAGCATCACCTTTGACGGCTGGCTCATCATCGGTCTCTGTACGCTCATGCTGTTTCTGGCCGCGGGGGTGTTCATCAGCAAATTCATCAGACTGCAGAAGATCAAGAGGGGGAACGAGGCATTTCTGGAGAGCTTCAATAATCTCCATGACCCGCTGGAACTTAACATGGAAGATGAAGAATTCGAGCATTCGACCCTGTGCAGGATCTACAAGGCGGGATACGCTCAGATCATGCACTGGGTGGAAAAGCACGGGGGAGGGGAGGAAGAGGTCTCATTGACTCCGTCTGCGGTCAACATTTTCCGCGCCGCCCTGGATCGGGCCAGTTCGGATGAGACCAGAAAGATGAACGCCTGGATGATCGTGCTGACCCTCGGCATCTCCGGCGGGCCTTTCTGGGGGCTGCTCGGCACGGTCTGGGGGGTCATGAACACCTTCGCCAGCCTGGCGGAGGCAGGGGAGGCCAATCTGTCCGCCATTGCCCCGGGGGTCGCCTCGGCTCTGGCCTGCACCCTGTTCGGCCTCTTCGTCGCCATTCCGGCCCTGTTTGCTTACAGCTTCCTGGTGTTGCACATGAAAAACCTGAACGTGGAAACGCGCCATTTCATTGAAGAGTACGCCCTGAGGGTTGAAGGGTTCCATGGGGAGGAGGCATGAAAGCGCCATCGGATGACCATGATGAGGTAGTCGAGATCAACGTCGTGCCGATGCTCGACCTGGCCTGGAACCTTCTGGTGGTCTTCATGATCGTGGTCACCGCATCGGTCCAGGGGATCAGCGTCAATCTCCCCAAGGCGAGCGCCGCGGCCAGCAAGATCAAGCCCACCACCAAGGCAATCACCATTACCTCCGAAGGGACCATCTTCCTGGACAGCTTCCCGGTGACCCTGGTGGAGCTTGAGACCAGGCTGCGCCAGTACAAGGCCTCCGACCCCAACCTCCCTGTGGTGGTGCGGGGGGATGAAAAGATCTCCTACAAGAACATCATCGAGGTCCTCGACATCCTGCAGAAGCTGGAGATTACCCAGTTGGGGCTGGTGACGCAGAAGCTGGTGAAATAAACCGAAGGTGCGAGGTGCGAGGATTGAGGTGCGAGGTTCTTGTTTTTTATCCTCGAACCTATAACCCCGAACCTCGAACCCGAAATCCCGAAGGGATTTCCATGACCGAACATAAGAAAAAGCATAAAAAAACTTCTTATCAGAACTGGCTGGTGCCGGGTGTGATAGGTCTGGTCTTCCTTGCCTTCATCGGGTTCATGGTAAAGGTTTTTCTTTCGCCCGACGGGCCGCGGCACAAGGAGAAGATATCCACGGTGACGCTCTTGAAGCCTCCTCCTGATGTCAAGGAAAAGCCCCCCGAGCCCCAGATACAGAAGGAGGCGCCGAAGGAGACCATCGTTACGCCGAACGAGGCGCCACAACCCCAGAACCAGGCCCAGGACCAGCCCCAGGACGACGGTCCGCCGGCCGGGAGCGATCTGGGGGTGGATGCCGAAGGGGGCGCCGGTTCCGACGGCTTCGGCCTGGTGGGGAAAAAGGGGGGCCGGGCAATAACGCTCGGCGGCGGTGGTGGCGGCGGCCTCGGCCGGCTGTCGCTATTGAGCAAGTACGGCGGCTACAGTCAAAAAATGACTGAAGATATAAGGAAAAAGGTTTTTAAGGTTATCGACCAGAATGGCGGGGTCCCAAAAGGTAAATACCAGACGGTCGTCCATGTCACGCTCGATGACAAGGGAAAGGTGTTGAAGTACCGGATTGTCGGTACTTCCGGCAATCCCAAACTGGATGAAGCGTTCAAGGTGACGCTGAACGATATAAAAATCAGCACGCCGCCCCCTGAGGGGATGCCGCTTTCAATGACTCTCAAGATAACCATGTCTCAAGGATAAGCCGCCTTTTCCCCCTCCCTCGACGGGAGGGGGTCAGGGGGTGGGTGAAGCTGCAACCTACTGAAATTGTGGCAATTCCCCCCCCCACCCTGACCCTCCCCCGCCAGGGGGGGAGGGGACTATTTTTGAGAATTTGCGAGAGCATCATAAATATTTTGGAGGAGTTATGAAGCGCTGTTGTGCACGTATGGTTGGTACTGCCATGTTTTTTTTATGCATGCTGATTTTTTCCGCTTCTTATGCAGAGGAAAAAGCGATTGCAGCCGGCGGCGATACCGTTATCGGTTCGATCCTTGGTCTCCTGCGGGAGAAAAACATCATCACAATCGACGAATCTGCTGCCTTCCTGCGGCAATCGGGCGGTAAAGCCATGCCCAGGGAGGATGTAAAAGCCTTGGTCAATCTCCTGCGGGAAAAGGGGGTCATCAGCGGTGAAGAGGCTGCCGGCTTCGTGCAGAAGCTGTCTAAAACAGCGCTAACCGGAGAAGAGACGGGAGGGGCGCCGGAAGTCCCTGTCACGGGTGAAAGCGCCGGCCTTATTTTCCCCGTCGATGATGTGAAGCTGCTCGCCCAGTTGCGGGAGAAATGGGTTAAAAGCGGCAACAGGAGGGACGAGTTTGATATTGTGTTCATTGACACCAGGGATATGGCGGAGATAATCAACCGTTTGCGGGTGATGGCGGTGCTCTCCCCTGCCGAGGCCGACGAATTTGAAGAACTCTACCGGAAAAAGTATTTGTCGGGCGTGGTGGCGACCGTTCTTGAAGACAAGGAGAAGGATTATCTGGAACGCGTCAGGAAAAACACGGCGTGGGAGATTGATGACAAGGTACAGAGCAAATTCAAGAACGAATGGTTCAGTAAGGTACGTCTGTCCGGTGACATGCGCCTCCGTTTCGAGGGAGACTTTTTCGACCCGAATAACGGTGACTTCCTAAAGCCGGATAAGCCGACGGAAATCATGAACAGCAAGGTCGACCGGTACCGCGGCCGGATACGGGCCCGTCTGGGGGTCGACGCAAAACTGACCGATGAAGTGAGCGCGGGTATCGGTCTGGCCACCGGCAATACCAACGACCCCGTTTCCACCAACGTTACGCTGGGAGATACCCTGAACAAGAAAAACATCCTGTTGGACAAGGCATTTCTCAAATGGCGTCCCACGGATTCCGTTGTCGTGTGGGGAGGGCGTTTCGCCAATCCCTGGTTCTATTCGGACCTGGTCTGGGACTCGGACATAAACTTTGACGGGATTGCGGTTAATTACAATCAGAAATTAACCGATGCATGGAGCTTTTTCTTCAATGCCGGTGTATTCCCCATCCAGGAGGTGGAACTCACTACCCGTGACAAATGGCTGTTCGGCGGCCAGATCGGGATGCAGTACAAGCGCATGGACCGCCTCACTGCGAAGCTCGGCGTGGCGTTCTACGATTTCGAAAACACCGTCGGGGTTGTGAATGATCCGTCCTTACCGGGGGCAACGGATTTTACCGCGCCCCAGTTCCAGCAGAAGGGGAACACCCTGATGGATATCGACC
This sequence comes from Geobacteraceae bacterium, assembly GCA_009773645.1. Lineage (GTDB taxonomy): Bacteria > Desulfobacterota > Desulfuromonadia > Geobacterales > Geobacteraceae > WSYB01. Next base: position 101,343 of record WSYB01000013.1, read on the forward strand.
CCTCCAATGCCATCAAGACGGCTTATGCATCGGAATTCAGGGAGCTGAATATCACCGGCACGCTGGATATAGGGGTGTGGGACCCGATCCGCGTCATTCTGCTGGCCGATTACGTCAAGAACCTGGGGTTCAACAAGCAGGACGTGTTTGAGCGCATTCGCACGGGAACGCTCACAATAGATGACATGCAGAAGGAGACGGAGGGGTATCAATTAGGCCTGACCGTCGGTTATCCGAAGGTGCTGGATTTCGGCGAATGGAACGGGTTCTTCTTTTACAAGCGCCTGGAGTCGGATGCGGTCATGGACGCCTTTACCGATTCGGATTTCCATCTTGGGGGGACGAACGCCAAGGGATGGATTGTGGGGGGGAACCTGGGTCTCGCCGGGAATGTCTGGCTTACCACGCGCTGGCTTACCGCCAACGAGATTTCCGGGCCGCCGCTCTCCATCGACGTCTTTCAGTTCGATCTGAATGCCAGGTTTTAAAACGGAGGAGGATCATAGATGCGCACGAAGTGTAAATGCTTGTTATGCGCGTTCCTGGCGGGTTTGTCGCTGGTGACTCTTTTGTCTGCTTTTGCCGTTGGAAACAATCTCGCAGCGGGGAAAGCCGCACTGGTGAACGGCGCGGTCATAACCGGCGCCGATTTCTACGCGGAACTGGGGCGCGTCTTGAGGATGCGCGGCGGAAAAGATCAGGGCCCGAATTCACCGCAGCTTGCGGAGACGAAGAGGCAGGTCCTGGAAACCCTTATAAGCCGTGAGCTTCTCTACCAGGAAGGGAGGCGGAAAGGGGTGCGGGCGACTGAATCGGCCCTTGACGAGCAGATGGCGGAACTGAAGAAACAGTTTTCCACCGAGGTTGAATTCAAGGAGACGCTGGAGAAGATCAGCTTTTCCGAATCCGCCATAAGGGCGCAGGTGGAGCGGGGGATGACCATCCAGAGATTTATCGACAGCGAGTTTGGCGGTAAGATTTCGGTTTCGGATGAAGAGGCCGGAAGATATTATGAGAAACATCTCGATTCCTTCAAAAAGCCGATGCAGTTTCGCATCAGCCATATTCTGATCAAGACCGATCCTTCCTGGGACGGCGTCAAAAAGGCCGTCGCCCGCAACAAGCTGGAAATTATCCAACGGAAGCTGCAGAAAGGGGATGAATTTGCCGTACTGGCGCGTGAATACTCCGAATGCCGCAGCAAATCCAAGGGGGGGGACTTGGGGTACTTCAAGCAGGGGCAGATGGCAAAGAAGACGGAGGACGTGATTGCGGCCCTGAATGCCGGAGAGGTGAGCGGCATCGTCGAGGACAAATTCGGCTATCATCTCATCAGGGTTACGGAAAAGTATCCGGAATCCGTGCTCCCCTTTGAAGGCGAGAAAGAGAAGATAAAGCAGACTCTCAGGCGGGAGAAGGCGGGGCAGGGGCTGGCGCCGTATCTGAAAAGGCTCAAGGCCGATGCGAAGATCGAGATTTTGTTGAGCGGGGATGGGGAGTGAAGCTGACGATTGTCGTCAGCCCATGTGCATCAGCAAGACTGCGATGACAAGCGGTAAATACTTTCAAGGACAGATGCTATCCTATCGTGAATACTGCACTTCTTAACATATGCATCGTGATGTGTTTTACTGTTCTATCTTCCTGGAGAAGATGGATGTTGGTGTTTTCAATCCTGTTTGTTGCCACTCAGGCGTTTGGATTGATACATGAATATGACTTTGCCTGGAAAGGTTACTTCAATATCGATGCCCTGCTGTTTATCTTCTATGGGGTCGGTATCAGTTTGTCGCTGTTCCATATTGGAGAACTGAGAAAGTCGTTATTTATAGTTCCATTCATGATCATCCTGTTGCTCCTCTTCTTCGGCATTTTCTATCCATGGTTCATGGGCTTTTCCTCGCTCTATTATTCGATAAAGCAATCCAAAGAGTTCATGAACTATCTCTGTTATTTCTCTATGTTCTGTGCAATCAGGCGGGAATCCGACCTCAGGCTCAGTTGGTACGTTATGGTCGTCTTTGCGATATATTTTGCGCTTCTGGAAGTTCTGGGGAATGTTTCCGGTGGAGAAATTGCCGAACTACTGCAATATAATTATCGCAAAGATGAAATGGCGATGATAAAGATTTATATACCCATCTTTACACTAATGATACCAATACTGTTTTACTATTTTTATAAATTTCTGGCGTATAGAAATCGCCTTGTTTCATCAACAATAATGTTACTCATGTTTATCGGCATACTTCTAACTTTTTTCAGGGCATACATACTTGCAGTTGTCGTTACAATCCCTGTGTTATTGATTATTACTAATAAGCTTACAAAATCATTAATTGCCATTGTTGTAATGCTACCTGTTTTGGTCATTTCTGTGTTTGTCGTCTATGATCTTAATGCCAAAAATGATGAGAGTCTTGTACACTCTTTCATAGACCGTTATGAGCAGACCTTTGATGTTTTTTTCTCTTCAGGTGTGCGTGAACTTTACAGATATGAGGGGGGAGCGCTCATCGGAAGGAACAGGGTCGCCATCGGGCTAAAGGAGCTCGTCAGTCATCGACCGCTCCTTGGATTGGGATTTCTGGACGTGGAATCCGAACTCGGCCGGAAAGTCAGAACGACTATTGGCTACCAAGGGACCTCTGAAATCGGCTTTGTCGACAAGGGATATCTCGATGTCATGGCAAAGTTTGGCCTTGTGGGGGGGGTATTGCTGTACGGCAGCATACTGTATGCTTTCTTCCGTCTTGTTCGGATTTGTCGTGCCGATATTGATGGAGAAACCCAGGCGCAGGCATTTGCCGCTGCCGGCCTCATAATGGTTTTTCTGATATCCCAACTAACCCATGCCAACCTTACCAGGCAGTTCGGGATTCTTCCTTTAGCCCTCCTTTTGGGTCTTGTCGACAGGAGATACACGTTTTTCAGTAAGCCTTGTGTCCGGCAGGAATGTGTCCCCTCAGCAACGGTTCCTTCCTGACCATGTCCCCGTTCCGACTTATAGCGGTAATTGCATGCATCATAACCCTCCACGTATTGCCGGTATATGCCGAGTACAAGTCCTCGGTGACGTCGCCGTTGATTTATGAGGATTTCGAGCCGGAATCCAATAATTCTGAACGCCCATTTTTGGTTACTGGGGGGATACGAACGAATGCCGGACATAGCGGCTATGGTTTGTTACTGAAACAGGAAGTTCCTGCAAGGCTCGACGTTTCCGACATACTGAAAACCAGCGCAGGGACCATTACCCTGTGGATTAAGCCGTTGTGGGGGGCAACGAAAGGCTCTCATGCCATTCTTTCCATGAGATGGCAGGATGGAAAGCAGGGATACATGGCGCTTTCCGAGGGATGGTGGGAACCGCTGGGGAGCGAAAACCTCTACTTCATCCTGGACAATCAGCAAGTTGCCCACTGTTCAGTGCCGCATCGGCTTGTAACCGATCACTGGACGTTTGTCGCCGTGACTTGGCAGCAGGGTCCAAAGGGTTTCTGTCGTATCTATCTGGACGGAGAAAAAGTCTCGGATGAAACCTTGAATTATGTGGGAGCTTATTCGCCGGCAGGGCCGCTCTGGATCAACAGTGAACAGGGTGCTACAGACAAGAGGGGTCGCATCGGAAGCTTTGTTCTTGACGAGTTCAGCATATATGATCATGCCCTGACAGATGCGGAACTCCAAAGGGTTTTTTTGCAGCAGCAACGGGATACTGAAGAATTGCATCGAAAGAGTTGGAACTGGCTGTACAGAACTGCCGGGCCGAAAACATCATTTCAGAAGGCTCATCAGATAACCAGGGAGAGCAGGGTGATATTCGATGAGGATATGTCCTGGGCTCTGTCGCGTGAGGCAACTGACCGCATCCTGCAACGGATAAAAAAGGCCGGTTTCAACGTTTACGTCCCCTGTGTGTGGCACGGCGCGGGTACCTATTACCCGAGCCGGGTCGCCCGCATGCATCCGAAGGTCTCCAGCGCCAGAAAACAGGATGATGACCCCCTTGCTTATCTGATAAGAAAGGCTCACGGCATGGGTATCCAGGTCCATCCCTGGTTCACCGTTGCTTATCGCGAGAGTGATGGCTATGCGGAATATTTTGACGACGGCACTCCCGAAAATGCCTATAACCTGCATCTGCCAGCCTTCAGAGATTTCATTGTTGCGACCATGCTGGATCTGGTTGGACGCTACGACGTGGATGGTGTAAATCTCGATTACATCAGAACCATGGGTATCTGTACGTCGCTCTATTGCCAGAATGACTATAAGGCAACCAGCAAGCACAAACTGTCCATGGATCTGCCATTCGCTGACCGGCTTGGACCTGCGCGTGATAGAATCCAGCGCTGGCAGGACAGAGCTGTGGCGGACATTGTCAGACGGTTTTCTTCACAGGCGCGAACGATACGTCCTGCCCTAATTGTGAGCATTGATGGGGACCCGCAGCCGGAGGGAAGCATTCGTCCGCTTCAGGGACGGGATGAAATTGCCTGGGCGCGACAGAGTCTTGTTGATGTCATCTTTGTCATGAGTTACGGGAAACGTATCTACAAAGAACGATTCGACAGAATCATTCAGGAGGTAGGGGGAAAAGCCAGCGTGACTCTTTTGCTGTCCAATTACGACCTTGTCCGGGGCAGGGCAGTACCCCGTTCCGGCGACATCGTCGGGCGACTGGTTTCTTATGTGCGTTCTGAATGGGCCGGGTCACCCGTCGCCATTTATCTGTACAACCAACTCACCGACCTGCAGGCCGATCGTTTGGAAACTGTTGAGTTCTCTCGCCCGACCGTCCAGAATTGGGGGCGTTCGAATTAGGACTATGATCACCCAACTGCATATCATCGAACATGTCAGTAATTGTGGCGGAACTCCATGGAAAATTCTCTATCTGAGCCGGTTCAGAGACCGCGAGAAGCACAGGATGGTAATTCTGACCTATGGCGCTGCTCCCTTGAAGGAGTTTGATGAAACAGGCACAACAGTCATAAATATTGAAAGTTGCCATCCGCTACGAATAATACGCCGGGCCGTAAGTATTGCCAGAGAATACAAAGCTGATGTCATTTCGACGCACTTTACACGACCATTGATAACCGGCTACATCGCCTCGCTGATAACCGGATTGCCCATCATCCACAATGAGCATAGCAGTTCCCATTATCGTAAAGGGATGAGCGGGATGATAGTCAAACTGCTGTTGCCTTTGGTGGACCAGGTTATCTGCAATTCGGATTATACCAGGGGTACGATTATCGACACTTATCGAATTTCTAGCGAGAAAGTGCAAACGTCCTACAACCCGGTTAAGGTCAGGAAAGCTTACGTGCCACGGGGTGAGTTCCGAGCGGCTCAAGGTATAGATAGCTCGGAAATCGTCATAGGCCACATAGGCGGAATGATCCCAGAACGGGACCAGGAGACTCTTGTCAGAGCATTCAGTCGGGTAGCACGTGACCATGAGAGGTCGAGACTCCTGCTCATTAGCGATGGCCCTAAAAAAGCCGCGCTGGAAGAGCTTGTGAAACATCTCGGAATAATGGACAAGGTCCTATTCCCCGGCTACGTCACAAATGTCGGTGATTATCTCGGGATTATGGATATATACGTAAACCCGACATTGGATGAAGGGTTCGGTATCGCCGTTGTTGAAGCGATGTCAGCAGGTATCCCGGTCGTGTTATCAGACCGGGGGGCCCATCCGGAGTTGGTCGTTGACCAGGAGGATGGCTTGTTGTTCGCGGCTGGTGACAGCGAAGCACTTGCCGGGGTGTTGCTCGAATTGATTAACAGGCCGGATCTGCGCCGCACCATCGGCGCCATGGGGCGCGCCTCTGCGCTGGCAAGATTCTCCCCCCAGCACTTGACCGACCATTATAACAGCCTGGTCGAAAAAACAGTGCGGGAACGCCATTGAAAGAGGTACATGGCCGCCAACGCATCATGGACCTGACGGCACTAAAGCAAAAGCTGCTTCATGGATATCTGCTGGGTGCACTCAGGGTGATCCTGGCTGTGCCGATCTACATTTCCCTGACCCCATTCCTGCTGAGAAAGCTGGGATCCGACTACTACGGCCTGTGGGTGATTGGTTCAATCCCCCTGGCAATCCTGAACATATCGGATTTCGGCCTGAAGAACAGCTTGGTCTACCGGGCCGCGAGAGCCGTCGATGAGGAGGATGTTGCAGGGTATTTCAACGCCGTGTTTTTCTTCTTTCTCGTTATCGGTCTGGCGCTGGTCATCGCTCTTGTATCCTGGGGAGAAGGGCTGGTGGCAGATATTTTCAATATCCCCTCACGGTACAGACATGAAGGCTATCTCGTCGTACTCCTTTCGACCATCGGGTTCGGCATCAGGTTCCTCGCCACACCATACCAGGCACTGCTGGAGAGCAAACAGGAATTTGCGGTCATCAATCTGATCTCTCTCCTCTGGCTCATTGCCAACTATGTTTTAAGCATCATTGTCCTGAGCATCTCACCCGACCTGTTTACGCTGGTTTCAACTGGAGTTGCTCTCAACGCTGTTGTTTTTTTCCTCTATGCATATTTTTGCAATAAATCGACAAAGGCGGCCCGCATACGGGTGCGCTCGATCAGACGTTCCCATGTGCGTGCCCTGGCTGGTTACGGGTTGGGCATTTATGCCGCATCGCTGGCTATCTTGCTTAGAGAGCCGATGTATAAGACCCTCATTACCAGGGAATATGGATTGCCGGCTACTGCGTCGTTCGAGATCACTTACAGGTTATGCTGCCAATTGATGTCCTTCATCACCCTGCCTGCATATGGCATCTTTGCCACTGCAGCAACTCTGGCCGGCAGAGATGCAGAGCTGACCGACATTCTGAGAACAATTCAGGGCGCCATATTGACCCTGACAGTGCCGATGGCGCTCTTCTTCATGATCTTCGGCAAGTTGTTCATCGGCCTCTGGCTTGGCGCGGGGCATGAAAGCGTGGTGATGCTGGTCCCCTGGTTCGTGCTCTCTTTTGCACTCTATTACCTGTCTGAAGCTTCTGCGAAGGCGATTGAGGGCTTAGGTCATGCCCGTGCCTCTGCCATCGTGCAGATTGCCGGAGTGGTTTTGCAGTTGGGAGTGTTTTTTCTCCTTAAGGATCTGGGCTTGATCGCAGCATCCATCTCGTTGCTGGCCGGTTTTCTGCTGGTCTCTCTGAGCTACGGATACGTTTATGCAAGGAGTGTCAAGGAGCCTCGTCTTTTTACCGGCAAAACGCTCTTGCTCTGCCTGGTCCCGGCAATCGGCTACGTAGCCGCCATCGTCTCGTTGAATGACAGAAACAATCTCCCGCTATTTCTCCTTTTCCTGGTGTTGCACCTGGAGTTCGCCCGGATTGCTGGGGTTATTGACTACCGGCAGGTAGTCAGCCGGCTCGTGGCGACATTTGTCAGAAAGAGCGTTCTGCGGACCTAAATGTTTTTTTTGAATAAGCAGAGAGCAAACAGGCTATGAGTTATTTCCCCGTAATCAAAATTGCCCTTCTGACAAACAAGATCCCCCATTACCGTCGCCCGGTTTTTGAGGCCCTGCACAATGATCCGTCCATATCTTTAAGAATATTTCTTTCCCAGAGGAATGGTGGAAGCGTTTCGGCAGGCAGAGCCGCTCTACCGATCCGTCATGCGCGAACCATCAATCTGCCGTGGACAACCAAACACACAAGTGTTGATACTCGTCAACAGGAATATCTTGCCATCCCCCTGCTGCAACATTTTGAATTAGCCAGTTTCAAGCCCGACCTGATCATTTCCGGAGAGTTCGGTCTTAGATCGCTGTCGGCGTGGTTTACCGCTCGACTGCTCCGGGTGCCGTTTGCCCTCTGGTCGGAAGAAACCAACGCGGCAGCTCGGGATAAGGGCGGACTTCGACTCATGGCCCGACGCTTTATGATCCCGCGGTCAACGGCGTTTCTGGCACTAGGACGTCCCGCATCCGACTACCTGCAATCGTGGGGTATACCGACTTCAAAGATTTATGTAGGTGCACAGGCAGTTGATAACGAATTTTGGATGGAAGAGTCAGGTAAGTCCGATCGTGCAAGGATTCGCCAAGAAATGGGCCTGACCGGCACGACTTTTGTGGCCGTAGGACGGTTGGTGGCGCTAAAGGGGTTCGACCTCCTTCTTAACGCTTGGGCTGCTCTCCCAAAGAACTTACAGGAGCGGCATACGCTTCTTATTATTGGTGAGGGAAATGAGCGTGTACGCCTCGAGACACAGGCTGCCCGGTTGCGTATCGCCCGAGTGATCTTTGCCGGCCATAAATCACTGGCAGAATTGGCCGGTATGTATGCGGCAGCGGATGTCCTGGTATTCCCTTCATTGGTCGACGTCTGGGGAATGGTGGTAAACGAGGCCATGGCCTGCGGAGTTCCAGTTCTGGCTTCGCGGTATGCCGGTGCGAGTCAGGAGCTGATCGACGGCACCGGCGCAGGCGAATTGATCGATCCACTTGACGTAGAAGCCTTCAGTAAGGCTTTGGAGCGATGGTGTTCCGCTGACCTGAGTTCAATGCATACCCGCGCCCGTGCGGTGATCGAAGGCTGCAATTTCAACGTCACGGTCAATGCGATCAGGCGACTCATACATGATCTGACCAACATGTAAATGAGAGAGTATTCCTGCCGAAATGCTGATTAACACAAGAAAGGGAATGGTCCTGTCACAGCCAATTAACCTAAATGTAACCGTATCTTAACTTGAGATATTGCCACGTTGCAGCCATAATCCTGCCGTCGTCACTCGTGGACCTCGTGGAGGAATGTATGAACGGATCTACCGTCAATCCCCGCGACCCAAGATGGGTCGCAGATACCATCTTGAAGGTTATTGTCCTTACCCGCCGAGTAGCCCTCGACAGGCTGGGTAAGGCCTCGCTACGCCGGATTCAGGGCGTTGATGCAGGCTATAGGGAACATTCATCTTCGAAGAGCAGGACCGCCTGGCCACACCTCCCGCGATGACAACGACAGACCAGCAGGTTTCATGAAAATCCTCCTTGCCCATAATTTCTACCGTTCCTCGGCCCCCAGCGGCGAAGACACGGTCTACCGCAATGAGCGGACGCTCCTGGAAGCGAACGGGGTTGAGGTAATCCACTATGAAAGCTTTAATGACGACATCGATGAATCGACCTTTGCCAAGCGGGTCAGGCTGGCGCTCAATGGGGCTTGGTCGAGGCAGACCTATGATGAGCTGTCTGCACTAATAGTGAAGACGCAGCCGGACCTGGCTCATTTCCACAACACCTTTCCCCTCATCACCCCGAGTGCCTGGGCTGCATGCCGCGACAACGGCGTACCGGTGGTGCAGACCCTGCACAACTTCCGCTTCATATGCCCCGGTGCACTCCTCATGCGGCAGGGACGCCCCTGCGAAGAGTGCGTGGGGACGAGCCTGGCGCCGGCCTTGCGACACCGCTGCTACCGGGGGGCTCTGTTGGCGACGCTTGCCCAGGTCTGGACAATATTTGCCAACCGGAGGCGGGGTTCATATGGGAATCTTGTGGACCGCTACGTGGCCCTGACCCGGTTTGCTGCTGGGCGCTTCATAGCAGGCGGTTTGCCACGGGGACGGCTGACGGTCTTGGGAAACTTCCTGCTCGACCCGCCGCCGCCGGGTGCAGGGGACGGGGGATATGCGATTTTCGTAGGGCGGCTCAGCGAAGAGAAGGGAGTGAGAACCCTCCTGGCCTCCTGGGAGCAGCTTCGGGATATCCCCTTGAAGATCGTCGGTGACGGGCCGCTCAAGGGCGAACTGGAGGAAATCGCCAGGAGGGGAGATCTGCCGGTGGAATTTCTCGGATTCCGCCCACGGGAAGAGGTGATGCCGCTTATGGGCCGGGCGCTGCTCCAGGTGATTCCATCGGAGTGTTACGAGGGTTTCCCGTTGACCGTTCTGGAAGCGTGGGCCGGGGGTACGCCGGTGGTAGCCTCGCGGCTCGGTGGCCTGGACGAGATCGTCGAGGAAGGGGTGACGGGGGTCAAGTTCACTCCGGCCAACCCTGCGGACTTGGCCGACAAGGTGCGGCGCCTCGTACATAACTATGGCGGCGCCAGGCGCTTTCGCCAGAGGGTGCGGAGAAACTTTGAACTCCACTTTTCTCCCTGTGCCCATTTTGACCGCCTCCGGGAGATTTACGCCGAGGCGATCATGCATTCATCGAGGTCCCGGAGGCGCCGCCCGTTTCCTAGACTTGATCTGAAAGGAATCCCATGCCCATAACCAGGACAGTCGACATTCTCGGCTATCCGGTGAGCGCCGGCGGGTTGGCGGCAGACGCGGCCGCCGTGCTGGCTCTGATCGAGACGGGTGGTTGCGGACACTTCATGGCCTGCGCCAACCCACATTCACTGGTGGTGGCCGATCGTGATCCTCTGTTTCGCCGGGCTCTCCTGAACGCCGACCTCCTGATTCCCGACGGAATCGGGGTGGTACTGGCCTCCCGGCTCCTCAAGCGGCCGGTGCAAGAGCGGGTGCCGGGCTACGAGTTCTTCATCGCCCTTACTGATGCTGCCCAGCGTTGCGGCGGCATCCGCTATTTCTTTCTCGGGGCTTCGCAGCATACCCTGGAACTGATTCGAACAAGGCTGGCACGGGAATATCCGGGTATTACGGTCAGCGGACTCTACTCTCCCCCCCACCACACCTCATTTACAAGGGAGGAGAATGCCCGGATGGTTGCTGCCGTCAGGGCGGCAGCGCCCCATGTCCTCTGGGTGGGACTCACCGCACCCAAGCAGGAGAAGTGGGTTTTTGAGAACCGGGAACTTCTGGGTGTCCCCTTCACCGGCACAATCGGCGCGGCGTTTGATTTCTACGCCGGCACCCAGCGGCGCTCTTCACCCTTCTGGTGCAGACACGGCCTGGAGTGGCTGCCACGCTTTCTGCGCGAGCCGCGGCGGCTCTGGCACCGTACCATCAAATCGGCACCGGTCTTCATATGCCGTGTGATCAGGCAGAGGCTCTTCACCCCCCGGCGGGGAGCGGCAACCCCCTCAGTCCCACCCCATCGGCTACTTTGACATCTTCAGGCAAAACCCTCCTTCAGATTTGATTCAACTTTCACGAACCTGCCGTAAAGCTGTAACAATTGTCCTCTAATATAACAGCCACCTCATTCAGCACCTTACAGGAGAATCTATGAGCGTGGTTGCCGTGGTGGGGCTCGGTTATGTGGGGCTCCCCCTTGCCGTCGAGTTCGGGAAAAAATTCGAGACAATCGGGTTTGACCTTTCCGTGGATAAGATCGAAAGCTACCGACGCGGTTGCGATCCGACCGGCGAGGTGGGGGGGGCCGACCTGCGCGCCGCCGGTAAATTGGCGTTCACGACCGATCCTGCTCTGCTTGCAGGGGCCGATTATATCATCGTTGCGGTCCCTACGCCGGTTGACGAGGCGCATCAGCCCGATTTCGGGCCGCTGCGCGCCGCGTCCGGGGTGGTCGGCCGGTATATGAAAAAGGGGGCCGTTGTCGTGTATGAATCGACGGTCTATCCGGGGGCGACCGAAGAGGTGTGCATACCTCTGCTGGAAGAGGGCTCCGGACTCGCGTGGAAACTGGATTTCCATGTGGGGTATTCGCCGGAACGGATCAATCCGGGTGACCGTGATCATACCCTGACCACCATCACCAAGGTGGTTTCCGGTGACGATGATGAAACCCTGGCAAAGGTTGCCGACCTCTATTCCGCCATTGTGACTGCCGGTGTGCACTGCGCCTCTTCCATCAGGGTGGCGGAGGCGGCCAAGGTCATCGAGAACACCCAGCGCGACCTGAATATCGCCCTGATGAACGAACTGGCGATCATTTTCGACCGGATGGGGATCGATACGCTGGATGTGCTCACCGCCGCCGGCACCAAATGGAATTTTCTGCCGTTCCGGCCGGGGCTGGTGGGTGGGCACTGTATCGGCGTCGATCCATATTACCTTACCCACAAGGCGGATACGCTCGGTTACCATCCCCAGGTGATCCTGGCCGGGCGACGGATCAATGACGGCATGGGAAAATTCATTGCCGAGAAGACGGTAAAACAATTGATCGGGGCCGGTTGCCAGATTAAGGGGGCGAAAGTCAACCTGCTGGGGCTGACCTTCAAGGAGAATTGTCCGGATCTGCGCAATTCCAGGGTTATTGACGTGATTAAAGAGTTGGAGAGCTACGGGATTGAAGTCTATATCCATGATCCGGTTGCCGATCCCGCTGCCGCCAGACATGAGTACGATATACATCTGGTTGACTGGGAAGAGCTGCCGGTTGCCGATGCGCTCGTGCTTGCAGTGGCTCACCGGGAATTTTTGGAAAAAGTCCTGACCGATTACCTTGCCAAGGTGGTCGCCCGTGGGTGTTTCATTGACGTCAGGAGCGTTTTCGACCCGAAGCACCTGCGGGAGTCGGGTTTGACTGTATGGCGACTGTAAAGGGGGAACGAAGATGAAAATAGTGGTGACCGGAGGGGCCGGTTATATAGGGAGCCATGTTGTCAAGGCCCTCGGCAAAGCGGGGCACGATCTGCTTGTCTATGACAACCTGTCGACGGGCCACTCCTGGGCGGTCCTGTCGGGAGAACTCGTGCGCGGCGACCTGGCGGACAAGATCCTGCTTAACGATGTCATGGGCAATTTCCGTCCCGATGCGGTGATCCATTTTGCGGCCTTTATCCAGGTGGAGGAGTCGGTGCGGGAGCCGCTCAAGTATTACCGGAACAACGTGAGCAACACCCTGAACCTTCTGGAGGTCATGGTGCATAACGGCGTCCGCAACATAATCTATTCCTCGACGGCAGCCGTTTACGGCACGCCGGAGAAAATTCCCGTCACCGAGACCGCCCCTCTGGAGCCGTTGAATCCCTATGGCGCTTCCAAGGTGATGGGGGAGAAGATCATGGCGCATTTGTCCGAGGCGGCGGATTTCAGGTATGTAGCGCTCCGCTATTTCAATGTGGCCGGGGCCGACCACGAAGGAGAGCTCGGCCAGGCTTACCGTGAAGCGACCCATCTCATCACCCGCGCCCTGAAGACTGCCCATGGGGAATTCGACAGGCTCTCCATCTTCGGGACCGATTACCCTACGCCGGATGGGACCTGCATCAGGGATTATATCCATGTGGAGGACCTGGCCCAGGCCCACGTGCTGGCCCTGCATTACCTGGAGAAAACGGGGCATAGCGAGGTGATGAACTGCGGCTACGGCCACGGTTATTCCGTGCGGGAGGTGGTCGAGGCGGCGAAAAAGGTGACCGGCATCGACTTCCCTGTGGAGGAAACATGCCGCCGGGCCGGCGATTCTCCCGCCCTCATCGCGGACAGCGGCAAGTTACGGAGCCTTACGGGGTGGGCGCCCCGGCACGACGATCTGGAGTTCATCATAAGGACGGCATGGGAGTGGGAACAGAAGCTCAGGGGGAGCGAAATATAATATGTGCGGCATAGTCGGTTACATAGGAAACCGGGAAGCGACGCCGATAATTCTCGACGGCCTGACAAAGCTTGAATATCGCGGCTATGACTCTGCGGGAGTCTGCACCATCACCGGAGGAGAGGCCGAAATACGGCGCAGCGAGGGGAAGCTTGCGAACCTTGTGCGGCTGGTGGATGAGATGCCTCTCCTCGGGAATGTCGGAATCGGTCACACCCGTTGGGCCACGCACGGCAGGCCGTCCGAGACCAACGCGCATCCCCACCAGGCCGGATCGGTAGTGATCGTGCATAACGGCATTATCGAGAACTATCCGGAACTGAAAGGAGAGCTGAAGAGGCTCGGCCATACATTCAAAAGCGAGACCGACACCGAGATCATTTCCCATCTGATCGAGCACAAGATGAAAATAGGGATCGGCTTCGAGCAGTCGGTGCGACAGACCCTCAGGGAACTGAAAGGGTCGTATGCGCTCTGCATCCTCTGCGAGGACGAGCCGGAAACGCTCATCGCCGCCAAGTACGGATCGCCGCTGGTGGTGGGGCTCGGAGAGAGGGAGTTTTTCGTCGCCTCGGACATCCCGGCGATCCTTTCCCATACCCGGTCGATGGTCTTCATGGAAGACGGCGAAGTGGCGATCTTCCGAGAAGGGGAAGTCGCCTTTTCCACGGTCAAAGGCCAGCCGGTGATAAAAAATCCCCGGCATATCGACTGGTCGCCCCTGATGGCGGAAAAAGGGGGATACCGGCACTTTATGATCAAGGAGATCCACGAGCAGCCGCGGGCGGTGCAGGATACCATTGCCGGGCGGCTGGCGGAGGAAGACGCCACGGTTTACCTGGAAGACCTGCGACTGTCCGATGAGGAGCTGGCCTCGTTCGGGAGGATATGCATTGTCGCCTGCGGCACGTCATGGCATGCGGCCCTGGTGGGGAAGTTTTACCTGGAAGAGCACTGCCGCATCCCGGTGGAGGTGGATATCGCCTCCGAGTTCCGTTACCGCAATCCGGTGGTGAGCGAAACAACGCTTGTAATGGCGATCTCCCAGTCGGGAGAGACCGCCGACACCCTGGCGGCCGTGCGTGAAGCAAAAAAGAGAGGGGCAAAGACCGTCGCAGTCTGCAACGTGGTCGAGTCCTCCATCGCCAGGGAGACGGACGGTGTCATTTACACCCATGCAGGGCCGGAAATCGGGGTCGCATCAACGAAGGCCTTTGTCACGCAGCTTGTGGCACTCTATCTGTTCGCCATCAAATTCGGGCGGACAACCGGAGCCATAGGGAGGGAGAAGGGGGAGGCAATGATCGGTGCGCTGGTGCGCCTGCCGGCGCTCATGGAGGAAACGCTGCATCTGGACTCCCAGGTGGAAAGTATAGCCCGCCGGTATATGCACGCCCGGGACTTCCTCTATCTGGGGCGCGGCATCAACTATCCGATTGCCCTGGAAGGCTCACTGAAACTGAAGGAGATATCCTACATCCATGCAGAGGGCTACCCTGCCGGGGAAATGAAGCATGGGCCCATCGCCCTCATCGACGAGAACATGCCGGTCGTGGTCCTTGCGCCAAAGAACGAACACTATGAAAAAGTGGTTTCCAACATGGAAGAGGTCATTGCGCGCGGCGGCCGGGTGATCGCATTATGTTCCGCAGGGGAGAGCGGGATCGTGGAAAAGGCAGAGGTGGTCCTGAAAATTCCGATGGACGGCGATGATCTGACCCCTATTCTCTACACAGTGCCGCTCCAGCTTCTTGCCTACCACGTATCGGTGCTGAAGGGGAGTGATGTGGACCAGCCGCGGAACCTGGCGAAATCGGTGACGGTGGAATAGATGGAATTAGTCAAAGTCTGCAAGGAAAAGTCACATGCCCGGCATGTCCCGTTGGACATGTCACAGTACAGCCCGCTTTCCTTTACTCAGAGCAGGCAGCATCCCATACGTGCCGGCCATGAGGTGCCGTTGCCGGGGCAGTCGGAGCGCTGTTTGATGCAAAAGCACCGGATGATGGTCCCTGACATGCAATTGTGACTCAAAGGAAACGCAAACTCACAGTTGCGGTGCTACCCTTCCTGACAGTGCTTCTGGCCGGTCTGGTTTGCTATTCTCCCCATTATTTGACCTGTTCCGATGTCCCGCAAAAATCTGATGCGGTGGTCCTGTTCATCGGTCCGGAGTCGGAAGCCAGGCTCAATGAAGCAAGAGAGCTTATCCGCGCGGGGTACGCCCGCTATCTCGTGATTCCGGCGTATGGCGAGACGTTGCAGATTACGACCAACGGCATGCGTGAGGTCGCATCAAAGAAACTACTGCTGAAGAGTGAAACCCTTACCACACGGAAAGCGGCATATTATAAAAAATATTACGAAGATACCCATGTGGAAGCGCTGGAGGCAAAACGGATGATGGATGAACATGGTCTCCGCTCCGCCATCCTGGTCAGTTCCCCATATCATATGAGAAGAATCAAGCTTATCGGTAGTCGGGTTTTCGGGCGTTCCTTATACAGCTTGACCTTAGCCCCGACCCGTTTTCAGGCATCTTACACAGTCGCTGACTGGCTTAACAAGGAGCGCAGGGAAACCATCTTCAGTGAGTATCTGAAGATGGGATGGTATTTGTTCTATGCCTGCTGAACTCTAGTGGGTTGTGAAAAGGGGATGGTTTCCTTTTTGGATCTTATATGAATTCTTTACGCGCTCGCGCCATTACATCACTCTCATGGAGTGTCTTTGCCAAGCTGGTTTCTCAATCCGTCACCTTTCTGGCGACAGTCCTTCTTGCCAGAAAACTTGGAGCAAGTGAATTCGGCCTGGCGGCGCTGTCACTCGTATATATCGGTTTTATCCAGGCATTCATTGATGCCGGTTTCCTCCAAGCCTTGATCCAGCGTCCGGCACTCGTCCAACAGGAGCTTGCCAGTTGCTTCTGGTTTTTGCTTGCCGCCGGGTTCGGGGCGTTTGGCGCTTCGTTGCTGGCGAGCGATCTGCTGGAAAAATTCTTTGCCACCCCTGGAATCGGACTGATCATTGTTGCGCAGAGCAGCATCTTTCTCTTCCTCCCGTTTCGTACGCTGGCCCAGTCCATTCTTTCGCGGGACGTGCGCCTCAACGAGCTTTCCAAGCTGGAGACGGTGCTGAGCGTTGTCCGTCTCGTCTTTTCACTTTTGCTTGCTTGGAATGGAGCAGGAGTGTGGAGCTTAGTCCTCCCCCTGGTAATCGCCGAGATTGCATATTCTCTGCTTAGTTATCGTCGGGCGGCATGGCGATTGACTCTCGAGTTCAACCGTCCTTCATTGAAGCCTATCCTTGGATATGGCGTGGATGTTTCATTGAGCCGGATTGTTTGGTTCGGGGCGAGTCGGGCCGATCAGTTTATAATAGGGAAAATGTTAGGAACAGAGGCATTGGGCCTCTATTCTCTTGCTTTGCAGTTTGCGAACGCTCTGCCTCAATTCGCTTCAGGTTCAATTTCTCGGGTTGTGTTTCCTGTGTTTGCCAGGCTACAACATGATCCAGCCAGGTTGAAAAGGGTCTATTTGGTTATTGCAAAATATAGCACTATACTCTTTCTTCCCGCGTTTGCAGGCATCGGGCTGCTGGCCCCCGATCTGTTTGCTTTAACCTTTAAGCCATCCTGGCAGAATGCGGTGATTCCGTTGCAGGTGTTGTGCATCCTTGCTTTCTTGAGATTAACCGAAGCTCTCTCCGGCTTCCTGATCAACGCCATAGGGCGTACCCGGCTAAATTTGATCTCCAATGTAATTGCGTTGGCGGCCACCGCGGCAGCAGTATATCTTGGCGCCAGACTTGGCGGATTGAATGTCATTACAATCTTGACAACGTTGTCGTTCGTCCCTGTGACGCTGTTGACGGGTTGGTTTGCGATGCGGGAGATCGGAGGAAGTCTAGACGAGTACCTGAGCATTTTCAGGATACCTGTATTTGCAACGTTAGTGATGGGGTGCGGGGTTGCCGGTGTCGGCAGCCTTCTTCCCGGGGATGTTCCGATGTTGCGCATTGCGGTAATGCTTTTTGTCGGAGTGGTTGCATATTCCGCTGTATTACTCGTGTTATCGCCCGGAATTATTAGAGAAATCAGAAATGAATTGCCCAGTTATCATCCAGTCTGAAACTGTTCCAGACTGCTTTGATGGTCTGTTCGTTTCCGAAGCGCTCATATGGAAACGGATCGCTCGTTGTTACCGGACTCTGTTTATTAATCGGATAATCGTCCATGCAGGGCGTCAAGATACACCGGCGCTGATGGATAGATTAAGAGGTTTGTCACAATGAGTATTGTGTTCATAATTGGTACCTTCATTGTGCTGCTGGGAGCAGGAATCTACGGTACAACGATGGATAAATTTGCCATCTGGAAGTTCGTACTTTTTTCCGTTCCACTCCTTACATATATCATCGTTATGTTTTCCAGCAGGGACCGGCTCAGATTTATACTGCTATCACTTATTATTTTCTTGCCGTTCATCGGGCTGAAAATACCTCCCGGCAGTCTCGGCTTAACAGTCTTCGACGTCCTGATGTTTTTTACTTTTTTTCTTTTGTTGGCCGAGAAGTTGGGAGCAAAGCGGGAAATAGTTTTGATTCCGACGCATCATGACTGGTTTCCTCTTTTCCTGCTGATACCGTCGGCCTTAACCTCGATTTCTTACTTCAACTCGCTTGGTTCTCTTATTTCAATTGGAGAAATCTATCTTGCATATGTGCTTCTTGTGAACTTTGTCAGTGAAAAGGAGTTCATTGAACGTCTGCACCTGAACCTTGCATTTGCCCTGATCATTGTCTGCCTGTTTGTTCTCCTTGAAAAGGCAACCGGAATCAATTTCAATTACGGCGCCGCTCATAGTGGGCAGTATATGCAAGTGGACAAGTATGTAGTACATAGGACGGCCGGGATATTCCAGGACCCTCAGAAGGCTGCGCAATTCATCGGCGTTATTATGACATATTTGATCGTGGTGAACTGCCGCAAGACATTTCAGAATAGCTTTTACATGCTTGTTTCAAATGTGGCTATTGCACTGTCGATACCGGCATTGTTTATTACCGTTTCAAGGGCGGCCATATTTGGCAGTATGGCTGTTTCGGCGGTTTTTTTTCTGTTTTTCAATAAGGCGGGACTGGTTGGGAAATTATTTATGGGATGCGCGCTTTGTCTGGTGCTTGTATTCGGTTGGCTGGCCGGAGGAAAGGATGTCGTGCTTTCAAAGGTACTTCCTGCGAGCACATTGAGACGCTTGGAAAAGTCAAGTGATGATATACAGGGAAGGACCCGTGTGTGGGAGGATTCCTGGCGGGTTTTCAAATCGAGTCCCCTTACCGGCATAGGACCGGGTAATTACCGAGAGTTTTTCTTCCAGGAGAATCCCAATCTCCGAGAATTCTTCGCTCATGGGGGCTTCGTCCCCGATATGCCGGAAAGCGGCTACCTGAAAATACTTTATGAAGTGGGAATTATCGGGAGTATCGGTTGCATCTACTTTTTTTTCCGTTTCATGGGAACTGCGGCCGGTAATTTCATCATTCAGGCGGATAAACACTTGGTGTCGTTGTGTATCGCATCAATTGCCGCCATGTTGGTGTTTTTGGCCACATTCATTACAATATTCACTGTTTCGGACAAGCGAAATGCCATGATTGTCCCTCTGCTGGCTGCGATTGTGTTTGCGGGTAGTGGCAGGCCTAAAACTCCAATGGGCGCGGTAAACGGAGTGAGGTCATTATGAGGATTGCCCTGCTGTCGTTTCATTTCGCCGAATACGCGCTCTCACTTGCCGAGGCCCTGAGTGAACAACATGAAGTGCTCCTGATGCTTGACCGAAAAAACGCTTCTTGCGAGGTTGGGACTGTTTGTGGGGGACACGGAGCCCTGACGATTCGTTATCTGGACAATCTGACGTTTCTTAATCCGGGCATCTTTGCGAACATCCTGACAATTGTTCGGGAAATCGTTCGCTTTCGGCCTGATGTGATCCATGGGCAGGAGGTTTTCCGGGACTATTTTACTCCGGTCCTCCCCTTTTTCAGGCGTCATCCCTTCGTGTTGACAATCCATGACCATAAACCGCATTCGGGTGCGGATTCCCGTATAGGGTTTCGAGAGAGGCAATATAAGTCTTATCTTCGCCACCGTGCAGATGCGGTAATTGTCCACGGCGAACGGATCAGAAGCGAAACAGAGGAATTGTCACCGTGGTTGCGCGGCAAGGTGCATGCTGTCCCACACGGAGTTCTCGGTAAGCCGGTTGCGGAGTTTCTGCCCGACTGGGAGCAGGGGTTGCTTCTATTCTTCGGCAGGATCAGCCAGTATAAAGGGCTTCCATATCTTGTCGAGGCGGTTCAATTGCTTAAGTCCTGGGGGATTAAGGTGCGGGTTCTCGTTGCCGGGACCGGCCCCGCTCTGGCCCCATTATATGATCGTATTCAGGGAGATCCCGCATTTACGTTATTGAATGAATTCATTCCCGCCGAAAAGATCCCTGAACTGTTTCGCCGGGCAAACATTGTCGTCCTTCCTTATACCGACGCGACACAGAGTGGGGTGGCTGCCTACGCTGTCAATTATGGTCGGCCGGTAGTCGCGTCTGATGTCGGGAGCCTGCGGGAGATGGTGTTTGACGAACACAACGGGCTCTTGGTGCCTCCATGCAATAGCCTGGAACTAGCAAAGTCGTTGCTGAGGCTTTTGACAAATGAGAAAGATGCTTGTCGGATGGGGCGTAACGGATTCTTGTTGGGTCATGGCGAGTTTTCGTGGCAACGAATTGCCTCGATGACGGCAGGTGTCTATAAATCGGTCCAAGGTGGCCGAAAGGCATGAAAACCGAATCTTATAATAAAAAAGATATGGGTGAACTCGTGATTGCGAAGAAGATATCAGTTCTGTTTTTGATGGATTCGCTGCGCTTCGGTGGCGCCGAACGACAGACAATTGACCTGGTAAACGGCCTGGATGCTTCGCTCTTTGACATTACGCTTTGTTACTTCCGTAATGAAACTCATTTGAAAGACAATGTTGAGGAAAACAGGATTGCCGGCATGCATTGTCTTATGAAAAAAGGAAGGTTTGACATAGGGCTTTTTGCCCGCTTGAAATCAGTCATCGATGAGTCAAAGCCACAGATAGTTTTCTGCGTAAATACATATCCGTTGATATTTGTCCACCTGTTGAGGCTGTGTTTTGCATTCCGTTACAGAATAATTCAGGTCATGCACACGACGTTTTTCCCATCAAAGTATTCCGACCTTCTTATGAAATTCATCTTTGCGCCGTTGGCTAACCGTAGTGAGTCCGTAATATTCGTCTGCAGGAATCAGATGCAGTACTGGATGGAGAGGTATGGAATTCTTCCGGCAAAGTCTCAATACATTTACAACGGCGTAGATGAAAAGCATTTTGCGGCGGCATTATCGCCTGAGGAGCTTCTGGGGTGGCGTAAACGTCTTGGCATAGCCGATAATGACGCTGTGGTCTGCATCTGCGCCGCTTTAAGGACGGAGAAGCGCCAAGTCGATCTTGTTTCAGCGGGGAAAATGTTGCTGGATAAGGGAATCGCGATAAAAATTCTGATTGTCGGCGATGGTATAGAACGGAATAACATAGAAAATCATATAAGAGCGGTCGGCATGGCAGACCATGTGGTGATGGCAGGTTTCCAGAAAGAGGTCAGACCCTACATTGCCATCTCTGATATGATCGTTATTGCTTCCGACGCTGAAACGTTTTCCATGGCCATTTTGGAGGCCATGGCGCTGGGGAAGGCTATTATAGCATCTGATGTCGGAGGGACCAGCGAGCAGGTCATGAATGGTGTTAACGGCTTCTTGTTCTCTCCCGGAAATGTGGCAGAACTTGCCGACAAAATCGAATACGTGATCAGAAATAAATTGTCAGATGCTTTAGGAGTTGAATCCAGAAAGATAGTCCGAGAAAAATATACCATAAATATGATGATTGATAGATATAGTCAGTTGATAATGGATACAATTGAATAAGTAATTTATCTTTAGCAATAAAAAAGAGTGATGTTAATTCGGAGATACCATGCTGAAGAAACTGCTTAATGTAATTTATTATTCATTTACAAATAAATTGCCGCCATCTTATTTCCCTGGTGGATCAATTTATAACAAAATACGATATTTGAACTGTAAAAATCTTTTTAGGCGTTGTGGCAAGAATGTTACTATTGAGACGAATGCTCACATACCCTTTCATAAAGTCGAGATTGGGGAGAATTCGGGAATCGGCTTAAATGCACGGTTGGGTGCGGTTGCTATGGGCAGGGATGTCATGATGGCTCCTGACGTCGTTATTTTATCGAGGAATCACAATTATGATGACATGAACCTGCCGATGCGGTCTCAAGGCAATGCCGACGAACGACCGGTATGCATTGCGGATGATGTCTGGATAGGCACACGGGTCATTATATTGCCTGGATTGAAGATCGGTAAAGGCGCAATTTTGGCGGCTGGGGCTGTAGTCACAAAAGATGTTCCCGAATATGCAATAGTCGGCGGTAATCCGGCACGGATCATTAAATACAGAAATGTTGTGCAATAGAGATGAATAAGCATCTGGCTTTACTATTGCTGGGTATGCTGCTGGCAATTGCCGCCAACGGTCGATACAGTCCTGTCCTGGCGTCTGCTGTGCCCAATAACATGTCGCCGGTAGATGCCGGGAGAAATATAGTCCTTAATCTTTTTGTAGGCCAGGTTGAAAAGATCAAAGGCTGGCAGGACAAATCGACAGGAAGATTTACTGTCGATGGAGCACCCTATAATCCGGCATTCGCTTCACTAATGTATCCATTGGCGGTGGCATGGAAGGTTAACGACAAAGGAACATCTCAGTACAGAAAAGACCTTCTGGAACGCATTGACACGGCGGTGCAGGCTGTGCTGCCGGATATCGGCAGTGATGGGAGGTCCGATCTTGTCGGAACCGACGGCAAGGTCTGGCAACGACACTATGATCCATGGCTGTATCTTCACATGATTCGGACCTACAGCATCGTCAAGGGCAGAATCAACCACGATGTGGAACAAAAATGGCTGGAAGCGCTTGAAACCGGTTTCAATGCCATTGCCTCTAAGGAACTGATCTTAGCCAAGCCGTATAATTTGCAGCTTGTTCAGGCAGTAGCTCTTTCAATGGCGGCTAAGACACTCCATAAGCCGCAATGGGAACATGTATCAAGCAATTTCATCAGGACGGTAATTTCCAATCAGTCTGAGGATGGGTTCTGGTCGGAACACAACGGCCCGCTTGTTGACTATAACTTTATCTATATGAACGCTTTGGGGATATATTACGCTGAAACGTCAGATGAGTCTGCAAGAGCTGCTTTGGAAAAAGGCGCCCACTATCTCTACAAAATGAGATACTTGGACGGAAGTAATGTTGAAACAGTAGATGAAAGAAATTATTACCGTAAGGATATCAGAGAAGGAAATATCGGCTTTGCCTTCAGTGATATCGGGGCTTCGTATATTAACGAACAATACGAAACAAAGAAATATATCTGGTATTACACCACTGCCGATTTGTTGAATTACCGGCAACTGGTCAACAGCAGGCTGTTGGCGGAAAAACCTCGAAGGAAACAGTCGAGTTTCGTTTCTTCGGATAATAAGTCTGCAGTCAGATACGATGGCAGTTGGCAATGCTCTGTAAGTGCCTATGTTGCAACACAAAGCGCGTCTCGCTGGATATCGGACCGGCAAAACTTCATCAGCATTTTTCATAAAAAAACAGGGCTTATTGTTGGCGGGGGCAATACCAAACTACAACCCCTTTGGAGCACTTTTACCGTTGGCGATACCGTCTTGATGAAATACGTCAATTCTGCGGATCCAAATTTCATTGCTCCGCGGGGTCTTGTTCATGTCCCCGACAGTGCGGAACTGCTCCTGAAAGACGATTTCGGAGTGCGACTGGGCTATGGCGCCGAAGAATGCGCTGTAAGAACTCGTATCAATGACGACAGGACGATGACCCTAGAATATGACCGTTTGGCGGCAAGCAGCGCGCAGGTCAAGGCCCATGTCACAATAATCCCTCACCCCGGAAAGACGCTGGTAGGTGAGAACGGGAAAAGGGCCGTTCTCACCGGCGCGCCGCTGCTTTGGAAGGGAGGCACATTCGGCGGCTATGTAGACCATGACGGCGTCAGGTTCCATGTCCCGTCAAGCGCCCATGTATACTGGCCGGTGTTTCCCTATGACCAGTATAAGAAGGATGGGAAAGCCGATCTGCAGGATGCCAGGATTGTTATTGAAATGCCGTTTGACAGAGGTATGGAGCGCCATTACGTCAGATTGGAAATCCTTTACGGCCGGGAAGGGGCGCCGTGGCAGTGAAAGTCCTGGTTGTCACCAATCTCTTTCCCACCGAGCGGAAACCGCAGTGGGGAACGTTCGTCAAGGAGCAGGTCGATTCGCTTTGTTCGGCATTTCCGGATGAGCTGCAAATTGACGTTTATCTGGTCGATGGCTCTCTCTCCAAAGTTTCCTATGTCAAGGCATTGTTCGAACTTCCAAAGGTCGTTAAGTCGGGAAAGTACGACGTTGTGCATGTCCATTATGGCTTGACCCTGCTGGCGCTGCTATTGGTTAAAGCCCCCATCGTCGCCACATTCCATGGGTCTGATCTTCTGCGACAGCCTGTTGGCTTCCTCTCAAGGATTCTTGCAAAGAAAGCCGACCGGGTCATTGTCGTTTCTGAGAACCTTCGTTCCGCTCTCGGCTATGGCGCGATCATCCCTTGTGGTATTGTCGCCGACCGTTTTCTGCTGCCACAGAAATGGAAATATGACAACCCTTCCGGAGAACTGCGCGTCCTGTTCCCGGCAAATTCCACCGTTCCTGTAAAGAACTATCCTTTATTTGCAGAGGTTTGTCGGGCGCTGACTTCTCGCGGGTACAAGGTGCGCGAGGTACATCTTTCAGGGGTGCCAAGAGAGCAGGTCCCGCAGGTTTTCTGGGATTCAGATGTCATGCTGCTGACATCTCACTCCGAAGGATCGCCAACGGTGATCAAAGAGGCCATTGCCGCGAAGCTGCCGTTTGTTTCCGTTGATGTGGGGGATGCACGCTCCTGGGCAAGTAAAATCGATTTTGGTGCAGTTACGGAGAGCAGAGAGCCATCCCATATTGCAGACCTTGTTTCGCAGTTGTTGAACAAAATTCATGATCGAAGCGCGTTAGTCAATACGCATCTGTTGGACCAATTGGATAGCCGGTCAATTGCTTGCAGGATTAAGGCTATTTACAGTGAACTGTCGCCGCCTTCACTCCGCCGCCCCTAACGTCTCCCCCATCATTTCATCAAACATTCAACCGTCTGTCGTTAACCCGTAACAATTGTTGTCTATCATGCGCTTGCATTGAATGTGAAGATTCCTTTTGCACGTGAAGGGCATTATTTACTCATGAAAATATGGCTGGACCTGACCAATTCCCCCCATGTCAATTTTTTTGCCGGCATGATCCGCGAACTGGAGAAAGAGCACGAGCTGGTGGTGACCTGCCGGCCTCTGGCGAATACAACCGAGCTCCTCGAACTTTTCGGCTTTCCCCACCATGTGATCGGCAGGCATTACGGGCAGAGCAACGTAAAAAAAGCCGTCGGTTTTCTGATCAGGATCATGCAGCTCTACCGTTTCCTGAGAAGCAGAAAAATCGATGTTGCCATATCGCACAGCTCATTCTACTCACCGGTCGTTGCACGGATTCTTGGCGCAAGGTGCATCTACCTGAACGACAACGAGCATGCGGCCGGCAATCGAATCTCGTTCCTTTTTGCCGACCGTGTCATGGTCCCTGAATTCCTGGATGTGGAGAAGGTTAAACGGCAAGGGGCACATCCCGGGAAGATTGTACCTTATCCGGGTGTCAAGGAGGGAGTCTATCTCTGGGACTATCAACCCGCCAGGAAGAGCGGCTTTCTGCCTGACACCGTAGGCAAGCAGGCAATCTTTATCCGACCGGAACCTTGGGCAGCCCAGTATTACACGGGGAGGCGCAACTTCATCGACGACCTGCTGTTGGCCATCAAGGACCGTTTCTCGGTGGTCCTGCTGCCTCGGGGAAAGGCCCAGGAGGAGTATTACCGTCAACCCAGGTTCGAAGGCGTATTCATACCCCCCCAATCCATCAGCCTTGAGGATATCATGGGGAGCTGCGACCTTTTCATAGGAGCAGGCGGCACCATGACACGGGAAGCAGCAGTGCTCGGCATCCCCACCATCTCCATCTATCAGGATGAATTGCTCGATGTTGACGCGTATTTGCTGGCCCATGGATTCATGACCCATGAGAGAAACCCGGATGCCGAATATGTCGTGAATTTTCTGGAGAAGATGGAGAAGAGGCCGCCGGACAGGCAACTGCTCTCAAAGGGGAAGAAAGCCTACGATCTGATAAAGACAACTTTACTGACAGACATGACATAAACAGGGGGTATGAAAGTGAAACTGAAAGCAGGTTTTATCGGGTTCGGCAGAATGGGGCTTACCCATTTTTCCATTCTAAACAATCATCCGCAGGTTGATGTATGCGCGATCTGTGATCAGTCCTCAACCATGTTGGATGTGCTGAAAAAATACCTGAAAATCCGGGTCTACTCCGATTACAAGACTATGCTCTCCAGTGAAAAACTGGATTTTGTCATTGTTTCGACACCCACGGATTCCCACGCTGAGATCATCAAGGCTGCCATTGACCAGAACCTGCATATTTTTTCCGAAAAACCTTTCTCACTCTCAACGGAGGAAGGGGAGGGCATTGTTGCCTATCTCGACGGCAAGCCCCTCGTGAACCAGGTTGGTTATGTAAACCGTTTCAACGAGGTTTTCATGGAGGTCAAGGGACTGCTGCAGGCCGGCCTCATTGGTGAAGTAAAGTGCTTCAGCTCGGAAATGTACGGGGCAACCGTTCTCAAGGATGCTAAATCCAACTGGCGCAGCAAGAAGAACATGGGCGGCGGTTGCATGTATGAGATGGCTTCCCATTGCATCGACCTGGCGGTCTACCTTTTCGGCAAACCGGACAGGGTGGCGGGAAGTATCATGCAGAGCATTTACTCTTCGGATGTCGAGGACCTGGTTAGTTCGACGCTCATCTACAATAACGGCTACAACGGGACCATCCATGTCAACTGGAGCGACGCCGCCTATCGCAAGCCGACCAACATCGTGAAGATTTTCGGCGCCAAGGGGAAGATCGTAGCGGACAAGCACGCCTACAAAGTATATCTGCGGGAAGCGGCGCCGGCCCATGATTTATTCGAAGGCTGGAACACAAGATACATAACCGATTTTGCCGAAAGCGTCCGGTTCTACGTCAGGGGGAATGAATTTACCCGGCAACTGGACTCTTTCGTCGAGTGCATAAAACAAAAGAAACCTGAAACAATCGCAAATTTTGCCGAGGCACTGAAGACCGACATGGTTATGGAGGAGATTACGCTCGATGCGGAGCGATCATTAACGTATGATCCTGTGCCGGCTCAAAAAGAAGGGACCCGTTCATCTTCTCTGTTAAGGAGATTCTTAAAATAGAGGGTCGTGCAAAAACTTCTGCGGGGCACTCAATAGACAGGAGATTACGTCATGCTCGATAATGTAATATTTGGTGACAACCAGTTCTTCGGCATCAACCATATGTCCGAGGAAAAGGCGGATGCCTTGGCCGAAAGGTTCAGGACCCTTGAGGCGATAACGGATGTGATAGACATCGCTTACGACAGCGGTATTCGGGCGTTCATGCTCAATACCAATGCACGGGCCAAGGAAATTTGCGACCACCTGCGCCGGAACCCTTCCCGGTATAAGGACCTTGTCCTCTATCCATCCATGCCCTATGCGCATAAATACGCCACCATTGTCGCAGAAAAGGGGATTTTCGGCGCTATCAACGAGGTTATACTGACGGACAGCAGCGCCGGCGATATTCTGGGAATGGTGGGGAAGGGGAGCAGGATCCTTTTTGAAAAAGATATCCTGAAAATGATGCAATTGCTGGTTGATATGGAGATGAAGACCTTCCGCGACCTTAATGTCAAAGTCATCTTCCTTCAGAATATTGTTACCGATCTGTTGCTCGGTTTCGGCATCAAGGATATCTTCGCCGGATTTGCGGAGTATGTTAACAAAAAATACGGGGTAGAGGCCGGCTTTAACACCATGAACTTGCCGAAGCTGGTGGGCTTTCTCCACGAATGCGGCGTCGAGGACCCCATAGTCTGTTCGTCTATAAACAAGGCAGGATATTTCATGAACCCGGACATCGAGAGCTATGAAAAGACGGTAAGGGAAAAGCGCTTTCGTCCGATTGCCATGTCCGTTCTTGCATCAGGCGCAGTCAGGCCAAAGGATGCGATTGACTATGTATGCAATGATCTGGGAATTAAATCGGTGGTATTCGGCGCATCCAGCAGACAGCATATCATGGAGACCAAGAAATTGATTGATAATTGCTGCTGATATTAATCTACCTGTTTCCATCCGAAAACGGTCTTTTTCCGCCTTGGCGGTGTCAATCTGCGGGCTTGCTTGTGCGGCGTACCGATGTACGCCTCCGCGCAATCCCTTGATTTTCTTGCCAGGACAAAAAAATCCTCGTTTCCAATCTGGAAACCGATAGTTTCTCATCCGGACTTTCCGGATGGAAACTACCTATCGTTTCATAGCAAAACAACAAGGTTGCATGGAGAAAGACAATGAAAATACTTTTGATAGCCGGCGCCAGGCCAAATTTCATGAAAATAGCCCCCATCTACCGGGAGGCATTGCGGCACCCGCAGGTTGACTGCAAAATCGTCCATACCGGCCAGCATTACGACTATGAAATGTCCCAGGCGTTCTTCGATGACCTGGAGCTGCCGGCGCCCCATTTCTTTCTTGACGCAGGTCCCGGGTCTCATGCCGTGCAGACTGCGCGCATCATGGTGGCGTTTGAGGAGGTCTGCCGTAAGGAAGGACCGGACCTGGTCATCGTGGTTGGGGACGTGAATTCCACCCTGGCATGCAGCATCGTGGCAAAAAAACTCCTGATAGAGGTTGCCCATGTGGAGGCGGGGCTCAGGAGTTTTGATCTGACCATGCCCGAAGAGATCAACCGGATGGTGACCGATTCCATTACCGATTATTTTTTCGTTACCGAGGAGAGCGGATTGCAAAACCTTCTCCACGAAGGGAAAAACGCAGATCGTGTCCATATGGTCGGACATGTGATGATCGATAATCTGTTCCACCAGCTTCAGAAACTGGAAAAGCTTGACGCACGGCTGCTTTCCGTTTACGGGATCAAGGCACAGACAAAGGAGTATGCCTTTCTCACCCTCCACCGGCCGAGCAATGTCGACTCCCGTGAAACCTTTACGGAGATCGCCTCTGCGCTCAACGCCATCGCCGAGAAGATGACCATCTTCTTTCCTGTGCATCCCCGGACGCAGAAGATGATAAAGCAGCACGAAATCAGGTTTTCCGACAATATCGTCTGCCTGCCGCCGTTGGGGTTCAAGGAATCCCTTTATTTGTGGAAAGATGCGGAAGTAGTCCTGACCGACAGCGGCGGCCTGCAGGAGGAAACAACGGCGCTCGGCGTTCCCTGTCTGACCATCCGTGACAATACGGAACGACCCATCACCCTGCAACTGGGAACCAATATCCTGGCCGGAGTCGGCCGGGAATCCATCCTGGGCGCTTTCCATGAGTCTATTTCGCGGCAAGGTCGCCAGACCACCGCCCCCCCCATGTGGGACGGCAAGGCCGCCCAAAGGATCTGGGCTATCCTGCTGGGGTGACGGAACCGCTCTTTTCAGATTTTCCCCGTTGTTCATGCGCGAAATCTTTACCCTGTTGTAACACGATATCAATACAAGAAGCTTATTATCCCTTCTGCGGTTCAGGCTATATGCATGTCTCCCGCTTCCGCCATACCACCTTTTCCTGCGAGGTCAGTCTTTATATGCTAGGAAGATTTTCTCCGTTCGCTTGGGCAAAATTCGGATTTTATCTGATTCTTACAGGTTGCGTCTATTCCTCCACCTTACACTGGCTGGTTACACGCGACTGGCCGCGGGAAGATTATAATTCCAGCTATTTCGTCCCTTTCATTGCGCTGTATCTCCTCTGGGAAAAACGGGAGGCACTGGCACGTCTCCCTTCGGTCCCTGCCTGGAAGGGTTTCCTGCCGCTCTGTGCAGGGGTCGCACTCTTCTGGCTGGGGGAGCTCTCAGGCGAATTTTATACATTGTACATCTCACTGTGGCTGGTGGTTGTGGGGCTGTGCTGGCTTCACCTCGGGTGGGATAAGCTGAAAACCGTTTCATTTCCTCTGGCTTTCAGCCTCACCATGTTTCCACTTCCCAATTTCATCAACACCATGGTCACCCTCAAGCTCAAGCTGATCTCCTCCCAGTTGGGGGTGGCGATGATGCGGCTCTACGGCATGTCCGCCTATCGGGAAGGGAACGTCATTGACGTGGGATTTACCCAGTTGCAGGTGGTTGACGCCTGCAGCGGCCTTCGCTATTTCATCCCCCTCGTCGTGCTGAGCATTCTTCTGGCCTATTATTTCAAGGGGGCGTTTTGGAAAAAAGGGGTGATCGTTCTCTCCGCGGTTCCCGTTTCGGTCGTCACCAACGGCCTGCGCATAGCATCAGTCGGCATCCTTTACCAATTCTGGGGTCCGAAGGTGGCGGAAGGCTTTTTTCACGATTTTTCCGGCTGGTTCATCTTCATGTTCAGCTTGGGGCTGCTCCTTATCGAGATGTGGGCGCTGAAAAGGCTTTTCCCGGAAAAGGCCATACAGAAGGAAGGGAAGGGAGCCGTAGACACTCCATCCGTGTTATCGTCGCCCTTTCAGCATCATGAAAACGGATGGTTGCGTGCGTTGTTGGCCCCTCCCCAGTTTGTCGTGGCCGTAGTGTTTCTCGGGGCAACCTTTGCCTTGTCCCAGGGGATAAATTTCCACGAGAAAACGCCGGCCACCAAGCCACTGGACCAATTCCCCCTGAAGATCGGCGACTGGTCAGGGGTCCGCACTGCCATGGAACAGATGTATCTTGATGCCCTGAAATTCGATGACTACGTAATGATCGATTTCAAAAACCGGCAGGGGCGTGATGTCGGTTTTTATACCGCCTATTACGGGAGCCAGAGCAAGGGGGGGTCTATTCATTCTCCCGCAACCTGCCTGCCTGGGGGGGGATGGATTTTCGAGGAGTCGGGAGAATGCACGTTTTCGCTTAAGACCGGTACCGGCACAATGCGGGTCAATCGCGCCTATATGCAGAAAAGCGGTATAAAGGAGCTTACCTACTATTGGTTTCCCCAGCGCGGGAGAATTCTGACCAATCTTTATCAGTTGAAAATCTATGCGTTCTGGGACGCGCTGACGCGTCAGAGGACCGATGGCGCCCTGGTGCGGATTATTACGCCGGTGTATGACTCGGAAAGGCTGGCAGACGCAGAGACAAGGCTCCAAGGATTTGCGCGCGAGATAGTGCCGGAGCTCGCCCGGTTTATCCCTCAATAGCAGGTTCATGCAGGGCTTTATGATATTTCTCTCGACATTACTCCTTTCGGTACTAATAACCATTGCGCTGACGCCGGTTTTCAGCACCCTTGCCCTGCGCTTTCAATTAGTGGACATTCCGAACGAGAGAAAAGTCCACCAGCACCCGATACCGAGGATAGGCGGAATAGCCATGGCCTTGGGGGCCTTTGTTCCGATCCTTTTCTGGAACTACGAAGTGAATTTTGTCCGGGCCTATCTGACAGGGGCGTTGGTGCTGGTGGTTTTCGGGTTGATTGATGATTTCCGGGAACTCTCCCCACGGGTGAAGTTTACCGGCCAGGTTGCCGCAGCACTGATTGCCGTGCTGTACGGCGGGGTACAGATCAGGTGGCTGGGGAGCCTCCTCCCTGACGGTGTACTGCTTCCGGCATGGCTTGCCGTTCCCTTGACGGTCGTGGCTATCGTCGGCGTGACCAACGCCATCAATCTCGCGGACGGACTGGATGGACTGGCGGGAGGGATATGCCTTCTCATCTTTGCCGGGATAGGGTACCTTGCCTATCTGGGTGATAACGCCGTCATCGGATTTATTTCCCTGGCGCTGGTGGGGGTGATCTACGGATTTCTCCGCTTTAACACCCATCCGGCGTCAATTTTCATGGGTGATTCGGGAAGCCAGTTCCTCGGCTACTCCGCGATTACTCTCTCTCTGGCCCTTACCCAGCAGAATTCCGTGGTCAGTCCTACCCTGCCGCTCCTGCTCCTCGGTTTCCCGGTGCTGGATACCCTGACGGTGATGTGCACACGCATCGTCCAGGGAAGGTCGCCGTTTTCCGCCGACAAGAACCATTTTCACCACAACCTGTTGAAGCTCGGTTTCCTCCATCCCGAATCGGTATTGATTATCTATGTGTTCCAGACGGTCCTCGTCATTGCTGCGGTCCTGTGCCGCTTTTACTCGGACTGGTTCCTGCTGGCCGGCTATATGATGTTCTGTGGCGCCATCCTCTTCGGTTTCTCCCGCGCTGCCAGGACCGGTAACAGTATGAAAAGATTCCACTTCTTCGATGTCAAGATAGCAGGGAGACTGCGCATGCTCCGCAGAGAGGGGACCGTCATCAAGTCTTCTTTTAAAATCTTTGAATTCGGCATCCCGCTCCTTTTGATCATCACCTGCCTGCTGGCCACGAAAGTCCCGTTTTACGTATCCCTGGCCGGTTGCGGCTTTGCCGGCCTCATCGTTCTTGCCCGGATTTTCAGGAAGGAAATCCTTGGAGGGATGGTGCGTATCGCCCTCTATCTGCTGATCCCCTTCGCAGTCTATCTGAGCGATGCCCGGATGATGGAGTGGCAGAGTGACGAATTGGTCCGCCTCTACAATGCGACCTTCGGAATTTTTGCAGTCTTCATCATTATCATCTCTAAGTTTTCACGGCGCAAAAAGGGTTTTCACAGCACACCGATGGATTTTCTTATCATCATTCTGGCCGTGGTCGTCCCGAACCTGCCGGTGGAAAAGGTCATGGAATACAAAGTAGGACTCATGGCCGCCAAAATTATCATGCTCTATTTCAGCTATGAGGTGCTGATGGCTGAACTGCGGGGCAAATACAATCGTCTTGCGCTGTCTACAGTTGCGTCGCTGCTGGTGCTAGCCGCCGGGTGACATTTCGTATTACGTACAGATAGAAGGAGGAATGAATTATGGTATTCAGATGGGTAAAAGTGTTTTGTACGATTATGGTGGTTTTGACGGCAGTCGCCTGCAGCGGCCCTGAACAGAAGAAAATGAAGTTTTTCTCCAAAGGGAAGACCCTCTATGAAAAAGGGGACATGGTAAAAGCCCGGCTGGAATTCAAGAATGCCTTGCAGATCGACCCAAAATTTGCCAATGCCTACCACATGCTCGGGATGATTGCCTTGAAATCGAATGATTTGAAGGGGGCGTACGGCAGTTTCAGCAAAGCGGTTGAACTTGATCCGAACAACCTGGATGCCCAGTATCAACTGGGGAAGATATTCCTGGGTGTCCGGGAATTGGACAAGGCGATGGAAAGGGCGGAGCTGGTTTTACGGAGTAACCCGAAACACGCTGACGGACTCCAGTTGAAAGGGGCCGTCTATGTGGCGAAAAAAGAGTATGACAAGGCGCGCGTCTACCTGGAAGGATTGCTCGGACAAGGGATCACCACGCCCGATGTGTATCTGATGCTGACCACTGTCCATATGCAGAAGGGAGATGGGAAAGGGGCAGAGAACTCTCTTCGGAAGGGGATTGAGGCCAACGGCAAATCCTTGCCTCTGAAGCTTGCCCTGGCCGACGTATACGTCCGCACCAACCGGGGTGAGGACGCTGCCGGGTTATTGCAGCAGATTATCGCCGCGGAACCGGACAATATGGCTCACAGACTGAATCTTGCCGGATTGTTCTGGGGGATGGGAAAAGAGCAGAAGGCGGTGGAAACTCTCAAGGCGGCTGTGTCATCCGCCCCCACAGACGAAGAAAGATGGACACAGATGGCCGTTTTCTATCTCGGCAGAAACCGGTCTGCCGACGCGGAACGGGAGCTGAAAGAGGGGATCAGGCAGAACCCCAAGAGCTTCAAGCTCCGTTTCGCATTGAGCGAACTCTATCTGAATACGAATAAGGCCGACCAGTCCTTTGCCGTGCTGAAGGAGTGCCTGGGCCTGGAGAAGGACCCTTCCAATCCCGGCGTAATCCAAGCGAAAAACGCCCTTGCCCGGATTCATTTCATGCGCGGGGAAATCGACAAGGCCACCCCCTATCTGAATGGAATCATAAAGGATAGCCCGAAAAATGTGGAAGCGCACTTCACCAAGGGGAACATCCATCTCCTGAAGGGGGAAGGCACCAATGCCGTGGCGGAATTCCGCATGGTTGTAAATGAAAAGCCCCAGTTTCTCCAGGGGCGCATTCGGCTTGCCGAAGCCCATGTGATGAACAAGGAGATAAATCTTGCCCTGGACAGCCTGAAAAACGCTCTCAAAGAGGCTCCGGAGGCGCGGGAAGTCCTTCTGGCGCTTGGCCGCTGTTACGCCCTGCAGAAGGATTACAAAAGCGCTGAAGAGTCTGTCCGCAAGGTCGTTGCAAAAAATCCGAACGACCTTGAAGCGAAAGCGCAGCTTGGCGACATTTTCCTGACTTTAAATGAGTACAAAAAAGCGGAAGTCGAATACGCCGATCTGAAGCGGCGGGCACCCAAAATACCCCTCGGTTATGTGAAATTCGGCGAGTTGTACATTAAACAGGGGAAACCGGACCGGGCGATCGTTGAATATGACCAGGCGGCGAAAATCAATCCGCAGTCCTGGCGGATAGCCAATGATCTGGCGTTTCTGCTGGGAGAATCGGCCCGGTCGGGCAAAGAGCTGGAGAGGGCGGTCGGCCTTGCCCAGAGGGCACAGTCGCTCAATGCCGGCAATGTTACCATCCTGGATACGTTAGGTTGGATTCACTATAAAAAGGGGGATATCAATAAGGCGTTGGAGGTGCTCGGTCAGGCCCAGTCAAAAGCGCCCGCCATGCCGGTCATCAATTACCACCTGGGGATGGCCTATTATAAAGCGGGGAAAAAGGACCAGGCAAAGAGCTACCTCAAGAAATCGCTGGATGGGAAGGAAGATTTTTCCGGCAAGAATGAGGTGGCCGCCATTTTGGCAAAGATTTAACGGATTCCTGCATTGGGCGCCGCCGCAGTTTTGACTGAATCTTCAACAATCCGACATAAAGATGTAACCATGCACGTCTATATTCCCGGTTTGTAACAATCGGCAAAAGTCTCATTTTGTCATGCATGGTGAAAATTCTCAGTTATCGTTGCAGGAGAACACATGGCTTTTCGAAAGATAGTACTTTGCATGTTGATAATGATGGCGCTGACCATACCGTATGCATCGGCCGCAGAAAATGAAGACCCCCCTTTGCAGGAGGGGGTGGAATTATCCGCCCCCGAAGAGGTTTCGTTGCCTGCAGGGGAGGAAGTCCCGATGACCTCTCCCCAGCCGGCTGCCGATTCCCAGGTAACTGAAAAAACCGCCCAAGAGTCGGCGTCCGCGCTTGACAGCCCTCGTCGGGAAAGTACTTCCTGGTGGGATAAGCTCCTGGGGGTGTTCGAGAGCGGTAGTGAATCGGTAGGTATTATGGCCCATACCGTTGATGTCCCGCCAGGGGAGACAAAGGAATATATTATCGGCTCCGGCGATGCTATCGGGATTTCCGTCTGGCGTGATGACGCCATGACGAGAACGGTTGTAGTTCTGCCTGACGGCACTATTTCCTTCCCGCTGATCGGGGATGTCGTTGCCGGGGGAAAGACGGTCGCGCAGTTGAAAGAATATCTCAAGTCCAAATTGTCCCGGTATATCGCAGATACCGATCTGACCGTCGAGGTGAAACAGTCGAACAGCATGATCGTTTATGTGATCGGAAGGGTAAACGTGCCCGGTCGCCAGGTCCTCTTTGCCAACACCAATGTGCTGCAGGCACTGGCCATGGCCGGCGGTCTGAACCCCTTTGCAAAAAAGGACCGGGTCAGGGTCTTCCGGCAGGATGAGGGGAAAACGAAGATGTTTACCTTCGACTACAGCGAAGTGGTCGAAGGGAGGCATTTGGAGGCAAACATCGAGCTCAGGCGTGGAGATGTAATCATTGTTCCCTGATTCCTCTTTCGTGCGCATTGTCCTGTCTGCCGCCATGCTGGTCGTCCTTTGCCGAAGTCACGTCAGGGGGGAGGAACTGAAACTTCAGCCGAACGTGACGCTGCAGCAGGAATTCAATGACAACGTTTTTCTCGCAACCGCCGATAAAAAAGCGGACCTGATTTCGACCGTCACCCCGAAGCTCGATCTGACGGCCCGTTCCGAGATCGGGGAAGGCAGCCTGACGGCCGGTTTCAACTGGTTGAAATACATCGACAATTCCAGCCTGGATGCAATTGATTACTTTGTCCAGGGGAACGGAGGATACTGGGTTTCTCCGCGTTTAAGCATCACCGGCGCTGCCGGTTACAGCCGGAATTCCCGTCCGGACACCATCAATGCGGAGACGGGATTGGCAATCAACTCCGGGAGCGTCAGGCAGAATTATCAGCTTTCCGGTACATACGCATGTTCGGAAAAAACGACAACCACCCTCTCCTATGCCTATGGCAGGGAAAACTATGACAGCTCACGATTTCTGGACACCACCACGCATTTTGCGAGCACCGGTATCGAGCATGATATAAGCCTCTATCTCCCGGAAACAAAAGTACGCACGACCATCAACTATACCCGGGACGAAACCACGCCGTCAAATGTGGAGAATTATTCGGCGACCGTCGGCGCTTCAAACAAATTAAACGAGAAGTGGAGCATTTCCCTCAACGCAGGCGGCCGCTACACCCATTCGGAATTCGATGTGGCGCAGACGTCTTTGGCGATCGCAAGGGGAAATAAAGACAGCCTGGGGTGGGTGGGTGATCTGGCCTTGTCGTACAACGGCCTATATACTAATGCCGCACTTTCCTTCAAGCGTGATGTCACGCCGGCTTCAGGCAGGGCAGGGGCCACGGAACGCACCGGAGTCGGGGCGAATCTGGGGCTCCGGTTTACCAATGATTTTTCAGGATATTTCTCCATCGGCTATTCCCTGAACAAGGCCAATCAGGATGAGTTTTCCGTACAGACAATCGATGAAAGATCACTCAATGTGAACGGCATGCTCCGTTACGTATTAACCGGTAACGCGGCAATCGAGGCAGGCTATAGTTACGCCGCCATAGATTTTGTCCAGGGGAATGCACGAGCGGAAAAGAATATCGTATCAATCAGACTGCTCATGGCATTTCCTTTTCGAAAAGATTCCGGGAGACTGACCGCAGACACGGGTCCCTATACAATACCATGAAAGATGAGCGAGCGAGGCAGGTATGGAAAAGGAAATAAAAACGTTTAACGATTTACTTGAAATTCTAAAACGGCGCAAGTGGAGCATTGTTATTCCGGCTGCGGCAATATTCATCCTGTCGGGAGTCATTGCGTTTGTCATCCCGCCCACCTACAGGTCAACGTCCACAATTCTCATCGAGGACCAGGAAGTTCCCCGTGATTTTGTCACAACCACCGTGACCGGTTTTGCCGACCAACGCCTCCAGACCATCAATCAGAAGATTATGGGTACCACCAAGCTTCTCGATATCATCAACCGCTTTAACCTCTATGGGGACCTCAGGGGCAAGTGGGCCACGGAAGACATCATCGAAAAGATGCGCAAGAAGGATATCAAGTTTAATACGATCAGCGCCGATGTCATTGATCCACGAACCGGTCAGCCCCGTCCGGCGACCATTGCCTTCACCCTTTCCTACGAGGGGAAAAACCCCGATGTTACACAGAAGATTGCAAGTGAGCTGGCTTCACTCTACCTGGATGAGAACCTGAAGGACCGTGAGAAACAGTCGGAAGGGACATCCAAGTTCATGTCGGACGAAATGAAGAATGTCCAGAAGGAATTGGCTGATATCGATGCACAAATCTCCGCCTATAAGCAAAAAAATATCAATTCGCTTCCGGAACTTGCTCAGTTGAATCTGCAAGCGTTTGATTCGGTTGATCGGGAAATCGTTCAGATGAACGATCAACTCCGCACTCTGAAGGAAAGAGAGAGTTACCTCCAGTCGGAATTGGCGGCTATACCCACCGATGCCGCAAACCAGGACAAGACGCGGCTCAGCGAATTGCGAGTCCGCCTGGTGGACCTGAAGAGCCACTTTACCGATGAACATCCCGACGTCATCAAGACCAAGAATGAACTTGCGGAGCTTGTAAAACAGCTTCGTGCAACGGGCCGCGACACTCCCGACAGCAAACCCGATAGCCCGGCGTATATAACGCTCTCCTCACAGCTTGCCAGCACCAGATCGGAGATAGACTCCGTCAAGCGGCAGATTGAAAGCTTTATCAAGAAAAGAGACACCTATCGCAAACGCGTGGAATCATCGCCGGGGGTGGAGGAAGGATATAAAAACATTCTGGTCCATAGAAACAATCTTCAAATGAAATTCGATGAACTTTCCAAGAAAACGATGGATGCAAGAGTTTCCCAAGGGCTTGAAAAAGAGCAGAAAGGGGAGCGCTTTACAGTGATCGATGCTGCACGCCTGCCGGAAAAGCCGGTCAGGCCGAATATTGCCGCCATCCTGCTGATCGGGCTGGTTCTCGGCATCGGCAGCGGGATCGGTGTTGCCGCAGTAAAAGAGCACGGTGATCAGACGGCGCATACTTCCGAAGTCCTGGCGCAGGCAACTGCTTTCCCGGTCCTTGCAACTATCCCGGAAATTGTCACATGGCAGGATATCAACCGGTTGAAGGGGGAGCGAAGGAAGGTCATCGTCGGGGTCGTTCTGCTGATGATTGTTACGCCGCTCCTAGTTCACTTTCTGGTCATGGATCTGGACATTTTTTGGGCCAAAGTCATGCGGCGGATGGCGAAGCTCGGGTGAATCATGTATCGGTGCGATTGCAGAGATTATTTCTTGTTGAGCGCCAACAGGATAATGGGGAAAAAGGAGTCCTGAACAATGGTAAAGATCAGAAGGCCGTTGAGATATCAACAACAGACAGACAGCCGGGAGCCTGCGCTTGAGAAAGAACCGGTTGCGGAAGCCGGGGGTACGCAAGCAACAGCCATGCGCCCTGTTGTCGGGTGGGTCTCCCCGACGTATTCCGTTTCAAGAGCGGTGACACTCAATCCGAAAGTGCTGGCAGAAAACAGGTGTGTGGCGTTTCAGGGTGATACGCCGGTAACGGATTATTACCGGATACTTCGTTCTCAGATTCTGCAGCGGACCGAAGGGAAAACCGGCAGGACGGTAATGGTGACCAGCGCCCTTCCCGGCGAAGGGAAAACCCTGACGGCCATCAACCTTGCGCTTACATTCGCAAAGGAGTTCAAGCAGACTTCGCTCCTAGTCGATTGCGACCTGAAGCAGCAGAGGATCCATGAAGTCATCGGTTTCCCCAGCGATAAGGGGTTGGTGGATTATCTGATTGATGACTGCCCCATATTTGAGCTTTTTGTCTGGCCCGGCATTGAAAAAATGACGGTAATTTCGGGCGGCAAAATGATCAATGAGAGCAGTGAGCTTCTGGGTTCGCCGGGGATGAGGAAACTGGTTGAGGATATGAAGACCCGTTATCCTGACCGTTATGTGTTTTTCGATGTCCCGCCGGTGTTGACCGAAGCTGATGCAATAGCCTTCGCGCCGCTGGTTGATTATATACTGGGGCTCGTCCTGAATCGTAAGAAGATGCCGGCAAAAAACGGGGCAAAATAATTATCGACAAAATGGAGTGTAACAGGATGAAAAGAACATTTGCCGTTATTGTGATCATGCTCGTAACGACTGTCGGCCAGGCCTTTGCTGCGCCTGTAAAGATTGGGGTTGTTGACCTGCAAAAAGCTGTTTCGCAATGTAAATCAGGAATCGCTGCGCGTGCCGAGCTTCTCAAAAAGACCGAGGAACTCAATTCGGAACTGAGGATTTTGAAGGCAGACTTCGAAAAATCGCGTGCGGAGTTTGAGAAGGATACAGCCAGGCTGACCGACGAATCCCGGTCTGACAAGGAAAAACATCTCCTGAAAATGAGCCGCGATCTCCAGAACAGGCAGCGGGATGCGCAGGAAGAGGTCAAGCAACTGGAATCCGACTACCTGAAGAAAGTGGTCAATCGACTTGGCTTGGTGCTCGGAAAGATTGGTGATGAAGGAACCTTCTCTGCGATCCTCGATAAGAACGCCGGAGTTTTCTATACGGGCAAGGAGATTGACATCACCCCTTTACTGGTTAAGAGAGCTGATGAAGAGTACGGCAAGCAGTAGTCTCTGACGGTCGTGACGGGAAGAAATCGCCGGTACGCGCATGTCCTTATCCTGTAAAATCAAAGGGTCGTTTTCGAAGTTTCTGAATTGCGGCCTTTCGCCGCGGAAACTGGCTCTGACTCTTGCCCTGGGAGTGGCCATAGGGGTTCTTCCACTCCCATGGGGAACAACTCTGCTCTGTGCAGCCGCGGCTTTAGTATTCAGGCTGAACCAGGCAGGTATCCAGGTGATCAACTATCTTGCCTATCCGCTCCAGCTCATGCTTTTTTTCCCGTTTTACCGGTTGGGTGAACGGTTATTTCCAACCCGCGTGATCGCGCCGGCAGAAAGAAACAGCGGAGCTGCGATGTTTCTCGTTTCACATGCGGCGGAATCGACTATCAAGGCCATGGGAGCCTGGCTCCTGATTGCGCCTGAGCTGGCCATTCTGCTGTATTGCATCTCCCTCCTCATTTTTCGTAGAAAAGCCCGTACATAAATCAATATCCGTCCCTCCGCCGATATCCGAGCAGCAGTGCCAACCCACCTGCCGACATAACCAAGCCCCACGGGCCGATCGCCGGGACCGGCGCCGCTGCGGTCAGAGTGAAGGTGGCCTGGACAGAATGGGGTGCCGTGACATCGGCTATCGAGTACGTGAACGTTCCGACCGGACCTTCTGCCGCCGCTACAGTCGATCCGTTATCGGTCAGTGTTACAAGCGTATAGCCCGCATCCGGCACGATGGTGAAGGTTACACTGCCTCCGTAGTTGATGGTCGAAGCGCTGGAGGTTATGGTGCCGCCGGTTGCGTTCGTGACTGAAGTCGAGATCGAAAAGGTGGTGATGTTTGACGAACAGGATGCGGTGCTCCCGCCGTTCTGACCAATGCAGGTCCAGTCCCAGGGTCCGGCGCCGGTCACAGAGGACGCTGTCCCGGCTACGCAGAAAGTTGCAGATGGGGGGAACGGATATGAGTCGAAAGTCTGGCCATTGGCGCTGCCGCAGACGCCGTTGATGGGGAGGGCGAATGTCGCGGTTACGTTTTTCGTTGCGTCCATGGCGACCGTGCAGGCGCCGGCGCCGTTGCAGGCGCCGGACCAGCCGGTAAAAGCGGAGCCGGTTTCAGGGGTTGCGGCGAGAGTGACGTTGGTGCCGCTGGTGAAGCCGGCTAAACAGGTGGAGCCACAGACAATGCCGACGGGAGAGGATGTGACTGTGCCGAAACCGTTGCCGGCTTTGGTGACGGTAAGGACCGGTGGAACAAGGGCGTATACCGCCTGATCTACTTGAATTCTCGGCTTGATTACGCCGTTGCGCGAATCTGTAACAGGTTTGCCGGTGTTCACCAGGGCATTCAATACGTCACTTACCGCAGCCGTCGGTTTTGCCGACTTGAGGACCGCCCAGGCGCCGGCCACATGGGGTGTCGCCATGGATGTGCCGCTTGCGGTTGCATAGAGCCCGGCCGGATATGATGATGTGATAGATGACCCCGGCGCCAGGAGATTCAGGAATGAGGCGCTGTTTGAGTAGGAGGCAACCACGTCTGCCTTGTCGGTAGCGCCGACACTGATTGCGGTTGAGATGCAGGCCGGCAGACTGATGCTATTTGTGTAACCGTCGTTGCCCGAAGCAATTACCGTGGCGATGCCGGCTGCGCGCAGGTTGTCAATGGCAGCCTTCAATGAAGGTATGGTGGAGTCGCAATTTGAGCCGTACTGCCCGCCTCCCAGGCTCATGTTGACAGAAGCGATGTTGTATGTATTTCTCAGGTTGTAAACATATTGAAGAGCGCTGATCTGGTCGGAGATATAAGACAAAGGACATGTAGCATACGAACCACAGTTACCTGATCCGGAAAATTGAGAGAACACCTGGATGGAGATAAGGGCTGCATCCCTTGCCGCACCTGACGGGGCGCCGGTCGGGCCGTTTTTCCCCGCCGCGATACCGGCGACATGGGTCCCATGATAGCAGCCGGATGCCGTATCCGAGCAAGGCAGGCCGGAACCGGCCGCTGTCGAACCCGGGGTGCAATAGGCAATGGAATTGTCGGGAGCGTGGGCTGTCGTTGAAAAGCATCCCTCGGCCACCACTTTCCCGCTGAGGAAGGGATGGGTTTTTTCCACACCGGTATCCAGAATGGCCACGGTCTGGCCGCTACCCGTGTAGCCGCTGAAAGAGCCGTTAACGCCTCCTGTCAGTGGAACGCTCTGGGCTAAAAGCGGCGGTACGGCAAAATCTTCCTCGATAAAGTCGATCTCCGGAGAAGCGATTAGGGTCTGCAGGTCTGTTTGATCCACTTCCAGGGCCATGAAGGGGATAAAGTCATAACGTTTGGCTGCTGCGGCCCGTTTCATGGAGACTCTGGAGAGGACAGTGTTGTGAAGCCGGGCAATTATTGACCGCTGATTGATTACGCCGACCTGGTCAAGGTCAGTTTCCAATGCAAAACCTCCCGGCAGCGAAACTGGTGCGGCAAAGCGCACAATAACCCTTGCGGCGCCTTTTGTCTGAATCATGTTTTGGATAATCCCATGTGCGGGGATCTCCAGAAGGGGCGCTCCGGCGGGACGAGCCTGGAGCAATCCGGCAGCCATGGCCTCTGCTTCATCCAGAAAAGCCAGCAGCAGCAGCAACATCATTATCCCGAACAACAGCCACGCAAGCGGCAGACTGAATTGTATGTGTCGATTTTTCACATTTTTTACCTTTGGGATAATGGGTATCTCCTGAAGCCCACAAAAAAAACCCGCTACAAAAACTGACTCGTAGCGGGCTTTCTGGTTCTCCTGTTTTAGGGACAGCAAAGTACCCAGGATCGGTAATCTATCCTGCAATGAGTTATGTTCCTGCATGCACAATCAGCCGGGATGAAGGCGATAATGTCCGGCCATGCTTCTATTCTCACAATCGGTGTAAAATTCTCCGCACGAAAGTATTCCTTCCACGCCATAAGAGTTATATGCAATCCTGCCGGAAATTTCTTCGCCATGGGAATTCCAGGTTTCTTCGTACTCCTCGGTAACAACCAATTCGGCGCTTTCATCCCAGTCGCCCCAGATACTCTCGCCTCCCCTATGGATGGCCGCCATCGATTTGTTGTGCCAGATGGTTATTGTGCCACGGATGACGTCAGTCTTATTATCGAAATAAATAACGCTGATGACGTCTCCCGCCTCGATTGCTTCCCTCTGGTCAAGGGGCACTATACCTCCGAACTTTTCAAAGTTGTATTCAGTGACGACCTCGCGCCGGAAGACATAGATAAACTGGCCGGCCGCTTGCGACGGGTCGAGGTTTTTACATGACTTCATAATCCGTTACCTTCCAGGTGGCTCTAAAGCAAAGTTATTTGTTACCCATGTCATTGAATTGCACTATCAATTCCTTTACCCGGCACTCGCTGCACAAGTCGCCAAAAGGCTCGCCTGACGGCAATATCAGGCTTGAAAATTTAGATTCGGGCCAATGTGAACAGTATTTATGCCAATGCCAGGTGTTCTTTCCTATTAATCGTCTGTATTCAGGCATTATCCCCTCACTTACATTATCTGCCCAGCCCTGACGGCACAATGCCGTTGCTGTCATCAATAATCGTATAATTAATCACACTTGTCACATCTTCACTTATCCAATAACCGCACATGTAACAAGACATCCCCTGCGTTATGTTGCCATAAATGGAGATTTTGCATTTATACAAACCTATTCTCGCATTGCATTTTGGGCAGAACATGGTGACTCCTTGATATTTTGAATGTCATCGCTGCAGTATCATGTAATTGATGATTTGATTCCCGTTCATCGAGGGGAGAGAACCCGCATTATCAAGAAAGCCCCGTCAGATTTGTATTATAGATATGAAAAGTTGATAACATGCTACAACCGGGTAAATTCTTTTTTACATCAATAAATAGTTTGCAAGGGCTTGAATTGTTACAACTGTGCAACAATTTGACTCATTT
The DNA here is from genome assembly GCA_009773645.1 of Geobacteraceae bacterium. Classification (GTDB taxonomy): domain Bacteria; phylum Desulfobacterota; class Desulfuromonadia; order Geobacterales; family Geobacteraceae; genus WSYB01. Next base: position 145,176 of record WSYB01000013.1, read on the forward strand.
GGGGTTTTGCATTGAATATTTGAAAATATCTGTTTAAATGTGCCATATATTGGCCATATTTGATGAAACGGCTGCTGCCATCACGTGAAGGCAAGGCATGAATAACTGTAAACGGAGGACGCATGAAAGGGAAAATCAGTGAACTGACAAAGCTGAAGGGAGTTGGGAAGGTTCTGGCCGGGCGCTTGACAGAGGTGGGAATCGACACCTTTGAAAAGGTCGTTGCCGCCGGTGAGGAGGGATTGAAGAGGATCAGAGGGCTCAACCCGAGAATGATCCCCTCGATCCTGGCCCAGGCCAACGATCTGGCCGGTGAGGCTGCAAAAAGCCGCGAAACGAAGATCGAAGAATTAAAGAAAAGGGCGGCTGCGCTGAAAGAGCAGGTGCAGGGAATCGCCATCGGTGTAAGAGACCGTTTCAAGGAGGAGGTTGCCGGCAAGAACGGCAGGAAGGTGGAGAAGGAGATCCTGAAAGCGGTCACATCCCTGGAAAAAGTGGAGGCAAAACTGGCCAAAAGAGTGAAGAGGGCCGGCAAGGGGTTGGCAAAGGCCGAGAAACGTCTCGCGGTGCTGGGCGACGCCGGACTCAAGGTAGTCGGCAAGGGGCTGAAAAAGGCCAGAAAGTCGTTAAAAAGGATATACGCCTAAATGACGCCGACCTTACAACGAGGCTCCACGGGAGGCTGATCGCCGTTGGTGCCCCCTTCTGAGAATAATCTCAATGAGTTTTTTTACAGTCATAATACGGTTGCCCTGAGAGAATCAATCTCATACTCCACCCGAGGATGCTTCATAGTCTCTTTCGACTTAAGGCTTTACGATTTGTGAGCAAAAGAGTCCGCAACTATCCGGTTTGCATACATAAAAGCTCAAACCAACGGGACGCGGATAAAATCGAAAAAGGCGGATCAAGCGGGTATAAAACTTCATGTTCTGGCTTTGGTTTACGTTTGATCCGCCGCTACCAGATTTTTTCGCCTTTTCCGCGTTCCATCAAGGTTTTGCTTTTCCTGTTTGGTTCCGGCTTTGCCAGCTTAGGTTTTACCGGGAAAGCTTGCATATCGTAAACCATTAGCAGGTGACGTGGAAGAGGGCTATTTTATGGCCTTTTTCATGATTGAACGCAACGATGGCGCGGGGGGTAGGCTCGGCGAGAACTGCGCAACCTTTGCGGGCAAAGAATTCCGCCGCTTCCGGTGAAAGACGCAGGTTGCCGTCCTGGCCGGTTCCCACGATCAGCAAGTTGCTCCCTTTCTCGTAGATGAAGTCCGCCTCCTCCATGGATACGATGTGTGAAGTTCCATAATGTTTTTTCGACAGCTTTTTCTTCCGCTTCCTGATCTTCCCCGATAACCGGATGAGGACGTCGTAGGGATAGGTTTCGCCGTCGATGGTGATGCTGCCGAATTCGGTGTCGTCGATTTTCATGGTCAGCCTCCCGTGTTCTGCGGCAGCTTTACATCATCTCGAAGAGATAGATGACGATCTCGATGAAAATGAGGGCGATGATGATCCACTCCAGCCGGGATGCCCTTCTGGCGTGGCTCAGACTTGTGAATACCCCGGTGATGTCCATGAGGGTTTCCGATTTGTGCTTGATCTCCTGGTAGCGCTGGTTGAGTTCGAAAAGGTTGTCCATGGTCATGTAGAGGCGGTCGGCCTCCTGATTTTCCCAGGTGATCTCCGGTTTATCGAGTACCATGATGTAGGCAATGGAGCGGTATTTGAAGTTAAGAATCTTCGAGGCGAGGTTTGCGAGCCTTTTGTCGGGTATGCTCAGCTTCCCCTGATCGAGAAGCGCTATCACCCCTTCCATCTCGTCGAGCACCATGTCCACCTGTTCTTCGATCCGTTCCAGCGCCACCGATTTGGCGATGACGAAGGCGATGATGTCGATGAAAGCACGGTTATAGCGCGGCATGACGGCGTAATCATTGGTGATGGCAAGCTTTCCCCCTTCTTCGATCCGCAGGGAGTAATGATCCTGGTATTTGATGTTCGGAAACCCCTTGAAGATGTCGGTGATTTTTCCCATCTCCCGGGAAAATTCCCGGATGACACTATCGGTACAGTTGAGGAAAACCACCCCGCCGAAATAGTAGAGGTAGACCTGCTGCTCTTCCAAACGATCACCCGTTAACGGCTGAAAAGTCGCTGGATTCAACAACATCGGTTCCTCCCACCGGTATTTTCGGACGATACCGATCTGGGTCCCGAGTCTGTTCAGGTCCAACTCCCCCGAGAGGGCAAAGGCTGTGAACTGATAATCGGCCATTTCCGTTTCTCCCTGCACTAAAGCTTACCCGATGCCGGACAGGGACGCAAATCGGGAAAACAGCGCAACTTAGAACGTTACTTTCCCTCAGCCGCAAATGTTTCATAATTTTAAGATAATCGAAATAAAAACGAATAGTTTTGTCTTTAGTATTGTCAGCAACGACAAAGTAATAAAACAGTACGGAGGGATAGCTATGAACATAATGCCGATGGGAGATTATTACGTCTGGTATTGTGACTGGTGCGATTCTAAGAATCTCACGATCTGGACACGGTTTGAAAAGGGTGAGGCCTCCTGTGGCGCTTGCCACAACCGAATGAAAACGGACGGCATAGATGCGACGGAACTGGAGAACTTCGTCCCGGGAGGTTTTTAGGCCCCGTTTGCCGGCAGAGCCGCATTCAAAGGGGAGTTACTCATAGGCGCCTGATGGAAATATGTCGAACTTTACATTGTAGGAAAACTGCGTCGGTAACCAAAAAGTTACATGGAATAAATATCGTTGTAATGATCTTATGGGATAAATATAAAGCATGAGAACATTCAAAGCAGACCTGCACGTACATTCCAGTCATTCCAACAAACCCACCTATTGGGCGTTACGCAAGTTCAGATGCCCGGAGAGTTACACATCACCCGAATTCATCTATAAGACGGCGAAGCAGCGGGGAATGGATTATGTGACCATTACGGACCATAACACCATTACCGGCGCTTTGGAGATAGCCCACCTCCCCGGCACCTTCATCAGCGTCGAGGTGACCGCCTATTTCCCCGATGACGGGTGCAAGGTGCATGTGGTGGTGCTCAATATCAACGAAGGCATCTACCGGGACTTGATGGGGGTGCGGAAAAACATCCATGAGCTGGTCGCCTATCTCCGGCAAAACCGGATCGCCCATTTCATCGCCCATCCCCTCTATGCCCAGAACGAGAAACTGACCGCTGATCATATCGAGAAGATGCTCCTTCTCTTTACCGTCTTTGAGGTAAAAAACGGTTCCAGGGCAAAACGTTACAACAGGTTCATGGAACATGTGCTTTCGTCGCTCACTCCGGAGAAGATCGAGTTTCTCTCCGACAAACACGGCATCGAACCGTATGGGGATACGCCCTGGCGCAAGGGGATGGTGGGAGGTTCCGATGACCACAGCGGCTTTTTCATCGGCCAGACATGCACCGCTTCCTCCCACGGGGATTCGCCAACCGACTTCATAAGCTCCGTAAAAGAGCGGCACTGTTGGGCGGAAGGTGAAGATGGCGACGCCCTTACCCTTGCCCACAGCCTTTACGGCATCGGCTACAATTTTTACCGGGAGCGTTTCGGCACCAGAAAGGGACGCTCCACCCCCTTTATAAACGCGCTCTTGAGCAGGTTTTTCGATACGGGGGAAGGTCAGCAGTCTTTTCTGGAGCGGATCAAGCTGTTTGTCAAAAAGAACCTCCCAGAATTCTATGACAGCTACGACGGCAGGACCTTCGAGGAAATCCTGGACAGAGAGGCCAAACGGCTTTTAAATGACGCCGGTTTTATGGCCAGCATCAGCGCCGAGGGGAGAAACCGGAAGATCTTCGCGGTCACAAGCTATCTGGCCAACAGGATTATCTATATCTACACCGAACGTCTCACCAGAATGAAGTTCGACAGCGGCTTTTTTGAACTGGTCCACTCGCTCTCCACCATAGGATTGGTTCATCTGCTGGTCTCCCCCTATTATGTGGCGTTTCATCATCAGCATCGCAGCAAGAACCTTTTGACTGAGCTTGAGGACAGGCTTTACCTTGAAGATGATGGGAAGAGTCAGAAGATCGCCCTTTTTACCGACACCCTCCACGAGATCAACGGGGTCGCCATCACCATCAAGCGTATGATCCAGACCGCAAAAAACCAGGGCGTTGAACTGGTGGTCATCACCTCCACACCAGCCGAGACTTCTTTCAGCGACGGGGTGATGAATTTCAAGTGCATCGGCGATTTTTCCCTCCCCGAGTATCCCGAGCTCAGACTCCACTTCCCGCCGATTCTCGACGTAATCGACTACTTCGAGCGGGAAGGATTCACCCGTATCCATGTCAGCACTCCCGGCACGTTGGGTCTTCTGGCCCTGTTCATTGCAAAGCTGATGGACGTGCCCGTTGCCGCCACCTATCACACCGATATTCCCCAGTACGTGAAAAGCCTTACCAACGACGACTTCCTGGAAAATGCCGCCTGGCAATACATGATCTGGTTTTACAATCAGATGGCGGAAGTTACCGTGCCGTCTGCCAGCACCAGAGCTCAGCTCGTCGAGCACGGCCTCCCCGTCGAAAAGACGAAACCCTTGCCGCGCTGGGTAAACACGGAGCAGTTTTCACCCGCAAAGCGGGACCCGTCTTTCTGGGGGCAGCACGGAATGGCAGACGGGGTGAAGTTCCTCTATGTGGGACGGGTCTCAAAGGAGAAGAATCTGGAGCTCCTGGCGGACGCCTTTGTTGAGGTGGCGGAGACAGGAAACAATTGCTGGCTGGTCATCGTCGGCGACGGGCCGTACCGCCATGAGCTGGAGCAGAAGCTCAAAGGGTACCCCGTGCTGTTCACCGGCTTTATGGAGGGAGAGGCATTGAGCAGGGTTTACGCCTCTGCCGACGTATTCGTATTCCCCAGCACCACCGACACCTTCGGGAATGTGGTGCTTGAGGCCCAGGCGTCGGGCCTGCCGGTTATCGTCTCAGACGAGGGGGGACCTCAAGAGTTGATGATGAACGGCGAAACCGGCCTGATAACCCGGAGCGGCTCTAAAACCGCACTCTTGGAAGCGATGGCCGGCTTCACCGATGACCCGGGCAAAATCTCCATGATGGGGAGAAACGCCCGTGTTTTTACCGAAACACGGGCGATTAAATCTGACACCGCTTACAGCACCATTCTTCATACCCCGGCAAAAGCCGTAAATGACTGACGGCTTCATACCATAGTGAGACTTTGTTCCCGCTTATGCGCGGCCCTCTGCCTGGTGGCCGCGCTCCATTGCCTTCCCCCCCGGCACGCGACTGCCGCCGGTGCCCCGGCACAGCTTCGCTCCATCAGTGTCATTGCTCCCCGATCCGTGCTGGAAAACACCATCTCTCGTGTTACCATCGATGATGTATTGCGGCTTCTGCGACAGGGTTTTCCTGCAGCCCACGTAGCACTCAACAATCCGGCCGCTCAGGTAAAGATCATCCTGCCCGATCTTGTTAAGACCAGGTCTTCCCTGAATGCGCCTTTCGGTGTAAGAGGGCGCCTCAATTACCCCAACCATGACTACCAGTGGAGCTCATTCAGCCAAAACAAGAGGACGGTCCTGCAATTACGTACATCCTCGCCACAAGGGGCGAGTTTTGCCCTCTATGGGCTGTTACAGGAAAAGCTCGGCTATAAATTCCATCACCCGAAACGGACCCTGATTCCTCGCCATACGCGCTGGCCTCTGCCGGCCCGCTTCCGGTGGGAAGCTGCGCCGCGGTTTGTCAAAAAAGGGTTTCATCTCCATACCCTGCACCCCATGGAACTGACCGAGCAGTTGCACAACCCTGCGTATCCCGGCGCAGATGTCGACGTGAAAGAGTATATCGACTGGCTGGTGAGAAATCAGCAGAATACGTTTCAGTTCTACCTGTTGAGGGATATCGACCGCGCTCGCTGGATAATGCATGCCAGGCAAATAGTGGATTACGCACATAAACGGGGAATACTGGTGGGAGTTGAATTTTCCCTCTCAACCATCCAGCAGAAGGCTTTTCAGGCCGTGAAACTCTTGCGTATATTCTCCTCGTACAGGCGCCAGATCGATCGCACCCTGGCCTGGCTGTTCCAGGCCAAATGGGACTTTGTCACCGTCGATTTCACCATAGGGGAGTATCTTCCGGATATGGGAAAGTTGCGGGCAGGGGTGAAGGATTATCTGATCGGGGAGGTCACCGGGAGATATCACACGACGCTCATGGAGGCGACTCACGTCATCCGCAGTGCGCAGGAACGTGGCGATGCAACAATGCGATATGTCGCTGCCCCCTTTCCAGCGGCCGGGCTGCCGGATGGAGCGGCCAATTGCGGCGTTCTGATCCATACCGTCATGTGTTATTCGGTTACGGAACCGAAGGCGCCGGTGTACGGCAACGTCAACCAGCGCTTCATGTTGGAACGGGCCAGGGAGGAGAACCTGCGACGGGAGACCTGGTATTGGCCCGAGTCTTCCTACTGGGTCGCCTTTGATAATTCGGTACCACTGTTTCTCCTCCCGTATCTCGATGCGAGGTGGAATGACATGCAAACCATGGGGAAACTAGGAGTTGCAGGGCATCTTACCTTCAGTTCAGGCTGGGAATGGGGCTATTGGCTCATTGACTGGAGCATAGCCCGCTGGTCATGGGAATATACGGACAATGGCATGATACAGATTACTGAGCCGTCGAGTGTGCTCAAAGACTTGTTTCCTGAGCGGAGCACCTTGAATTTATGGAGAGAAGCGCTGCGTTTGCAAAATCATTATCTGAAGGAGAAGGAACTGTTGAAATTCATGGCCGTCCTGGACCCCTTCAGTGAACTTCCCCCACCATTCAATGATCCTTTCCAGCCGCGCCCTGATTTCAGCTATGCATGGCTTTTGCACGATGCTTCCAACGCTGAAGCCGAGCGGGTGCTCAGGGGACCGGTTGCCGATCTGAACGACTATGCCGAGAAGATGGGTTTGATTGTCGACAGGCTTGCGCAGGAGATAAAGAACGACCCGACTGCATTGCAGAGTCTGGCATGGGAACTGAACAGAGGGCTCGAGGTAACAGTCCTGCGCGCACAACACCGTGCTTTGACTCTCAAGGCACTGGTGGCATTGAGGAAATGCAGGCAAAGATGGGAGCCGATTCCGCAGGAAACGGAAAAACATCTTAAGGAAGCGACACTGGTCCGCCGTCGTGCCCTTGCCCTGGTAAGGGAGCAGGAACAGATATACCGCTATTCCGTACAGTTGATCGCTCGACAGAGAAAGGACTTCACCGCCTATCATTTCGGCTATCTCTATCCAGTGAGCAATCTGTTCTTCTGGGAGCGGGAAGAGGAGCAGGTCAGAAACAGAAGGTTTGACGCCTTTTACCGCAAGCTCTGGAATTTCAGAAGGACCATTGGGGTGGAGAGCCTCCTGTTCTAGCACTAGAAAATGGCGCACAAGGTGTTGGATGGTGTGCGTGTTGATACTGCCCAATTGTTACAATTTCATGAACTTTCCATCACCCCATCAAGTTTCATTTACATGCTGACGATGGTATCAGCAGTGGTAGAGATACTCTGCATTGGGGGGATTACAAATTGCAAGCAGCAGTTGATCAAAACGTGTTTTTGGCCGGGGAGCTTATCGTTTCGAGTGATATGGTGCTTCCCCAAACCCTCGTGAGGACGGTCTTCGATCTGTTTTCCCTCAGCCCACAACTGGAAGCCTTGGCCCTGGTTGACGAGAAAAAACCGGTGGGATTGATTACCAGAACGAAGTTCTTTTTTATCTTGTCCCGCAGATATGGCTACGAACTTTATGCAAAGCTCCCAATTATTACCATCATGGATACCCCACCCCTTATCGTTTCTGAAGAGGAAGTTCTTGAAGCGGTTATAGAAAAGGCGCTGGAGCGGCCACCTCAGGATATCTATGACGAGATCATTGTAAAGTGCTCTGATGGGACCTATCGGGGCCTCCTGTCGGTAAAACAGCTGATAATTCAGCAAAGCAACGCCCTGACGCGGAGCGTTCTGCTGAAGGAGATGGCTACGGCGCGTGCGCAGGAACTCGAAAGGATCAATCAGGTTAAGTCGCAGTTTCTTGCCAACGTCACCCATGAACTCCGTTCACCGGTGAATGCAATAGTCGGGCTGGCTGAATTGCTGAAGATGGCGGCGGACACCGGGTCGATAGAACAGATACAGGAACGCCTCTCCTTCATGATGTCCACAGCGACGAATCTCAGGGCGGTCATCACCAACATTCTGGACTTGTCGAAGATCGAGGCGGGAAAGATGGAAGTGGTGCACCAAGTGGTCGATGTGGTGTCACTGTTGTCTGAAGTCGCTGAGACAGCCCGCATTCTCTTAGGCGATAAGCCGGTCACTGTTCGCCTCACTATACCAGCCGAGCCCGTCATGATCACGACTGATCCGATCAAACTGCGGCAGATCGTTACCAACCTGACCAGCAATGCCGCAAAATTCACGGATGAGGGCACCATCGACATCTGTCTCTCCATCGGCGTTGGGAGTCTGGAGATCGAGATCAGCGACACCGGTATCGGCATTAAGGAAGAGGATCTGGATCTTGTTTTTACCGCCTTTGGGCAGGTCGAGGACGCCACCACCAAGTTCCATGAAGGCACGGGACTCGGGTTGACGATCAGCAGGAACCTCGCCAGGCTTATCGGCGGCGCTATCTCCGTCACAAGCACATACGGTAAAGGCACGAAATTCAGCGTTTGCATTCCACTGCAAAATCCATAGCCGGGAAGTCGGAACTCAGAAAGTTCATTTTGCTCAATTGTTGTCAATAGTGAAATAGGAAGAGACTAATAAAGGAGTCACTCATTATGCAAGACAAAAAGAAAGTATTGATTATCGATGACGAGGAAATGCATCTTTACACAGCGAAAAAGCTGCTGGAAAGCGCACACATTGAAGTACTCACCCATAGGGGCTCTTTCGGCGCGACGAACAGCGTGAAGAACAGCCTGCCCGACCTGGTCTTGCTCGACATCAATATGCCTGCGCTTTCAGGAGACAACCTCGTTGCCCTGATAAAACCTTTTTGCATGGAGATGCAAATCCCCATACTGTTTTACTCATCCAATGATGAAGGCAACCTGCAAGGGCTCGCGGAAACTCATGGTGTTCAGGGGTATATCTGTAAAGGGGATATCGCTGCGCTTCGCAACACAGTCGACGAACATATAAAAGTCGAAACCGGCAACTGCTGAATCGGTGATAACCATAGGGTGGAGAGCCTCCCGTTCTGAACTGGGAAGCGGGGAAGCGTGTCCTTACCGACGCTCGATGCTTTGTTCCGGGGTGAACTCACTGCCGCAAGAGGAACAGAGAAACCTCTGTTTCCCCTTCACGGTTTTGCCAAAGTAGTAAATGATCTTCGTGTTGCATGTCGGACAGTGCATATGGTTTCTCCTTTGTGAACGCTGCGTTCAATTAGTACGTGATCGATCACCGCTCAGTATAAGCAAAACGGATCATGGGCGCTAAACCTTGTCCCTGTGGACGTGGAACGTCATCATTGCGCCCGTTACCGTGCTCCGGCCGGTATAGAGAAAGATGACAAGCCAGATGGATTGCAGAAACAGAAGCATCGCGGGATGCCAGAGGGACCTGATCCCGGTTGCGATGTCCGGAGCGAGCACCGATCCGGACGGAGCAAAAAGTATAACGCCGCACACATAAGGGATTGCCAGGAGGCACATCACCTGATAAGCGGAAAATAGACCTTCGCCCCGGTAATCGGCCCGCAGCGTCTCGGACAGAAACCGCCATCCCTGGGTGACAATCGTAGCCAGGATAAATGCTTCGGCATACCGGGCGTGCATGAAGAGCAATGTCGATATTAGGCCGGTTGCTACATAGAGAAGCGCGGTAATTGCCTGCACCGGCAGGACCTTTTCCCCTTCCATGCCGCTTGCATAGGCGATCTTCTTGGTGTGACCGGAAAAAACGAAGCAGCGGCCGGTAAAAATCCGCCGCAGCCAGGAAGGGGCTTCAGCCAGCTGTTTTCCATAGCAGCAGCCGAAGCTGATGCATGCCAGACGCCCCAGCCCCTCGCCGAACGAATAAGCGATGGTGAAAGCGGCAAGCGCAGCCATGGGGTGGACATGGAAACCCATAGTCGCTCCCACGGTGCGATTTACGCAGAGCACGACCCATGGGGCGGCGATAATCCCCACAAAAACTGCGCCGCCAACGGTGAAGGTCTGCGACTTTTTCTCAACGATCCTGGCTACTAGACGGGAAGCAGGAATACAGAGGATGAAAAGTGTGATTGTCATTGCCGCAATACCCGGCAGCGGAGTTCTGATGGCGCCCAGGAGAATGAAGAGCATTACCACTGCGACGGCGTAGGCATTGGCGGTAAGAAGGCCGTACCAGGTCAGGTTGACCCCCTGCCAGCGGCCGGAACCGTCTCTGATGGTGGGGAGCGAGGCAAATATCTGCCAACGCTCGGAAGGCAGGGTTTTGAATCCCCACAGGAGGTAGATGGAGGTGAGAATAGCGAGGAGCACAAGGAAGACAGTGTTGATCATCGGTATCCTTTCTTTTTGACGGTTTTTGTGAAGTGCAGGGGCGTAACCCTCTCAGACTGTTAAGGCTCTACAAGCGGGCTGCAATCCTGGAGCGGACCTTGACGTCCGTTTCCACCAGAGGCCTGCCGAATCCCTGGGAAAAGCGGCTTTCGGCATTCAGGTTAAACATGTTGTTGACCAGATCGTCGGCAAAAGAGATGCGCCCCTTCTGGAAGATCAGGACGTCGGTGCTGCTGCCGGGGCGGTAAAGACTTTTGGGCGCCCCCTTTTTCAGAAACATGCCGCGCTCGACCGGCCGGGGATAGCTGTAACGTTCTTCGCTGTAGCGCTGGACTATGTCGCCGATCATCAGGGCAACCACCTCGATCATGGCGACCAGACCGATGCCGCTGCCGTTTTGGACGTCCGTGTTGATGATGGTGACGACCCGTTTGTTCTTTGAATACGGGGTGGCTATCTGGACGACCGCTCCCGGGTTGCATGAATGGAAGCCGCCGGGGATTTGGTAGAAGTCCACCACCTTCCCCGCGACCGGTGTGTGGTTATAGTGGTACTTGTCCGGGGTCAGCCGGCAGACGGCAAAGTCCCCCCCGCGAAACGACCTGAGCCACCCTCTTTTGTCACGTCCCAGGAGTTCTTCGAAGTCGAAGAACTTTTCCTTGAGAAAGAGGGCGGAACTCTCGCGGAAAGAGCCTACCAGCAACCTGGCGTCTGCCGGGCTGACAATAGCCCCGGGATCGTCCGGCATGGGGCGGCACTCCCAGTAGCGGATCTTTCGCTCGAAGACCTTCCTGGGTGTGTCGAAGAACACCGGGCTTTCCTGGCACTCGCCGAGATCGACCCCGCATTCCGCCAGAAACCGCCTGTTTCCCGTAAATGCTGCGGCAAAGGGGGCGTCGAAATTGACGAAGCCGAGGAGGCTCGAGGCTTGGGCGGAGGTAAAGAGGCGGAAGAGGATCGGGGCGGTTTCCCTCACTTCGTTGTAAAGGAGTCTGATGAACCGGTCGCCGTAAAGCTTTTCCGTACGGATCTCGCCGCTGTCACGCTCGATGTATTGGTGCCGGATCGTTTGCATAATCTCTGGTTTTCTCAAGTAGTGTATCTGTCTGACAAGTATCGTGGTCGATGGTGAGGAGGAGCAGGTTGATAAGCTTCCGTAATGTCTGTGTCTGTGCCCGTTCGTCCAATACGTCTCTTCTGACCGCCTGGAGGAATTCCGAAGCGCCTTTCCCTTGCAGGACAAAACGAAAAGCCGCTCTGGCGAAACCATCGGCGCCAGCCTCGTCCAGGTCGATCCTCAGGAAGTCTTCTTCCATAAAACGGAGTGCCTCGTCCAGGTGACGCCGCCGCAGTGTACCGCGATAATATTTTTCGGCACCGCTGTTGAACTCCCGTGCGTTAAGTCCCATAGGGGTTGCGGCGTTCATGTCATCGAGAATCCCGCGGGTCAATTTCCCTGCCGTCGAGTGCTTTTCAGGATGCTCCAGGCGTAACATCAGGTCTGCCACCGTTCCCCTGAGATTCAGCGTCTCTATCAGGTCAGCGGCGTCTTCCAGCAAAACCTGCACAAGGGCCTTGCGGTACTCAAGATTTTGGACTCGCAGGTAGCCGGGATACCTGTGGCTCGGACGAACCTGCCCGGTCCTCATGATAATTTTTTTAAGGAACTGATTACTGGTGTTTTTACGCACGTAAAACGTGGGGATGCCGATGGCCGCACCGAAGAATATCTGCCGCCGCTCGCTCTCCACGTATGGGTCGTCGGGAATATGAGCGTGGAACAGCTTACCCTCGGCCATGTATTTGAAGGCCAAGGCTGTAATCAGTGTCTGCAAGTCGGCGGCCCCTCCCATATCATCTTCCAGGCTTTCAAACAGGCTGTAATGGCGCCCCTCGAAACCGGAAAAGCCCATTTTGCGAAATTCGCGAAGCTTATAGAGAAGGTAAAGGGACATCTGGTTGTCGAATACCCCCATATCTGCCAGGTCTTTCCTCAATCTGTCGTCGTTGCCCGGTTTGCCGTCCAGGGCAGGGCTGCGATCGGTAGAGAGGAGGCAGACAAGGTAATCGATCAAACGGAAGTCCGGCACAAAATCCCCCTTCTGTCGAAAAAAGCCGCTTACCAGACTGTCAAACCATTCCGGTCCGAACGGGGTGAGGGGGCGGCCGAACAGGGATATCTGCGCCTTCTTCTTCCAGCGGCGCCAGATCATGCGAAGATGGGTGTAATCCAGTTCATGGGCAAGGAAGCCGAGAGCCCGTTCCGGATGGAAGTCGGTGTAAGCGAGCCGGTAGGGGGCTGCGCTGTAACTTCCCACAAAAAGCGGGAGGAAATGCTCCGCCATCTTGATTGTCAAGTCACCCAGACATTTTTCGTGCGCTTGAGTATAACCGGAGGCAGGATCTGCGAGGCTCTGCGTCAATTTTCGGCTACCGATGCTTATATGGGTGCCATTGTTGGCGAGGCTTATATTGGAGACATTGGGAAGTACCACCAGGTTGTTGACGATAATCCCCGCCTCCCGCAGCTTGGCTACGGCGTTAAGCTGGCTGCGTGAAAGGACTTGGTGGCAGAGGTGCATATAACGGTATTTATCTTCTCCCTGATCCCATCCTGAAAGACAGGGGCTCATGAACAATTCCCGGTAGAAGGCATCGGAGATATGGCTGTTCAGCTCCTTTTGACGTACCGGTGGATGAGGGGCAAAATAGACTATGGCTTCCTGACCGTTATCCCGGAGGCCGAAACTCTTGTTAGCGTACATTACCAGGAGCTGCGTCAAGAGGAAACGTTTGGATGTTTCCCGTGCAATTGACCTTCCCATGCCGCTTTCAGGTCGGAGAGGAACCACGTGAAACGAGAAGGTTTCCGGCGAGGTGTTGTCGCTTAGAAAGTGATTCATCAACCTCTCCCCGGTCCGCCGGACGGGAGCCGGGAGGTTGTCCTGCGATCCCATGACGTCGGCCAGGGCCAGTTTGATGAGGTAGCTTATGGGGATTCGGAGGCATTCCCCTTTATCCCCGTCGTGTATAACGAACCGTTGGACATCGTTGCGCATCCCTTTTGAAGGGTTGTTTTTGTCTGCGAGGAGGTCGAGATCGAATACCCGTTTGGCAAAGGAGGATAAGACTGATATGGGGAAACGGACCCAGCTGTTTTCCCAGATGTTTCCCGGGTTGTTGCTGAGAAACCGTTCCAGGTCGGTGATCAGATGTTTCGGTGTCTCTCCTGCGGCTGCCCTTTTCAGGATATTGGCAAAATAGTTGGATTGTCCGATGGTTTTGGGGAGATCCACAGAATCCCTTCCTCCCGCAACTACCGCCTGTAACTCTGTTTCTGAGCCGCAGGTCGTGTCGTGCAGGGAAAAAGGAAGAGAGGCGCAGAGAGCGCCAGGGGATGAGAATGAGACGCCAATCCTTCCCAGGAGCCTTTTAAGAGATTCAGGGTTTTCTAAAGAAGAAGTCAATTCGATTATCTTCACCGCAGGCTTCCTTTAATAGCTTACGTGAATGATAATACGGGAATATTGTTAAGTATATGTGGCGGTCATGTAAATCATTTGTTAAAGATGCGCAGTAAAACCTTGGCTGTTCGGGTTTTCGCTGAAACCCCGGTGGGAGCGGCGTAAATTCTCATGAAGAGCAATTTTGGCCGTATCAATTCCTGATCTTCCGGGGGTGGAAGGATGCTCGTAACATAATCTTTACATTCCAAAACTTGACATGGACTGCCGTGAAGGATTAAGGATAACAGGTCTATTTTGCCCAATCCGACCATCCGTCAGGAGATATCATGAACCTCTTCAGTAAAGGCCGCATAGTATTGCAGGGTGCGGTGCTCCTCTCGTTTCTCCTTATCTGCCCGTTAGACACCTCAACTGCCGATACATCAAACGCTAAAGAGTCTAGGTACACTATTTATTCCAAAGGGCTGAGAGTCGGCAACCTCAAAACCGTCTATTCGCTGCTCCCCGGCAACAACAAAAAAGTCCTCAAGTTTGAATCCGTTACCCGTATAGACGCCGATTTTATCGTCTACTCGTATGCGCTTGACTCAAAAGAGGAGGCCTTTGTGGGGGATGAGGGGACATTTCGTTACAACCGCACTACCCGAGAAAACGACACATCCTGTGAAGTTGACGGGCGCCTTGAAAACGGGAGATTCCATTTCGACATCAGGGAAAACGGCGTCAGACGTTCCCTGACAATCAACAAGGACCAGTATGATTACACCACCATGGAGTGCCCGGAAATCTCCATGAAAAAAGAAGGTGATGAAATGTCGCTCAGGCTCCTGGACCTCGAACACTTAGCGGTAGTGACGCGTAAGTACAGATGGGTTAAGAGTGAAGATGTTAAGGTTGACGGCAAAAGTATTCGCTGCCGGGTGATCGATTTTGAGGACCCGAACAAGAAGGGCCGCCGCTGGATCAGGAAAGACGATGTCGGGGTTACGATCGCGCGGCAGGATGGAAAAGGAAAGGGAGGCTCCTATTCGCTAAAAATAGCAACTCTTACCACAAGGCCCTGACCGGATCGTGCCGGCCTCCCTGCAGCCTATTTTCCTCCCATGCTTGATTTTCAAAACATGTTCATTCGTAAAACAAGGCAGCGGCAGATGCATAGGGTCACGCTGATCGCCGGTCCGCCGGCGCTTCCACTTCAAAACGCTTGATCTTGCGCGTGGTGGTCTTGGGGAATTCCTCTTTACGGATCGTAAACTTTTTGACGCGTTTGTAAGGGGCCAGCCTTTCGCAGGCGGAAGAGACCTCCGCCCGTATTAGCGACTCGATTTCCGCGCCTGAAAAGGTCGCTTTCCCCAGCTTGCCGGCATGCTCCTCCAGCGCTTCCCGGCTGGGATAGATCATCGCGTGGATTTCCTCCCAAACCGGGTCCGTCCTGTTGGCGTACACTACGACCTCTGCGATGAACGCGCTTTTGAGTATCTCGTTCTCCACCTCTTCCGGATAGACGTTCCTCCCGTTGGGGGTAACGATCAGGTTCCTGGCCCTGCCGCAGATGGAGAGGAGCCCGTCATCGTCGAGACGTCCCAGGTCGCCGGTCCGGTACCAGCCGTCAGCAAGTACTTCCGCAGTGGCATCCGGGTCCTTGAAATACCCCTGCATAACGTTGGGACCCCTGACCTGGATCTCCCCCACCATCTCATCGTCGGGGTTGTCGATCCTCACCTCGACCCCGGCCATGACCCGCCCCACTGTCCCCGGCTGTCGCCATTTTCGGCACTCTGCCGAAATGACAGGCGACGTTTCCGTTATTCCATACCCCTGGAAGATCGTTATCCCCAGCTTTGCAAACTGTCTGGATATTTCCGAATCGAGAGCGGCGCCGCCGCTGATGAAAACCGTCCCGGAGCCCAGCTTTCTGCGGACCCGTGAAGCAAGAAGCGGTCGAGTCAGGGGAAAGGTGAAGAGAAACCGGGAAACCGCGTCCTCCTCGATCTTTTTCATGATCCGGCCCAGCATCATCCGGAAGACCGCCGGCACCCCCACGAAGAACGTCGGCTTCACCTCAGCCAGATTTTCACCGAGCTTTTTCAGGGATTCGCAAAAGGAGACCTTCCCCCCGAGGGAAAGGGGGAGGAGGATTCCGCATACCTGTTCGAAAACGTGATTGATGGGGAGAAATGACAGGGTATGAACCGATTGATCCACCTCCAGATGGGCAATGACTCCGCGGATGTTGGATACAATGTTTGCATGGCTGAGCATTGCCCCCTTGGAACGCCCGGTGGTTCCCGACGTGTACAGGATAAGGGCAGGGTCGTTTGGCCGGCGCTGAACGGTGGAGCATTCCTCCGGATGGAGCAGCTCGTGAAGGGGGAAAACCGTGCAGCGGACTCTGCTGCGCGGGCTGATGGAAGGACCCCGGCCGCACCTTTCGGCAGAAGGTGCTTCACCGGGTGAGTCGAACGTGATGATCCGGCGAAGTGACGGCATTTCGTCCGCCATTCCGAGGACGATTTCGAGACGGTCCCCATCGACGAAAAGCGCCTGTGACTCGCTATGCCCCAGGATGTGCCGCACCTCGATGCTTTTCAGGTCCTTGTCGATGGGAACGACTACCCCTCCGGCCTTGAGGATTCCGATGTAGACCATCACCCACTGCGGAGAGGAAGGGGCCAGCAGGGCCGCACGATCTCCTGGCTGGAAACCGCTCCTCATCAGCCCCGCAGCGATCCGGTCGGAAGCCGTCCTGAGTTCCCCGTAGGGGGTTTCGCGCCACACTCCTCCGGCCTTCTGCAGGAAGGCCGTCCTGTCGCCGAATTTACGGCAGCTATCTTCGATCAGAGCGATTATCGTTTCCATAGGAACGGACCCCGGCTGGAAATATATTTCTGAATCTGCGACAGATTTTGTAGGGGCGCACCTTGCGGGTGCCCGAAATCAGGATACCCCCAAGGGGTATCCCTACAATATTTTCTTTCGCCCGAGTATTTTGATAACATATTGAATTGTGAGAAGGTGTCGATCAATTTCACGGAATCGGGTAATGATAGAAATATACATCTCTAATATCTAAATTCAGTTACCGTTCCGTTACATTTGTGATAAAGCGTGCCGGTGCAGGCAGGTTCAGAGAAACTCCGGTCTACTGTGGCCGTATCTGCCGGGCACTCCCCGCTTCGACCACCCAACGGATTGCCTCGACGACCGAGAGAGCGTGGTGACGATGCGTGACCAGCGTAACATGGTTGGCCCCTTTGACGGCGACGTGGACTTTATTCGACGAGAGTGCCGCAAGTTCCCTCTGGAGTTCGGGGTGTCCCGGCAGCACGTCCTTGCCGGCGGTCACCACTGCCAGCGGCATGTTGCCCAAGCCCCGCGTTTCCCTCACTTCGGCGCAGATCTCCTCCCATGCCAGCGATTCATCCCGCGTTGACCTGAGGTGCCGGTATGATGTCAAAAATGCTGCCGCTTCCGCGTGCTGCCGGGGTGGGAGTCCTGCCGGCCATGAATTGAAAAACCCGGTGAGGCGGACATACCCCAGTTTCGTAAGGAGAGGTATCGCTTTGAGCATCCGGAAGCCTCTCCGCATGTGCCGGTGGATGGCCGGACTTCGCAGGTGCTGTTCCGGGTGCGCGGCATCCACCAGAACCATACCGACCACCTCGTCGGGGTGCTGGTCCGCAAAAACACGGGTGAACAGCCCCCCCATGGAGTGACCTACGAGGACGTAAGGGGGAGCGATTTCCGAGATCCGCAGGAGGTCTCGCAGACGCCGGACATCGCGCCGGGCCGTTTGGGGGGCGTTGTCCGCTTCACTCCAGCCGAGTCCGGCCCTGTCGTAGGAAACGACGCGGCAGAATTTTGCGGCTTCCGGCTGGACCCACCCCCATGAGGATGACATGCCCCCCAGTCCCGCCTCCAGAACAATCGCGGGACTTCCGTTGCCTGCCGTCTGCACGTGCAAACGGCAGCCGTCGACTTCCACAAGTCTGCCCGGATGAAGGTGCCTGCGCCGGTCCCGAAACTCGGCTAAGGCCTGGTACGCGCAGCCGATTCCGGTGAGGCAGGGAATGAGCGCGGTCAGGAGACGTTTCCCGCCGGGTGAAAAACGATGGTTCTCACGATACTCGAAGAGTATATCCGGTTCATCAGGCTGCAACGGAAGGGGTGCGGGTATCTTCATGGGCGACCTCCAGGGGATTGATGGAGGGAGAAAGGTGAACTTTGACGATTCGTTCACCACAACCGATAGTTAACCACATGCCGAGGAATTTGCAACACAATCGGAAACGGGCCGCAACGCGGCAGTGACATATGGTCGGGGAGGCTCACCCGCCACAAGGGTTGGGCTCACTCCATGAGCCGCGCGAGTTCCACCAGTAGGCCCCCTGTGGCTCGGCAAACGTTTGCGGCGAAGTCAAGATTCAGCGTCTCCAGCGTGTCGGTCGGCCGGTGGTAGTGAGGACTGCGGAAGTTCGTCGTGTCGGTCACCATGACCGCTTTGTAGCCGTGGTCCCAGAAAGGGGCATGGTCCGACCGTCGGGTATCCGGGAGTGCTTCCCCGTTGGCGGGGACGGCCAGGGAGGCGAAGGGGAGATCGCTCCGGTACCGCTCGACGGCCCGAGCGAAGCCGCGGACCAGTTCGATCGAACGTGCGTTCCCCACAACCGCGATAAAGTTGCCGGTTTCGGGCACCGTGACCGGAATGCCCGGAGGAACGGTCTGGACGATGGATTCGCTGGCGAAAGCGACCGATTCGAGAACCACGACCCCTTCGATTCTCCAGTCGTTTTCCCGGGCGTAAGCCGCCAGTGCCCGGCTCCCCCGGGTCCCGGAGTCGGGATCGTCGTCTCTCTCGTTTTCTTCAAGGCTGACGCCGATGAAATGGATGGTCCGCTCGAACCTGAACCGCTCCAATACTCTCGCCACCTCCAGCATTACCGCTACGCCGCTGGCGTTGTCATCGGCACCCGGCGTCCCCGCGACCGTATCATAATGGGCAAGGACTACGACCCGTTCATCGGGATGGCGCAGACCATGGCGGGTGGCGATGATGTTCCGGAATTCGCGGCCGCTGTCCGGGAAGCGTTGTTCCGCCATCTCGTAGTTCAGAGAGCGGAGGAAGTCTGCAATATAATCGGCGGCATGCTCCAACGCTTCGGGCGCCGCCACTGGATGCCGGGTACCTTCGAGCGCCCGTATATGGTTGCGGATGCGATTGACGGAAACCATTTCATTGAAAAATTTCGGCATGAGATGCCCCATTTTGTTTCTCATGATTGAGCATTCCCTATGGCAGGAGCACGGCAGGCAGATTGTCGTCGAGGGGGCCGATCATGTTACCATTGTGACGGAGAGTCGTCATGGGCGGACGGAGTCCGGAAATTGAGATGGGAAAATGGCCGCTTCCGGGAAAGAGCGGCCTTTATTTATGCCCTTCCAGGAGTAACGTGCATCAGACGCTCACGGTACCCAATTCTTGTCGCAACGACTCCCCGCAGTCAAGAGGGCGCTCAAGCTTCAGGATGAAGTCGGTGAGAAGAGAATGGAGAGAATCCCACTTGTCTGCCCATATTTCTTCACAGCGGAGCAGGTCTACCACGTCGTGCGGCAGTTTGAGGACGACCGAATTGCACGAGCGGCAGAAAACTCCGTCGTTCACGAGTTCGCACTGCTTGCAGCCAGTGCAGTTCATCAGATGTTCCCGGAGAAATGCCTGTGCCATGGTAGCCTCCTTGATTATAGGTGATGGGTTCGCAAGTCTTGCATCTGGAGCTTTTTGCGAACCCATCAAAGTTGGAGAAAAGGAGATGCGATAATTGTATCCGGAAAGGGGGTCATGTGCATAAAATAATTTTTGGGTCGTAAGTGTAGGTAGATGGGGACGCCCATTATTTTATGCGTAAAGTGCAAAAAGCATAATTTCATGGGCGCCCCACTTAGGCCCTCGTTAGCATAAGTTGTCTATAAGTCCTGCCCGTTCAGCTTGCCCTTTGCCGGAACCTGACCAGTCCAGCAAGGCCTGAACCAAACAATCACGCCGTCCCTTACCGGCAGGCTTGCCGGTAAGGGACGGAAGGGCAAAGCTGTATAGTTCACTTTTGGCGATGCGTTTTTAATCATCAAGCCGGGCGACGGCAAAATCCCCCTCATGATTAACGATTGCCCATGCGGTTTTTGTGAAGGGATCGACACCGTATGTGCCCAGCCCATAGCCCGGTTGCCAGGAACCTTTGACAAACTTGCCGGTGCCGCCGAAATTCTTCTCCACGGCGTTGACCCAGTTGCCGTCGGCATCTTTTGTGGCAAGGCGGTAACCGCCGTTTCCGCGGTGCCGGCCATGGGATCTCTCGTCGTCATAGGTCATCGAGAGGGTGTAAATGTCGCTCTCTTTGGTTTCGGCTGCATTCGGCAGAAGACCTGTAAGGTCGAGGCCGCTGCCCGGATTTTCCCACAGGCTCAGGTTGTCAGCCATCCCCCAAAGACTGAGGACCTTGCTTGCGGCGTTGTCCCGCTCCCGGGGAGCGGACCAGCCGGTATTCACGGTTTTTGCCAGGGGGCGAGCGAGGTAGTCGGTTTCAGTGTTGCCGTTCGTTCCGTTGAGAATTTTGGCTGTCGTGCCCTGGAAGGTGTCCTCCACACTGGTGTAAGACTCGCCATGGGCCACCTGGAACTGCTTGCCGTTGAGGCTGTAACCGAAGGTCTCCCGCAGATGGAAAACAAAACCGGCGGGAGAGGCGAGGAGGTCGATGTCGCCGTACTCGGAGCCGTGGCTCGACGAGTAGAAATCCACGGTCACCCGGGGGCCGTCAACGGTGAAGATGTAGTAGCCGATGCTGAACAGCTCCTGCTGGAGCGGCGTCTCCCGCCCATCATCACCGGTTCTCGGAATGTAGAATTTGTAGCTGTTTGAAGAGCAGATGATCTGACCGGTACTGGACAGGCCGTCAGAGCTCTTGACGATGGAGCGGTGGTGCATATGGTCATGGCCGCCAATCTGGTAGCGGACGCCGTTGGCGCAGAGACTCCTGATGAATTCATCCCGGGGAACGGCATTGGCAGTTAGATCTGCACCGAAGAGGACGTCCTTGTGATTTTGTCCGATCAGGTTCTTGTGTGAAAAAACGAACGCATGGCTGTCGGAAGGCCTGGACGAAACCATCGAATCGATCCACTCCACCTGATCGACGGCATTGTTGTTGGTACTGCCGTTGTATTTGCTGCCATCGGTCCTGGTAAACTGGTCGATCAGGATGCAGCGGACATTGTCGTAATCGAAAGAATAACTCAGGCCTTTGAGCGTTTCAAAAGGGCTGGCGAAGTTCGTGGCGCCGTAAGCGTTGGGACCGGCACCTTGCGTCTGGGGGAACAGACCCGGAAATTCCAGGGCCGCAGTCTGGCTGCCTTCATGATTGCCGCGGAGCGGAAAGAATCCGATGCCTCTATCGTAGAGCGCCTGGGCTGCGGCGGCCCGTGTCGGCAAGGTGCGAACGCCGTAAACACTTTCCACATCAACCAGGTCGCCGACTTGTATGGCGAACTTGACGTCGTGATGGATGTACTGCTGGTTCAACGCATTGATGATCGAGACCGCACATGAAGCGGGGTTTTCCCCGTTGTTGGGATAAGCTGCCTTCCACTGGGTATCCGCCATGACCCCGAATTTCCAGGCGGTGCCTGAAGCCAGGGCTCTCCGCGGGGTTAACAGCGGAAAATGCAATGCTACGGCCAAGCCTGCCAGCCCGGCACCACTGACCTTCATGAAATCTCTTCTGTTCATGCTCTTCATTTCTTCCTCCTTATCCAGGATCAAAATAGTGTTACACGAATCTCCAGAGCTCCGCCCCAATGGCACACACACAAGAAGGTCACTTACAGTCTATACGCCAAAGACAGTTTACTTGATTGCACTCGTCTGCTTTTCCCGTATCAAAGCAAGGATAATTTCCCTCGGCTTCCTGAATAGTTGTAATGAGTTCACTCTTTTTCACTTTCCCTACCTTTAAACCTTTTTGTCTTGCGATTTCTTTTATCTCCTGCACGTTCATCTTCTGTCTCCTTTCGTTTCAGTGTGCTGCTGAGCCTATTTGTTCTTCCGTCAGATTGACGAACCGGACCAGGCTTCTCACCATTTCCCCGTCCACTGACGGGTCGATATGGGGAATCTTGCTCTGTCCGCCGAGTTTTCCTCTTACTTCCTTCGACCATCGGTAAATCGAATCTTCCCCTACCATTACCACCAATGGCTCCTTAATTCTTCCCTGGCTGCGGAAGGTGGCATAGTCGGCGTTCATGGTCATGAGGCTTCTGTCAAGATGAACGGCCAGTTCAGCAGTATGCCGGCTTCCACCCTTTGCGGCGAGGACCCACAAATGACGCCTTTCGCTTATTTCCGGTCCGACGATGAACTCTTTTATTTCGACGCCGTCAATGCGGTTCAATTTGGCAACCGCTTCTTCCACCTCACTCTGGGTGA
Organism: Geobacteraceae bacterium; assembly: GCA_009773645.1. Lineage (GTDB taxonomy): Bacteria > Desulfobacterota > Desulfuromonadia > Geobacterales > Geobacteraceae > WSYB01. The sequence goes on from WSYB01000013.1 coordinate 167,694, forward strand.
CTTTTTCCTCAAAACGGTCGAGGAACTTGTCCCGGCCGGTGAATTCGATAAACAGGGGGGAAAGGGATGTGAAGCGAATGGTGTCGCCGATGTGGTAGCGCCAGAGCCCCGCGCAGGTGGAGAGGATGATGGCGTAACGCCTGCCCGTTTCCACCCCTTCCAGGGGCACTGTTTCTGCATCGGGGGCCGGAATCCCACGTTCATCCAGCTTCTCGAACGGAACAAACTCGAAATAAACGCCGTAGTAAGGGGCCAGCCGCATATACTCTTCACCGAACAGCTGGAAGGCCATGAACGCCTCAGAGGAGGGAAGCACCTCAATGAAGTTGGGAGCCTGCTTCGGGAACAGCTCGGCGAATTCCTTGGAGTACGGTTTGATGCTGGTCCCGCCGTGGATGATCAGTTCCAGGTTCGGCAGGAGTTCGCGGAGCGGTTTTTTACCCAGTTCCGCACACCGTTTCAGGAGGAGGATGATCCACGGAGGGACGCCGGAGATGCCGCGAATATTGCCGTCCGTAAGGAGGAGTGCGGCCAGCGCTTCGAGCTTATCGTCCCAGGGGAGAGCGGATATCGCAGCCTTTGGAGCGATAAAGGGTTTCAGGTAGGGAGGGGGGTAACGGAGAGTAATGGCACTCATGTCACCGCTTTTGACCCCGTCACCCAGGTCTGAAAGGGAAGTATTCCCCGCCATGTAGAGGAGTTTTCCTCTAAACAGGCGGCTTTTGCGGTTTCTGTCCAGGTAACAGGCGGCAAGGTCCAGGGCCGCCCGCTTGTTTGCCTGAAACATTTTCCGGGAAAAAGGGATGTACTTGGTCGGCGCCGTGGTGCCGGAAGTCTCGCAGAAGAAGGGGATTTTCCCCGGCCAGGTGACATCTTCCAGGCAGAGGCGCTTCATCTCTTCCCCTTTCTGGAGACCGGCGCTGAAGTACTCTTTCCAGAAATCGCCGTAGGTCCTGATCGGGACCTGGCGCCGGTAAAATCGATGGGCCTGGTCAAACGGAAGGCCGGTGAGATCGGTCAGGCCATGGTCTTTGCCGAAGCGGGTGGCAGCCCCCTGCATGAGCAGCCGGGTAAAGATGTCACGTTGACTGGCAAAGGGGTCACGACTTTCAAAGTTCCTCGCCATGAAAGATGCACCGGTTTTCAGCATCAGGTCGAGGGGGGAAGCGGTCAGATTACGGAGAGTTGACGAGTTTCCCATCAGACCACCGCGAAGAGGGCCGGTTGCCGGAGCTTGTCGTACCATGCCTCAATCAGGGGATTATAGCAGTGGTGGTGGAAGATCAGCGACGCATGGACCACAGCGTCATTCTTGACGGGGGAAATCACATGTTTCACCTTGCCGCGCGGGAAGAGTGCGGTGCGGATGTCGGGATTTTTCAGCGCCGCCAGGGTAGGTGAAGCGGAGACGAGAAGGTTTTCTTCCATTTCTGCAAGGAGGGCCAATGCCGGACCGGAAAAGATCGGTGCATTGCCGGTGGGAGAAGGGAAGTCCTTCAGAGCCAGAACCCTCTGATACCCTCCGACTGCGGAGGTTTTTTCCACCACTTCCATGATCTTCTTCCTGATGGAGAGGTGTCTGCTGGTAAGCACCCGGTTTTCCGCTCCCGCTTCAAACAGGCTCAGGAAGCAGCGCCTGGCCCTCTCGATCTGGCGGTTGACATCTTGCCCGTTCTCCGCATGGGCCTTGAGGATCCTTCTCAGGTTACTCTCCAGCATCCTGACCCCGCCGGTTTTCTCCCCTTCAGGCCTGACCAGGTCTTCGGTGCACAGCACGGGGCTTGCCATCACCACTCCCCGGATATCGAGGCGATCATTAACCGCCGTTTCCCGGAGGAACTGGGCGATCAGCCCGCAGCCAAAGCTGATGCCGAAAAGGACCGGCTTTTTCCCGCGGCGGTTTATATCTTCGATAAGATCCGCCAGCTGGGCGAAAAACATCCCAATGGAAAAACCGTTTCTGGGGTAGTTCATGTAGTAGATACTGCCGTAGTTCCTGAGAAGGGGGCGCTGAAATTCGGTTACTTCGGTGGCGTCGGGGACAAATCCGGCGATGATGATGGTCGGGATGTCGCCTGCCCCCTTTTCCTTGAAGATTTGGTTTCTGACCGCATGGAGACTGGTCACCCGATCTTTGAGCAGGAATTCGCGCCGTCTCTTGCGGGGGGTAAAGGGCTTTATCGTCATCTGGCGGATAAAACCGGATGCGGCGGTGGCTACAGTGACGAGGGCGGGGTGATTACGCACGACGTTTTGCACAAACGGCATTACAGTAACGTTTTTCATGACGTCTCCTTGCTGTTTTCTTTGTTTATCGCATAGGAGAGTTACGGCTGTGTTGCGGATGGGAAAATATTTTGTAGATATTATAAGTTGCAGGTTGATGGAATTTCTTACTTTTCGTCCGACGTGGAAGGGATGGTATGCCGTATATCCTTCCCTTTCACCATAAAGATAACCATCTCCGCCACGTTGGTAGCATGGTCTGCGATCCGCTCCAGGTATTTTGAAATGTAGTTCAGCCTCAGGGAGCGGGTTATGGTCCCCGGGTCCTCCATCATGAACGTCAGGAGCTCCCGCTGTATCTGAACATTCAAGTCGTCGACAAACTGGTCATCCTTGCAGACTTTCATGGCCAGTTTCTCGTCGCCGCGGACAAAGGCATCCAGCGCCTCCTTCACCATGACTGATGTCCAATTTGCCATTCTGGGGAGATCAATATAAGGCTTGAGGATTGGCTCTTCGTTGAGTTCCTTGGCACGATTCGCGATATTCACGCACTGGTCACCGATCCGCTCCAGATCGGTTACAATTTTCAGTGCCAGGGTTAGAAAACGCAAGTCACGGCCTGCGGGCTGGCGCCGTGCGAGGACCTGGATACATTTTTCGTCAATCTCCATTTCCATCTGATTGATCCCAGGGTCTGAGGCGATGGTCCGGTCGGCCAGTTCAGAATTTCTCTCCACCAGCGCCTTCATGGAGTTCGAGATCATCAACTCGACCTTCCCCCCCATTTCCAGAAGCTTCTCCCGGATATCGTTCAGTTCCTCATCGTACAGTTTGCTGAAGTGCTCTCTTTCCATTTCTACCTCGTGATTCGGGAAGCGTGAACCGGGAAGTGGAAACCGTTTTTATCAGTCACGGATCCCGGTTCCCGAATTCCGGTTCCCGAAAAGTGATTGCCTGATCCGTTTACCCGAACCTGCCGGTAATGTAATCTTCGGTCTGTTTTTTGTCCGGGGTGGTGAAAATTTTCTTGGTCTCTCCGAATTCGATCAATTCGCCCAGGTAGAAAAAGGCTGTGTAGTCGGATATGCGGGCAGCCTGCTGCATGTTGTGGGTGACTATGACGATGGTGTACTTTTCTTTCAACCCCTCGATCAGTTCCTCTATCTTCAGAGTTGATAGCGGGTCGAGGGCCGAGGCCGGCTCGTCCATGAGGATCACCTCGGGTTTTACCGCGATGGTCCTGGCGATGCAAAGCCGCTGCTGCTGCCCGCCGGAGAGCTCCATGGAGTTCGCTTTCAGACGATCCTTGACTTCATCCCAGAGAGCGACCCTTTTCAGGCTTGATTCCACAAGTTCATCGGCCTCGTCTTTGTTGATCCTGCCGTTCAGCTTGTAACCTGCGATCACATTGTCGTAGACGGACATGGCGGGGAAGGGATTCGGTTTCTGGAACACCATCCCGACCAGCCGCCGAATGGAGACCGAGTCAATAGTGCGTTCATAGATGTTGATTCCATCGAGCAGAATCCTGCCGGTTACTTTGGCAGTGGGTACCAGATCATGCATCCTGTTGATGCTGCGCAAAACTGTTGATTTCCCGCAGCCGGACGGGCCGATGATTGCGGTAACGCTGTTTTCACCGAAATCGATTGTAGTCCCCTTGACCGCATGATTCTTATCGAAATGAACATTCAGATCTTCAAGTTTTACTTTTGTTTTCATCACTAGCCTCATATTACACACTTCCAAATTCCGGGCGTTGTCAGGATTGCTGTTTAGTTCGGCCTAAATACCGGGCCGACAGGCTTAAGCCAAACATGAGTGTCACCAGTACTAGCGCTCCGGCCCAGGCCAGCCGGTGCCAATCTTCATAGGGTGAGATTGCAAAAGTGAAAATCTGCAGCGGCATGGCGGCGATCGGCTCGGTCAGTTTGTTGCTCCAGAACTGATTCCCCAGCGCAGTAAAGAGAAGGGGGGCGGTTTCACCGGAAATACGAGCGATTGCCAGCAGTATTCCGGTAACGACTCCTTTCATGGCGCTTCTCAAAGTCACCTTGAGACTTGTGCGCCAGAGGGGCACACCCAAAGCCAATGACGCTTCTCGCAATGTATCGGGGACCATTTTCAGTTGCTCTTCGGTGGTGCGGAGCACTATAGGCACCATGATAAGTGACAGAGCAAGGGAACCGGCAAGGGCGGAGAAGCCTTTCATTGGCTCTACCAGCATGGCATAGGCCACCATGCCGGTGATAATGGAAGGAATCCCCGATAGGACGTCCGCGGCAAAACGAATCACGGCGGAGATGCGGGTACCGCCGTATTCCACGAGGTAAACCGCCCCGAGTATGCCGACTGGAAGACCTATGAGCGAAGCCAAGGCTATGAGGACAAAGGTTCCGGCCATTCCATTGGCCATGCCACCGCCTGTTTCACCGGTCGGCTTTGGGATTTGAACAAAGAAATCGAGGTTTATGGAACTGAGCCCCATTTTCATTATATGAAAAAAGATCAAGCCCAGGGGAACCAGCACTAAAATGGTGGCCATCACCATTGACAGCGTCATCACGCTGTTATTTAGTTTACGAAACGAGAATATTTTCATTATTACACGTTTCCTCCCGACTGTCTGGTGACTCCCCACAGGAGAAGCCTTGCCAGGACATTGATAACAAGCGTAACCGCCAGCAGAATAAGGCCGATCTCCATCAAGGCTGAAGCATGCAGTTTGGATGTGGTTTCGGCAAATTCATTGGCTATGACGCTTGGCATCGTATACGCAGGAGAGAGTAATGAAAGCGATATTTGCGGGTTGTTGCCGATCACCATGGTGACTGCCATGGTTTCACCTATGGCCCGTCCAAGTCCGAGAATTACCGCTCCCAGGATGCCGGAGCGGCCGTAAGGAAGCATTGCCGTGCGAATCATCTCCCAGCGGGTTGCACCCAGGGCAATTGCGGCTTCTTTCTGGCTCTGGGGTACGGCCAGAAGTACTTCTTTAGTTATAGAGGTAATGATCGGCACAATCATGATCATCAGGATAAATACGGCAGCAAGCATGCTCACCCCGTAGGGAGCTCCCTGAAAGAAGGGAAGAAACCCCAGGTGCTCGATAAGAAAAGGCTGGACGGTCTTCTGCAGCCAGGGAGCCATGACAAGGATTCCCCATAAACCGTAGATGACGCTTGGGATGGCCGCAAGGAGTTCCACAAGCGCAGCTACCAACCCTCCGAACTTTTTCGGAGCAATTTCCGTAATAAATATGGCCGTTCCAACGCTCAGGGGAGTCGCCAGGGCAAGCGCCAGAATGGATGAAACCACAGAACCGTATAGGTATGGAAGGGCTGCGAACTCACTTTGCACCGCGTCCCACTCGCTGCCGGAGACAAAGCTCCAGCCGAATTTCCGGATGGCTGGGAGGCTCTCATGACTCATCTCATAAAGCATCAGGAGAAGGATGGCGAGAATGCTGAAGGCGAACAGAATGGTCACCCCCTTGAAGATGAAGTCACCGTTCAGGCCATTCTCAATTTTCCACTTATGGGGTTGTGTATCCTGTGGCAATGGCACCTCCGTGCACTAAGATTCTGCACGCAACCGCGAACGGCAAAAAAGGCCTGAACAGGCGCACCATAGGGAATGAGCCTGTCCAGGCCGGATAATGCCAGTTAATTAGTTAGTACTTTATTGTTTTTATTGTCTTTTCCACCATCTTTTCTACGTTTTCCGGCAGTGGTGCGTAGAGAAGAGCGGAAGCCATTTTCTGCCCTTTATTCATGCTCCAGTTCAGGAATTCCACCAGCTTTTTCCCTTTGACCGGATCCTTCTGTTGCTCATAAACGAGAAGCCAGGTAAAGCCGACGATGGGATATGTGTCCTTGCCTGGCTGATTAACGAGAGAGACCCGGAAATCTGACGGCATATGTTTGGCAGCGCCGGCGGCAGCAGCACTGGTGGTTTTGATGCTGGGCTCCACGAAATTCCCGTCGCGGTTCTTGAGATACGCATAGGTGAGTTTGTTTTCCACGGCATAGGCAAGCTCAACGTAACCGATGGCGTAATTGATGTTTTTTACCTGTCCGGCAACACCTTCATTCCCTTTGCCGCCGAGACCAATCGGCCATTTCACGGAGGCTCCTTTACCAACCTTTTCTTTCCACTCTTTGTTTACGCTGGTGAGGTAGTCGGTAAAGATACTGGTAGTGCCGCTGCCATCCGAACGGTGGACTACGATGATCGGCTGGTCGGGAAGTTTTACGCCCGGATTGTCATTGGTGATTTTTGGATCGTTCCATTTGGTTATCTTCCCCAAAAAGATGTCAGCCAGGTCTTCCTGGGAGATTTTAAGCCCTTTGCCTATTCCGGGGATATTGTAGGTAACGACCACAGCCCCCATGACGGTCGGGATGTGAAGAAGCTTGCCGGGCGCCGCTTTTAACTCTTCATCGGTAAGGAACTTGTCTGAAGCGCCGAAATCAACGGTTTGCGCCGTGATCTGCTTGATACCGCCGCCGCTGCCGATGGACTGGTAGTTAAACTTAGCGGTGGGATCAACCTTGGCGTATTCGCTGAACCATTTTGAATAGAGGGGGTAGGGGAAAGTAGCGCCTGCACCGTTAATAAGCGTCTCGGCCGAGGCCTGTCCGGCCACGGTAGAGACTGCCAAAAGGGCAAGAGCAATAATACTTTTGCGGATATTGTTAAACATCTGTTTCCTCCTTTTCATTTTTTTGTGAATTATAACCCGCTTGATGTTACATCCGAGTTACGTGTTCGGAAATATTCGGTGAATTCGTGAACAGTATTGTTGCAGGTTAAGCCTTTTTGAGAGTGAAGGAGAAGGTAGCCCCCTTTCCCGGCGAGCTCTCTGCTGACACGGTTCCCCCATGTAACTGCACGATGTGTTTTACGATGGCGAGGCCGAGTCCGGTCCCCTCCACTTCACGACTCCTGGCTGTGTCCACCCGGTAGAAACGTTCAAAAATCCTGGGAAGGTCTTTTGGAGGGATTCCTGGCCCCGTGTCAGAGACCGATATTTTTACCATATCCTCCATATCTGCCGCAGAGAGAGTCACGGAACCGTTTTCCGGAGTATATTTTATTGCGTTGTCCAACAGATTAACGAGGACCTGCTCAAGTCTCCCGGGATCACCCTGCACAGGCGACAACTCATTAATTCCGCTCCGGTCAATGGTAATTTTTTTGTTGTGGGCTTTCTGATCCAGCAGGACACATGCCCTTTTAACGACGCTTTCAATGTTGATTGACGCGAACCCCAGGTTCAGATTCCCTGATTCAAGCTCCGAAAGAGAAAGAAGGTCTCTGATCAGGTTTGCCAACCTGCCCGCATGGTTATGGATAATCTCAATAAAGCGACCGACACGTTGGGGATTGTTTTCCAGCCCGCCTTCCAGCAGGGTTTCGGCATAACCTTTTATGACAGTGACAGGCGTGCGTAGTTCATGGGACACGTTAGCCACAAAGTCTTTGCGGATTATTTCCAACTTTTTCAAGTTGCTGATGTCGTGAAATACAGCCACTACCCCCTTAAGCTCCCCATTTTCCTTAAGAGGAACCCAGTGTGTCAGAATTGTTCTTTCTTCATTCAATTGAAAATTGATTTCTTCGAGCTTTTCGTTCTCGGTGGTAATAACCGTTTTGAAGGCATTGTTGAGGGCAGGGTGTCTCGTGATATCGATGAGCTGTTTTCCGTTCACTTCTTCGTGAATTGAGAAGAGATTGCGGAAAGCGGGGTTAACCATGGTGATGGTTCCCTTTGCGTCTGTAACCATCAATCCCTCACCCATGCTACGCAGAATGGTATCAAGCTGATTTTTTTCCGCGTAAATACTCTCAAACTGTCCCTTGATTCTTGTTGTCATCTCGTTCATGACGATGGCCAAATCACCCAGTTCGTCACGGGTGGTGACGGGAATCCGCCTGCTGAATTCACCTTTGCCTATCTGTGTCGCGATTGACGCCATGGTACGCAGTGAACGGGATGTAACATTTGAAAGAACATAACTCAGAAGCAATGAAAGGATAATAGCACCGAATAAAGAAGCCATGAGGGCTGATCGGATGTTAGTTCTGGTTTTTTCCAGAGTTGAGAGGGGAATTGCCAACCGAAGGAAACCTGCCTCCTGGCTGACGGCTTTAAAAGGGAAGGCGACGTAGAGCATGGGATACTGCAGGGTTGAAGAGTAACGGATGGAATCTCCTTGGCCGTTTTGCATGGCTTTTTGTACTTCGGGGCGATTCAGGTGATTGTCGAGCTCCTTGAGCCCTGTTGGTTCGATTTCAGAATCTGCTTTGACATCTCCGGTCGAAGAAATTATGGTGACCCTCGTCTTTGTCTCTTTTGCGATTGCTGAGGCGACAGTCGGTGCATCCTCCCCCATTTTCCTTATCTCTTTGGTGGCTATGAGCCGTGCAAGCCTTGCTTCGTTAAGAAGATTTTCTCTTATTTCCGTAACCAGGTTATGTTGCAGGACATGGTTCAGATAGCCATAGAGCGATACGCCCATAAGAAGCACCAGCAGCGCATATGAGCACATCAGCTTCCATCTTATCTTGAACCTCATTCCTCCTCCATTTTATAGCCGAAGCCCCGGACGGTTTTTATCAGATCACCCGCTTCACCTATTTTTGTGCGAAGTCTGGTGATATGGGTGTCCACAGTGCGTGTGTCCCCTGTGTAATTATAACCCCACACGTCTTTCAGGAGGAGTTCGCGGCTTTGTACCCTTCCTAACCGCTCAGCCAGATTCTGAAGGAGTTTGAACTCAGTGGTGGTGAGGATTACCTCTTCGTCGCTGACGATAACTTTGTGTCGCTCGGTGTCTATAATTACGGTGCCTATCTTAATGATTTTTTCGGAACCCTTTTCCGGCAAAGTTCGCCGCAGCACTGCTTTGATGCGCAGCAAGAGCTCTCTGGTGGAAAAAGGTTTCACCACATAATCATCGGCGCCTACCTCGAAGCCAACTACCCGGTCGATCTCTTCCCCTTTGGCTGTCAGCATGATGATTGGAATTCCGCTGGTTTTTTCGCTTTGTTTCAAGAGTTTGCAAATTTCTGTCCCCATCATGCCTGGAAGCATCAGGTCGAGGAGTATCAAGTCTGGCGGTTCATTGCGCACAGTTTCCAGCGCGGATGTCCAGTCTCCGGCAATGACAGGACGGTATCCTTCTTTTTCCAGATTGAAGGCCACTAGTTCTGCCAGGTCCTGTTCATCTTCAATGACAAGAATGGTTTTCATTTATTCACCCCTTTTCGCGCGAAATTATAACAGGACAAAAGTTGCAGGCGTGTTACAGGCGGGTAAATAAATGGAAAAATCTACTGTATTCCACAATCTTTGCGTAAAGATTTGTGGATAAAGAAGCTACACTGTGACAAAAGGGTATTAAGTGAGCCACCTCCGGCAGCGCCGGGGGATTATTCTTAAGAAAATATGCAAAAATCGCCGATGCTGTTCGACAGGTACCGGCGCTGCGCCGTGGGAATTTTTTTGTCTTCCTGTCGAATTTCGCTTTCCTGTAGAGGGTGGCCTGGTGGAGGCAATCCTAGAGCATCTCTGCGCCTGGAGCATTCCGACTATTGTCTTCGCAGTGCAGGGAGGTTCGTTTTGGAGGGGATGGAGTACGCAGAAGAGATGGTGATCGGAGCTTTTGTGATTGGCCTACCGTTGCCGAATTACGATCTCCAACGCGAGCAGATGAGGGAGTATTATCAACGGCAGTACAGCACCGGTTTCGACTATGCCTACACGATACCTGTAATGGCCAAGATTCAGTCCGCAGGGAGAGTCATCCGCCCCGGAACCGACTGCGGACTCATCGTCCTGATGGACAGTAGGTTCATGGAAACGAGCTACAGCCTGTCGATGCCGGTTGATTGGTTCAATCCAGATGTGACATAACTGGTTTCTGACAGCATCTTGAGCGAAGTTGCTGATTTCTGAGCTGAATAATCTCTAAGCTTCGTCATGTAGTCACTATTTGCACGGGGCTATCTGGTTTTACTCCTCATCCTTCTTCTGTCCTGGATTCAAAAGTGTCAGCAAGAACTCCTCCCACGCGATAAGTGCGGCTTTCTTCTCTTTATCGTACCGGTACTTATTATACACTCCTATGATCCCCGGCTTGGTATGGTTCAAGACTTCTTCAGCATGTTCGTCTGAAACGCCTACGCGCGGCATGTTAGTCCTAGCGGTGCGTCGGAGATCGTGCGGGCTCCAAGGGGGCATTCCGAAATAAGGCTCTTTCCTTGCCTTGATTTTTCTGGTTCCGACCACCTTGACAACTTCATCGGACAAGTAGCCCCGGTTGATTGCCTGAGAAAGCGTGTTAACAGCAACATGTCCAATATTTCCCTTTCCCGATGGGAAAATATAACCTTTTCTATTCCCGATGAGGGATAGGGCTGTGTCGGTAAGGTAAACTCGATGCTCTCTTCCGTTCTTTGCCACTTTTGCGGGAATAGTCCACCATCTATCCTTGATCTGCTCGCTGTGCATCTGTGATACTTCACCAGAACGTTGCGCCGTAACGAGAATCATTTTGATAGCACGTTTCACGGAATCAGAAGAAGGCGATTTGGATATTTCTGTCCATGCCTGAAGCACCTCATCATCATCTAGTGCTCTCTCACATTTTTTTGCCCCTGCCTTCGGCACAGCTTTCGTTATTTGTAAGAAAGGTTGGGTTTCCACCCATTCCAGCTGCAGTGCGTACTCGAATATTTGTCTACCAGCTTTGAGCACATTCCCAGCTTGCCCGGGAGCGCGAGATGCGATACCTTGAATCAGCTCGATAGCATCCTTACGTCGAACCTCGGTTATGAGCTTCTTTCCGATTGTGGAATTGATGCCGCTCTTCGTGTGGTAGAGGAAATTCCTCTGGGTTTGAAAGCCATGATTAACTTTGGAGTACTTGACGTAGTAGACTGCGGCAAGCTGCTCAACGGTTGAGGGAATGTAACCATCCGGTATCCCTTCGTCCACGAGAGACTGGAACGTGCATTGCTCCAGCAAAACGGCTGTAGCGGCGATAACCTCGGCCTTCTTTCGCGATTTGGCCAACTCCTCTTTGGCGGCTTTCTTCTGGTCACGAGGGTCAATACCACTCTTGATTAACTTGTACGCATCATTATACGCTATCCTGGCATCGGCCAAGGACATGGTGGGGTAGTTACCAAGTTGCAAGTACCCTTTTTGTTTGTCTAGCTCGAAGATGTACAAGAATGACTTCGATCCTGAGGGGAGGACTTGGAACGCGAAACCCCGTCCCTCTCTGATTACAATTTTCTTCTTTTGAGGCTTGATTGACGCGAGGAATCTATCTGTGAATTGCTTCATTCCCCCTCCTTTTTTTGCATCCGTTTTGCATCCGTTTTAGTTGTCTTGGAACCAGTTGCATCCGTTTTGCATCCGTTTTATGGATGGCAAAAGATGAAAAAACGTGAAACATCAAGACGCAAATCTACGATAAAAATAGAGATATGTCAAGGAGTTATAAATGGTGGGAGAAACAAACAGATGCAATGTGAAGCGGTCTGATTAGGGAAACAACAAAATTGCCAAGGTCGAAGTCGCGGGTTCGAATCCCGTTTCCCGCTCCAAAGAATTGAAACCCCGGTGGCTTTAAAGCTGCCGGGGTTTTTGTTTATAGGTTTCTGTAAACGTAACATCTTGGAAGACCCTGGGCATTCTTCACTGACCTGTAAATTTACTCAGTCCCAGCCCCTGAATTAAAAGAGCCGTTGCAAGCCGAATCAAAGGCTTGGGCGGCTTTTTTTGTTTGGTGGGGTAGGGGAGAGTAAGCTAGAGTTGGCGGGGAAGACCGTTTCTGTTATTGAGCCGAAGGGGTTTGTCAACATCAAAGATTTGACCCCCAAGCCTCCATTTGACCCCCAAGCCTCCAAGATTTGACCCCCAAGCCTCCCTTTTTCAAAGAGGAAATCGCCGGGAAAACCGGCAGGAATGTGGAGAAGGAAATCCTGAAGGCGGTCACATCCCTGGAAAAGGCAAAACTGGCCAAAAGAGTGAAACGGGCCGGCAAGGGGTTGGCTAAGGCCGAGAAACGGCTTGCGGGGCTTGTAGACTCCGGGCTCAAGGGGGTCGGCAAGGGGCTGAAAAAGGCCAGAAAGTCGTTGAAAAGGATATATGCATAAATGACCGAACTTCACGCCGAACTCCACGGGGGGCACAACGGCATGGAATTAACCGAATGCCCGGAACCGGTTTGCGCCAGCTCTTGGGTACGACCCTTGACGACCATGGTCAAGGCCCTTTAAAGGGGGGCCGACTCACTCCAATTCCTGAAAGTGCACTTGACAGAATTACCAATTGGGGTTTACTTTGCTTAAACCTGATTTCCGAGTTGGAACTATGTGCAAGCGCGCTTCTCTCATTTTTATAATCCTCCTCCTGCTTTCCACCCTGGTAGGATCCTTTCATTACCATGACGATGGAACAGACCATCCCGAATGCTCCATCTGCGTTGCAACCCACCAGCAGGCCGACACCTGGAATACCGCGCCTGTACACGGAATTCTAAGCCATTCTGCGGAAACTCCCTATCCTCGGCCAGTTCTGCCAATTGTTGCTAAAGCCTTTTTCTCTCCCTTCAACAACCGCGCTCCTCCCGCCTAGGAGTCTGTCGGACTTAAAAATCGTAGCGAAAATTCGACTGGTCGAGGACAGATTTTGTCGATTTTGCAGGTCAATAGTTGTTCTATTGACCAAGAAAGTCACTCACTCATTATCTCCGTCATGCGGACCCGGAAATTTACGGGTAATACGCCAGTGCGTCTTTCACCTGATCCGGACGGGACGGGGATATCTTTATCTTCTCACAATTCAATAAATTACAGTTTTCTTGGAGGAACCATGAAACAATTACTCTGTCTTCTGAGCATGGCAGTGTTTTGCTCTTTCAGCGTTTCCGCTTTCGGCCAGGATACCGCTGAACGTCACAACTCGCTTGAAACTGCGATAAAGAGTCAGTCAAAAACCATCGAAGAACAGCAAAAGACCATTGAAGGCTTAAAGGACGAAATCGAAAAACAAAAGAACCAGGAACCCCAGCAAAAAGAGGCAGAATCTCCTTTATCGTCAAAGGTAAGCGGCTTCTTCGGCGGCAACGTCCTCACCAACCCGAACATCTCCCTGCTGCTGGATACATTTGTCTACAGGTCGAACCTGAGCGATAGCGAACTGGCAAACCGCGGCATACCGGGCTTTACCACCCTTGGCAAGGACGCGCGCAATGGGTTTAACATGGGTGCGGCCGAGGATGGCGCCGAGCTTTTCATCTTTGCGCCGGTCGATCCCTACTTCAATCTGTACGCTAATATCCCGTTTTCAGATGAGGGGGTAGTCTTAGAGGAGATATTTGCCGTTACCACCGCGCTTCCGGAAGGCTTCCAGGCAAAAGTGGGGAAGTTCAAGAGCAACTTCAGCAGGCTTGATGCCCAGCACCCCCACCAATGGGACTTTTTCGACATAGCCTTACCGTACCGCGCATTTGTTGGCGGTGAGGGGCTGGGAGGAGAGAAGGGGGTGCAGCTCACGTGGCTCCCCGCACTTCCCTTCTACACCCAGTTCGGGGCGGAGGTGCTCCAGGGGGAGAATGACCTCCTGTTCGGCGCGGATGCCCGTTCCGGCCCCCACGCCTTCTCCATCTTCGTCAAAAGCTCCTTTGAGACGACGGAAAACTCCACCCTCTATTTTGGCCCGTCGGTGCTGTTCGGCAAGACGAAAACCGGCAGTATCGTTGCGGATAGCGAATTCCGTGGGAACAGCGCCCTCTACGGCATGGAAGCAGTCTGGAAATGGAAACCTGCAAGAAAGCGGGGCCTGACGCTCCAGGGGGAATACCTCTACCTGGCACAGCAAGGCGACCTGGAAGACCCGGTGGCGGCGACCGTCGACTCATTGAGGCGCAGGCAGGACGGCCTTTACGTGCAAGGTGTCTGTCAGTTGGATCGCTGGCGGCTCGCCGCCCGCTACGACATGTTGGAACTGTTCGCCGACACATTTAAGCAGGCTGATGCAAAACTGGATCTGGGCGAGGCCCCCTGGCGGGCGTCGGCTTCCATTGAATTCAATCCGTCCGAGTTCACCCGCATCCGGCTCCAGTACAACCATGACCGCTCAGGACGGGACGGTCGGAGCAACGACGAGGGAATCCTGCAGTTTATATTCGGGATCGGCGCCCACGCCTCCCACACATTCTAGCTTTTAATCGGAGGATAGGCATCTTGCCTGTTTCGGGCAAAAGGCCCGTTTATGGCGTCTTCGCCGCCAACACAGCCTTGAAGGCTATGCTCCACGAAACGGCTGCTACAGGAGGATAAACAATGCAAAAAATATTTCTCGCGTTATTTCTAACATTAATTGTAACAAGCCCCGCCTTTGCCGGGCTCAACGTCGTCGCCACCCTCCCCTGGATCGGGAGCCTGGCCAAGGAGATCGGCAAGGACAAAGTCTCCGTAACCACCCTGGTTAAGCCGAACCAGGACCCGCACCTGATGGAGGCGAAACCGAGCATGATCCTTGCCGGGCGCAAGGCCGACATCATCATGTACAACGGTCTCGACCTGGAGATCGGCTATCTCCCCCTCATTCTCGAATCGGCAAAAAATCCAAAAATAGTCCCAGGCAAGCCCGGCAACTGCGACTGCTCCCGGTTCGTCAAGGCCATCGAGAAGCAGACGGCGGTGGACCGGAGCATGGGCGACGTCCACCCCCTCGGTAACCCCCACTACCATTACTCGCCCGCCAATATCCTCCGTGTTGCGGAGGGAATGACGAATACCCTGGCCGACCTGGACAGGGCAAATGCGGACTATTATCGGGCGAATTTCAAGAGCTTTGCCGAGCGGCTGAAGGAGAGGCAGAAGAAGTGGAGCACGATACCCTTGAAAGGGAAAAAGTTTGTCGCTTATCATAAGCTGTTCGAGTATCTGGCGGGAGAATTCGGCTTTCAGCTGGTCGGGTATGTTGAGGCGAAACCGGGCATTCCCCCGTCGGCGGGACATGTTGAGTCACTGATCGAGAGCATGAAGGCTAACAAACCGAACGGTATTCTCACCACGAGCTTTTACGGCAAGAAAGAGTCGGAATCGATCTCGGCAAAGACCGGGGTGAAGCTCATAACCCTGCCCGGTGATGTCGGCGGCATGAAGGGGACCGACGATTGGTTCTCATTCATGGACACGGTTCTGGCATCTCTGCAATAACGAGGAAACAAATGGAAGCGTTCAATTTTCTTGTCTGGCCGTTCCTGGCGTGCCTGCTCCTGATATTCATCCATGCCTATTTCGGCATCCACATCCTGGAGCGGGGGATCATCTTCGTCGACCTGGCCCTGGCCCAGTTCATCGGTGTGGGAATAGCCCTGTCGTTTGTTATCGGAGAGGAGAAGAGCCTTCTCCTCTCCCTCATCTTCGCCTTCCTCGGGTCGGTCATTCTTGCCCTATCCAGGAAGGCGGCCCGGTATGTGAACATCGAGGCGTTCATCGGCGTTCTTTACATCTTCTCCTTCTCCGCCGCCATCCTGATTCTGGACAAGAGTCCGCACGGTCTGGAGGAGTTCAAGACCATCATGAACGGCAACATCATCTGGGTTACGCCGAAAGATATCCTATCTACTTTCATAATATATGGGGTGGTCGGCGCGCTGCACTTTTTCCTCCGCAAGCAGTTCTACGCGCTTTCCTTCGAGGGTAGGGGGGGCTTCCTGCTGGAGTTTCTCTTCTTCGCCAGCTTTGCCGTAGTCCTCGTAAAATCGGTGCACATTGCCGGCATTCTCCAGGTCTTCTCGTTTCTCGTTATCCCGGCCCTGGTCGGCCGCCTCTTTTTCCGGGAACCGTTCAAGGTGCTCATGGTCGGCTGGCTGGTGGGGGTTCTCATCAGCATGGGGGGGATTTTCCTGTCGTTCAAGCTGGATATCCCGACTTCACCGGTCATCGTGGCAGGGCTGGCGGTGGTGTTCTTTGCGCTGCTGTTTGTAAAGATTTTTGCTAAGAAAGCCGGTATATCGCAAGAAAGACCTGACATCAGCAGGTGACGTGGAAGAGGGCTATTTTATGGCCTTTTTCTTGATTGAACGCAACGATGGCGCGGGGGGTAGGCTCGGCGAGAACCGTGCAAACTTTGCGGGCAAAGAATTCCGCGGCCTCCGGTGAAAGACGCAGGTTGCCGTCCTGTCCGGTTCCCACGATCAGCAGGCTGCTCCCTTTCTCGTAGATGAAGTCGGCCTCCTCCAGGGATACGATGTGTGACGTTCCATAATGCTTTTTCGACAGCTTTTTCTTCCGCTTCCTGATCTTCCCGGATAACCGGATGAGGACGTCGTAGGGATAGGTTTCGCCGTCGATGGTGATGCTGCCGAATTCGGTGCCGTCGATATTCATGGCAGCCTCCCGTGTTCTGCGCGGCAGCTTTACATCATCTCGAAGAGATAGATGACGATCTCGATGAAGATGAGGGCGATGATGATCCATTCCAGCCGGGATGCCCTTCTGGCGTGGCTCAGGCTTGTGAATACCCCGGTGATGTCCATGAGGGTTTCCGATTTGTGCTTGATCTCCTGGTAGCGCTGGTTTAGTTCGAACAGGTTGTCCATGGTCATGTAAAGGCGGTCTGCCTCCTGGTTCTCCCAGGTGATCTCCGGTTTGTCGAGTACCATGACGTAGGAAATGGAGCGGTATTTGAAGTTGAGGATCTTCGAGGCGAGGTTGGCGAGCCTTTTGTCGGGTATGCTCAGTTTCCCCTGATCGAGAAGCGCTATCACTCCTTCCATCTCGTCGAGCACCATGTCAACCTGTTCCTCGATCCGTTCCAGCGCCACCGATTTGGCGATGACGAAGGCGATGATGTCGATGAAGGCGCGGTCATGGCGCGGCATGACGGCGTAATCGTTGGTGATGGCAAGCGTTCCTCCTGCTTCGATCCGCAGGGAGTAGTGGTCCTGGTATTTGATGTTCGGGAACCCCTTGAATGCATCGGTGATTTTTTCCATCTCCCGGGAAAATTCCTGGATGACACTATCGGCGCAGTTGAGGAAAACCACCCCCCCGAAATAGTAGAGATAGACCTGCTGCTCTTCCGCACGGTCACCCGTCAGTGGCTGAAAAGCCACGGGATTCAACAGCATCGGTTCTTCCCAGCGGTATTTTCGGATGATGCTGAGCTGGGTCCCCAGTCTGTTCAGGTCCAGCTCCCCTGAGAGGGCAAAGGCTGTGAACTGATAATCGGCCATTTCCGTTTCTCCCTGATCTAAAGCTTACCCGATGCCGGACCGGTGCGCAAATCGGGAAAACAGAGCAACTTTGAACTTTATTTTCCCCTCAGCCGCAAATGTTTCATGATTTTAAGATAATCGTAGTTTTGTCTTTAATATTGTCAGCAACGACAAAGTAATAAAACAGTGGACTCTCAGTGGGACGTTGCTTGCTAATTAGCTAAAATGACCTTTGAACTTCATAATAGCAAGATAGCAAGCAACGTCCCTCCAGCCCCTAGCAACGTCCCTCCAGCCCCTTGGTGTCCCCGGAATTCCAAGCTCAGATGCGGCGCCTGCCCACTGGGGAAGAAGTGTGCATGCAACGGCTACGACCCGTCACAACGGTATGATGCCGGAGCGCAGTCCAAGCACCTTGGCCGCCAACTCGCCTCTGCGCCTTATTCCAGTCTTTTCGAAAATAACATGAAGATGGTCCTTGACGGTCTGCTCAGAGATAAAAAGCTGCTCCGCAATCTCCCGATTGGAATGGCCCTGAATGACAAGTACCCCGATCTCTCTTTCCCGCCTGCTCAGTTTGAAATCATCTAGTTTTGGATGTAGCCTGTGCTCAGCCGGGTAGCGTTCCAGGAGGATGAGTCTGCCTCTCCGGTCTCTGCCTAGAGGGACAGTCCGGACGCGGTAAGTGCCCGATCTGCTTTTGAAAAAGGCCGGAGCTGAACCGATGCCCGGCTCGGGGATGCGCTCTAACGGCATCCCCTTGAGTGCCAGCTTCGCCGCCTCATTCATGTAAATCGGCCTTCCGTCCTCCCCTGTGGTTATCACGCCGTTCGGCTCTTTGGTCAGCTCACTGCCATGTATTAAATCAAGGCTGCGGATGGCCCTGGCCATGTGGGGGAGAAGGATATTTATGATCTCCTTGTCGCGATCGCTGAAGTCACCCTCCTGCTTCTGGCGGTGGAAGCCCGCAGTCCCGACCATATCACCCTGGGAGGCGAGTGAGACTGCGAGGACATAGAATACGGAAGCTAGTGGCAAGAGGAAATCGCAGGCGAACTCGCTCCGAATCAGGCTCCGCTCCAACACAAGGTCGGTGTTTCGCGCTACCCTGTTTGCGTTTTTATACCACTCGCAGGTAATGAAGGGGTCGAGGGTTACGTAGTGGTCGAGATAGAGGACCATTGCCCCTTCGGAATTATTGAAAA
The DNA here is from genome assembly GCA_009773645.1 of Geobacteraceae bacterium. GTDB lineage: Bacteria > Desulfobacterota > Desulfuromonadia > Geobacterales > Geobacteraceae > WSYB01. The sequence goes on from WSYB01000013.1 coordinate 186,379, forward strand.
CCTCATAGCCGTTGAAGTAGTATTCCCCGGTTTTTGGTTCGGTTGGGACAAAAATGGCACTATAGATGCCGATGAATTTCTGTAACTTTTCGCAGACTGCCCGGAACATGGCACTTCTGTCCGGCACCGAATAGATGGTATCGATGATTTCGAGTATATTCCTGTAGTCCTTTGCGGAAATGGTCATAATCAAATCCCGGCTTTCGTGAGGAAAACAAATTCCGGTTTCCCGCATGAAACCGTCGCTATGCCCTTTCTTCCCAATTTTCTTCCTGCTATTGCCTCTATTCTTCACCTTCAGCGCGGAGGCCCATAATCTTTGCCGTCAATTCGCTTCGCCGTCTGACGCCGATTTTTTCAAATATGTCGTAGATATGGTCCTTGACGGTTTGCTCCGCTATGAACAGCCGGTCCGAAATTTCCCGGTTGGAATGCCCGAGAACCACAAGCCATGCGATCTCCTCCTGCCGCCTGCTCAAACCGAAACCTGCCAGCTTCGACTTAACCTTAAGGCTATTTTCAACCGGCAGCAGATCAAGAAAGATGGTGCTTTTAGCCGCAGCTTCCCTCCGCACATGGTAGCGACCTTCTTCCGTCAGGAAGGATGCAGTATCCGCACCATGCCCAGCGATTGGGATGGTCTTCCAAGGGGGTCCTTTTACCAGCCGTTTTGCCTCATTGTCCATATAAAGTGGATGGCCATCCGCCTTCGTCATGATCAAACCGGTCTTCCGGAAGCCGTTTCCCCCCTTCATTTCAAACTCATGTAACGCACGGGCGAAGTGTGGCATTAGGAGAGTTACGATTTCCTTTTCCCTTTTGCTGAAGTCGCGGTCTTTTCGTGTGCGGTGCAAACCGAACCTGCCAACGGGCTTGCCATGATAGCCTAACGCGCCGCCCAATTCGTAAAAAATCGGATGGAGAGACTGGAAATCCCGGGAATATTCTGTTTCTGCAAGACGTGATGCGGGAATGACATCGGTCAGGGAGATTGCCTTGTTATGGCAACGATCCATCAATTCCGGAATTTGTCCATTCATTGCAAAAGGATGGAGAGGGGCGTAGTACGTGCAGAATAACCGGAGATTTTTTTCCGGTACATTGAATTCGAGGCCGTTTTGGAGGATAAGGTTTCCGGCGAGTGGCGTCGCCGGCAGAAAAGCCGCGCTGGAAATAGGGACCAGCTTCCCCATATTTTCGCAGAAGGCCTCGAACATGGCGATTCTGTCGTCAATCGCATAGATGGTATCAATCACGTCCAGAATATCTTTAGTGATCGTGGGTAGTGGACTTGGGCACATACAAAAATATATCCCTGACGATAATGTCAAGCCGGAAAATCAAGGTGACAAGCAAAATCCTACTTTTGTAGGGTTGTGTTCAAATACGCTCTGCCTTATAAATACCATACCAGCCAACAATCTTGCAATGAATTGACTATAGCACAAGAATATGACTGATTACACCCATCTTCAGCCATGTGCTTTTGTAATAGCAACATTCAATCTACTGTTTTAAAGGGGGGTAATGGCGAGCGTCTGTGAAAATATCTGAGATTGTATGTTCCAGTGTGTCCAACGAACAGGATAAGAAGGAGATAAAAAAGTGAAGGAGATAAAAAAGTGAGAATCAATTTGTGGAATAGTGTCAAGCTGGTGATGTTTGGCGTGGTGACGACGATGGTCCTTGCGGCCTGTGGGGGTGGGGGCGGTTCGACAACAAGTTCAACGCCACCTCCGGCAGCTACTACGCTATCGGGGGTAGCGGCGGCGGGGGCGCCGATTATCGGCAGCGTAACGATCAAGGACAGCACAACACCTACCGCCCAGACAAAAACAGTTCCCATCGCAGCCGACGGGAAGTACACGGTGGATGTTTCCGACATGAAAGCACCCTACATGGTGCGGGCCGACGGATATGTCGGCGGCAACGAATATCACCTGTACTCGGCCGGAACATCGGCGGATGTGGGAGGCACGATCAACGTCACCCCGCTCACCGACCTGATTGTGGCGAACATTGCCGGGTCGATTGCCAAGACCTATTTTGACAACGGCAGCTTCACCGGACTTACCGCCGCCCAGTTGACCGCACAGGCCGAGGCCCTGAAGGCCAAGCTCCTGCCGGTTCTACAGGCAGTGGGTGTCAGCGACTCGATCGACCTGTTGCGGGCCTCATTCAGCACCGATCATACCGGTCTCGATGCCGCTCTGGACGTGCTCAGGGTATCGACAGATTCAACCACGGGTGTTGCAACCATTACAAACATCATCACCCAGCAGCAGTTGACCTCGAATATCACCACGGGAGCCTATACCGGCGCCCTTACAGACACGACTGGCGTGGCAACCGGCGTTACCGACATCCAGGCGATCAGCGACGGATTCAAGAAATTCTCTAGTCTTTTTGCCACAAGCCTTCCCAGTGATACCAACACAACCCTGCTGAGTCTGTTTGACAGTGCCACCTTCCGTAGTGAGGGGCAAAACCTGGCCGCCTTCCTCTCTGAACTAACCACCGAACAGACCTTGATCGGCATATCGTTTACCAATATCTCCATACAATCCATGGATGCGGCAAATGGAACGGCCGTGGTTGCGTTTGATGTCATTCAGAACGGCAAGGTAATCAATGACGGGCCGAAACCGTTCCACATGATCAAAAAGGCAGATGGGAAATGGTATATGCAGGGGGACCAGTACATCGCCAATGTCGAGGTTGAGCCCAGAGCAGAATATCGCATTACAAATACTAATCCTGCCGCGATACAGACGGGTCTGAATCTTAATATTGAAGACCGTGGCGGCAAGGGGATTACGTCGGCAGTGGTCACCGGCGCCGGGCTTCCCTCTGGTGGCGTCACGTTGATCAATAACATCGCGTACGAACACTTTGAAATTCAGGGACAAAATGGCGGCAATCTTTACTCCCTGACTGATACGGCCATCGGCGCAATAGCTGATACAGGAGAAAGCTACACCGTTAAACTGTATATCGGATCGACCCTGGCAGCTACCTATACCGAAAAACTCAAGAAGCGTCCCTACCTGAACACCGAATTGACGGCTGCCAACTTCCCGGCCATCTCTGCGCCAACAGTGGACCAGTTGAGAGCTTTTAGCGGCGGAAACACTACTGTCAGTTGGGCCTTGCCGACCGGACTCTCCAATGACTGGCTGTCTGCTCAGATAGCTGATAGCACCGGCAACTCCGCCAAGTTTGAAGCTGGACTCTTGCCGACGGACACCAGCAAATCCTTTGCGCTGACGCCAGTAACAAGCACCGGCCAAACCTTCACCATAACACAGGGATGGATTTGGCTGGGAGCATTTGATAGCTACGGCAGGCTGCTTGCTACGAATATAAATGTATTTTAACAAGCTGCGGTCAAATGTGACGGGTTGATTCCAGGCGGGGCCTTGTGCCCCGCCTTTTTTTGATCGTCTTTTAAAATATCTATGCCAGCAAAAGGGAATTTCGGAATTCCGGGGACATCCATGATACGCGTTTTATTAACCGACGGGCTTCTGATTTCCGGCGACATTTTAGCTTGACTCTATGAAATTCATTTAATAGCCTTTCATATTTTCTCCACATTCGCCTCCCGCCGTCTATGTAGATATTTTATTCTATTCTTATTTGATGCCATTAATGCTATTGGCTCAAAACTTGCTCATATTTAAAAAATTGTTATAGAGATGACTTCCAAATCGGGCAGGACATTGACCTTAGAGGCAGAGGAGTCATTAGGTACCCAGCGAAATGACCGTTTTCCCAGGTGGTATCGCTGGCGCATCTGTCTTTCTTGGAAATGTTTTGTTTCCCGAACCCCCGGCAACCGGGGGACGGAGAGCCTCGGAAGGTGGAGCTGTGTGTCGCGGCACTGAGCCTTCGCTTGTGTGTGACGCGCGCAGCTGCCTGGAGCCTCTGCCGATAACTGCGTTTGAATCAGAACGACTACCCCTCCACAGGCAAAGGCATTCCTTTCCATCCTGCCCACTGCAAGTCAAAGGCGGACCTGGGTCCGCGCTACGCTGTATCCTGCTGGAGATGGGCATCAATACGCATCATAATTTCTATTTCATAATGATTTGATTCTTGGGGGAGAGCATGAAAAAATTATTTACGCCGCTGTTATTTGCGTTAATTCTTGTCGTCATGACGATGTCGAATTGGCGTGTACCCTCGGCAATAGCGGCTGAACAACCCCTTGTTTCTTCAATTGTAGTGAAGCTCAAAACGGGACTTTCCGCCTCTGAGCAGGCGGCTGTCATAGCCCGTGATGGCGGCGTCGAGACGTCTTCAATTCCGGCATTGCGAATGTATGTCATTGCCATCCCCAATGGTGAAGATCCGAACCGGATTCTGCAGAATTACCAATCGGATCCACAGGTTGAAAGGGCTGAATTGAACAAGGATAGGCAGGCGGAAGCCCTGCCGAATGACACTTTATATGGTGTTCAATGGGCAATGCCGAAGATCGGCTGGGACAGGGTCTTCGGTACGATTGCCCCCTCTGGAAATGCCATAGTCGCCTTGCTCGATACCGGAGTTTATGCGAACCATCCCGACCTCGGGGAGAATGTGGTACTGCCGGGCATTTCGATGCTGGATAATTCCGACGGCAGGATCGATCCTAATGGTCATGGGACCTGGCTGGCCGGCGTCATCGGTGCAGTTACCGATAACGGGGAGGGGATTGCCGGCATCTGTACCAGTGGTGTTAAGATTTTGCCTGTAACAGTCCTGGATGCCAACGGCATCGGCAAGGACGGCGATATCATCGCCGGGATCGCCTGGGCTGCCGATCATGGCGCCGATGTCATCCTCATGGGGTTCAGCAACACCGACTTCAGCCAGAGTCTTCAGGATGCCATCGACTACGCCTGGGAGAAAGGGGCGGTTCTCGTAGCGGCGACCGGCAACGCCGGTGTTGATACCCCCACATTCCCCGCCGGTGACCGCGGAGTCATCGGTGTTTCGGCCACCAACCAGGATGATGTCCTGGCAGCCGGCAGCAACTACGGCCAGGCCGTCTTCCTTGCCGCGCCGGGAGAGAATATTTATACCACAAATGCCGGTGGTCAGGATCTCTACACCTATGTCTCGGGCACGTCCGCCTCATCGGCGGTCGTGGCCGGTGTGGCCGCCTTTATCAAGGCCGTTGATTCCACTCTGACGAATGGTGTTATCGTCGGTCGCCTGGCCAAATCCGCCGATGCAATCGGCATCGCAGGCGACCCGAACAACAAGGCAATGTTCGGTAACGGCCGGATCAATATGGCGAATGCACTGGCAAGTACGAGCACGGAGTCCGTCCAACCTGCCGGTGCGGCACCAGTGGGAAGCGGCGGGCCGTACGTGGGGCCGTATACGACAGCAACGGAATTCGAGGTGGACGCGATATTCAGCGCCAGTATGTCCACTATCAGCGCGCATGGGGGAGGGTTGAATTCAAACTGGAAATATCAATATGCATATCAGTCCCCCGCGGGCACCACCACATACCACCCCTGTACACCAGGAGCAGATGCAGCATCAGACCAACTTGTCCTGACTTCCGGCTTCCAGACCGGCACCTGGAAGATTTATCTTCATGCATATAACCCCTCATATACGACATGTCTGAACAACGGATCCGCCACCAGGACCGCGACAATCATGACAAATGTAAATGTCACTCCCGCCTACATGACGGTCGCTTCTGCAACGGGGACTTACGGTGGTACGGTGACTTTATCGGCTACACTGACCATCGGTACGCCTCTCAGTGGCAAGACCATAACCTTTACCGTTAACGGTAGCGTTGCCGGCGCTGCGGTTACCGACGGTTCCGGAGTTGCTACTTTATACAACGTTGCTTTGGGTACTATCAACGCAGGTGAATACCCTACCGGAATAGGAGCCAGTTTCGCGGGAGACGGCATCTATACCGCGAGCAGCGCCGTCGGCAGCCTTACGGTTGCCCAGGCGACTCCCAGCGTAACGGCATGGCCGGCGGCAAGCACAATAACGTATGGCCAGGCGCTCTCCGCCTCGACTCTTTCCGGGGGGAGCGCATCGGTGGCCGGCAGCTTCTCCTTTGCCACACCGACAACCGTGCCGAATGCAGGGAGTTACAGCGCCGCCGTGACCTTTATCCCAAACGATGCGAACTATAACACCGTGAGCGGGAGCGTCTCCGTTACGGTCAACAAGCTCACTCCCAGCGTAACGGCATGGCCGACGGCAAGCACAATAACGTACGGCCAGGCGCTCTCTGCATCGACTCTTTCCGGGGGGAGCGCGTCGGTGGCCGGCAGCTTCTCCTTTACCTCGCCGACCATTATGCCGAATGCAGGGATTTACAGCGCCGCCGTGACCTTTACCCCAAGCGACGCGAACTATAACACCGTGAGCGGGAGCGTCTCCGTTACGGTCAACAAGGCGACTCCCACCGTAACGGCATGGCCGACGGCAGGCGCAATAACGTATGGCCAGGCGCTCTCCGCCTCGACTCTTTCCGGAGGGAGCGCATCGGTGGCCGGCAGCTTCTCCTTTGCCACGCCGACCACCGTGCCGAATGCAGGGATTTACAGCGCCGCCGTGACCTTTACCCCAAGCGACACGAACTATAACACCGTGAGCGGAAGCGTCTCCGTTACGGTCAACAAGGCGACTCCCACCGTAACGGCATGGCCGGCGGCAAGCGCAATAACGTATGGCCAGGCGCTCTCCGCCTCGACTCTTTTCGGAGGGAGCGCGTCGGTGGCAGGCAGCTTCTCCTTTGCCACGCCGACCACCGTGCCGAATGCAGGGAGTTACAGCGCCGCCGTGACCTTTACCCCAAGCGACGCGAACTATAACACCGTGAGCGGGAGCGTCTCCGTTACGGTCAACAAGCTCACTCCCAGCGTAACGGCATGGCCGACTGCAAGCGCAATAACGTACGGCCAGGCGCTCTCCGCCTCGACGCTTTCCGGGGGGAGCGCATCGGTGGCCGGCAGCTTTTCCTTTGCCACGCCGACGACCGTGCCGAATGCAGGGATTTACAGCGCCGCCGTGACCTTTACCCCAAGCGACACGAACTATAACACCGTGGGCGGCAGCGTCTCTGTTACGGTCAACAAGGCCACCCCCACCGTAACGGCATGGCCGACGGCAGGCACAATAACGTACGGCCAGGCGCTCTCCGCCTCGACTCTTTCCGGAGGGAGCGCATCGGTGGCGGGCAGCTTCTCCTTTGCCATGCCAACCACTGTGCTGAATGCGGGGACTTACAGCGTCGCCGTGACCTTTTCTCCAGGCGACAGCACTAATTACACTAATGTCTCAGGCACCGTGAATATCAACGTCTCTCCAGCTTCTCAGACCATAAGCTTTGGAACGTTGCCCAGCGTGAATTTTAGCGTCGTGCCGTTAACGGTAAGCGCTACGGCAACATCGGGGTTGCCTGTAAGCTTCCGCAGCCTGACTGCAACGGTGTGTACCGTCTTTGGCGACACCGTTACCATTATAGGGGTGGGGACTTGCACCATAGAGGCATCACAGCCGGGTAGCCTCAATTATTACGCAGCCAATCCAGTGGCCCAATCCTTTACCGTGAATCCGGGCGAATTGGACCATTTTTTCATATCGACCGTGAGCAGCCCCCAGACGGCCGGCGCCCCCTTCAGCATCACGATAACCGCGCAGGATGCCTGGAGCCACACCGTAACCTCATTCACCGGGACGATTAACCTGAGCACCACGGCCGGGACGATTAACCCGGCTGCTACGCTCCCCTTCGTCGAGGGCGTATGGACGGGGATCGTGACGGTAACCGGCGCGGGGACCGGTAAAACGATCACGGCCACCGCAAGCGCAAAAACCGGGACGGGAAATGCCTTTGACGTCAATCCGGGAGCTGCGGTTGCGTTCACCTTAACTGCGCCGGCCATAACATCGGCAGGAATCCCCTTCGATGTTGCGGTGACGGCCAAAGACGCATACGACAACACGGCATCCGGTTACACGGGGACAGTGCATTTTACCAGCACCGACCGTAAGGGTGGGATAGTGTTGCCTGCCGATTATTCCTACCTGGCCGCCGACAACGGCACCCGAACCTTCACCGGTATAGTTCTTGAGACGGCAGGCGTGCAGACTATTACCGCTGCCGATACAGTGACCATCTCTATTAACGGCACCAGCGGCAGCATCGCAGTCAGCCCCGCCGAGGCGGCGAAATTGAGCATAACGGCGCCGGCAACTGCGATTGCGGGGACAGCGTTCAATATTACGGTGACCGTCAAGGACGTCTTCGATAACGATATCGGCGGGTATACGGGTACGGTCAGCTTCACGAGCAGCGATCCCCAGGCGGTGGTGCCTTTTAACTACACCTTTGTTTCCGGAGACAATGGCAGCCATACCTTTGCCGGGGGGGTAAACCTGAAAACTTCCGGTACCCATACCATAACGGCGGCTGATGTGTTGACGCCGGGGATTACCGGTACCAGCGGCAGCATCGCGATCAACCCTGCTGCTG
>WSYB01000013.1:194919-196349 GCA_009773645.1 Geobacteraceae bacterium
GCATGCTGGTCTTTTCACAGCAGCCGTTGAACAGTATGCCGGGCCAGCCGATCACTCCTGCGGTGGCGGTTAGTTTCATGGATCAGTACGGCAACGTGGCTACCGGCAGTACGGCTGACGTGACCCTCGCGATAGCTTCCGGCAGCCACAGCGGCATATTGAGCGGGACGACGACCCGCCCTGCCGTCAACGGCATCGCCACTTTTACCGATCTTGCGATTGGCCCGGAAGGCAATGGATACATGTTGACCGCGACGGGCGGTTCGCTGCCTCCGGTAAACAGCGCCTCCTTCGATGTCATAATCGGCACCTGCGGGAAGCCCGCCTCGCTCACCATCCCCGCTACCAACAGTACCGGCACAATTTCCATCATCTGGAGCGCAAGCGACGTCAGCGGAGCCACCTACATACTTGAGCAGAGCAAGGACGGCGGGGCATTCACCGAAGTATACAGCGGCACGAACATTTCCGCGAGCATCATCGTTACTGCCAGCGGTACGTACACATACCGGGTGAAGGCAGCGAAAGACGGTTACATTACCAGCGGCTATACCGTCGGCAGTACCGGTTGCGTGGTCCAACTCACCTGTCCTGCACCCGCTTCGCTGACGGTTCCCGCTACCAACAGCACCGGTACAATTTCCATCACCTGGAGCGCAAGCGACGTCAGCGGCGCCACCTACATTATTGAGCAGAGCAAGGACGGGGGGGCGTTCACCGAGGCATACAGCGGCACGAACACCTTCGCGAACATCGCCGTTACCGCCAACGGCACATATGCCTACCGGGTGAAGGCAGCGAAAGATGGTTACTTTGCCAGCGGCTATACTCTCGGCAGCACCGGCTGTGTGGTCCATCTTGCCTGCGGGAAACCCGCTTCGCTGACCGTTCCCGCCACCAACAGCACCGGTACATTCTACCTCACCTGGAGCGCAAGCGATGTCAGCGGCGCCACCTACATACTTGAGCAGAGCAAGGACGGCGGGACGTTCACCGAGGTATACAGCGGCACGAACACCTTCGCGAACATCGCCGTTACTGCCAACGGCACGTACATCTACCGGGTGAAGGCACTGAAAACCAATTACGACACCAGCGACTATACCGTCGGCAGCACCGGCTGTGTGGTCCATCTTGCCTGCGGGGCACCCGCTTCGCTGACGGTTCCCGCTGCCAACAGCACCGGCACATTCTACGTCACCTGGAGCGCCAGCGACGTCAGCGGCGCCACCTATGTAGTCGAGCAGAGCAAGGACGGCGGGGCGTTCACCGAGGTATACAGCGGCACGAACACCTTCGCGAACATCGCCGTTACCGCCAACGGCACGTACACTTACCGGGTGAAGGCACTGAAAACCAATTACGACACCAGCGACTATACCGTCGGCAGCACCGGCTGTGTGGTCCATCTTGCCTGCGGGGCACCCGCT
>WSYB01000062.1 GCA_009773645.1 Geobacteraceae bacterium
CGAGTATTTACCGTAACACTGTTAATTGCGTTGTCCGGTCCCACCCGCCCCTCTTTCACCTAAACTTTGCAACTTTGCAATCCTGACCCGACTTGTTTCCCTGACCCGACTTGTTTCCCGTGCCTTACGGGGCTCAGCCAGACAGTCATCAACGCGACATCGTGTCGCGGTAACGGCTGAGAGCACAGCGGGTTCACCGCTGTTGCGCTTGGTTGAATTTTTTTCAGCATCCATCTCTCAGCAAATCTCTTATAATTCCGTTCGGACTTTCTCTTTACGATTTTTTTCAATTGCATCTTTGGCAGAGGCGTCAGACATTTCAATTGCTGAGTAATATTTGAAATTTGACTCTCCGATTGTTACGAGTAAGCGTTCCTTTTGGATTTTCCATTCATAAACCAGTCTGCTGTATCCACTTTTAACCGAGAACACGTTAAATTTATTGAGATCAATAAGAGTCTTAGTAGGCTTACCATGTTTCTTGCTTAATGCTTTATAAGCAAACTTTGCCCAGTCTTTTACGTCATCATCTATGCGAGAGGCCACTAAAGATGGTCCTTGCAATATTATCTCGATAACTTTTCCATTGAAAAATCTAACCGAGACAAGTTCTATTTTGTAGCAAAGCTCTGACTCTCCTTCGCCTACGCATCCAATGGGCGTATCTGTAGTAAAAAATATATACTCACTTTTGTCTAATCCAACGCCACTCGTAAGTTGCCAATCTTTTCTTTCGCTATCCCATCCAATATCCAAAATTTCTTTTCTACTCATCCCAAGATGAATTCCCTTGAAGCCAAGTGTGGTGTAGATTTTTGGGGATAAATTCTTTTGTTGCACAGTTTCAGCCTTATCTTCCTTCTGTAAATCCACGGCATGTGAATTGCCAAAAGTTAGAAGCAAAGACAGTATTAAAAAACTTGTAAACAATGTGATTTTCATCTTACCCCCCCTATATTTTAGGTTTGCCAAACGATTAAAGATATTGATTCAAAGCCTCAATGCGTTTTTTGATCTGGGCGGTGTAAGTAAAATACCCATAGTGATTCTGCCCGTGCCCCTTCAAACAATGATACTAATCCAGTAACCAGAACAAATACCGAGACTGCCTTCTGAAGTCCATATGTAATGCCATTGGTAAGTTGGTTCATCGTAGAATCAATTGCCACAACTTCTAGAAGTAAAAGAACTCCAATAAGGATGAAGTGTTCCCTTCGCTGAAATTCGGCGATTACAGAATCGATGTGTTCTCTGGCATAGCGTGCGAGGGCCGCATTCCCTGAATGTACTGCCTCTATCTCGAGGTCAAATGCTTGAACATCTCGTTTGGAATCGGGGCGCCACCGAGAATCACGGGAGTTTTTGGACCGAAGTTTATTAATGAGGTCCTCACTTCCTCTCCAGATTCTGTTCAAAAAAATCGTAAGGTGGGGGAGAACAAGGGTCAGACAGAGACCGTAACCGACTAGGACGATCATACTTAACCCAATAGGGATTCCTTTAGCCCACACCAAATCCACCTGAAGTAGGTTTTTGTGAAGTGTCAAGGCAAGAACAATATCAATCCAAAGGCCGAGCGACGTCAAATGCAGGACAAATTTGTGGTCAGTCAGAGTCTCAAGTACCGATCTCGGAGGCAGACCGCCGATTACTGGATCGTTGCTCATTATTTTTCCTTTTTGCTTGTTTGTTCAACGTCGTGGGAGAACACCCGCTGTCTTTTGGGCGGGTGCTTCTGCCTGGTTAGCCATTTTCTACTTCGATGTGAATTCCATATGAAGAGCTGTCTAATCGAGCTTGACATAGTTCAACATGCGATAGGTTTTTATTACTCGTTATTTCCGTTTTGATAATTTTCTTATCTTCAGAGTTCATTTTGGCCCCAAAGACTATTCTATTCACTGCCTCAGTCGGGATTGAAAACAAGTGAATGGGGTATGGTTTTTTCTCAATAACTTCTGTTGCCTCAGCCAAAGGCAAAATCATTCTCCATTCAGATTCATATTTCCATCTTGTACTTTTCACAAAAAACAATTCTGTACTGTTCGCATGCATCAGATTTATTACTGGTGGGGTGTCGCGATAGTCAATTTTTCTTAAATGGCGCAACTCGTCGTCAAGAGATTTTTTCTGATTGAAGAACATATGTGATGTATCAAATCCAATGGCATAACCTTTGTGTTCCTCAGAATAATGAGACCACATAAGTTCATGATCATAGTATTCTGAAAGCGAAAGAGCGCCTAGCAGAGAGTTTGCAGTCATTTGAAGCATCCCTGGCAACAAGGCTACGATAGACGGCTCAATGTCAACGACTGCATTCTTAACAATGTCTTCACGAGCTAAGGCGAGCTGGATAAACGCCTCTTTTGATATAAATGCATTGATTATAGGATTGCTTGAATATTCTTCTTCAATAAGTTTTACGAAATTCTTCTTTACAAGCTCTTTAATTTCGCTCTCTTCAGCGATTTTATTGATATTTGGATTAAGCTCAAAAGGATCATTGAAATCACCATATTGCGTGAATCGTATTTTGCAGTTTCGGATGACATCAATTCGTGCTGGCGGTAAATACTTGTATAGAATCATGATTGGTTCCTGGGTAACGAGTTATTGAACGTTTAGAGCCTATCATCTACCTGTAGATGCAAATATCTACCTGTAGATGAAAGCATATATATGTAGATGACACCTTGTTATATACCTGTAGATAACTTTCCTGTTTTCTCAGCTCATTTTTGCTTATCTTTGTTATCTATATGTATATGCTTTTCCAGTGGGCTGCCGGCAGCTTTGCCATATTTTACGAACCAGAGCTGCTTGTCGGGGTCCCAGAGCGGAGAGACGCCGGGCATCCTGTAGAAGAACGCGCAGGCTTTCGGCTGTTTCGGTCAAAAGCGGGTTGAGCATCCACTCCCTCCTTGAAACGGTTCGCAATTTTAAACCAGAGTTGCGACAAAATGAGTCGCAACCGCAGCAGGCAAAAATAAAAAAAGCCGCCCCGTCAGACCATCTGACGAAAGCGGCTTTAAGATCGCACTATTTGTTCCACCTTCCCCTCCATCCGACATGTTACAAAATTACACAAGTTTAATACACCCGGAACAAGACGGTGTCAACCGGAAAGGCGAAAACTCCGGATATGGATGCGGTAACGTTCTCAACAAAAAAGCCGCCCCGTCAGATCTGCTGACGAAGGCGGCTTTTACCGTCGACGGGAGGCACGGTACCGGCTACGGCCGGTACAACATCTTGAATATCTGAGAGAGCTTCTGCTTCATATCTTTTCTCTCCACGATCACATCGACCATGCCGTGGTCAAGCAGGTATTCCGCCCGCTGAAACCCCTCCGGAAGTTTCTGCCTGATGGTCTGCTCGATGACCCGTGGACCGGCAAAGCCGATCAAGGACTTCGGCTCGGCCATGTTGATGTCCCCGAGCATGGCGAAGCTGGCGGTTACACCGCCGGTGGTGGGATCGGTAAGGACCGAAATGTATGGCAGCCCCCGTTCGCGCAACTTGGCCAAGGCGGCCGATGTCTTGGCCATCTGCATGAGGGAGAGGATACTCTCCTGCATACGCGCCCCGCCCGATGCGGAGAAGACAATGACCGGCGTGTGCTTTTCGATGCCGCGCTCAATGGCCCTGGTGATCTTCTCCCCGACCACGCTCCCCATGCTTCCCCCCATGAAAGAAAAGTCAAAAACCGCGATCTGGACCGGGGTGCCGTCGATTTCACCCTCGCCGCAGATGACGGCATCCTTCGAGCCCCCCTTGGCAAGGGCAGCGTCAATCCGGTCCTGATAGCTCTTGGAGTCCTTGAACTCAAGAAAGTCAACCGACACCATGTTCGCGTCGTACTCGACGAAACTCCCCTCGTCCAGCACCAGCGCCAGTCTTTTCCTGGCAGATATGCGGAAGTGATGGCTGCACTTGGGGCAGACATTGAGGTTCTTCTCGATCTCTTTGGAAATGATCGATTCATTACAGCTCGGACATTTCGTCCAGAGCCCCTCGGGAACCCGGACCTTCTTATCCTCCGCCTGCGCCAGCGGCGCCTTTTCTTTTCTGAACCACGCCATAGTGTAACCTCTTATGGGATACCAACCATCCCGTAATTTTTAGCAAAAGTAAAACCGTGTATTACCTTAAAATATACCCCATGTCAATCTTTAATCGGGAAGCGGGGACCGGGAACCGGGAAGCGGGAACCGGAAAAAAGTCGGCTCTTCCGCCACTGATCCCTGGTCCCTAGGCTGGCCCCTGGCTTATTCCGGCCTTTAAAGCGACGACAAAGTCCGCGAGCCTTTGCTTGAGTTCGTCACCCCGATATGCCTCAAAGAGCTTCACCAGGGCACTTCCAATCACCACACCGTCGGCACTGGCGGCCACTTTTCCGGCCTGGACGGGATCTGATATGCCAAAACCGACCACCACCGGAAGTTTAATCCGTTTTTTTATGCCGGCCACCTTTTCAAAAATTGAATCCGCCACGCTTTTCCGTGCCCCGGTCACACCGGTAACGGAGACATAGTAGACGAAACCGCTTCCGAACCGCGCCACCTTCCCGATCCTCCCATCATCGGATGTGGGAGTCAGGAGGAAAACCACATCAAGCCCCCGGCTTTCGGCCTCTGCCTTAAAATCCCCGGCTTCCTCAGGCGGCAGGTCCACCAGCAGCACACCGTCTACGCCTGCTGCCACGGCATCGGCAACGAATTTCTTCACATCATAAAGGAATATGGGGTTGTAATACCCCATGAGAACTATCGGTATCTGCGAAAACCTGCGCACCGATTTTACCATAGTTAAAATTTTCGGCAGGGTAGTCCCAGCTGCCAGCGCACGCTCCGAAGCCATCTGTATGGTGGGACCATCCGCCATGGGGTCGGAAAAGGGAACCCCAAGCTCGATTATGTCGGCGCCCGCCGCCTCCAGAACCGGGATTAGAGCCTCGGTGGTTGCAATATCCGGGTCACCGGCGGTTATAAAGGTTATCAGGGCCTTCTCTTTCTTTTTCCCAAGTTCTTGGAACTTTTGTGATATCTTTCCCATGGATAATCTCCTGAAGGCAATCAATACGGACAATCACACGTGCTCAGACCCTGAATATGCTTATTTCCTGATGCAACACCTTGGCCTGATCCGTAAGCTTTTTAACTGACTGGTCGAGAACATTTGTTGCTTTGAGGTTCAGTTGCGTTGAATGCTGAATATCGTTTATGGCAACAACGATCTGTTCACTCCCCCGGTTCTGTTCGTCGCATGCGCCCTTTATCCGCTGAATCATGCCGGTTATGTTCTCGGTTGACTTTGCAATGGAATTACCCACTTTACTCTGTGCGCGGGTTGATCTTCTAACCTGGGCAGTCAGGTCCTTCATCCTTTCCACAGAGGCCATGATAAGTTCACTCCCCTGTCCCTGCTCACGGGTGGCCTTGGCAATGCGTTCGACCATCTCGGAAACCTGTTCCATGGCTTCACTGATCAGCTGGCTCCCGTTGGACTGCTCCACCGTAGCGCGCGCTATCTCGGCCATCCGCATGGCTGACTTTTCAACGCCCGCCACAATCTTGTTTAAGGCTTCTCCGGACCTTTGCGATAAATACTCGCCATCGGCAATGCACCTTTCCGCCTCGTTGATGGCTTCAACCGCCCGGCACGTCTCATCCTGAACCCCCCTGACCACCTGCGCTATCTCTCGGGTCGAACTGCTCGTGCGTTCCGCAAGCTCCTTGATTTCATCGGCGACAATGGCAAATCCCCTGCCGTGCTCACCGGCCTGGGCAGCTATGATGGCGGCATTGAACGCCAGGAGGTTGGTTTGTTCGGCCACGTCGTCAATGACCGAAAGGATGGAGCCGATATCTTCCGCCTTTGTAGAAAGATTCTCAATAACCTCGGAAGTGATGCGGGAAGAGCGCCTGATTTCGTTGATCCCGGAGATAGTGGCATCTACGGAGTTCTTGCCGTTTTCTGCATCGAGGAGAACATCCTCCGATATGGCAGATGTCTCCATGGCGTTTTTTTCAACCTGTTTGATTGAGCTATCCATCTCCATGATGGAAGATGCTGTGGTATTGGCAGCCTCCAACAGGGTTCCCACTCCTTTATTGATCTCTCTGATGGATACGGCCATCTCTGTTATGGATGAACTGACCTCCTCAACCGATAGTGTCAGGGTTTCGACATTTGATGCCACTTCTTCAACGCTGGCGGCCATCTCCAGGATGGAAGAAGATGTATCGGAGGCCGAAACCGAAAGGTTGTCAACCCATTGCGCCACATTTTTGATTGAATCCGTTATATCGGACACGGCCCCGGACGTCTTACTGACACCGTCGGCCTGAAGGTTCGCTGAATTTGTAACCTGCCTGGATGCGTTGTCGATGTCCCCGGAAACATGGGTCAACTCGCCCGCTGAGGTATTGACCTTGTTTATGGTTTCCGAAAGCTTGCCGACCATGGTATTGAAATCACCGGCAAGCTTACCCAGCTCGTCCCCGGAATCAATTGCCAACGTGGTTGCCAGGTTCCCTTCCGCCCCCTGGTTAAGGGCCTGGGCCATCAAGGTGATGCGGTTTACCATGTTTTTTGTGGCGATAACGCCGAGTATTACCGCCAGAAGTATTGCGATTATTATAACAGATATGAATGTCAGGCCGGCTGAACGCTGGATAAAGCCGATTTCTCTGTTGGCCTGGGCAATCTGGCCCCCTACCGCCACCAGCAGGTCATCGACCGCTTCCTTGGCTTTATCATTGGCATAGACCAGCTTTGACTCCGCCAGATCATGCAACTTTTCATCAATAACCGCCGCCTGTTTATTTGCCCCGGGATTACTCCCCTTGAGTATTTTTTCTTTGGTGGTCAGGAGTTCCTGGGCAACTTCCTCAAACTGTGCCCACTGCTGCAAAGCGGTTTTGGTCCTCTTTTCTATGTCGCTCCCCCGGGGGGCCGCCTTGATCTCCAGCTTTTTATTCCCCTTCAGAATGGTATCGCATTGGATCTTGAAAAGGTCGTTTTTCATCCGGTAATCTTCGGCATACTCTTCAAACTTCGCAATCCCGGTTTGCACCATGGCCGCCTGCAGCAGAGAAACATGACAGGCCTTCTGGGTAACACCCATAAGCAGAACCAGTTTTTGCTGACTGGCAAGATTTTGCAGCATGTTCTGGATTTTATCCCCAACCCTGTTCATGCTTACAAAGCCGACCGCGCCGGTTATGCCGACAATCAATGCCATGACCAAGAAAGAAGCAATGAGGCGGGAACCCAGCTTTAAGTTTTTGAACATGAAAGATTTCTCCGTTTTCGTGCGGCTGAAACCATGTTTCTGTAATCTGATTCAGCCTGAGAGCTTTATCTGTTCGGCGACTTTATTGACAAAACAATACGGTGCATACAAGCCAAAGGCCCGTACACACCGTTATTCCTATAAAACCGGATACAGCGACTTTATATCAGATCAGGGGGTGTTTAACAAGACAATTGGATGAAACGCAGAGCCCGACTTCACCCATCATGTGTACATTGATGCTCTCGTCACAGGTTCTTTGTCATTTGCGGAACATGCCATACTCTTCATCATAATATGTTAACAGCTTCTGCACTTTTGGCGACGGCTCTCCCTTTGTCACAACGATTATCGGACAGGTCATAACGGGGATTTCCGGAGTGTTTATCGTGCCCGACACCAAGCCTATGGGATCGATGCCGATGGCTCCCGGAGTCGCAGCCACCGTATCCCTCACGCTCTTATAATCGGTGACGAATTTTGCTTTTTCCGTCACTTGGTGACCATCCAGGATTTCCTTTGTGAACTGGGCGTTCTGCCCCGGGGTATTCTTCCCCCAGACCACGGTGATGCTTCTGTCTTCTCCCTCAAGTTGCTTCCAGTTGGTTATTTTCCCCGTAAAAATCCCGTGCAACTGCTCCTTTGAAAGGCCGGGGATTTTATTGGTCTTGTGGACAAAGACCATAAGCCGGTTTTGGGCAACTTCGACCTTCCTTAGAGAAGCCGGATCGATAATCACCCCTTCTTTTGCCGCCCCGCTTATCATGTTTTCCAGTGTTACAGCGGCTGTGGCAGCATCCGCAAGGCCCTTTTCAAGGGCAATCAATCCTTTAACGGGAGAACTCATGGTTAATTTCAATTTCATGCCGCTTGTCTTCTCAAACTGCTCCTTCATGGGGGCAAAGACGTGTGAAATGGCTGCCCCTCCCCCTTCAACCTTGATTTCTTCCGCATAAGCCCGGGCAGTTAACGCACAGCATAAAAGTGCAGCAAACCCCGACACAATACCGATTTTTTTCATGAAGAACCCCCTCTGTGCAAATACGTTTTATTAGCGTATCAGCGAGTAGACTCATCCAGCATATAATTCATGAGGTCGACCGTGGCTTTGACCTCCTGCTTGGTCATGTTCGAATCCGGTTTGCGCATCATCTTTATTCCGTAAGCCCTTATCGCGTTGCGGTCGAAAGGCTGTCCGGTAATGGGCGATATCCCTGTTGTAATGGCTACTACAGTCCTTTCAAGAGTGTGGCACCTTACACACTTGACTTTCATTATCTCGTAGTTGGTCCTCATACTCGATGGGAATCCTGAAGGATCGAACCGCATGCTGTTCCCATTGCCGAGCACTTTCAGGCCGGCATGGCCGTTAACGGCAACGAGGCACAGCAAAGCAATGGTCAGAAAAATCTTTTTCATACGATATTTCTCCTGATTCTTATGCAGTAAAAAACTGACGTATTCCCATGTTTGGCCCAATGAAATGGCTGGGAATTATTTATGGCATGTATGTACATATTTGTTCGTCATAAAACAAATTTACTTTAAAATATTCACAAATTCATTGATTACACGAGTAAAACCACACCACCTTTCGGCGATTAACAGCCCGGTAAACGTCAGCGCCTGAAAACAAGCGCTGCGCCGCACAGCAGCAGGAGCGCGCCGGCAAACCTTTTCAGGTCGAAGGGGGCGCCCTTGAAACCGAACAGCCCGAAATGGTCGAGGATGATGCCGGTCAGCAGCTGGGCGGCAATGGTGGCGGCCATCGCCGAGGCCGTGCCGATGCGCGGAACGACCAGAATCGTGGTGGAGACGAAAACCGCACCGAGGATGCCGCCGGTCCATTCCCACCATGCGGCTTCGGACAACCCCTTCACATTCAATCTGCCGGTCACCAGCAGTACCAACAGAAGCGCCAGGGTGCCGACTGCAAAGGAGATGCAGGCGCTCTCCAGTATGCCGACTTTCTGCGCCAGCCGGGCGTTGATGGACGGTTGAAGCGCCACCGTCGTCCCGGCAAGGAACATGATGAGCAAAAACATCAGATTGGACATGGCGATCCCTCAAGAATCGGTGAACGGTGAACGGTGAACGGTGAACAGTTGAAAACCATCGGTTCAGCCTGCTCCTTTCAACTCATTTCCGGTCCCTGGTCCCCGGTCCCGGCTTTCTTTATTTCCAGCTCTTCCCATCGTGCGTAAAGGGGAGCAAGCGCCTCCTCCACCCTGGTGAACTCACTGGAGAGCCCCTCTATACCGCCTTCGAAACTTCCGTATGA
>WSYB01000014.1 GCA_009773645.1 Geobacteraceae bacterium
GGGAAGGAGCCGGAAGAGAGGGCCGCGTTCCCTTTCTGGAGGGCGCCGATCACTTGCAGGGGAGATATCTGGCGGGCCGCCATTTTCCCCTGGTCGAGGGAGACGCGCAACTGCCGGGATACCCCCCCCTTGATCTCCGTCTCTGCAACGCTGTCGCTCTTTTTCAGCTCGTCGCACAGCTCGCGGGCTACCCGGCGCAGGGTAAGGTGGTCGTAACGATCCGACCAGAGCGTGAGCGTGAGTATCGGCACGTCATCGATCGATTTCGGAACCACCAGCGGTTCACCGGCCCCCGGCGGGAGGATAGGCCGGTTGCTCATCACCTTGTTGTAGAGCTTGACAAGGGACTCTTCCATGTTCTGTCCGACGAGGAAGCGGACCGTGACAATTCCCATCCCCGGCCTGCTCGCCGAATAGATATACTCCACCCCCTTGATCTCCCACATCTTCTTTTCAAAGGGAACAACCACCCGCTCTTCCACTTCCTTCGGGGTGGAACCGGGGAGCGGCAGATAGATGTCGATCATCGGCACCACGATCTGCGGCTCTTCCTCCCGGGGTGTCACCATCACTGCGTAGACGCCGAGAAGCAGGGAAGCCGCAACGATAAGCGGCGTAAGCTTGGAATCTATGAAAGCGCGGGCGATCTTCCCCGCGAAACCGAGGTTGTCCATTAAAAACTCCGAAAAATCCGCCACGGAGACACAGAGACCCTCCGTGTCTCCGTGGCGAAAATCTATTGAATTCGTGCCCCTTCGACTACTTTCTCAACACCACCGACAACCACCCGCTCACCGCCGGAGAGGCCGGAAAGCACTTCGACCCGCTCATTGACCTCCCTCCCCGTCTTTACCAGCCGCATCCGGGCAATGTTCTCCTTGTCCACCACCCATAACGATGTCAGCGCACCCCGTTCCACAATCGCTCTCTTCGGGACCAGCACCCCTTTCCTTTCACCCACGGGGAAAAGGGCTCTGCCGTAGATACCGGAGCGAAGACCCCCGGCGCTGATATCCACCTTGACGGTAAAGGTGCGGCTCGCAGGGTCGATAGCAGGAACAACCTCTGCGACTCGCCCTTCCGTCTCGCCCGTGACGCCGTCAATCTGCACCTTCAGAGCCTGCCCTAGCTTTACGTTTCCCATAAGCGATTCGGGGGCGGAAACTTCCAGGCGGTAGCGTCCTTCTTCTTCCACCGTCATAAGCGGCATCCCCGGGAAAACCGTCATCCCCGCATCAACCGACTTACTTGTCACTAAACCTGAGAGCGGAGCACTGATGCGGGTATAGCCGGCTACGGTCCCGGCTGCCCTGGCGTTTTCCCGTGCCTGGGCAAGCCGCGCCTCGGCGCGTGCCACTCCTTCGTTTGCCGTATCTTTATCGGTCAGACGGATGTCGAATTCCTGCCTGGTCACCGCCTGTTCCTGCAACAGCTTATGGTAACGCTCAAATGTGGTGTCAGCCAGCCTTTTCCGGGCCAGAGCCTCTTCCACGCCCCGGCGGGCCTCCTCTACAGCCGCCTTGGCGCCGGCTGCGCCGGCGGTGCTCTCGTTGGCTTCCAGCGTCAGGAGCAGCTTCCCCTTTGCCACCCGATCTCCTTCCTTCACGAAAATCGTCGAAACAGCCCCGGGGATGCGGGCCGCAATCAGGGCGGCGTTTCTCGCCTTGACCGTTCCGACCGCAACCAGATTGTCCGGGATGGCTTCGGTCGCCACATCCTGGAGGATGGCCCCCTTGACAATCGGCGGACTATTCTTGCCCCCCCCCTTCACGTTTTCGCTGCAACCGGAAACCGGCATAAAGGCGGCCGCTGCAAGCAGAAGGGCAATCGCCGCAGAACGTTTCTTCATTTATAAACCTCCTTCAGGAATATGCCCGCCGCGTGGAAGAGCCGTGCCGTGGCCTGTGCATAACTGCTCTCATTTTCCACCAGTTGCGCCCTCGCCCTGTTCAGGGCTGTCTGAGCATCCAACAGCTCGACCATCGTCATAAGGGAATTCTCGAAGCGTCTGCTGATGAGACGCACACTCTCCTCCGCGTCAAGAAGGGCGTGCCGGGCCACTTCCAGCCGTTTGCCCGCCTCTTCCCGGCGCAACGCCCCCTCCTCAACCTGCAGGGCTATCTCTTTCCGGTAATTTTCCAGATACTCGGAGGCCGCATTCTTCATCAACTGCGCCTTTGAAGTCTCACTCCGGCGCCGCATACCGTCAAACAGCTCCCAGCGTAGATTGGCGCCGACCATCCAGGCATCGTTATCACGGCCGAACGGGATATCCCGGTCGTTCATCTGGTACGTAGCGCTCCCGTAAATCGTCGGCAGATAGGCATTCCGCGCGATCGTTATCCCTACAGCCGCTTTTCCCATCCCCGCTTCCACCTCTTTCAGGTCCGGCCGATTCTGTAACGCCACGCGCATCA
The DNA here is from genome assembly GCA_009773645.1 of Geobacteraceae bacterium. Classification (GTDB taxonomy): domain Bacteria; phylum Desulfobacterota; class Desulfuromonadia; order Geobacterales; family Geobacteraceae; genus WSYB01. The sequence goes on from WSYB01000014.1 coordinate 2,418, forward strand.
ACTCACCATTCCCCGTGGTAACGTCCGGCGCCTTGACCTCTTCACTGATGTCGAGGGACTCTCCGGCCTCACCACCCACCACCTGGGCCAGACGCAGCCCGGCCAAAAGCCGGTCGTTTTTTGCCGTGATGCTCTGCTGCTCCGCCTCCGAAAGGAAGGTGCGAGCCCTCAGTTCGTCCGATTTCAATCCAACGCCGGCCTCGTTCCGTACCTTTGCCAGCCGCTCATGTTCCCTGGCATCCGCCACCGCCTGCTCCGCCACCTTAACGTAGGCCTTTGACTTCTGCACATCCAGATAGGCGCTGAAAACCTTGTAGGCGACCTCCTGACGGCGTCTTTCCAAGGCAAAGTCGCGCGCGGAAAACTCCTTTTCGGCCATCTCCCTGCCGCTGCCGATACTGAAGTCCAAAAGCGGCTGTTCAAGGGTGAAGGCCGTCCGGAAATCACCGTGAGCCGACGGGTGGTTGAGGTTGGGAATCTCAAAATCATTCTGGCTGAAACGCCCCTGGTCCAGCTTCATCATAAAGACCCGGGTCGGGGCATTGGAAACCGATGCCGTTTCATCCAGGTAGATATGGGGAAAGTAGCGGCTGCGGCTGATGGATATCTCCCGTTCAGCTGCCGAGCGCTCATAAACTGCGGCTTTCAGCAGATGATTCCTCTCCAGCGCCATATGCACAGCTTCATTGAGCGACACCTTGCCATTATCGGCAAAAACAACGGACGGCATCATCAATGCGGTGACCATCAGCAAAACGACAGTTTTCACGCAGCCTCCCAACTAAATAGTGACGCAGAACAAATAAATATATAGATAAGTATATATATTACAAATCGCATAATGTCAAGATTAAGTATACCGTAAACGGATAGTTTTGCAGAGAGATTATGAAACGTTTCTTATCAGTGGCATCTGAGAAAGCGTTGAAATGGATTGACAAACAAAAGGGCGGACTTTAGACTGGGGGCCTTACGGACAAGGGGTGACTATTTGCTGGACAAGGAAAAATGGAAAAAGAGGTTCAAGGAAATCCTCTCCCTGGACAGCCATCCGGGGCACATTGCCACCGGTTTCGCCGTTGGGGTCTTCATCAGTTTTACCCCCTTCTTCGGAATGCACACCCCGTTGGCCATTGCCGCCGCCTTCATCTTCCGGCTGAACAAGCTGACCTGCATAACCGGCGCATGGATAAACACCCCCCTTACCGTCATCCCGGTGCTGGGGCTCAGCTACAAGCTGGGGAGGGTGATGCGCGGGCTTCCCGCTGAAGAGTTGCATGTTAAGGGGCTTGAATGGCAATATCTGAAGGGTCATGCGACTTCGCTGATGCTGGGCTCTTCCATCTTCGGTTTCATAGCAGCGATCATTTCCTACTTCGCCCTGTACTATCTGATCATCAGGTTTCGCCAGCAGGATGAGGCACTGGAGGAGATCACCAAGGAAATGGAAGAGGTCGGCGAGGAACTGGACGACTGAAGGAACGAGGAGCGAGGAACGAGGTGCGAGGATTTTCAGTTCCTCGATCCTTTTTCCTCGATCCTCGCTCCTTTATTTCCCCAGGAAGGGGCTGAACACCATATACGTAACAAAGGCAACGGCGGCCGATGCCGGAATGGTCAGCACCCAGGCCAGGAGGATGCGGTGGGCGATCCCCCAGTTGACTGCGGACATCCTTTTCGACAGCCCCACGCCCAGAATCGACGACGTGATGACGTGGGTGGTGCTGGTCGGCATTCCCATGGCGGATGCCCCCAGGATAACCCCCGCGGAGGCGGTCTCCACGCAGAAGCCGTGCACCGGCTGCAGCTTCACAAAATCCCGCCCGACCGTTTTGATGATGCGCCAGCCGCCGGCCGCCGTACCCAAAGCCATGGCGGTCGCGCAGGCCACCATGACTTCCCAGGGAACGGCAAAGCTCTTCAGATAGCCGTAACTGACGAGCGCCATGGTAATGACCCCCATTGATTTCTGGGCGTCGGCGGTGCCGTGGGAAAAGGCCATGAAGGCCGCGGAAACCACCTGCAGCTTCCTGAACCCCCTGTTCAGACCATGGGGGGCTTTGTTGCGAAAACTCCACATCATCACAACCATGAAGATAAAGCCGATCAGCGTTCCGATGATTGGAGAGATCAGCAGGGCGAGAATGATTTTCCTCAGCCCGGCCCAATGCAGCGCCGTCACGCCCGCATGGGCGATAACCGCCCCCATGATCCCGCCGATGATGGCATGGGATGATGAAGAGGGGAGACCGTAGTACCAGGTAATCAGGTCCCAGATGATCGCCCCCGTAACGCCCGCCAGAACCACCATCTGGGTGATGTTGTTCGCATCAACGATCCCCTTGCCGATGGTGGAAGCCACCTTGGTGGAGATCATGGCGCCGGCAAAGTTGAGTCCTGCCGCCATGTAGATGGCGGCCCGGATGGAAAGTGCCCGGGTGGAAACGCAGGTGGCAATGGCATTGGCCGTGTCGTGAAACCCGTTGATGTAGTCGAACAGGAGCGCCGCCGTAATCACGAGGATCAGCATGATCAGGGTTGCTTCAGGCATTTTTCACCATCACGCTTTCCAGGATATTTGCGGCGTCTTCGCACTTATCGGTGGCCCGCTCCAGAGTTTCGTAGATCTCCTTCCATTTGATGAGCTGGATCGGGTCCTTCTCCTCGTCGAACAGACGGCTGATCGCCTCACGGCAGACCCGGTCCGCCTCGTTTTCCAGGGCGTTCACCTCGACGCAGTGCTCGTAGATATGTTCGATTTTCCCGCCCAGATGGGAAACCGCCTTTTCAACGGTCCGGCATGACTGGAGGATGATAAAAGCCAGCTCCTTCGCCTCGGGGGTGGGTTTCTCCACGTTGTACATGACAACACGCTGGGACGAGGCGTCGATCAGGTCGAGGATATCGTCCAGGGCTGAAGAAAGGGCATAGATGTCCTCCCTGTCCAGGGGGGTGACAAAGCTCTTGTTCAGCGTCCTTATGATCTCATGGGTAAGCGCGTCCCCCTTGTGCTCCACATCCTTGATCTTGCGCTGGCTGGTTGCCGGGTCTTCAAAGTTGTCGAGCATATCCTTCAAAAGCTCCGCACCTTCGATGATATTCCTCGTCATATCCTTGAACATGGCAAAAAACTTCACGTCTTTGGGAATCAGTCCGAACATTGCTGCCTCCAAGGGCCGTCAGGCTCAAGCCCGTGATATCCATCAAAACTGGTAAGAGATATCATAAATTTGCCGATCTTCCCAGAGAAATGTTACGAACGTATTACAATGCCCGGACTTAGCCGATTTTAACTTGATTTTTCTCCATGCTTCACATATCTTGCATCGGTTTGAATTCTTCTGGGAGACGGCATTCATGGAACCTCTACATGCAGCAATTCTCGGCGCTCTTCAAGGCCTGACCGAGGTTCTTCCCATCAGCAGCTCCGCCCATCTCATCATCATCCCCCGGCTTTTCCGCTGGCCCGAGTCGGGGATCACCTTTGACGTTGCCCTGCACCTGGGAACCCTGATCGCACTCTGTCTCTATTTCTGGCGGGACATCATTGAACTGGCCCTCAACTTTTTCAGCGCCCTGGCCGGCAAGGGGCTTCATACCCCGGCGAACCGCCTCCCCTTCTACATCATTATCGGCACCATTCCGGCGGCCATTGCCGGCAAAACCCTGGAAGCCCCCATCGAGGAGATATTCCGCAAAAGCCCGCTCCTTATCGCCCTCTTCCTCATTGTCTTCGGCCTGCTGCTGGCCTTAAGCGACACCATCGGCGCCAAGCACTGGAAAATGGACCGCATCACCCTCAGATCCGCCCTTATTATCGGCCTGGCCCAGTGCCTTGCCCTCATCCCAGGAGTTTCACGCTCCGGCGTCACCATCACCGCAGCCCTCCTCATGGGCTTCAACCGGGAAACAGCGGCCCGATATTCTTTCCTCCTCTCCCTCCCGATCGTGGCAGGGGCGGCGCTTTTGAAGGTGGGTCATCTGGTGACGCACGGGGTCCCGGCCGGAGAGATGGAAGCCCTTTTGATCGGGGTCTTTACCTCCGCCGTCTTCGGATACCTGAGCGTCGCATTCCTGCTGAAGTTCGTCCAGAAAAGCTCCCTCTACCCCTTTGTCTGGTACAGGCTCCTGGCCGGCGGAGGCGTGCTCGTCTACCTGTTCGTCGTCTGACCTCCCCCTCCCCTCCCCCTGCCAATCGATACGGAAAGAGCTTCAGTTCTTTCGTAAAAAGTCGAAAAGCCACTTAAACCCTTTTGCTCACGCCCGCTTTGAATATTCGTGCTAATTCGTGAAAATTCGTGGCTAAATGTTTTCTCAGGTTGAAGGATTTTTCCCAGACTTTGTAAATCGATGAACCTGGAAAAAGCATTTAGAACACGGATCGAATCTGATTTATACGGATTTTCACGGATTTAAACCACTGAGAGCATTAATCCAAAAGGTAACCCGCTTTTTGTCCTTGAATTATCAGTTTTAATCCGCTTTTTCCGTGTTAATCCGTGTCCAATTGCCGTTTTTAGGATGAATTTTTGTAAACAGGGGAGGAAAACAATGATGGGAGGGATCAAGAACTGGCCGGAGGACGAGCGCCCGCGGGAAAAGCTCCTTAAGAGGGGAGCCGAAGCGCTGACCGACGCGGAACTCCTGGCGCTCATCCTGCGCACCGGCGACGCCGCCGGGAAGCAGAGCGCCATCGACCTGGGACGGACTCTTTTGCAGGAGTTCGGCGACCTGCGCACCCTTGCGGGAGCCACCGTTGCCGAAGTCTGCCGGATAAAGGGGACCGGCCCGGCCAAGGCTGCGTCCATAAAGGCCGCCATGGAACTGGCCAACCGCTTCCAGGCCAGACGCTTTGAAAGCCTCGAACGGTCTACCGCCCCCGCCCAGGTCTTCGAGCATTTTCACCACGAGTTCCGGGACCGCCGCAAGGAGCATTTCCTCGCCCTCCTCCTGGACGGCAAGAACCGGATCATCAAGAGGGTGCAGATCTCCGAAGGGTCGCTGAACCAGAGCATCGTCCACCCGCGGGAAGTCTTCAGTCCGGCGGTCCGCGAATCGGCCGCCGCCATCATCCTGGTCCACAACCACCCCACGGGCGATCCGACACCTTCCCGCGAGGACATCGAGATCACCCGCCGGCTCAAGGAAGCGGGGGACATCATGGGGGTCAAGGTGCTCGACCACATCATCATCGGCGACGGCACGTTCCTGAGTTTCACGGCCCAGGGAATGATGTGAGGATACCCTTTGATTTGCCTTGCGACGCCCTTTGCTTTGTGCTAGAAGGTTCGTATATGATCGATATCGGCAAACAGATTGCCCATTGGCGCAACAGTGCATCTGAAGATTGGTCCGCTGCACAAGAACTGATCGTGAAATTGGAATGCTGGGATTTGTATTCTTTTCTTCATGGGTTGTCTCCAGGGAGGATCGATTCGGCCATGGTCGCCTCACGTAAAAGTCTTTCTTTTGTTAAAACGTAAAGAATGGGTATTGCCGAAAATGTCCAATCTTGCTATCTTTGGTGCAGGAGGTGCAAACATATGTTAGTGCAGACAGATTCCAGGAGACGGGTCACTCTCCCCCCGATACTAGGCATTAAGCCCGGCGATGCCCTTGACCTCGAAGTGCTGGAAGATGGGCGGATCATCCTTATTCCGGTGGAGCCCATTCCCCGTCACCAGCTCTGGGCCTGGACGACCGAAACCAAGGAAGCCATTACCGCCTCCCTGACCGACCTTCGTCCCTCGATCGAAGTCAAATCCGCCAAACAGGCCGCCGCCGTTGCCAAGAGGTGGGCCGGTGAAGATTGAGATCCGGCCGGCCTTCGATGAAGCGGTCATGGCAGCCGAATTGCCGGTGCGCAAGGCAGCCGCGAAGATGCTTACACTGGTGCAATCCATTACGCTGCAACAGCTATGGAACCATCAGGGCCTGAACTTCGAGAAGCTCCACGGCATGATCGAACCGACTACCGGCGAGCAGCTTTACTCCCTCCGCGTCACCGGCAGCGCCCGCGCCATCACCTGCCTGATCAAAGGTCCGACCATCGTGTTGGTCACTCTCCATATCCAGCATGACAAGGCATATCGGAAGTAAACATTCCGTCAGGAGCGATCAATTCAAGGGGGGGACAAATTGTCCCTCCCTTCATTCATGCCGCCGCATTCGTAGGGGCGATTCCTTGTGATCGCCCTGTTTTTACGGTAGGGGCATTGCTTGCCGCACCCGGTATATGATTTTGCCTCAGCCGGAGGCAAAACATATTGACAACTGATTTCTCCAAGAGCAGGTACAACTTGCACTCCCTGGAAAGGGTGGTGGTATTGGTGAATTGAATAAGGATGTCCCTCGAATTCAATGTCATCCAGACCCCTTCGAGATTTTCAATGCATCGGAAATTCAAAGAGTTGGAAAATAGGCCTCTTTCTGCTAATATCAACTCGTCCCACGAGGTACGCAACAAGAGGAGATATCACATGATTCCCGCCAAAGAAGAGGTTCGGAATCTTTTGGACCAACTGCCGGACGACGCCACCCTGGACGATATCCAGTATCACATCTACGTCCGCCAGAAGATCGACCGCGGTCTCAACGAGATCGCTGCCGGACGGACGCTTTCGGGGAAAGAGTTCGATAAGAAGATGGCCAAATGGCTCGAACCGCATCAAAGGAGCGCACGATGAAAAGCGCATCAATAACCGTCAAACTGCCGGAACCGGTCAAAACCCGTCTGGACCGTCTCGCCAAGGCCACCCACAGGAGTAGGTCATCCCTCGTCTCGTCCGCCGTCGAGGAGATGCTCTCCGTTGAAGAGTGGCAGATTCAGGGGGTCAAGGAGGCGTTGCGCGAGGCGGATTCCGGTCACATGACTGCCCACGAAGAGATCAAGCAGGAATGGGAGACGCGCCTTTATCACACCTCCCGCATGTGGCCCGATCAGCTCTGAAAGTGAATTGGAACCGCCACTTCAAGTTTAAGTCTTTCCGATCCCAATCCCCTCTCTGTCAGTAAGACGCATTTTCCCGTACGGGGCCTCCATTTTCAACTATCCGATTTTTTCAGACAACTCAGTATGTTTCAATCCTCGCCCGCCTTTGCAGACGGGCGCTACCCGCGGCCACTCCGGGAGTCATGCACTCCAGCCGGGTTTCAATCCTCGCCCGCCTTTGCAGACGGGCGCTACGGTAAACCATGCCCGTATATGACGCTGCCAGTGTGTTTCAATCCTCGCCCGCCTTTGCAGACGGGCGCTACGCGATCTGGGTATAATTTTCGGTGTCCTCTACGATGTTTCAATCCTCGCCCGCCTTTGCAGACGGGCGCTACCAGGGAATGTCACCTATGAGTTGCAAGGATGGCCGTTTCAATCCTCGCCCGCCTTTGCAGACGGGCGCTACTGCTGCATTTTATACCTCGGGAATCCGGGATTCGGGTTTCAATCCTCGCCCGCCTTTGCAGACGGGCGCTACACCGGACCACCCAGCCGATGTTGGCAACGCCCCAGTTTCAATCCTCGCCCGCCTTTGCAGACGGGCGCTACACCGGGAAAGGGACTCCAGGGATGTCAGGACGGCGTTTCAATCCTCGCCCGCCTTTGCAGACGGGCGCTACACGGCACAAACGGCAAAGAAAAGCTACCGGCGCGCGTTTCAATCCTCGCCCGCCTTTGCAGACGGGCGCTACCATCCAGGACGGCGAGGCGGTTTCTCTCCCCGGGATGTTTCAATCCTCGCCCGCCTTTGCAGACGGGCGCTACACCGGGGTCGGCCTCAGTAAATACATCACCGGCGGTTTCAATCCTCGCCCGCCTTTGCAGACGGGCGCTACGCTTTACACCCCGCGCATCTGCAAGGCATTCAAAGTTTCAATCCTCGCCCGCCTTTGCAGACGGGCGCTACTGTCCCCCACTAAAGGGTACAGTTTCCAACAAGTTACTGGCCCGTTTTTGCGAACCGGGCTTAAATTGCCTGAGCAAAGCTGCACAGCTCTCCCTTTACCTCCTCAAACACCTTGAAAATCGATTCCTTTCATGCTCCGCGAACACCCCGGTATTTCCACTGTTACACCCCTTTCGCGTCAGACGATAAGGGGCTCATCAAAGAAGATCGTCCGGCTTACACCATACGTTTCCACATGATTGTCCCTCGGCTCCGTCAACCGGTACATACGCAGGTTATCCTCTTCCTTGTCTATCTCCTTCAACAGCTTTCTCCGCAACTCTTCAAAGTTCATCTCATTCACCTGGCACTCGAAGACCGATTTCTGTACCCGCTGGCCATAGTTCTTGCACACCTGTGCCACCCTTCTAAGCCTTCTCCTGCCGGGCTTGGTATCGGTGCACACATCATACGCAACGACAACCCACATAACCAATCCCCTCCTCGTCCCTCTACCTGATGTAGAGGGGATGTTGTTATGAATACAAGACCGGTGTGTACGCCTCCAAATCACCCCGCAGATGCCTGGCAAGCAGCCGCGCCTGGACATGGGGAAGAAGACCGAACGGGACCTTCTCGTCAAGTATCGGATGGTGGAACTCATCCTGTTTCCGCTTCTGATAGGCAACCACCACTTCCTTGCGCCCGGCATCATTCAGATAAGTCGCGCCGCCTGGCCGTACCTCGAAACTCTTGCCAGTTATCTGTTTGCGGTTGATGAGAGTCAAAGCGAGACGGTCGGCGAGGACGGAGCGAAACTCCTCCATCATATCGAGTCCCAAGGACGGTCTCCCCGGACGAAGCGCATGGAGGAAGCCCATCTGCGAATCGAGCCCCACCCCTTCCACCGCCGTAATGCAGTCGTTGAGAAGGAGCGTATATAGAAACGACAAAAGCCCGTTGATCGGATCCAATGGTGGCCTGCGGCTCCGTCCCCTCATGGTGAAGGTCGACCGGTCCTCCTCTTTCACCATCCGGTCAAACACGTGGAAATAGGCGTTGGCCGACTCTCCCTCAAGCCCCCGCACATGGTCGATGTCGTTGCTCTCTTTCAGGTGGAACAGGGCATCTGCAAGCACGTCGGCGGCCTTCTTCAGCGAGGCGATTTCATCCTGGTCCCCTGTCTCCCGCGCCCCGCGCAACAGGATCTGGCGGGAGTTCTTCACCTTGCCGGCCACGATGTTCCTTGCTATGGCCGCCGCCCGCTCCTTGTCCCGCACCGCCTCATACTGGGCCTGGCGCAGCAGGACATTGCCGGTGGTCTTTCCCACGATCCGGCATTTGAAACGGCCGTTCCAGTCCAGGATAACCACCGCCCGGCCGTCGTCCGCGCAGCGCCCCATGATGAACGGGCTCAGCATGACGTTTCCCATGGTGACAATCGCCCCAAGGTGGTGCAGCGGCACCTGCATCTGCACTTTGCCGTCCACCTCGACCTTTACCGTCTCGTGGTCGAGACAGACATAGGCCCCTTGGGTCATGACGTAGAGCGTGTTGAGGAGTTGCTTCATGGCGATTCCTTTTTAGTTTTTGGAGTTGAGGAGTTCTTAGAGTTTTGGGAGTCTCGGAAGTATCTCAAAACTCCACAAACTCCACAAACTCCACAAACTCTAACAACTCTTTAACTTATTCAAATAACTCGAAAACCCCATTATCATCTTAGACGTTTCATCTGTTATTTTATAAAGTCTTTCAAACTGCTCCTTTATTATGTAACTTTGATCAAGAGCAACATAAAGCGCGGCCTGAACCTCTGCAGCCGAACCGTGTGCAATTACTAGAAATTGGCAAAATTCCCGGCTCGTTTTTCTGGCAAAGCCTTCAGCGATATTGAGCATAATCGAAACCGCAGCCCGTCGAATCTGATCGCGCAGACTGAAGTCTTTCGCGAACAAACCGGAATTGCTCACGGCATAAACTTCCTTAACCAACTCCCGGGCCTTTTGCCACGCCTGAATGTCCTCAAACCGCTCTATCTTAGCCATACTTCCCCCCCCCAACTCCATGAACTCCTTAAACTCTATGAACTCTCAAACAAAGCCTTTTCTGCCTTGCGGCTCCTCCCCTTCTCCCCCACCACGTGCGGCAGGCACGACTCCTTCAGCGAACAATCCTTGCAGCGCTTATCGTTCACCGGCGGGGGGACATGATTGCTGGCAATCATTTCATGTACGGCGCCGACCACCTCCCCCAAATGCAGGCGCATGGCCTCGGTAAAGGCAATCTCCTTGCGTTCCCGCGAGCCGTGCCAGTAAAGCGCCCCCTTCTCCACCTTCACATTGAACATCTCCTCCAGACAGACCGCCTGGGCCAGGAGCTGCAACACCTCGTGGTGCCCGGCCCGATGACGGCCCGATTTGTATTCAACCGGATAGGGAAGATCGCCGTGGAACTCCACCATGTCGGCCTTGCCGACCAGATTCAATCGGTCCGACCAGATTCAATCGGTTCGACCAGATCGGCAAAGCACGCTCATAGCGCACTCCGGCAAGCTCATGAGACGATTCCACGTCCACGTTCTCGTGAACGTCCCGCCCGCGCATGGTGTAAAGGTTTTCGTGAAACGTCTGCTCCACATGGATCAGGGCGCACTGGCGCGGGCAGTAACTGTAGTGCTCCAGGGCGGAGATCATGATGGGGTCGGATTCAGGAGTATTCAAAACAAAGCTCCTTTTGGTTGAGCTGTTGCAAATTTTGCAACAACTGAGCGTGGGACAAATCCCTCCATGAACTGCCGAAGATTCCTCGGCAGTTATCACCAGCGGCATCATCCCCCCCCAGCAAGCCTCTTTCGTTCTTCCAGTAACTTGCGGGTCTTGTCGATCTCGGCCACCAGGGCCTTTTCGTCGGGCAGGACGGTTTTGTATTCCGCCGCCATAACCTTGTTCGGCAACCCCTCCAGTGCGTACCTCGCAAGTGCGTGATCCTTCTCGGCGCAGAGAATCAGCCCCACCGGCGGGTTTTCGCTCTCATGGGTCCAATGTTCACGCGCATAGTTCAGGTACATGTGCATCTGGCCGGCATCGGCATGGGTGAACTTGTCAAGCTTCAAGTCAATGAGAACCAGGCAACGCAGGCGGCGGTGGAAGAAAACCAGATCGACCCGGTACCAGGAGTCGCCGATTCGCAGGCGGCGTTGCCGTCCCACAAAGGTAAAGTCGCTCCCCAGCTCTAGCAGGAAATGCTCCAGATGCAGGATGAGCGCCTCTTCAAGGTCGCTTTCGGAGTACTCGTCCTTCAGCCCCAGGAACTCCAGCACAAAAGGGTCCTTAATCTCATCTTCCGCCGTTGCGGCATCCTCCGACCGCGGCTTATCCCCTTTCTGCAGCATGGCCGCCTTGTTGCGGGAAAGGGCAGTTCGCTCGTAGAAGAGGGTGGATATCTGGCGGTCAAGTTGCTGCAGGTTCCAGCCACAGCGAAGATCTTCGGCCTCGTAAAAGGCACGGGCATCGGGATTCTTCACTGAAATGAGCCGGACATAGTGGGACCAGTACAGCGGGAATCGGGCGGTGGTCTCACTCAAAGAGAATTGTCCAGACGACATCTGGATAATTTGGCCCTCGAATTGCGCAGAAACCGTCTGCGATATCTGGTTGTCAGATTTCGCAGAAACCGTCTGCGAAATTGGCCACCCCAGATAAAACAGGCGCATCTGTTCGAGGTTCCTCTCCGAAAAGCCTTTCCCAAATCTCATTGTCAGGTCTGCGGATAGACGTTTCAGCAATGACGCGCCGTATTCCGCCCGTCGCTTTCCCCTTTGCTCGAACTCAATGATCCGCCGCCCGACTTCCCAATAGGTGGCGGTCATGATCGTGTTCACCGCCCGCGAGTAGGCCCGGCGGGCCTCCTCCAGCAGGCCGACCACAGAGGAGAGCATGGAGTCGTAACCGGTTTCGGGCGGGTTATGTGTGGGTTTCTTTCTGGTGGTCATGGATGGCTCCTGAGAAAGTTTCAGAATACAGCCTCTTCCGGCCACATCTTAACTTCAATGCCTGATGGCAGATTGTCCTTATTGACATCAATTTTATAATCATCATTATTTCGCGGCAGTTCGGCGTTTTTCGCCACAGTCACACGCTCGAACAACCTCCCGGAATGCTCGTGGGACGATTCCATGTCCACGTTTTCATTCACATCCCGGCCGCGCATGGTGTAGAGGTTTTCGCGGAAAGTCTGCTCCACATGGATCAGTGCGTACTGGCGCGGGCAGTAGCTGTAGTGCTTGTAGCTGTAGTGCTCCAGGGCGGAGATCATGATGGGGTCGTTGGTGTCCATAGCGCGGTCCTTGTAGGGGCGCTGCTTGCCGCGCCCTGGATTTTGGTTGTTCGTAGGGGCGGACCTGCGTAGCCGCCCAACAATGTTCAATATACCGCCTCTTCCGGCCACACTTTGACTTCAATGCCGGTTGGCAGATTGCTCTTGTCAACGCTAATGGTGTAATCATCCTTACTTCGAGGTAATTCCGAGTTTTTCGTCACTGTCACTCGATCAAACAGCCGCCCAGAAAGCTCATTGCCCAAATGTCCGGTGTGTTTAAAGATGGCCAGTTTCCGTGGATTCATCTCTCCCCTTGCAGCTGCACGGTCGTGCTCAAAAGCATTTATCAATGATTTCCAAAGCAGCTTAAGATCCTCCTCGGAAAACTTGGTCTTTGCGGCATCAATGGCCGAAACAAATCCATGCATTCTATAGAGAGCATACGGAACTGTTGTCTTTCTTCCGAATGTTGAAGCGTACTCCCTGCTCTCCTGCTTCTTCGCATCTTCTTCAGTTGTTACGGCACAACGTGTAATGGAATGTTCTGCTTGAAATATGCGATCTTCGGAGCGGGAAAATGTAAATTGAACAGGCCCCCTTACAGTGCCAGCCCCCTTTTCGCCTGTTGAGAGGACTGCACCAAATGTTCTGATATCAAAATATTTTTCAGCAAGGTTTTCTTGCCTGTTGCGAATAGTATCTCCGGCAGCGGAATCAATCACTCTGTTCAAAACCTGTTCCTGTCTAATGAAAATGTCAAAAGGGGCCTTTAACTCCTTTTCCAACATCACATAATTCCTGACCTTCCTCTTGATGCAGACATCAGTAACCAGACCACGCTGGTCCTCGGCATCCGCTCTGGGGAGGTTGACCTGATCCGGATCGCCGTTGGGGTTGCCGTCTTTTACGTCAAACAGAAACACAAAGTCATACCGATTCTTGATTGCTTCGCTCATTGTTGATTCTCCTTTATTTGTGGTTTATTCCTGCAAACTGTGCCTGTTTCTGGTGGTAGTATCCGATGGCAAATTGGCCTTGCTCTTCCAGTAAAAACAACTGCGGAAATTTCTGAATATCAACGTCCTTGCACAACTCCTGAAGCTCCTTATCCAGAGAGACTGCCAGCCCAGGTTTTTCGCTTTTCAGCTTGGTAAAGTGTTTTGAATGCAGGTTGAACAACCTACCAAAAGCCGCTGCCGGTGAAGTCATGGCATAGGTAAAATACTTCTCCCGTATGCCGGCATTCCTGTCTCCCAATGCCGCATACTGAATGCTCTCCAGCTTTGCGAAAATCTGTCCGCAAACGTAGGCAATCGGCCTGTCTCCTTGTACCGTGTTCTCCGTAATCATAAAACCACCTCCCTTGTTGTTTCGATTCAATATGAGTTTGATGAGGGCAGCCCGCTCTGCGGTAACATCTAAGCGGGAACGCTGCAGGGCCTTTGTTAAAATCCAAAGTGGAATTGTGGAGTTCTGTAATGCTGCTTTCCAGAGAGAAGCTGCAACCCTAGCTGTTGCAGTATCATCTTTGTCATACTCATAGCTGCCATCGCTTTTTATCCTCTGTCTCTGACAGCTTCTTGCCAGATAGTACAATGGGGCGTAATTCGTGAGTACCTTCTTCTGGTCAAAATCATATTTGTCTATGGCGACATCCCTGAACCAAAGAGCAATAGATGTCCTGAAATCACCAAGGCTGGTTTCAATCCAGTCCCGTACCGCTATCCGTGCGGCTGCGCCTGAGAGGGTGCAGGAGTAAAAACGTTCTGGTTCAAGATAACGAGCGTCTTTTTCCTTTCCTGAAGCCAATGACTCAATCATCTTTGCCACGTCTGCGGCAGACGGCACTTCTAACAGGTCCATTTCATCCAACGCTTGATTGTTGCGGGTCCAGAAGACCATCGCGGTATCAGAACCGAAGTTTCTACGGTTGGTATAACGAAATTGGGGCTTTGTTTTTCCCTTTTTGTCCGTGACAGGAATTTCGTTACCAGACGACAGAAGCCAGTTTAGCCCTTCCACATATGTTTTTGCGCAATTGGTGCAGACCGATGAGTTTCTGTTGCCTTTCAACTCATATGATTCAAAGGCATTTTCGTTGTATGAGACAAGTGCGCAGCCAGCAGTCTGTCCATCAGGAACTTTCTTGATCATCCCATGGGGAATGTCCTCAACTGGAAAATCGGTCTTACCGCATACAGAGCACGGCCTTGTTGCCCCGGATAACTGTTCCTGTTGAAACGATTCATACTTTGAAATGATCGCATTGAGAACTTCAGGTTTTTCATGAATACGAACCGCTTCAGCCTGTACCCTGAATCCGATATTGCCGATGATCTTTTTCTTGATCTTCTTGTCATCAGTTGCAGCAATTGATTCAAACTGTTCTAATGCCTTATCGAGACCAATTGCTTTATTATGATGGTAAAAGGCAATAATCGGGGCTAGCTCCTGCAACTGCTGATAGTCAGCGATTTTGTCCAGGTATAATTGATGTTTCTTCTTGGAAGGATCACCGCCATAACAAAGGACTTCTTCCGGTTTATCGAGCAACAACCGCGCTTTTCCTTTTTTTGCAGTAATCGCCTCCGCAGGCGTCAGTTTATCGTCAATAAACAGAAGTTGCTGAAAGCATCCATCCTGGCTGACAACCAACTCCATTGAAATCAACTCTTCCTTTAACGCATCATGAACCCACGCATTTTCATCCTTCCCTGCACGCAGAGTTTTCCCCAATTGACTCAGCTCCCTGATCATAGTACCGCCTCCTCTTCTTCCCGCTGGTTAAACTCATAGACCAAGGAGGATACTTCACTATCTATCGGCGGTTGAATATGTGTAGAGCGCATCATCTGCTCATTCTCGGGAACTTCACAATCCAAGACACCGTTTCGTATCGCCACATCATGAAAAAACAGTGGTTCCGGCTTGCCGTTCGCATCATAAAAAATATCGAACAACATACTGCCGATGGGGATCGTTTCCTGAATCGGTTGTTCAGTTTCATCCGGTTTCATAAACTCTGCCGAAAACTCGCGCGTTCCCAGGTACGGCCTGCGCCAGCACTGCCCTTTCTTAACCCTGCGTGGGAAAATTCCCTCTCTTCCCTCTGCCATTCCTACATACTTTTCAAACGCCGACTTGCTCAATGGTTGCGGCATAAAGATGGATGCCTCAATGATGTACGCCACATCCCGCAAGATCACACTGTTGCGCTGGGCGCGCTTTTCTTCGATGATAATCGGATTACGCCCCTGTTTGGAGTTGATTTCGTTGCGTTTGATCGTCGTGAAACGAACCTGATTCAGAACGATAATTCGCCTGACATACCACTGAAATTCCGGCTTCCAAAGTATAGAATCAAGTATTCCCCGCGCTGCCGACGGAGTCATGCACGGATACGACATCCGTTCCACCTTCAGATCCGGCCTGGTAAAACAGGCAAAATCTCCTTTCACCTTTACTCGCACTATTCGGTCATCGAGCATCTGTGCCTCCTGTTTCATACCACATAGTTATCTGCCTCCATCGGGGCTACGGAAACGCCCGTAGCCGGATCGTAATTGCCATACCAAACCTTGAAGCCTTGCGGCATGATCTTGATATCTTCCCTGTTCCGGAAAATGAAGTTTTCGTAGACCTGCACCGTGTAGGGCTGCATGTTGCGGTAATCATCCCGCGACAAAAACTCCTTATATTGCAACGAATGCAGCAATTGCCTGCTTTCTTCGTTGTAGTTGTATATAAAAATCCCTTCTGAGCCGTCTTTTATGATGTGATAGATGTCGTTCACTATTTCAAAATTGAACTCCTTGCGGGCGTTGTTTATTCCGTATTTGTCAGGTTCGACATAAAGATCCACAACATCAGCATAATATTTTTCGAATACATCATGCCTGTAGAGCTGGTTTATATCGGCCTTGATCAACTCTTCCGCGTACCCGGCGCAGGCTGCATATGTCTTGTCCGGCATCCCACCATCCTGCAATTTGAACAAAAACACCTTGCCGTAACCGATCAGATTGCCCTCGCGATTGCAGCGTCCGGCAGCTTGTATAACCGCCTCCAGCGGTGCCATTGCTCGAAACAGCACAGGAAAGTCAAAATCAACGCCTGCTTCAATAAGTTGAGTGGAAACAGCCAGAATTTTCTTCTTTTCCGCCAGATCAGCCCTGATTTTTTTGACTACCTCTTTGCGATGGGCTGGACACATCGACGTTGACAAATGGTATCTGTGCTCCCAATTGCCAAGGGCTTTCATGGCATTGTGAAACTCAAGAGCAGCCTTCTTTGTATTAAAAATGACGAGAGTTGAATCATCATTCTCAACTACCACCTCTGATAATCTGCCGTAATCCACGGGAGCCAAATCTTCCAACAGGTGGTATTCAACACGCCTCGTCTTGTCATAAAGAACCCCCGGTTCCGCGATCAATGGGCAGATAGAATTTATGCCGTCAAACCTTGGTCTTTTTTCAAAGGCAGGCTGAGTGGCAGTGCAGAACAGAAACGATGACCTCATAACTGCCTGAACATCCATGAGCATTTGTAAGGTTGACACTATCACTTCCTTGGGGAGTGACTGAACCTCATCAAAGATGACAACCGATTCAGCGATATTGTGAACCTTGCGGCATTTGGATGGTTTGTTGCTGAACAGCGATTCAAAAAATTGCACCGTGGTCGTCACAATAATGGGATAATCCCAGTTCTCGCAAGCCAGTTGCTTTCGTATTTGCTCTAGTGTCAGATCCTCTTTTTTATCTCCACCATCTTTTTTCCCTTCGTTGTAAGAGGAATGATGCTCAAGAACCCATTCTTCCCCAAGAATTCTTTTCAGATCTTGTGCGGTTTGGTCAATAATGTTGATATACGGAAGGACGATTATGATTCGTTTTAATCCATTTTGCTTTGCGTGGCGTAAGGCCCACGCTAACGATGTCAGCGTTTTCCCCATACCAGTTGGAAGCGCCAGCGAGTAAAAGCCAGACGACAGTGAAGCCTTGTTGACAGCCTGATCTCGTGCCATGTTGCGTAACTGGTTGATTTCGCCTTCTTTGGATTTTTTTAAAAACTCCATCTCCAATTTGTCAATCATCAGGTCAATCGGCAATTCACGCTCTGGACGCATTGCGGATTTTTCCGGCTCAAAATGCTCTTCAGTTGAAAGCCAGTCGCTGTCGGTCAATGCGCTGAATAGGTATCTGGTAAATATTTCCCGCTGAAAGGGTTCAGCAAAGGATATCGCTTCCGATGGCTTGATTTCAGCCTCATTGACTCTTGTATCACATAAAAAACATTTCACTATGCCTTCAAAATCGGATACTTCACCACGTTTATAAGACTCAGTATCGCTCTTCCATGCCGAATTATCTGGTAGCCCCTTATGATGGCCGTCAATCGCAATCGAAGCCTCAAGTATCTTATGAATTCTCGCATATCCGGCGCCCCACGAAGCATGAGGAACGCTGCCACGTCTTCCGCCGTTTATGAGGTAGCTCTGAAATGCTGGCTGATACTTGCCAAAGTCATGCAAGAGACCCGTCATCTTGAAAATTGGTTTGTAGTTTTCTTTGCATGCAAATGATTCCGCAAGTTGCGCGGTTTCATGCAGGTGTTTTGATAAAAGATGTTTTTCATTATTATCATTTTCTGAATGAGCAAAATATTCCGTCATAACCCAACCTCCTCATGCCACGCCCCCGCCAGCCTGCCCCACCCGGCACACCCGAATATGGGGGCAACCCCCGCCGCTCGCTCCGCTGTCCCGCGCAGGCGCTCCTCCAGCCCGTGCACCCGCCCATCCTCCGCCACATGGGCAATCGGTTGCTCGTTGTTCATACATCCTCCTTCTCCCCCTTCCCCCAATACCTCCCAATACCCCTCCATCACTCCCCCAGATTCCCCCTTCCCGCCTGCCAAAGTCGTACGGCGGACAGGTGCCGAAGGGGGAGCTGATTTTCCCGAAAAATATATCCCAGACTTGCGACATAATAAGTCGTTCTGATGTTGTTTTTTTCAGCAATTTCTCCTCTTATATGCCCCTGCCGTAAGGCGGGCGGCCACGCGGGGCCGCCCCTACATGACCCTTCTGAACCTGGGCGGCCACACGGGGCCGCCCCTACGCAAAATCGGGGTTTTCCTCGTCTTCCTCCCATCTCTTGGGGTTGCATTGAATGTATTCCCGGATGCCGGTTAATTCGTTTTCATTGCGGATCACCCGCTCATAATAATTGCGCTGCCAGACGGGAACGCCGGGATTGTCGCGCATCTGGTTGATCTGTTTCGTCGTTTGGTATTTGAAATAACCGACGATCTGGCCAAGGGTCGGTTTCCGTAGGGGCGGGGTTTCCCCGCCCTGGGTTTCTCCGCCCTGATTTTGGTTATCCGGCGAAATCGGGCGGGGTGACCCAGCCCCTACAATTGCGACGATACCGTGCACATGGTTAGGCATGATGACGAATGCATCCAACACGACGTGCGGGTAATGTTCCGGCAACCCCTCCCATACGGCCTGGACGATATCACCTGCCGGGTTCAGCCGGACAGACTCTTCCACGATCTCACCGAACAGGCATTCCGGGCGGGGCAACCCCGCCCCTACATGTACACGAATCGTGACGAAATAGGCGCCGGCAATGGAATAATCATATCCCTTCAGGCGTATAGACCGACGGCGGTGAATTTCCGGATTGTATTTCATTCAATCCCCTCCTCTATCGCCACCCACACCCGCGCCGTCAGCCGCGCATCGTCAAGCGCCCGGTGGGTCTGCGCCCCGCCCGGGAGCGAACCGAACAGATGGCGGTAGACGGTCTCCAGCCGGTGATTGGGCAAGTGCGGCAATGCCTGACGACTGCGACTCACGGTGCAGTGCCAGCGGTTCGAGAACCGCTTCCCCAGCCGGGCCAATTCATGACGAATGAAGGTGCTGTCGAAGCTGGCGTTGTGGGCGACCAGCGGCGCGTCGGCGACGAATTCCAGGAACCGGGGCCAGACCTCGGCAGGGGTCGGCTTGCCAAGCAGCATGTCCGGCGAGCTGCCGTGGACCCGGTATGCCCCGGCAGCGATGGGGGCGTCAACTTCGATCAGAGTACCCAGCTCCGCCACGATGCGCCCTTCCTCTATCACCACCGCGCCGACCTCGATAACCCGCCCGCCCCTAGCCACCGACATGCCGGTCGTCTCCACATCCACCACCACGTGGCGTCTTGCCTGCATCAACCTATCCTCCCGCTCATTTCCCGCCCTCTCAACAGTCCCCCGCAGGTGCTCCTCCAGCCCGTGCACCCGCCCATCCTCGGCAACATGTGTGATCAACGCTTTGCCGTTCATCCCCCATCCTCCGGAAAAAACAATGTAAAAATTTTATCAAAAGGTTGCGACAAAATAAGTCGCATTCCATTAGGTTTCTTTTAATATATTTAGTTTCCATCCGGAAACTCTGGATGAGAAACTATTGGTTTCCAATTTGGAAACGAGGATTTTTTCGTTCTGGCAAGGAAATCAAGGGATTGCGCGGAGGCGTACATCGGTACGCCGCACCCAGGACGGAAAAAGACCGTTTCCGGATGGAAACTGTAGCAATACACCCGAACTGCCCCCATTTCAACCAGGATTTCCCTGACACGCCCAACCAAGAAAGCCGCCCCCATCTGAAAAAAGAATCAGACAAGGACGGCTTATAAATTTACATCCATTGATAGTGAACAGCCACCCTCAGTGCCCCGCCGCGCTCCCCCACAGCTCCTTGAGCCTCTTGTCGCGGCCGCACCCCTGGCGGTAGAACTTGTAACGGATCGGGTTCTTCTTGTAGTAGTGCTGGTGGTACTCCTCGGCGGGATAAAACTCGGCGGCGGGAGTGATTTCGGTGACAATCGGCTCCTTGAACGGCTTGGACCGCTCCAGCGCCCCCTTCGATTTAAGTGCCGACTGTCTCTGTGCCTCGCTGTGATAGAAGATGGCGCTGCGGTACTGGTTCCCCACGTCGCAGAACTGCCGGTCCCTGACCGTCGGATCGATGTTGCGCCAGAAGATGTCCAGGAGCCTCTCGTAGCTTGTTTTTGCCGGGTCGAAGACGACCTGGACCGACTCCGCATGGCCGGTCTTCCCGGCCGAGACCTCTTCGTAGGTGGGGTTCTTTTTATGTCCGCCCGCATAGCCTGCCGTGACCGAAACCACACCGGGGAGCCTGTCGAACGGCTCCTCCATGCACCAGAAGCACCCACCCGCAAAGGTCGCCTTTTCAAGCCGCCTCTCGCCGGCCGCCGGTTCGGCGCCTTCCACCGGAATCGGTTGCGACGCAAAGAGCAGCGTGACGAGGATCAGGATCAAAAGATTGCGTAAATTGATGGGCGAACTCTTCATGGCATGCAAATCCCCCTGAATCCCCCTTTGCGAAAGGGGGACGTTAAAAGATATCCCTTATTTGCGGCCAGGCTTTAGGGCCGCAGGTATTTTGCTATCCCCGACTCGAACCGTTCCGGCTCGAACTTGAAGGTCTCCCGCCATTTCCCGTCGCAGATATTTTCCTCCACGAGCATGAGGATCTGATCCATGGTGATGGGGAAGGAGGAAAAACCCTGCAGGAACGGCACTACCATCTTCATGATGCCTAAAGGATTGTGGATCTTTGCCACGTGCGACTTACCGATCACCCTCCCGATGGCGTCGAGCATCTCGTTGTAAGTAAGGCGGTCGCTGCCGCACAACTCGTAGGTCTTCCCTACGGTCTCCGGCATCTCCAGGGCCAGTACAAAGCAGCGCGCCACATCATCGGCGGAAATCGGCTGGAGACGGTACTTCCCGTCTCCTATGACCGGCACTGCCGGATAATTCCTTACGTACCCCGCCAGCATGTTGACGAACGCGTCCTTCGGCCCGAAGATGAGCGAGGGGCGGAAGATGGTCCAGTCGAGGCTAGAGGCGCGCACGTACTCTTCCGCGCGGAACTTGGTCTGGTGATATTTCGAGGTGGCGCCGGGCCGGGTGCCCAGGGCCGACATCTGCAGGTGGCGCCTGACGCCCCCCTTCACGGCTGCATCGACCACATTTCCGGTCGCCTCCACATGGAGCCGTTCAAAGGTCACCCCGCGGCCCGGAAACTCCCTGATGAT
The DNA here is from genome assembly GCA_009773645.1 of Geobacteraceae bacterium. Classification (GTDB taxonomy): domain Bacteria; phylum Desulfobacterota; class Desulfuromonadia; order Geobacterales; family Geobacteraceae; genus WSYB01. The sequence continues at coordinate 23,731 of WSYB01000014.1, forward strand.
CCCCACCAGGTTGATGGTCGCGTCGCACCCCCTGACCGCTTCGGCAAAGGTCTCGGGCCTTGTCACGTCACCCTCCGCCTGCTCCACCCCGTGCTCGAAACCGTCTCCCCTTTTGTGGACAAGGAGCCTTATGGCGTGCCCCTTCTCGATGAGCGCCCTGCGCAAATGGCCGCCGACAAAGCCGGTGCCGCCCGCAAGAAAGATTTTCATCCCCGACCTCCCATGAAAACTGTTCTATTCCAGCTCAATTAAAGAATTGTATCGCACAACTCAGTAATTGCCAGCACACGGCATGTCGTATATAATCGTCGCCAATGCCCACTACCCTCCACATATTTCCTTCCACCGCCGCCGTCGAGTCCTTCAACCGCACGGTCCTCCAGCATTCTGGGGTCCTGTTCGGCACCATTGCCCTCACCCTGAAGCGGCTCAGCGAGGAGATATTCAAGTTCTCGGAGAACGATAAGCGCCCAATCTCCGCCGTCGGGGCGAAGCTCCTCCTGGAAGAGATCGTGAACGAACGGTACCGTGACGGTGTGGGACGCTTGTCCCGCATCAGGGCTTTCCCCGGCTTTGTCGGCACGGTGGAAAGCTTTTTCGGCGAACTGAAGCAGGCGCGGATAACGTCGGAGGCCTTTTCGCACACCGTGCGCCTTATGCCGCAGAATGAGAGAGTCACGGAACTGGCTTCGCTCTATGCGCTTTATGTCGAAACTCTTGACCGCCAAGGGCTTATGGACCACCACGACATGGGGCTCTCGGCACTGGCCCACCTGCAACGGGGAGGAAATCTGCCTCCCCTGTTCGACGGCGTCACCGCCGTGAACATTCACGCCATCTACGACGTAACCCCGCTACAGCTTGCCCTGATCGTGGAACTTTCCCGCCGGCTTCCGGTCTGCCTGGAACTTCCCTATAACCCCGACCATGCATCTCTCTATGCCTATGCGGCAAAGACCGCCGATGCCGTGGAGTCTCTGGATAACAGCGATCTGCATCTGGAGCTGGAATTCCTGGAGCCGGCGGGGACCTTCCTCACCCCAATTCTGGAAGTCCTCTTTGACGATAACGGGGAAAGAAACGTCATTGCACCACCGGCACCGATGGCACTTATGGCCGCACCGGGCGCCTACCGGGAATGCGAGGAGATCGGCCGCAGGATCAGGGGCTTGATGGAAGAAGGGGTTGACCCGGCCGCGATCTCGGTAATGTTCAGGGATCTGCGGGGTTATGCCCCGATGCTTGAAGATGTCTGCCGCCGCTTCGGCATCCCGGTCTCCTACCGCCGCGGCGCTCCACTCTTTACTTCGTCACTGGTCCGCGCCTTCCTTGCCCCCTTTGCCGTCATTCAATCCCGTTTCGGCCGGGAGGAGCTTCTGGCCCTCTGTAACTCCTCGTACCTCGACATTCCCATGGGCGGGCTTTCTCCCGAAGCGGTAGAAGAGGTTCTCGTCGCTTCCAGGTATATGGACGAAACGATGGGAACGGTGGAGAAGATGGTCGGCAGGAGGATTGACGCCCTGAAGAAAGGCGAAAAAAGCCGGGAAAAGGAAGAACTGGTGCTCAGGGCGCTGACCCCCCTGCTGGATGACCTGCGACGGTTTAAAGGGGAGAAGACCGTCGGAGAGTTCATCGCACTCCTTACGCACATTATCGAGAAATACCGCATCCATGCAACGGCGATCGAGGTTTCCGAACAACGGGCGCTCAAGCGGGACGCCTCGGCTATTACCCTTTTTCAGCAGGTGCTGCGCGACCTGGAAACGGATATCACAACCCTCGGGTTTACCGGGAAAAAGCTCGCCCCTGACGCATTCGTCGAACTGGTGAAGCGCGGAATGGAGGGAATGTTCTTAAGCGGTGAAAGACGCTCGGGGGTCTGGGTACTTAACTTCCACGACGCCCGCGGCCTCACCTTCCCGCACGTTTTCATCGGCGGCCTCAATGAAGGGGTCTGCCCAAAGAGGCATGAAGGTCATCCTCTGTTCAAGGACTGCGACAAGCTCCTCTACCAGCGGGCCGCAGGGAAAAAACTCTTCCGCACCGCAACGGATAAAGGGGAAGAAGAACCGCTCCTCTTCTACCTGGCCGTGGGGTGCGCCGGGCAGTCTCTTACCCTTTCATACAGCTATGCCGACAGACGGGGAAATGAAACAATCCGCTCCCCTTTCCTGGATGAGTTGCTCGCGAAGGTCGAGCTGGAAGAAACCCGGATACCGGTCAGCCGGATAACGCCCGAACTCGAAGAATGCCTGGAACGGGAAGAGCTTCTGAACTCCCTGGCACTGAAGAAGTTTTATGCCGTCTCGACTGATTTGCCGGACCTCCTCCAGGAGCCACTGGCGCGCATAGAAGCCACCGCAGAAATTGAGGCGCAAAGGGAGAGGTTTTTCAACACTGAAAACCCGGCACCCCGCTCCGCGCTTTCCACGCCCTATACCGGCACCCTGAAAGCGGCGGAGATTATCGAGGAACTGAAGGCGTTTTTCGAGTCACCGGAAGGGAACTGCTTTGCCCCCACCATCCTGGAGGAGTACGGCTGCTGTCCTTTCCGCTATTTCCTGAAACGGCTTCTGAAAATCTTTCCCGTGGAAAAACCGGTCATGGGGCTGGAGGCGAGGGAGGAAGGGAGCCTCGTTCATGAGGTTCTCCGGGCGTTTTTCCAGCGGATGAAAAATGAGGGGAGGCTCCCTTTGCAGGACGCTGAAGCTGCGAAGGCGATTCTACGCGAGGAAGCAGCGCGGGTCTTTGTCCAATGGGAGGCGGATAAATACACGGGAGAGCCCCTTCTCTGGGAGTGCGAAAAGGGGAAACTCCTCCCCATCCTGGAACGGCTGGTGGAAATCGAAGTGGAAGACGACGCGGGGTTTCTCCCCCAAGCCTTTGAACAGGAATTCACCCCGCTTGAAGTGGAAGATAGCCGGGGCAGCAGACTTTTCCTTTTCGGGAAGATCGACCGGGTGGATATTGAGCCCGATTCCGGCACGGTCAGGGTGGTGGATTACAAGATGGCCGGGAACAGCAGGAAGTACCGGGACCTCCTGAAGAAAGAAGCCATGGGGGATACCTCCTTCCAGATGCCCGTCTATCTTCTGGCTGCGGCCCGTGAGATGGAGAAGGGGTCAGGCGTTACGTTCAACAGTTTCAACGCGCTCTACTGGCTGCTGCGCAAGCTGAACCCCCTTCAGAAAGACTTCAGCGCCGCAAAAGGGGAGGACTTCACCGGCTTCTTCGCCACCGACATGGGAGGGCGCGACGTCCTGGGCGATGATAACTTTTTGAACCGCGTCTGCAACAAGGTGCGGGCCATGAAAAACGGTGACTTCCAGATCACGCCGAAAGAATGCGAATATTGCGACTTTGACAGTGTCTGCCGATATGTGGAGGTGAGCCTGAAAGAAGAAGAGCCGTAGCTGCAAAGCTGCGCCCCTCCGCTATTTCAGCGGGATTTATTCGTTGACATCCCTTCCGTATACTGCTAGGATTTCTGGCGTTTTGCGTCCTGTTGCGCCATCTTTCACGACAAATTTTTCGCCAGGGAAAGCCTTGATCCATCCTGCATCCATAGAAGCCCCCTTGCCGAAGGGAGTCACCGACTTCCTGCCGGAAAAGGCCGGCAAGATCGGCTATATAGAAGGGAAGATCCGCAGGGTTTTCGAACTGTGGGGATTCAGGCGGATCATTACCCCACTCCTCGAATTCTATGACGTCATGGCCATGGGGATGGGGGAAGACCTCAAGGAAAAGGCCTTTCGCTTTGACGACCGCCAAACCGGCAGGCTTCTGGCCATTCCACCGGATATAACACCGCAGGTCGCCCGTATCGTGGCCACCCGGATGCATGGATATCCCCTTCCCCACCGCATCTGTTACAACGGCAGGGTACTGCGCCATGCCGAGATCCAGTCGGGACGGAGCCGCGAGATATTTCAGGCCGGGGTGGAGCTGATCGGGCTTGATTCTCCGGAAGCTGACGCCGAAATGGTGGCAATGGCCGTCGAGGTGCTGAAAGGCCTCGGATTTGACGACTTCAAGGTTGACATCGGCCAGGTCGAATTTTTCCGCGGCATCATGGCTTCTTCCGGCCTGGCGGCCCCGGCGCGGAATGTTTTGCAGGACGCGATCCGCAAGAAGGACGCATCCGCAGTCCGGTCGATACTGGAGAGAGAGCCGATTGCGGATGCCGTGAAGAATGAGATATCTGCGTTGCCGCGACTCTTCGGCGGGCGCGAAGTACTGGCGGAGGCCGGCCGCTTCGTCACCAACGACCGCTCTAAAAAGGCTCTCGACAACATTTCCCAGGTTCTGGATATCCTCGACATATACGGCGTGGCCGATTACCTGACCATCGACCTCGGCGAAATCCGCGGGCTCGATTACCATACGGGACTCACCTTCGAAGGCTTTGTCGGCGGATTGGGAGAGCCGGTCTGCAGCGGCGGCCGCTATGACGATCTGACGGCGAAGTACGGCTTTCCTGCCCCGGCCACCGGTTTTGCCTTTAACATACTGGCCCTTCTGTCCGCCCTTGACAGGCGTCCCGACGTGGAAGCGAGCAAAACCAGGGATTTTCTGCTGTTTAATCTCAAGGATGACCGGCGGGAGGTGCTGGAAATAGCCCAGTGCCTGAGAGCCAGGGGATTTTCCACCGCCAGGGATATAATTCGCAGGGACTACGACAATTCGCTCGCCTATGCGAAACGGATGAACATCCTTCGAATGATGATTATCGGCGGCGATTATTGCGCGGATGATGAGGTCTATATCGTGCGTGTTGCCGACAACAAAGGGATAACAATCAAGAAAGCCGACCTGTTCAGGGACGACTTCACTCTGGATATCGATCCCTAACCTGGGCAAGCCGGAACCTCAAAAAGCGATTTAATTGGACGCAGAAAAGGCGGAAAAATCCGATAACGGCGGATTAAACCTTAAACCCAAACAATAAATGTTTTTAAATCCGCTTTGATCCGCCTTTTCCGATTTTTCAGCGTTCCATTGGTTTGAGGTTTTTGTTTTTATAAACAATAAGTTGCAGAATGTTTTGCTCACAATATGCAAACTTTCAAGTCGTAAGAGACTAATAAGGAGAAAGTAATGGCTAACGTTGTGGTGGTCGGCGCCCAGTGGGGTGACGAGGGAAAAGGGAAGGTTGTTGATATCTACACCGAATTTTCTGACGATGTGGTCCGTTATCAGGGGGGAAACAACGCCGGTCATACCCTGGTGGTCGGTAATGAAAAAGTGGTCCTGCATCTCATCCCTTCGGGCATCCTGCATCCGGGGAAACGTTGCGTCATCGGCAACGGCGTGGTGCTCGACCCGGAGGTCTTTATCCGGGAGATCACCAACCTGAAGGCAACCGGCCGGATTGCGGACGACGCGTGTCTACTCCTCTCCGAATCGCTCCACGTCATCATGCCCTACCACAAGCGGATTGACATCGCCCGTGAAGCAAAAAGCGGGGCGAAGAAGATCGGCACCACCGGGCGCGGCATCGGCCCCGCATACGAGGACAAGATCGGGCGGCGCGGCATTCGCCTCATGGACCTCCTGGACAAGGAGCTGTTTGCCCGCAAATTACGGGAGGCCCTGGAAGAGAAAAACATTATCCTCCAGCAGCTTCTGGGCGAAAAACCGTTCACCTTCGAAGAGATATACGAGGAGTACAACGGCTATGCCGACGTCCTCAGGAAATATGCAGCCGATACGACCCTGACCCTGCACCGGGACATCAAGGCCGGCAAGAAGATCCTGTTCGAGGGGGCGCAGGGAACTTTGCTGGACGTGGATCACGGCACTTACCCATTTGTCACCTCATCCTCCACCTGCGCCGGCGGCGCTTGCACCGGCACCGGGGTAAGCCCCCGTGATATCCATGAAATCATCGGCATCTCAAAGGCATACGTTACCCGGGTTGGAAGCGGACCGTTTCCCACCGAACTTGACGACGCCGTTGGTGAGAGGCTCCGTCAGGCCGGACACGAATTCGGCGCAACCACCGGTCGGCCGCGACGCTGTGGATGGTTCGATGCGCTGGTGCTCAAATATGCGGTACGGGTCAACGGTCTGACCGGTGTAGCCCTTACCAAACTGGACGTACTTGACGGCTTTGATACCATCAGGATCTGCACCGGCTACTCCTATAACGGGAAGGTGCTGGATGAGCTTCCGGCCAATCTGGACGTATTCGAAAAGTGCCGGCCGATCTACGAGGAAATGCCGGGATGGAAATCTGATATCAGCGGCGCCAGGACCTTTGCGGACTTGCCGGAAAAAACCCAGAGCTATGTAAAGCGGCTGCAGGAGCTGATCGGCTGTCCGATTACACTTGTCTCCGTAGGACCTCGTCGCGACCAGACCATTATATTGAGGAACCCCTTTGGGTAAGCGGCAGAAAAGCCGCTTATGAAATTTATTCACAGGCGCACAAAAAATTCTTGACCGTCCGGGAAAAATATATTATAAAGATTTCCTTTAGCACGAGCCGCTAGCTCAGTCGGTAGAGCACCTGACTTTTAATCAGGTGGTCGTTGGTTCGACCCCAACGCGGCTCACCATGTCCCCATCGTCTAGCCCGGCCCAGGACACCGCCCTTTCACGGCGGCGACGCCGGTTCAAATCCGGCTGGGGACGCCAAAAACCAGAAGCCCTTTCGCACCACGCGGAAGGGCTTTTTTTTTGATTGCAGCCTTATGGTATATGGCTATGGCTTCAAAGAACTGGAAATTCACTGATAGATTTGATAGATTCCATAAGCTGAAATTTTGTTAATTGCATGGAGCAGTCATTCTGGAAGAGCAATTTGTGGAGTCGGCGCGGCTGGAGGCTGCGATCCATCCGGGTTGGAGGAAGTCATGAATATCAACACCGAACGTTATGCTCGCTGCATCAGGACGCTGGAGGCCTCGTTAACCCAGCTGGAGAAGGCTGAACCGGAGAGCATTGAATATGAAATCTTCCGTAATGCCGTGGTTAAGGGGTTCGAGCTTACCTTGGAGACGACCGGAAAGCTGTTGCGCAAAGCTCTCAAGTCTTACACCGGCCGTCCTCGCGATGTAGATGCCCTGACCTATAAGGATGTGCTGCGCCATGCCGCCAAGCACGACCTGTTGAGTACCGATGAGGTGGAACGCTGGTTCGCCTACCGTGACAATCGAAACAATACCGCTCATGATTATGGTGTCGGCTTTGCCGAAGACACCCTGAAATTGCTGCCGGGCTTTATCAACGATGCTCGCAAGCTGGAATCAACCTTGCGGGAAAGGTTAGGCAATGCCAAAGCTTGATCTGCGCCCCGAATGGCTGGAAACCGTGCGGAGATTGATTGCCGCCCATATGCCCGATGCCAAAGTGCTTGCGTATGGCAGCCGTGTCAATGGTACCTCGCACGAAGCGAGCGATCTCGACCTGGTGGCACGCAATCCAGTTGATCCCAGCCGCCCCCTGCAAGGGATGGCAGAGCTTCGAGAGGCCTTTTCCGAGAGCAGCTTGCCGATCCTGGTGGACATACTCGATTGGGCGCGGATACCCGAGAGTTTCCGACAAGAGATTATTCGTGGTGGTGTCGTGGTGGTGTATGGCGGGAATGAAGAGGAGTCGCGGGTATGAGTGGTAGCGCTCTTACGGGACGCCAGATAAGCAAAGGCCCTGAACTTATGTTCAGGGCCTTTTTCGTGCATTACCACGTTTAGCGACCTCTTGTTTTCCTTGACATGCCCGCCCCCTTTACATAAATTCTCATATAATCTTCGGAGACTTTTCAGGGGGCAGGTCACATGGACCACGACACAATCAAGGGCGTGAGGGAAGAAGAAACTCTGAAACTCGGCGAACAAAGAATTCATGCGCTGCTCGAATCTGTCCCCCTTGGGGTTTACGAGTGCAACACCGATGGCTTGGTCACCTTTGCAAACGAGTCCTATGCGCGGATTACGGGATACGGAAAAGATGAGATCCTGGAAATGCATGTATGGGACTTCATGGAACCCGGCCCTCAAAAAGACTCGTTGCCTGCATATTTGCACCGGCTTGTTCAGGAACAGGCCCCGCCGACGCCATATTCATGCAGAAACTTGACAAAAGACGGACGCTTCATCGATGTGCAGATTGATTGGACGTACCGGAGAAATGAAGGAGGTCAGGTCATCGGCTTTGTCTGCATTATTTCAGACACCACCGAGCGCAAGCGGGCGGAATCAGCCCACCGCCTGAACGAGTCGAGGCTGGATGCCCTGGCACGACTGTACGAGATGACCGACGCTGCACTGCATGAAATCACCAATTTCGCCCTGGAAGAAGCGGTCCGGCTCACCAAAAGCACGGTCGGGTACCTCTCTTTCGTTAACGAGGATGAAACGGTACTGACCATGTACTCCTGGTCCAGACATGCGATGAAAGAATGCCGGATTTCCGAGACGCCGCTGGAATACCCGGTGGCTGCGACGGGGCTCTGGGGGGAGGCTGTCCGGCAACGCAAACCGGTTATCACGAACGATTACCAGGCCACTCCATACAAGAAAGGGTATCCTGAGGGGCACGTGGAGCTCCGGCGCCATATGAATGCGCCGATCTTTGATAACGGACGCATTGTGATCGTGGCGGGAGTAGGGAACAAGGAAGAGGAGTATGATGAAACGGATGTCCGTCAGTTGTCCCTCCTCATGCAGGGAATGTGGCAACTTATCCAGCACAGGCGAACAATCGATGCGCTGCGGAACAGCGAAGAACGGTATCGTGCCCTTTTCGAGGGCGCAAACGATGCGATCTTCACCATTCGGAATGGCCGTGTTGTGAAGTGCAACCGGAAGACTTTGGAGATGTTTAGCTGCAGCGCAGAGGAGTTTATCGGCCGGACACCGGAGTACTTCTCCCCGCCTGTGCAGCCCGATGGGAGAGATTCCGCGGAAAAAGCCCGGGAAAAGATCATGCTGGCATTGGCGGGAACTCCCCAAGTCTTTGAGTGGCAGCACCACCGTTTCGATGGGACGCTGTTCGAGGGAGAAGTGAGTCTCAACCGAATCGAGCATCGAGATAAGGCCGAGTTGCAGGCAATTATTCGTGACATCACCGAGCGTAAGGAGATTGAGCGGATGAAGGACCAGATGATCTCTGCGGTCAGCCATGAGATGCGTACGCCGTTAACGGTCATGCTCGGTTTTACCGAATTCCTGCTGGAGAATCGAGTGGATGAAGTGAAACTGAAGGATTATCTCGGCACCATGCATAAAGAAACGACCCGTCTCAATGAGTTGATCAGCAATTTTCTCGACTTGCAGCGCATTAAAGCCCAGAAGGTTATTTACAGTTTCAAGCCTCTGACGGTGCGCTCTTTACTGGCGGATGCCGACGAACTCTTCGCCGTAGCGTCAAAAAAACACCGGATAGTGGTTGACGTACATGTGGACCTGCCGCCTGTCCTCGGTGACAGGGCGCGCCTGCTCATAGTGCTCAACAACCTTCTTTCCAACGCCATAAAATATTCTCCCAAAGGTGGCAAAATCACCCTGGGCGCTTTGCAGGACGAAGATTCCGTTGTTCTGTGGGTAAAGGACGAAGGCATGGGCATCCCTCCTGAATTGCTGGACAGGATATTTGATCGTTTTTATCGTGTAGACAATGCAGACCACCGCACGACGAGCGGAACCGGTCTGGGGCTTGCCGTTATCAAGGAAATCATCCATTCTCACGGTGGACAGGTCCGGGTGGAGAGCACCGTTGGAAAGGGGAGTACGTTTTTTGTTTCACTTCCTGTCGCAAAAGAACCTCCGGCAATCAATATGGGCACGCACTAACCATTATAGGCTTGTTTATTTCCTCCAAAAGAAGTAGGATTTACCGGTAGTTATACATCACACCACATAAAGAAGCATCTAATCAAGGTAAGGAGCTGTCGATGAAACGTTTTGCCAGAAGCTTGACCATTGCTTTAACTCTCGTACTGCCGGTGTCGGGGCAGTGCGCAGATGCCGGTCACGGGAAATCCGCCGTCAATGGTTCACAGCCGCACCCCGTTGCAGAAACACCACAGCAGCCGTCTTATCTTTCGGGAAAGGTAGTGGAAATCATGAACACTCCCGAGTATACCTATCTCAACATTGAGAAAAAGAGCGGTGAGAAACAGTGGGTGGCGGTCCCGTCGATGAAAGTGAAGGTCGGTGATGACGTGGAGCTTTCACCCGGAAATGAGATGGGGAAATTTACCAGCAAGACCCTTAAACGAACCTTTGACAGCATCATCTTTTCCGGCGGCCCCATTAATATAGACGGCAAGCGCAACGATGAGGCCATCAAGAAGAAAGCCCATGAAGGCATAGTGACGGGAGAGAAAAAGGGTGCTGACGGTGCGGTTGAAAATGTACGGGTGGAAAAGGCCACCGGCCCGAACGCATACACGGTTGAGGAACTCTACCGGAAAAGCGGCGAGCTTGCCGGAATGGACGTTGTCGTGAAAGCCGGGGTTGTCAAGGTTTCGGCCGGTATAATGAATAAAAACTGGATCCATCTCCGGGACGGGAGCGGAGATGCAGCCAAGGGGACGCATAACCTGGTGGTAACCTCCCAGGATCTCCCCAAGGCCGGCGATGTCGTGACGGTGAGCGGCACCCTGGCCAAAGAGAAGGATTTTGGGGGCGGTTACAAGTACGAAGTCATAGTGGAAAATGCGCGCGTTAACCCCTGAATGACCAATACCGAGTTGCAATCAAGATGATGACTTGGTATCGTGAGCCGCAAGAGAGGCACTCCGGAAATGGGGTGCCTTTTTTTCGGTTTGCGGGTATTTTATCGCGGTTGCCGGACAAGAGAGTCGCGCCCGTCGATACTTTCACTGAAAAATGGAGAATCTCGCATGGTATCCGCAACAACCCTCTCTATTCTCATCTGCTATATCCTTGTCACCGCATTCGACTGTCTCCTCAACTCCCTCAACCTGCGCCATCTGAAGCGCCATGGGGCAGAGGTCCCTTCCGGCTTCGAAGAGGACATCGACGCTGAAACCTTGCGGAAAACTTCGGCCTATACCCTGGAGCAGAACCGGTTCGGCTTGATCGAATCGATCAGCGACAGTGGGCTCCTCCTGATCTTTCTGTTTGGTGGTCTCCTGGCTCTCTATGACCGTTGGATCGCGTCCATAAGCAGCTCTTTCATCATCGGCGGCGGCCTTTTTTTTATGGGACTCGTGCTGGCCCAGACCGTGGTCGGCATTCCTTTCAGCCTTTACGCCACGTTCCGCATCGAAAACCGCTATGGGTTCAACACCATGACGCCGAGACTCTGGTTCTCCGACCTGTTGAAATCCACGGCCATTACCTTTGTCCTTCTTACCCTTCTGACCACAGGGGCACTGGCCATCGTGCAAGCGAGCCCCGAATTCTGGTGGCTCTGGGTATGGGGTTTCTTTGCCGTAGTATCCGTCTTCCTCATGTATCTTTCCCCCTACCTCATCGAACCGCTCTTTTTCAAGTTTGAGCCGGTCAAGGAGGAGGGGCTGGAGGAGGAAATCCGGCTGCTCATGGAAAAAGCGGGTCTCAAGGTCAGCAGGGTCATGCAGATGGATGCATCAAAGAGGAGCCGACATTCCAACGCCTATTTCACCGGGATCGGCCGGGTGAAAAGGATCGTTCTGTACGACACCCTCCTCGCGCAGATGAACCACCGGGAAATCCTGGCGGTGCTTGCCCACGAGGTGGGGCACTGGAAAAAGGGGCACATCTGGAAACGGCTGGTGCTGACCGAGGTGGGCGCCCTTCTGGCCTCGTATCTGGCCTATCGATTGATCTCATGGGGAGGGTTGCCGGGACTTCTGGGTTTACAGCAGGCTTCTTTTGCGGCGCAACTGGTGATTCTCGGCTTTCTTGGCTCACTGGCGAGCTTTCCGTTCACGCCGTTGGGCAGCTGGCTCTCCCGCAGGCATGAGTGGGAGGCGGACCGCTTTGCCGTCGAGCTTGCCGGCATGCCGGATGCGCTGGCCTCGGGCCTTATCAAGCTCACCCGTGAAAACCTCGCCAACCTCCACCCCCATCCCCTCTACGCGCGGTTTTACTACTCCCACCCACCGATCGTGGAAAGGGTACGGAAGCTTCGGGAAAAGGGGGCGGAATTGGACAGGTGACTAGTGAGAGTGAATATCCCTCACCCCCAACCCCTCTCCCACTGGGAGAGGGTGGCCGAAGGCCGGGTGAGGGGGCAATCTTATTGGATGGCCGGCTTGGCGAGGGTCCCCTTGACCGGAATCTGGTAGTGGCCGGGGGTGGAGAGGTATTTGACGAGGAGGAGGAAGACGAATTTCTGTTTTTCCAGCAACTCCGGTTTCGGCATCAGTTCCAGGGTGAGGTTCAAGGGGGCGGCGGTGAGAGGTGTGACGAGGGGAATATCCCCCCTGAGCCGGACATAGAGCCCCTCCCCCTGGAACGTCAGGCTTTCCAGGGTCGCTTTGCCGCCGCTTATCCTGAGCATCCCCTGTACCGTACTGTAGGAGGCGTCCGGGAGAGGGGTTTCGCCGATCTTGACCCCGGTCAGAGCCGCATCCTTGACCTCGATCTGCAGTTCCCCCCTAGCCGCGCTCTGCGGTCCCCGAAAGCTCCCCTTGACCCGTAGCGCGCCTTTCACCTGCGCGCCGGTTACGGTCGAAAAGAAGGGGATGTCTTCCAGCCTGACGCCGCTCATCTCAAGATGCATCTCCCCTCCCCTCTGGGGGAAAAGGTCCCCCGTTACGGAGCCACCCCCTATCCCGGCATGGTAAGAGATCCGGACCCTGCCGGTCAGGAGGGGAAAGAACCGCAGCCGGGCCGAGGCCTCATCCGCCTTCACCAGCGCACCCCGATTGCCGGAGATCACCATATTGCGGACCTTGATCCCCAGAGGGAACGTCTTACCGAACCTTTCCGCCTGGAAGGAGTAACCTTCCCGCTCGAAGCCCCGCGCCACAACCCCCTGTAATGCCTCATCCGGAATGAAGACGATGGTGAGGACCAATAGAAAAAAAATGACCGCAGGAACCGCAGCGGCAATGGGAAGCCAGCGCGGCAATTTCATCGCTGCCCCTGGGGAGCTGCCTTGAGGAGGGCGATGGTAAGGGTGAGATCCAGGCGGCTCGGGTCGTCGAAGCGGGTCTTCAGGAGCGCCTTCTTGATGATCACCGGCTTGGTCCCTTTCTCCAACCTGTGGAGGAGGTTGACCGCCTCATTGGCGGTGAGCCCGTCCAGCTTCACCTCGGCGGCATCCTCGACGAAGCCTGCCTGCTCCTCACCTTTTACCGGCTTGATCTGGCTGTTTTTCCCCTTGATGCCGATCTCCTCGATGAGCTTGGCCGGTGAATCGTCGGGGCGGGTGGCGGACAGGCGGTTGGCCAGTTTCTGGGCGCCGGCGTTGACCACCTGATAGCGCTGCCTGAGGATGAGCATTTCGGCCACATCCTTTTCCCGGGCGGTGCGCTTCGTGGTCAGCCGGGCGATCCGGGTGTTGGCGGCGGACAGGAGTATCGCCAGCGCCAGCACAACGGCGATGCCGATCCCCCAGCGCAGACGGGTGGCGCTGTCCAGGTTCCGGTAATGCTCGGCCAGGAGGCGCAGATAGTTCATTTCTTCTCCTCCTTGAGGGAGCCGCGGAACACGAAACTGACGGTGCCGTCCGGCTTGGACTTGATTTCGCTCACTTCGGCGCTGCCGAAGGCGGCCGCGGCACGGTTGCGGAAGTCGTTGGCCGCCTGGAAGGAACGGGCGTCCCCCTTGAGCCGCAGCTGTCCGTTGTCGATTTCGGCTTCGTAGATACCGATGATATCGTCGCCCTTGAGTTCGGCAATCCTGGTCAGGGTTGCCAGGACATTGCTTCCTTCGCCGCGGCCCGCCAGCCGCTTGATCTCGGCCCGCAGCTCTCCCACGGCGTCGACCGGTTTCTTGCGGTTGGGAAAGACTTCCCGGTAGATGGCGGCAATGGAATTGTCGAGGGATGCCAGGTCGCGCTTGACCAGGTAGTAGCGGACGCCGGCCTCGGCCACGACGAGGAGCACCAGGGTTGCGGCCAGGGCCAGGGTCAGCCGGAGCTTCCGGCGTGCCAGCTCCCGCCCGGCAGTATAGGCTAAGTCGCCGCTGCGGAAGTCGACCGCCGACCCGGCGGCGGAAGCGGCCGCCAGGGCGCAGGGAGAGGCGAGATCGAGGGCCGTGGCATGGTCGGCGCCGAAGGTTTGCGCCAGGAGACCGGTGATGGGAAGGGGCCGGAACGTCAGGTCGGCCGTTGCAGCGGGGAGCGGCTGCCGGGCCGCGGCGCCGTGAATCAGGACCTCCCGCACCTTGATCCCCTTGCCGAGCTCCAGGACGGCCAGGGTCCGTGTCACTTCCGCGGCCAGATCACCGCCTGCCAGCGAACGGCAGAACAGGAGCCTGCCGGCTTGAGCAACTGCCAGGGCCTCGCCGTCGGTGATGGCCACCGGTTCGGCGTAATCTGCCGGCGCCAGCAGTTCGGGCCAGTGGAGGGGAGCGGCGCTCACCAACTCCGGTTCCAGCCCGGCTTCGGTCATGGCGCGGAGCAGCTCCGCCACCGTCTCCCGCTTGCTCCAGACGGCGAGGGTTTTGCCGTCGGCCAGAGGAACAACGTCGAACACCAGTTGGTCGGTGTCAATGGCCGTTTCTCCCTTGAGCTCCAGGGGGAGGACCTGGCGGGCTTTGCGCCGGTCGCTGATGGGGAGGTCGAGCTCCCGCAGAAAGATGAGGTCAGCCGGCAGGGCCAGGGCGATCTTCTCCTTTTCCCCCCGGGTGCCGGCCAGTTCTGCCAGCAGGGCAGTAAAGGGGCGCTCGGGGTCCAGGTCCTGCCGTCCCCCTGCGAGGAACAGCAGGTCCCCCCGCTTGCGCTGGAACCGGGCGCAGAGCAGTTCGTCCTTCGTCAACTGTACGATCAGGTACGTCATCAGTATTCTCTCCAGTAGAGCGTTGGCGGGCTGCCGCCGATATTCACCACCGCCTCGATCACCCGGCTGGTCTCCTTCACCCGCCCCCGGGAGACCAGGCGGTAGATGTTGCTATTGGTCTGCACCAAGCCGGACGGCAGGGTAAGAGTAATCGAATCCATGCCGGTGACATTGTTGAGGTCGCCCGGCTTTTGGAACGGTGTAGTCTTGCGGTAGTCGATGATCCGCTCCACCAGGTCGTCACTCATGTTATTGCTAATGGCGGCCAGCACCTCCGCCGGCGCGGTGTTGATGTTGATAGGCGCCGCCGTGCCGGTGCGGTCTTCGGCAAAGACCGTAACGAAGGGAAGCAGCCGCTCCATGGTCTTGGCATCGAACCCCTTGACGAGCCGCAGTTCGTCCAGGGTGTCGAGCAGGGCGTTCTTGGCCGCGTAGGGAGCCTGCAGCGTGCTGTAGTAAGCCGTTTCCGCCCCGGCCGGATTTGGCTCCTCGCGTTCATCCCGCCAGTCTCCCAAGCTGTCGCACAGGTCCGGGGAGAGTTCGAGCTTCTTCAGGAGCCGGGTGGCGATTGGGTGGTAGACGGGATGCATGTCACCTTTGGGGAGGGCCACCATATTCAGGTTGAGCTTGGCGCTCTCGTCCTCGATGGTCACCTCCAGGGTCCCCTGCTCGTCCGCCAGCTCAATCGGCTTGGCCCACGGGTCGGAGAGGGAATTGTACTTTCGCCCTGCCACAAACAGCTGCAGCAGCTTGATGCCACCGTTGATCCCCGACTCGGCCAGAAGGCTCGCCTGCTGCGCGTCTACGAAGTTCTGCCGGGCGCTGGTGTCAACGTAGACTTCGTTGACGAACTCGGTGACCAGCGCCACCAGCAGGGCGGACACCACCAGGGTGATGACGAGGGCGAAGCCCCGCTCCCCCCGGATCATCGGATCACCCGCGGGGTGGCGATGGTGGCGAACTCCACGGTGTTGTCCCCCTCCCTGAGGCGGATGGTCACCCGGACCGCCGTCGGCAGCCCCGTGTTGATGGCCGTATCCCAGCTTTTGACCCATTTTCCCCTGTCGTAACACTCCACCAGGAACCCTTCCAGCTCCTCCATCTGCGGATAGGGGGTGGCCTTGGCAGTCAGGTAGATGTCCTTCACCTCCCGGGTCAGCTCCAGCCGGTTCTCTTTCCCGTTCTCCTTTCCCTTCTCCACCACCCGGTAGCGCACCGCCACCTGGTCCGAAGATGGGATGCTATCGCTGCGGGGGGGAAAAAGGGTGGTGAAATCCAGGGTCGAGGCCGGTTTGCCGAAGGAGTCCCGGTCCTCCACCACGAAATGGAGCGGCGGTTTATGATTCCCCACATACCACGCTGAAGAGAGCTCCCGACGCAGCATGTCCAGGGTGGTGCGCACCTCGCGGCGGGCTTCCATCCCGGCTGTGGCCGCGTCCCGACCGCGGGTCAGGGAAAAGAAGGTGCCGTAGAGGGCGCCGCTCAGGATGACGAGAAGCACCATCGCCACCAGCACTTCGAGGAGGGTGAAGCCGCTGTCCTGACCGTACCGTACCGATGGAGACGCCTTCTTCATGGGGTTGTCCCGCCGGTGGTCCGTTCCAGAAACTTCACGAGCGTCAGCTTGTGCCGCTCCCCGTCCCAGCTGACCGTAAAGGTGAGCCGGTCCACCATGGGGATGTCGGCGGGAGTTCTACCCACCACCCAGGCGATTTCGGGGTGCTGTGGGGCGAAGGTGCCCGACTTCTGCTCCTGCTTCAGGAACTCCGGGTCATCCAGCCTGGCCCGGGCCAGCAGCACGGCCTCGGTCTCCTGCCGGTCCCTGGCGATCACCGCCAGGTGGTAGTTGTAGGAGGTGATGACCGTCAGTATCACACCGGCCAGGATGGCCAGGGCAACCATCACCTCCAGCAGGGTGAAGCCCTTCATTGCTCCACCTCCTGGTACCCTTCCAGGACCTTGACCTTGCCGTTCTGGGGATAGGCGACCACGGTGAAACGGCCTTCGCGGGTCCCCTTCAGGTGGATGGTGACAAAATCCTCCAGTCCGGCCGGACCGAAACCGACCGTCACTTCGCCGACAGAGAGCTTCCCCAGGCGGGGAATCAGCACATCCTCGATCATGACCCCTTCGGTCAGGAGCCGCCGGCTGAAGAACGGGTCGGTGTCGGAGACCTCCTCGCCGTTAACCGCCTTGCTGACCGCGAGCGTGTTGTCGGTCAGATCGATCTTGAGCCGATAGGCGGTCTTGGTGGTGATCGACTTGTCCCCCAGGTAGCGGATTGCGGCCGCCAGGTTCCGTGCCGAGCCGCGCAGATTGGTGGCTTCGGACGACGGGAGGCGGGGAAACACCAGCATTGCAACCATGGCGAGAATCACCACTACCACCACCATTTCAATGAGGGTGAAGCCTGCCTGACGGCAGTTTCGAGTTTCGGGTTTTGAGTTTTGAGTTCTCGTCACAGCAACTCAACAATCAACAGTAGTTGCATAAGAACCAGTACCATCGGGAACGCGATTTTTGTGCGAGATCAAGGCTGTCGAGGGACTGCGCGGAGGCGTAGCAGCGCTACGCCGCACAAGCAGGCCCGAAGACTTACGCAGATATCGCGCAAAAGGCGCGTTCCCTACTTGATGTCCCAGCTGCAGATGTCCGCATCCTTCCCCTCCCCCCCCTTGACACCGTCGGCGCCTAAGGAGCAGAGGTCGTAGTCGCCGTGTTCGCCCGGGGAAAGGTAGCCGTAATCGGACTTCCACGGGTCCTGCGGGACCTGCTTGCTCTCCAGGTAACCTTCGGTCTTGTAGTTCTTCGGGATTACCCCTACGGTCGGCTTGGTCACCAGCGCCGCCAGCCCCTGTTCGGTGGTGGGATAGACACCGTTGTCGAGCTTGTAGAGCTTGAGGGCGCTCTCCAGGTTGCGGATCTGCACCTTGGCGTCGGCAATCTTGGCATCGTCGCTCCGCCCCATGATCCTCGGCCCGACCAGGGCCGCCAGGAGGGCCAGGATCACGATCACCACCATGATCTCGATGAGGGTGAAGCCCCGGTTGTCGCGCAACGTATTCTGCATAAAGAAACCTCCTTTTTGAATGTCGAACATGTCGGGAACGCTCAAAAATGCCCAGATGCACGGCGCCGAGGAGCGAGGAGTGAGGCGTACGAGCAGTACGCCGCAGGGACGAGCGACGAAGGCAACACAGCAGATGGGCGTTTTTCAGCGTTCCCCTATTTTATGAGCTGGTTTAGCTGGAATATGGGCAACAGCACCGCTATCACCACAAAGCCGACGCCGAGCCCCATCCCCAGCACCAGCAGAGGCTCCAGCAGGGCCATGAAGCGGGTCACGGCGGTGTCGAACTCCTTCTCGAAGGCCGACCCCGCCTTGGCGAGCATCCGTTCCAGCTCCCCCCCCTTTTCCCCCACCGCCACCATGTGGACGAGGAGCGGCGGAAAGAGGGAGCTCTTGCCAAGGCTGGCCGAGAGGCTCCCCCCCTGGATCAGCTCTTCCCGGACTCGGGCGAGGCAGGCCCGGTACTCCCGGTTGACCACCACTTCGCCGGTGATCTCCATGGCCCGGGTGACCGGCACCCCGCTGGCGAGCAGGAGCCCGAGCACCTTGGCGAAGCGGCCCAGGACAAGGCGCTGGATCAACGGTCCGACGAGGGGAAGGCGAAGCAGAAAGCGGTCCTGCCGGCGCCGGACACTTTCCCTGCGGCGCAACCGGTCGTAGGCGACGGCGGCGGCGCAGGCGGCCAGCACCAGGAGCCACCACCCCTTCTGCAGCACCGTGCTCACCTTGATGAGGATGATGGTGATGAGCGGCAGGGCCGCCTTGCTCTCCTGGAAGACGGTGATGATCTTCGGCACCACGAATGCCAGCAGGAAGAGCATCACCCCGCTCCCGACCACGAGCATCAGGGTCGGGTAGGCAAGGGAGGTGACCACTTTGCTTCGGACCGCCTCCTGGTCCTCCTGGAATTCGGCAAGCCGTTCCAGGACGATTTCCAGGGCGCCGCTCGCTTCGCCGGCCGCCACCATGCTGACGTAACTTTCACTGAAGACCTGCGGTTCCCCCGCCAGGGCCTTGGCCAGGCCCGCCCCTTCCGCCAGCCGGTCCCGGAGCCGGTTGAGGATGTTTTTCAGCTCCCCTGGCCGCTCCTGTTCGTAAAGGGTGGTGACCGCCTCGTAGACCGGCACCGCCGAACCGAGCAGGGTGGCGAGCCGCCGGGTCATTAGCGCCAGGTCGGGGAGGCTCACCCGGCGACGCCACATCCGCAGCGGACTGCCGCCGGTCACCAGCTCTGCCGGTTCCAGCTCCTTCGGGAAGAGCCCCTGGTTTTTCAGGCGCAGCCGGGCGTCGCGCAGGTTCTCAGCGTCGATGGTGCCGAAAACCTCACCGCCTGCGGCCTTGAACGCGCTATAGCGAAAGGTCGGCATACTCCTCCTGGGTTACCCGCAGTACCTCCTCGATAGTGGTGATGCCGGCGGCCGCCTTGGCCAGGCCGTCTTCGCGCAACGTCCGCATCCCGCGGGAGATGGCGTACTCCTTGATGACCCCGGCAGGTGTCTGGCGGATGACCATGGAGCAGAGCTCGCTGTCGATCAGCAGCAGCTCGTAGATGCCGGTCCTCCCCATGCTCCCCAGATTAAAGCATTTGTCGCACCCTCTTCCCCGGTAGAGGACCTCCGGCAGAGTAATGCCGGCGTACTCCCGCTCCGGTTGATATGACTCCTTGCAATGGGGACAGATGACCCGCACCAGCCGCTGGGCCAGGACCGCCGAGAGGGTGGACGCCACCATGAACGGCTCGATCCCCATGTCGATCAGGCGCGTCACCGCGGTAGCCGCGTCATTGGTATGAAGGGTGGAGAGGACCAGGTGGCCGGTGAGTGACGCCTGCATGGCGATCTCGGCAGTCTCGGCATCGCGGATCTCGCCGACCATGATGATGTCCGGGTCCTGGCGAAGTATTGAACGGAGCCCATTGGCAAAGGTGAGATCGATCTTCGGATTGACCTGGATCTGGCCGATCCCCTTGAGCTGATATTCGATCGGGTCCTCGATGGTGATGATGTTCTTCTCCGGCGAGTTGATCCGGGAAAGAGCGGCATAGAGGGTGGTGGTCTTGCCGCTGCCGGTCGGCCCCGTCACCAGGATGATGCCGCTCGTCCGGGCGAGAAGCCGCTCCATTGTCCGCACATCGGTAGGGGCGAAGCCGATATCGGCCAGGGAGATGACGCCCCGCTGCTTGTCGAGGATACGGAGCACCACCCTCTCCCCGAAAAAGGTGGGAAGGATCGAGACACGGATATCCACATCCCGGCCGGCGACGATGACCCTGAGTCTTCCGTCCTGGGGGAGCCTTTTCTCGGCGATGTTCAAGCCCGCCATGATCTTGACCCGGGATATCAGGGCCTCCTGCACCACCTTGGGGGGGGTGAGCATCTTGTAGAGGAGCCCGTCGATCCTGAAGCGCACTTCCAGTTCCCGCTCGAACGGCTCGATGTGGATATCGCTCGCCCGTTCCTTGACCGCCTGGAAGATGATGGAGTTCAGCAGCCGGATCACCGGCGCCTCATCGGTCAGTTCCAGGAGGTCCTTCGGCACGCTCAATTCGGTGGCGATGGTGGAGAGGTCTTCCCCTTCCAGTTCCTCCACCACCTCCTGCGCCGAACCGGAGAGCCGGGAGTAGAGACGGTTGATGGCGTCCATGAGGACCGGCCGCGGCACCACAACCGGCGCCGGCGGCAGGCCGAACAGCCCCCGCAGTTCGTCGAGTGCGAGCAGGTTGGCGGGATCGCCGACCGCCACCACGAGCCGTTCCTCCTCTTCCCGCAGCGGCAGGAGGAGGTTGGCACGGACGAACGCGAGCGGAAGCCGGCTCAACAGAGCCGTATCTATCCGGCTGTCGTCGATCTCCTCCTGGAACGGGAGGCCGAGTCTTGCGGCAATGGCCTGTATGTCATCTGTATTGGTCATAATTCTTTCTAAGTCCCCCTTTCGTAAAGGGGGATTCAGGGGGATTTATCAATCACGGACTTCCAAAATCCCCCCCGCCCCCCTTTACGAAAGGGGGGTCGTTATTTGCGGATAAATTCCGGGTTTTCCACCGGTCCCCGGTCCCCGGTCACGGCTTTAACTGCAGCTCCCTGTCGAGACTGAACGGCTTGTCGGTCCGAAGCGCGTCGCTTAATTTATTCTTTTGCAGCTCCGACACATCGGCCTGGTCTTTTGCGTCCCTGACGATGCGGGGGGTGAGGACGATCATCAGGTTGGTCTTCTGGCGGTTCTTGGTCTTGGTCTTGAAGAGCCAGCCGAGTAACGGGATGTCTCCGAGCAGCGGGATCTTGTTGATGGTTTCGGTGTCCCGGTCCTGGATCAGCCCGCCGATCACCACGGTGTCCTTGTCCTTGACCACCACCGAGGTCTTGGCCGAGCGCTTGGTGGTGGTGAGGTCGGCGGCGGCCCCGATGTTGGTGGCATCCTTGACCGCGGAGATCTCCTGATAGATGTCCATCTTCACGTATTCCCCCTCGCTGATCTGGGGGTTGATCTTGAGGGTAATGCCGGTGTCCTTGCGCTCGATGGCCTGCGAAGTGGCAGTGGTGGAGATGGTGATGTTGCCGCGGAACGGGACGTTCTCACCGACGAATATCTCCGCCTCCTTGTTGTCGGAGGTCATGATGTTGGGGGTGGAGAGGACGTTCACTGCTCCCGTCGTTTCCAGTGCCCTGAGGATTGCAGCGAAGTTCACCGGCGATCCGGTCAGGTCGGGGATATCGATGCCGGCCCCGCGAAGGGCCGACAGGGTGCTGAATAGCTGCGAGAAGGAGTTCTGCGGGTCGAACTGTCCCACCACGGTCGCATTGCCATCCGACGCGCCGCCGAGGGCACCCCACTGGACGCCGATATCCTTCAGCCGGTCGAGGGAGACCTCGGCGATCATCGCCTCGACAAAGACCTGGCGCCGGCGCCGGTCAAGCTTCTGGATCACCTGGAGCAGGTTCTGATAGTCGGTGGGGGAGGCCATGATGACCAGGGAATTGGTCGCCTTGTCGGGGGTTATGGTGATCTTCCCCCCCTCGAAGGGGGACTGTTGAGGAGCAGATGCCGGCTGGCCCGGCGGGGTAATAGCGGCGGAGATTCCCTTCACCACCCCTTCCAGCACCTTGGCGACTTCCGGAGCATCGGCGTTTTCCAGATAATAGACGTTAATCTTGCTGCTGGTGGTCGGCGGCACCACGTCAATCAAGGCAACCAGGCTTTTAATGTCCTCCTTGTCCTTGTCGTTGCCGAAGATTATCAGCGCGTTCAGCCGCGTGTCGGGCACGATCAGGGCGCCTACTCCCACGCCTGCCGCCTGCCCGGCTGGTTTAGGGGTTTTATCCTTCCCGCCGAGCCATTCGCGGACCACACTGGCGACACTATCCGCGGAGGCGTTCTTCAGAAAGACCAGCTCCGCCCCTTCGCGGTGTTCCGTATCGATCAGTTGCAGGATACCGAGGACCTTCTGGGTGTTGAAGGCCGAGTCGACCAGGAGGATCATGTTGCCGGGGCCGAAGGAGGAGATGTAGCCGTCCTTGGAAACAACCGGCTGCAGAAACGTCACCGCCTCCTGGGCTGAGATGTTGTCAAGGGTGATGACCCTTGCCACGTATGCCTCGTTAACCGGCCCGCGTTCCCTGTCGGTGAGGATCTTCATGCCGGACTGCCTGGCCGTTGCGGTCGGCACGATCTTATAGACCCTTCCCGCCTGGACGATGGTGAACCCCTTCAGTTCCAGGACCGACGTGAAGACATTGAAAGCGTCTTCGGTGGAGAGCTTTGCCGGTGAAAAAACCGAGATCTTCCCCTTGACCCGGTCATCCATCACAAAGTTCTTGCCGGTCAGGTCGCTGATGAACTTGACCATGGTGGAGATATCCACATCGCTGAAATTCAGCACCACCCCCTTGGCCAGCGCCGGAAGCGGCGTCATGAGCAAGATGAGGAGGATAACGGTCGTGACGGCATGCAGAATTCGATTGTTCAATGTAGTCCTCCAAAGTACGGGCTAAAGGCGATGGGCAAAGGGCAAAAGGAAAAAAATCCACATGCCGTTTACCTTTAGCCTTTAGCCTTTAGCCTTTAGCCTATTGCCTATTGCCCGGTTTATCGTATGTCATAGGTAAAGGTAACCGGCTGCCCGTCTCTGACCAGGTCCAGCTTGATCCGGCTCTGCCCCTTCAGCGAAGCCAAAGACTGAATGGCCTTCTCCGGCGAATCGATGGGGAAATCGTTGATCCTGAGCAGCGTGTCACCGTTTTTGATTCCAACCATACCGAAAATTCCCTGCGGTTTCACCTCGGAGGCCCTGAAGCCCTCCACCTTCCCCTCTTTCACGCTGGGAAGAAGCCGCGCGTCAGTCATTGCCTGGCCGATATTGTCCAGAGCGGCGTTCAGGGCGCGCTGGTCAATCACATAGCTTCCCGCCCCCACCTGGGAGGCAAGACCGCCAGTCCCCCCCGCCGGTATCGTCTGAGCCGGCGGGGCGGCAGACTCGGAGGCAACTGCCGTCGGTGTCAGGATCTTTATCCTCGCCCCTCCCACCAGAATTTCCGCCATTTCCTTCTTCACGGCCACCAGCGGTCCGATGTCGAAGACGTTATCGCCGAGCCTGAAGACCCGTTCTTCTTTGGTGCTCGATTTCTGGATCAGGGCAAAGGTCTCACGGAACGAGCCGATGGCGGTCCCCAGCAGGATCAGGTCCCCCTGGGAAACGGCGGGGGCCCCTTTTGGCCCGGCGCTTGGGGCAATCGGCGAAAGCTTTCCCTGGGCGGCCTTGCCGAACACCCCCTTTTCCAGGATCGGAGCGAACGCCATCAGGTCTTCCGCCGCAGCCGGCAGGGCCGGAGCTGCTACACTCTGCTTCGCGCTTCTTGGGAACACCTTGGCAAGTCTGAAGGAAATCAGGTCGGAGAAAATCATGGCCAGGACCGTGATGGTCAGAATTGTGAGGCCGATGTTGATCGGTACAACCCATTTTTGCATGTGAAACCCTTGTGCAAGGTCGGTAAACTATCCGAATATATTAGAAGCAGCGCCTTTATGCAAGGGAAAAAGAGGCAAAACGAGCGGTTGCGACAGAGGGGAATCGAAGGTAGTTGAGACGGCAGTTGTTAATTGAACACGAGCATGTTTGTGTGCTACTATCGGCACGCAAGGATTGTTTCGAAAGGACCGGCTGACCCGTTATGAAACCTGCCCTCATCACCGCTTCCACCATACAGGAGCTTTCCCCCTTGATTCGGACCATCAAGGCCCGAAAACTGCCGTCTGTTGAATTCCCTGAAACATATGAGGGAGAGGTTGGCCCCGCCGGGGTTCTTCTCGCCGTCACCGGAATGGGAAAAGTGAACGCGGCGGCTTCCATTACATCCCTCCTTGAGCGTCATAAGCCTGGGCTTCTCATCAACACCGGTTGCGCCGGCGCCTATGCCGGCGGCGGGCTTGCAGTAGGAGACCTGGCCCTGGCGACCACCGAGATATTCGGCGATGAAGGGGTATTGACTCCGACAGGATGGGAATCTCTCGAATTTATCGGCATTCCTGCGCTCGAACGGAAGGGAAATCGCTATTTCAACGAATTCCCCCTTTCCTTCTCCGCCACTGAAAAGGCCATGCAACTTGCCATAGCGTTGGGTCTTCCCATCAGGAGAGGGCGGTTTGTGACCGTATCCACCTGCAGCGGGACAAAGGCCAGGGGAGAAGAGCTTTTCAGCCAATTCGGAGGCATCTGCGAAAACATGGAAGGCGCGGCGGCAGCCCAGGTGGCGCTGATCTACGGAGTAGATTGCCTGGAGGTCCGCGGCATCAGTAATTTGGTGGAAGACCGCGACCTTTCAAACTGGGACATCCCCCTGGCGGTGGAAAGGGTCCAGCGGTTTGTCCTTAGGTTTATAGAAACCATGTAGGGGCGCATGGCATGCGCCCTCTTTGGCAAACGCCGTTCGCCCCTACCCTAGGATTTACGTATGCAATCTCTGACTTTAGGCTATTCCCCCTGCCCCAACGACACATTCATCTTTTACGCACTGACCCACGGCCGGCTTGACTGCGGCAGCCTTTCCTTCAGCGAGCGGCTGGAGGACGTGGAGACCCTCAACCGGTTTGTCCTGGACAAGGCTCTCGATGTCAGCAAGGTTTCCTGCCATCTCCTGGGGTTTGTCCGGGGCGACTACTGCCTCCTCACATCCGGTGGCGCGCTGGGACGCGGCTGTGGACCGCTGGTCGTCTCCGCAGGGCACACCCATATGTCTCAATTGAAGGGAAAGCGGATCGCCGTTCCCGGCCGTCATACAACTGCCGCTCTTCTCCTGCGCCTGTTCGACCCCACGCTGGACAACGTCGTGGTGCTCCCCTTCCATGAAATCATGGGAGCGGTCCGGCGGGGGGAGGTGGACGCCGGGGTGATCATTCATGAATCGCGTTTCACCTACCCCGACTATGGGCTTTCCAGGCTCCTCGATCTGGGAGATTGGTGGGAGCAGGAAACCGGCTGCCCCATCCCGCTGGGGGGAATAGTGGCAAGGCGCTCCCTGGGAAAGGCGACGGTGACCGCTGTCGACCGGGTCCTCAAGGCCAGCGTCGAGTACGCCTTTGCCCATCCGGGCGAGGCAAACGGTTACATTCGCGCCCACTCCCAGGAGATGAGCGATGAAGTCTGCGCCGCCCATATCGACCTCTATGTCAACAGATTTTCCCTCGACCTGGGAACGGAAGGGAAAGCGGCGGTAAATACTCTTCTTGCCAGGGCCGAGGAGGCGGGACTGATACCACGATCTTCAAAGGACCTTTTTCTCCCCTGATTCACCCTCCCCTGAAACCCTCCCCTTTCATCATTAAAAAGAACCTGACCTGAACTATTCAAGGATTTCCATTCATGGTCCGATAATAATCCATAGTGGACAAGAGGGGTTGTTTTTCAACCCCTTCGCTTGTTTTGACCGGAACACCTGAGGAAACCGGAATGGAAGAGCCTCGATTACGCTTACTTCTCGTTACTAACGAGGAGGACGACTATACTGCAATCTGGAATCTCCTCTCCGAAATCAGGGGCGAGATTGAACTGGAACGGCTGTCATCCTACGACGCAGCCCTGCAGGCGATGGGACGGAACAATCACGACGTTTACCTCATCGAATGCGATCTTGGGAAACACACAGGGTTGGAGCTGCTGCACGAAGCGGCCATCTCGGGGTGCAAGGCGCCGACGATACTCATCGCCAGCCGGCATGACCGGCAAGCGGACATGAAGGCAATCAAGGGCGGAGCAGCGGACTACCTGGTCATGGGGGAGTTGAACGCATCCCTCCTGGAGCGCTCCATCCGTTATGCTTTAGAGCGCAAGGAGGTGGAAAAAGCTCTGATAAGGAGTGAAGATAGCCTTGCGAAGGCGCAGCAGATTGCACATGTGGGGAATTGGGACTGGAATATTCAGACTAACGAACTGCACTGGTCGGATGAGGTCTATCGGATTCTGGGTCTTTATCCGCAAGGATTCGAAGCGACATACGAGGCGTTCCTTAGAGCCGTGCATCCCGATGACCGGGGATTGGTCAACCGCTCGGTCAATGCAGCCTTGTATGCGCAAAAAAACTTCACCATAGAGCACCGCATCGTTCTTCCGTCCGGAGTGGAGCGCATCGTGCACCAGCAGGGTGAAGCGACGTGTGATGAGACCGGCAACCCGCTGCGGATGCTGGGGACGGTTCAGGACATCACCGTGCGCAGGCGGGCCGAGGACGCGCTCCGTCTGATGGAGGAAAAATTTTCCAAGGCCTTTCATGCCAGCCCGGACTGGATCGTCATGAGCAGTGTGGCTGACGGCCGCTACATAGAGGTGAACGACGCCTTTCTCAATATCACCGGATACACCCGTAAAGAGGTAATCGGTCGCTCTTCGGCAGAACTGGGTATCTGGGCCGAGTCGGACGAGCGCGTCAGGATGCTCAAACTCCTCGATGAGCATGGGCTGGTCCGTAACCTTGAGGCGGCGTTCCGCATGAAGTCAGGCGAAATCCGCTACATGCTCTGGTCTGCGGACGTAATCGTTTATAACGGTGAAGCATGTCTTATTGCAGTGGCACGGGACATGACCGAGCAAAGGGAGTTGGAACACGAACTTCTGGAAAGCCAGGTTGAACTTTACAATCAACATGAGGAGCTGACAAAGCTCTTCTCCCTGGTGGAAGCGGCCAAGAAAGAATGGGAAACAACCATGGACCACATCGGAGACATGGTCATTCTGGCCGACGGGGGGGGGAACATCAGGAGGTGTAACAGGGCGTTCCAGGAATTCATGGGTGTGCCCTACGGCACGATCATCGGTGCGGAGTGGGTGGAACTGCTCCATGAGCATGAATTGATTACCGGCACGATATATCTGCAGAGCCTGGAATTGTATCACAACCCTACGGGGAGGTGGTTTGTTCTCAGCCCATACCCGTTTACGAACAGTGAATCGGGGGAGATTTCAGGGTACGTCATCACCATTCACGACGCCACAGAACTGAAACAGGCTTCCGAGAAGCTGGAAAAAATGAACATGGAACTTGAACAGGCGCATGCAAAGATAAAGGAAACCGAGCAGACAGACACTCCGGAATGAAAACATGGCGCCATCGGCTCGTTGTGGAGGAAAAGCTGTGAAAACTCCGAATGTAAAAATGAGTCTGAAAACCAAAATGACGTTGACGGTCCTTCTGCTCGTCACGGGCTTACTTTCGTCAGCGGCGTTTATCACCTATTTTTACTTTGAAAAGCAGTTTAAAAAGAGCATCTCCCTGCAGCAGCTTACCATGATATCCCAACTGGCCGAACAGATCGACGACAAGATTCAGACGGCGAGGGACCAACTGGCGATAATCGCAAGGAACATCAATCCCGCCGAGTTGAGGAATGCCGCCAAGATGCAGGAAATCCTGGATGGACAGAAGGAGCACCGGACATTTTTCGATGAAGGCATACTGCTTATATCAAAAGAGAAAAAATTGATCGCGGAAAGTCCGTATTACCCGGGAAGAAGGGGCAAGGATTACGCTTTCCGGGAGTACGTTACAAAAACCCTGCGGACCGGTAAGCCTTTTATTTCCAACCCATATTTAACAACCGTTCCCCCTTACCATCCATCGATTGCCTTTGCCGTGCCGGTATTTGATGCCGCAGGCCGGGTTGCGGCCGTGCTTGCCGGCAGGCACGACCTTCTGAGTGATAATTTCCTGGGAAAACTCGCCTCTGCCAGCATCGGCAACAGCGGCTATCTTTACATATTCAATGCCGAACGAACCATTGTCATGCACCGGGACAAAAAAAGAATTCTGGAAACCGTGGCAAACGGAGCAAACAAAGGATTTGAAAAGGCGATCAAGGGGTACGAGGGCACCCTGGAGAATGTCAATTCGAAAGGTGTTGAGGGGCTTACTTCCTTTAAAAGGTTGAAATCAACCAACTGGATCCTGGCCGCGCACTACCCTCTCCAGGAGGCCTATGCACCCCTTTACACGGCGAAAAACTTCTTTTATGCGGCGCTGGTTTCTGCGGCGATTTTTTCAATCGTTGTAGTCTGGCTGGTTATGAAAAATCTGACGGCGCCTCTCCTTGCTTTCACCAGACATATTGCTGAACTGCCGGATAAAGACGGCGTGGATAAACTCATACCCATCACCTCCGGGGATGAAATCGGAGCCATGGCCGATGCTTTTAACGGTATGGTCCTGGAACTTGACAAACAGAAGGCGGCCCTGCAAAAAAGCGCGGAAATTTATCGTGTCGTCGCCGAATTTACAACAGAGCTGGCGGCGTGGCGGGCTCCCGATGGAACAATCCGGTACATTTCTCCCAACTGTCAGGCCATGACGGGTTATGAAGACACGGAATTCTATCTGTCTGCGGGGCTTCTGGAGAGGATAATCCACCCGGATGACCGGAGCCTGTGGGCGAGCCATGTCAGGGAAATTGACGAGAACGGAATTCACCGGCCCGTTGATTTCCGGATTGTCACAAAAGCTGGGGATGTCCGCTGGATCAGTCATTCCTGCCATACCGTCATCAACCAGGCGGGGGAATTTCTCGGTGTGCGCGGCAGTTACCGGGATATTACCGAGCGCAAGAGGATTGAAGAAGATCTGAAGGATGAAAAAGAATTCGCAGAAAATTTGATCAATAACGCTTCGGCGCCGATTTTCGTTGTCAATGCACAGCATAAGGTCGTTTTCTGGAACAGGGCGTGTGAAGAGTTGACGGGCGTGAAGGCAGAGAAGATGCTCGGCACCGATGAGCAGTGGAAGGCATTTTATGATCATAAGCGCCCTTCTCTTGCTGATTTAATCATCGACGGCAAAACCGACAAAATGGCCACGCATTACGATATCTGTTCAAAATCACACCTGATCGCTGAAGGTTTGCAGGCAGAGGGATGGTACCCGAATCTGGGCGGTAAAGAGCGTTACATCTTCTTTGACGCGGCACCCTTACGCAATGGCAGGGGAGAGCTGGTCGCCGTGATTGAAACCTTCAGGGACATCACCCAGCGGAAACGGGCGGAGGAAGAGCTGCGCAAGTTTTCCCTTGCAGTTGAACAGAGTCCGGCCTCGATAGTCATCACCGACACGGAGGGGACGATCGAATATGTCAATCCCAAGTTCACCCGGATAACCGGTTATTCCAGGGAGGAGGCCATCGGGCAAAACCCGAGGATACTGAAGTCGGGAGAAACGGACCCCGCCAAATACAAGGAACTGTGGCACACCATCACCACCGGCGGGGAATGGCAGGGCGAGTTCTACAACAGGAAAAAAAACGGGGAGTTCTTTTGGGAATCTGCGTTAATTGCTCCCATTACGAACTTGGCCGGTGTAATCACCCATTTTATGGCCATTAAAGAGGACATTACCGGGCAAAAGCACGCCGCACGTGAACTGAACAAGAACCGGGCAGAACTCATGACGAAACATGAGGAGCTTAAGGGTCTTTACCTGCAGATGGCGGGAAAAAACCGGGAACTCGAGGCCGCCTGTACGGAACTGAAGTCAACCCAGGCGCAGATGCTCCAGAGGGAGAAGATGGCCTCCATCGGCCAGCTTGCGGCCGGTGTGGCCCACGAAATCAACAACCCCATCGGTTTCGTGTCGAGCAATCTCGGCACCCTCGACAAGTATGTGGCACGAATGACTGAGTTCATCGGCATCCAGGGGGAAAAGCTTGCAGCGCTCGGTCCGCCGGAACATCTCGGAGAAGTTGAGGAAAAGAGAAAGCGCCTCAAGCTCGACTACATCATGGAGGATACAAAGCAGCTCATCCGGGAATCCCTTGACGGGACAGACCGGGTGCGGAAGATCGTCCAGGACCTGAAGACCTTTTCCAGGGTCGATGAAGCGGAGTTCAAGCATGCCGATATCAACGAATGTCTGGAGAGCACCGTCAATATCGTCTGGAACGAGATCAAGTACAAGGCCAACCTCAAGAGGGAATTCGGCGAGCTTCCCCAGATACAATGCTACCCCCAGCAGTTGAACCAGGTATTCCTCAATCTCCTGATTAACGCCGCCCACGCCATCGAGAAGCAGGGGGAGATCACGGTGAGGAGCTGGCAGGAAAACGGCGCGGCCTTCGTCTCGGTAACGGACACCGGCTGCGGCATCCCGCCGGAAATACAGAACAGGATCTTCGAACCGTTCTATACTACCAAGGAAGTGGGGAAAGGGACCGGGCTGGGCCTCTCTATCTCCTACGACATCGTGAAAAAACACAACGGCGATATATATGTCGCGAGCGAACCGGGGAAAGGGACGACTTTTACGGTAAGGATTCCGGTGGTGGAAGTGGAAGATCACTAATCATAAGGAAAAGGAGGGAAGAATATGTGCAAAAAGGGCAAAAAACATGTATTGCGCTTCTGCTTCTTGATCGGATTAACGGTGCTCACACTATTTTCCGGAGCCGCACGAGGGGAAGATCTGATAAAAATTGGCGGCGTCGGCAGCGCTCTGGGAGCCATGAAGCTGATTGCCGCAGCGTTCGAGAAATCTCACCCGGGCATAAAGGTTCAGGTATTGCCGAGCCTCGGGAGTTCGGGGGGGATAAAGGCGGTTTTGCAGGGGGCTCTTGATATCGGGCTAAGCGGCCGGTTGTTGAAGGATGACGAGAAGGGGGAGGGAGCGGTCGCAATCGAGTTTGCGCGGACCCCGTTTATTTTTATCACCACCAAAGACATTCAAAAAGCCGGTTTGACTACCCAGGAGCTTGAAAAAATCTACGGCGGGCAAATCCAGAAATGGCCGGACGGCACACGCATCAGGCTGGTGCTGCGACCGGAAGGGGATAGCGACACCAATATTCTGAAAGGCCTCTCGCCCGGAATGAGCCAGGCCGTCAAATCCGCACTGGCCCGCAAGGGGATGGCGTTTGCGGTGACGGATCAGGAAAACGTAAAAAAGATGGAAAAGATGCCGGGAGCCTTCGGCCTCTCCACATTGACCCAGATCATTACGGAAAACGCTCCCTTTAAAATACTCTCCTTCAACGGTGTCAAGCCGAACGTAAAGGCGCTTGCCGATGGCTCCTATCCGCTGTTCAAACCGCTGTTCCTGGTCACTGTGCCGGCCAAAACACCTCCGACGGCACGGCAGTTCATCGCTTTTGTGCAGTCGCCGGCGGGGCGCAAAATCCTGGCAAACTCGGGAAACCTGTCTGTTGAAGGGAAGTCAGGACTCTAAACCATGCACAAGAAAAGCACCATAACCCGCATAACCACCTGGATTGCAGGGGTGCTGGCTGTTTCGGTTGCGCTCATTCTGCCGCTTGGTTACTTTGTCGTTTCTTATCAGTACATGGTTGGGAGCCTTGAGACGGAAGCGGAGGTCAATGCCATCATCATCAGCCAGGTGATCAGCGCGAATCCCATGATGTGGCGTTACGAGCAGCTGAGGCTCGAAGAACTACTCGCGCGCCGGTCGGAGTCAATCCATAGGGAGGCGCGGCGCATCCTGGATCCCCAGAACAGGCTGATTGCGGAAAATGTCCATCCTCTCAAGCACCCTCTGCTGAAGCGGGCTTATCCGCTGCTGGACGCGGGTGAGTGCGTCGCCACCCTTGAGATCAGCCGCTCGTTGCATTCCCTTATGGTACGCACCGGACTGGTCGCGCTGCTCGGCGGCTCCATTGGCTGCATTCTATTTATTACCCTGCGCGTCCTGCCGATACGCGCCGTGATTCGGGCGGAGAAATCACTACGGGAGGCGAACGAATTTCTCAACAAGGTCATGGAAAGCACCACGAATGCCATATCCGTGGTTGATAGGGAGGGAAAGATCATCCTGATGAACCGGAGGAGTTCGGAAATCAGCGGTTACAGCACTGGAGCGTTGATCGGGCAGCCGATCTCCATTCTATTCCCGGCAGATCGATTTTCCCCGGTGAATGAACATTTCGGTGAAATTATGACGCAAGGGGTTGCCGTTTCGCAATTTGAGGCGGTGATGGTGCGCAAGGACGGCCGGATGATGAATATGGAGTGTGGCGTGGCGCCGCTTTCTCAAGAAGATGAAACCGTAAGCATGGTATTGTCGGCTGAGGACATCACCGAGCGTAAGCGAGCGGAAGGAGAGCTGAAAACGACCCAGATGCAGCTCCTGCAGCAGGAAAAAATGGCTTCCATCGGCCAGTTGGCCGCCGGGGTGGCCCATGAAATAAATAATCCCATGGGATTCATCTCCAGCAACCTCTGTACCCTCGACAAATATACGGACCGGTTTTGCGAATTTATCCGGTATCAGTCCGAAGCCCTTGCGGGGAGCAGGACGGCAGAAGAGGTGGCGGAGAAGAAGAATCACCTCAAGCTTGACCGTATCACTACGGATGTGAAGCAGCTGATCCATGAATCGCTGGATGGCGCCGAGCGGGTCAAGAAGATCGTCCAGAACCTGAAGAGCTTTTCCCGTCTGGATGAGGCGGAACTCAAATACGCCGACATCAATGAATGCCTGGAAAGTACCGTCAATATCGTCTGGAACGAGCTCAAATACAAGGCTACTCTGAACAGGGATCTCGGCGCCATCCCCCAGACCAAATGTTACCCCCAGCAGTTGAACCAGGTCTTCATGAACCTGCTGGTCAATGCGGCCCATGCCATTGAAAAACAGGGAGAAATCACGGTGAGAACCTGGAGAGAGGACGGTTTTATCCATGTATCGGTCTCAGACACCGGTTGCGGCATACCGGAGAAGATACGGGACAGGATCTTCGAACCGTTCTATACCACCAAGGAGGTGGGAAAGGGGACCGGGCTCGGCCTCAGCATTTCCTACGACATAGTCAAGAAGCATAACGGTGAAATTCTGGTGGAGAGTGAGGCGGGAAGAGGGACGACATTTACGGTAAGGATTCCGGTAGCTTCTTAGGGAGACATGGAGATGGATAAACTTATGGAATCAATTCACGGTGTTCCGGGCATGGCGGAGAGCGAACAGACCGTGGAGACAATACGGCAAAGCGAAGCCAGATTCCGGGAACTGACGGATCTCTTGCCGCAAACCGTTTTTGAAATGGACCGGGACGGCGCTTTGACCTTCGCCAACAGGCATGGGTTCGATTCATATGGTTACACGCCGGATGACTTCAGTAAAGGCTTAACCGCTGTCCAGATGGTGGTTCCTGAGGATCGGGAGAAGGCCAGGGAAAATATTCAACGTGTGCTCAGCGGCGAAAGGCTGGGAGGCATCGAGTATACCGCCCAGAGGAAAGATGGCGGCACTTTCCCTGTCGTCATATTTTCCAGTCCCGTTGTTTATGAGAATAACATTGTGGGGCTTAGAGGCGTAATATTTGACATTACCGAACGTAAGCAGACCGAAAAGCAACTGCGCAAAAGTCAGGCGGAGCTTTTAGTGAAGCATGAGCAGCTCATGATCCTCTTTGCGCAGGTGGAACTGGCCAAGAAACAGTGGGAGAAGACCCTGGACTGCATAAGCGATCTGGTTATCCTTGTCGACAGAGAAGAAAAGGTGCGGAGATGTAACGGGCCCGTTGCCGAGCTTGCCGGGAAACCTCACGACAAATTGATCGGTGCGGAATGGAAAGAACTGCTCCTGACACCGGAAATGGATGTTATCTCCATCACCGAAACGGGGGGAGAACTCTACCACAGGCCTTCGGGACGCTGGTTTTGCCTCTCCACCTACCCGTTTACCACAGGTGATGGAGGAGGCACTGCCGGGGCTGTCGTAACCCTGCACGATACAACGGAAATCAAACAGGCAACCACGGCCCTGGAAAAGGCCTATGCCGACCTGAAGTCCACCCAGGCGCAGATGCTGCAAAGGGAGAAGATGGCCTCCATCGGCCAGCTTGCGGCGGGGATCGCCCATGAAATCAACAATCCGATCGGTTTTGTAGCGAGCAATCTGGGGACCCTCGGCAAATATGTGGAACGGTTTACCGATTTTATTGATGCGCAGACGAAGGCTCTGGAATCCCTGCAGACCCCGGAAACTGCCGAGAAACTCGGGATGAAGCGAAAGGAGCTCAAACTCGACTACATTATTGAAGATGTCAAACAATTAATCAAGGAATCCGTGGAAGGCACCGATAGAGTAAGAAAGATCGTCCAGGATTTGAAAAGCTTCTCACGCGTGGATGAAGCAGAGTACAAACACGCAGATATCAACGAGTGCATGGACAGCACCATGAATATCGTCTGGAATGAGCTGAAATACAAGGCGACCGTCCATAAGGAGTATGGAGATATTCCGCTCACCAGGTGCTATCCCCAACAGTTGAACCAGGTATTCATGAACCTTCTGGTGAATGCTTCCCATGCCATAGAAAAGCAGGGGGAGATAACGGTCAGGACGTGGCTGGAGGATGAAAACATATATATTGCCGTCGCTGACAACGGCTGCGGAATTCCGGAAGAAAACCTCAGCAGGATATTCGAACCGTTCTTTACCACCAAAGAAGTCGGTATGGGAACCGGACTTGGCCTGAGCATACTCTACGACATCGTGAAAAAGCACAAAGGCGAGATCGCCGTAGAGAGCCGGGTCGGAAAAGGGACGACCTTTACCGTGTGGATACCGGTGGTGGATGGGAGATAATATGGAAGAGCAGGTAAGAATCATATGCGTTGATGACGAAACAAATGTGCTGAAGGCCCTGCAAAGAATCTTCCTGGATGATGACTATGAAATTCTCACTGCCACATCCGGTGATGAAGGGCTGGAGATTCTAAAACGCACGGACCCGGTGCAGATCGTCATCTCCGATTATCGAATGCCGGGACTGAACGGGGTGGATTTCCTCAAGGAGGTCTACCGGCATTGGCCTGAGACGGTCAGGATCGTCCTATCCGGATATGCGGACACAGCGGCAGTAGTATCCGCCATCAATGAGGGGCACATTTACAAGTTTATCCCGAAGCCGTGGAACGATGACGAACTGAAAGTCACCGTCGCCAACGCCATAGAGCGCTACTTCCTTCATAAGAAAAATTTGCAGCTTATGGAGAACCTTGCTGAAACCAACGAAGAACTCCAGGTGATGAACGAAACCCTCGAGACGCTTGTCTCGGAGAGAACTTCAGAACTGACGTTTCAGAACAGAGCGTTAACCTACTCACAGAATATTCTTGATTCACTGCCGGTTGCGGTCGTCGGGCTGGATACAAACGGGCAGGTTGTCCAGTGCAACCGGCAAGGGGTGAGTCTCTTCGGGGTGTCGGAGACGGGGGTGATAGGAACGGACAGGCAGACTCTCCTCCCTGATGAAGCAAACCGTTTTGTTGAAGAGATTATGAAAAAGGGGGACCTGAGCAGGCGGATACAAATCTACGGCTTTGAGGTTAAGGCTAGAGGAGTCTTTATGAAACAAGACGGCCAGGAGGGAGTTGTCCTGATGTTGGACAGTGGAGAGTGATATGCGGGAATGCGTGCTGTTTGTCGATGATGAAGAGAGTACTCTGAACTCCATCGAGAGGGTTTTTGCGGACAACGACTTTCGGCTGCTCCGGGCCGGCAGTGCCGAGGCAGCCCTGGAACTCATGAACAAAGAAGAAATCGCCATCGTTGTGTCCGACAACATGATGCCCGGTATGAAGGGAATTGAACTTCTGGAACGGGTGGCGGCGGTTTCCCCCGATACCATGAAGATACTCATGACCGCATATGCAGACCTGCCGACCGCTCTGGAAGCGATCAACAGGGGGGAGGTCTTCCGGTTTATCGTCAAGCCCTGGGAAAATGACGTACTGGTCAGGACCGTGGAGCAGGGGTTGCATCGTTACAGGATCCTCAAAGCCGTACAACGGGAGGACGAGTCCGTCCTCCGTTCCCTTGCCCAGACCATCGAGCTTAAGGACCCGTATACCAGGGGACACTGTGACAGGGTCGCTGAATATGCGCTCATGATAGCCGAGATGCTGAATCTCCCCGAACAAGTCAAAAAGGAGATCAAATACGGGAGCTGGCTCCACGACTGCGGCAAAATAGGGGTGCCGGAGGCGATTCTCAACTTCGCCGGCCCAATTACCAACATCGACTTCGAAACGGTAAAAAAACATCCGGAGTGGGGAGCCGATGTGGTGAGAGAAGCCCGTCTGTCGGAAACGATCATAAATATCGTGCGCCACCACCATGAGCGCTATGACGGCGCTGGTTACCCCAAAGGGCTCTCCGGCACGAACATCCCCTTTGAAGCACGGATAGTGGCTGTGGCCGATACGTACGACGCACTGACAACCAACAGGCCATACCGAAAGGGATACCATTGGGAAAGGGCGCTCAACATTATCTCCTCAATGGCGGGGAGTGCCCTGGATCCGGAAATAGTGGAGATTTTTCTTGACAGAATCATGGGAAAGCAGGGTGTTAACGTTTTCTGACGGGAAGGAATAAAACAATGGGCGATAATGAAACCCTGATACAAACAAAGGTGCTTTTTGTGGATGATGAGGAGAACATCCTCGGTTCCCTCCGACGGTTGATGATGGACGAAGAGTTTGAGGTGCTGACCGCCAATTCGGGAGAAGAAGCCCTGAAGGTCCTTAATAACGTAAAGGATGTGGGGTTGATCGTCTCGGACCAGCGCATGCCGGGCCTGGCCGGCGCCGATTTCCTTGCACAGGCGCGCGTTATTGCTCCTGAAGCTCTGCGGATCATGCTTACCGGTTATGCCGACATCAACGCCACCATAGACGCCATTAACAAGGGAGGGGCGTATCGTTATATATCAAAACCTTGGAACGACGACGAGTTTCTCCATACCATCAGGGATGGTGTCCAGAAATACCGCCTGCTTCAGGAAAACAGGCGGCTCACGGAGATCGTCAACCGGCAGAACGAAGAGCTGAAGGAATGGAACGGGAGACTCAAATCCCGGGTGCTGGAGCAGACGGCGCTGATACGCAAGCAGAATGAAGAGCTCCGCACCCTCAACGAAAATCTCAGTACGAATTACAACAACGCCATTCTGGCTTTTTCCGGGCTACTGGAGCTGCGGGAACAAGGAGCGCGCAATCATTCACGCTACGTCCAGGAGCTGGCGGTCAATGCGGCAAAATCCATGGGGCTCTCCGGAGAGGAAATTGAAACCATAAAAGTGGCGGCTCTTCTGCACGATATCGGAGAAATAGGAATCCCGGAACATATTCTCAGAATGAGCGTTAATGACATGGACGACGAAGATTTGAAGGTGTACCGTCAGCATCCCGTGCGGGGGCAGACGGCCATTGATGTGGTCGAGGGTCTGCGCGCTGCGGGGATACTCATCAGGCATCACCATGAAAACTTTGACGGAAGAGGCTTCCCTGACAGGCTCAAGGGGGATGATATCCCCCTCGGGGCAAGAATTATAGCAATGGCGGATTTCATCGACACCACCATAAACAGAATTGGTGGAGAAAATGCCATCGAATTAACCCTCGACAGGGTAAACGGACAACTAGGCAAGGTGCTCGATCCCCAGTTGTTCTCATACTTCAATAAATTGACAAAATATTTCTATTTTGAGAAACCGCGCCACGAAATGGTCGAAGAGGAATTTGATCCTTTGGATCTCCATGTCGGTTTGATGCTTTCCAGGGATATACGGAGTGGAACCGGAGTCCTGCTCTTAAGCAAAGGGATAACCCTCAATACCGCCAGGATAAATTCGATTAAACGATTTTACAACCTTGATCCTCCGGATCATGGGGTTTACGTGCTGGTGGAAAGGTAACTGCATTGATCGAGTTCGATGAAACCGCACAGAAGATGGTCCTGAAACTGGTTTACTACGGTCCTGCCCAGTCCGGCAAGACCACCAACCTTCTCCGGCTGCACGACCTTCTGGCCCAAGAAGGGCGCGGCGACCTGATGGTGCTGGATACCACCGACGACCGGACCATTTTTTTCGACCTCCTCCCCTTTTTCCTGGTCGCCCCGAGCGGCCTGAAGATCAAGGTGAAGGTCTATACCGTCCCCGGCCAGGTGAGGCACGACGCCACCCGGAAAGCGGTCTTGCAGCGGGCAGACGGGGTGGTGTTTATCGCCGATTCTCAGGTGGCCCAGTCGGCCAATAACTTTGCCAGCTTTGACAACCTGGAAAAAAACCTGGCCATCGTCGGCCTTGATATCGAAAAACTGCCGCTCGTGGTCCAGTTCAACAAGCGGGACCTGCCGAATATCGTTTCCGAGGCCGACATCCGGAAAACCTGGGGACCGACCGGCATCCCGGTGTTCACGGCTTCCGCCCTTCAGGGTTCCGGGGTAGTGGAAACCTTTGCCAGGGAGGCGGAACTTCTCTACGACCATATCGATCGACGCCACTGCCTAAAGGAAGCGCACGGGCTGGAGCGGGACGCCTTTGTCCGGCAACTGACCCTTAGAGGGGAAGAATGAGCAACCAGAGCATCACTTACGTGGTGGGCGCGGAGAAGCGTCTGGCCGAGATCATCTGCGAAGCCGAAATAGTACCGCTCCTGAAAGGGACCGTGAAGGCGGGCGCCCTCGAAGCTACGCTGACCGATGCCGAGGGGAATGCGTTGTGGAGCTGTAAAAGCCCGGCAGGTGAAGGAATAATTGCCGGGGCCATGCCCGTCTGCCTGGAAGGGGAAATGGTCGGCAAACTCGTCGTCAAAGGGGAGCGGTGTCAGGAAGAACTGCTCAAGGGAATTGCCGGACTCCTCATGGACGCCGTCAACACCATTGTCACCAATAACCTGAAGCGCATGCTCACCACCGAGATCCACACCGCCGTGGTCAATCAGTCCTACGAAGAACTCCTGGAGACGAACCGGAAACTGACCGTATCGGAAGGGCGGTACCGCGAGCTGGCCGAAACCCTGGAAAAGAAGGTCGAAGAACGCACCGGCGAGCTGAAGCAGGCCCATACTCAGCTTTTGCGGCAGGAGAAGATGGCGTCGGTCGGACAGCTGGCGGCCGGCGTGGCCCATGAGATCAATAACCCGCTCGGCTTTATCACCAGCAATCTGGGAACCCTGCAGAAATACGTGGCGCGCTTCGTGGTGATGCTTGACTTCTACCGCTCCTCACTGAAAAGCGGCGCCCCGATTGCGGAGGTCGCCGGGCAGGTGGAGGAAAAATGGCGGGAGCTGAAGCTCGATGCGGTCTTCGCCGATATCGGTGACCTGTTGGCCCAGAGCCTGGAGGGTGCGGAACGAGTCAAGAGGATCGTGGCGGACCTGAAAGGGTTCTCCCACATCGATGACAGTGCGGAAGATACGGTGGATATCAACCGGGAGATCGACCGTACCTTGAGCGTGCTCGGCAGCCAGATACCACCCGGGACAGAGGTGGTTAAGGAATACCAGCCGCTACCCGGCTTTGTCTGCAATCCCGCCCTTCTCTGCCAGGCGTTTCTCAACATTATCCAGAATGCGCTCCAGGCCCGCAAAGATGGGTTACGACTGGTTGTTTCCACCGCCTGTTCCAACGGCGCAATAACGATCAGCTTCCGTGACAACGGCCCAGGCATTCCTGCGGATATCAGAAACAGAATATTCGAACCGTTTTACACCACAAGAGAAGTGGGCGCCGGCACCGGCATGGGCCTGGCCGTGGTGTACGACATAGTTTCAGGCTGCGGCGGGACCGTTGAGGTGGAGTGCCCGGCCGATGAGGGTTCAATATTTACCATATCGCTTCCGCTCAAAAGATAAGGCAGGGACAAACCATGGCCAAATATTCTGAGTTGTTCAAAGCCGTGGCACGGGGCGACCAGCCGGACGCCACACTCGAAGAGGCGCCGGAACCGGGTGCCGAAAGGGATCAGGCCTTTACCCTCCTTTTTGTGGACGACGAAGAGGGGGTCCTCTCCGCCATGAGGCGGATCTTCATGGAGGAGAATTACCATATCCTCACCGCTTCCGACGCGGGCAAGGCCCTGGCAATCATGACCGCGGAAAAGGTCCACCTGGTCGTCTCCGATCACCGGATGCCCGGAAAGACCGGCGCGGAACTCCTCAAGGAGATCAAGGAGAAATGGCCGGCAACCATCCGCATTATGCTGACCGGTCACGCCGATGTGAACTCCATCATGGGGGCGGTCAAAGACGGGGCGGTCTACAAATTCATCACCAAGCCATGGAACGACGAAGACCTGCGGCTTACCGTCAGCCTGGCCCTCCAGCAATACGTCCTTATGCAGGAAAACCGCAAGCTCAAGGAGATTACCCGCACCCAGCAGTTGAAGATCAAGAATTACGCCAACCTGTTTGATGAAAACCGGGGAATGATGGGGAACATCCTCGTCAAAGGGGGGGTGCTGAAGCCGGAAGAGCTGGTGCGGGCGCAGAAGGAAACACGAGACGGGGAATTCCTGAGCGAGACCGTCATACGCCTGAATCTTTCCACGGAAGCCAAGATCCTCAAGGCCATGCAAAACCATTTGAACATCGAGTATATCGATCTCCGGGAAGTGAGCCTAAGCCCGGCCGCCGTCAAGTTTTTCCCTCGGGAACTTTGCGAAAAGAACCGGCTGATTCCGGTAAAACTGGACGGCAGACAGCTGACCATCGCCATGGCCGACCCTTCAGACATCTACAAGTGCGACAATATCGCCATGATGACCGGGTTCAAGGTGACCCCCCTCCTCGCCGGCAGTGCCGAGATCCTGACCCAGTTGAAAAAGTTTTTTGGTGAGGCGGGAGAGGACGTTACCGGCGAAGCGGAAGACTTTACCGAGATCGAACCGCTGGACGAGATCGACATCGTCATCGAGGACGAGGAAAAGGATCTCAATATCCAGGAACTGATCGGCTCCTCCGAGGTGCCGCCGATCATAAGGATCGTCAATGCCGTCATCTCGGAAGCAATCCGTTACCGGGCAAGCGACATCCATATCGAACCGAAAACCAAGTACACCCTGGTGCGCTACCGGATCGACGGGATGCTCCACGGCAAGATCAAGATCCCGGCCGACCTCCATCCGCCCGTCATCTCCAGGGTCAAGATCCTGGCCAAAATGGACATCTCCGAGCGGCGCAAGCCCCAAGACGGCAGGATCACCGTCAAGGCCGGCGCCAGGGTCGTGGATATGCGCGTGTCATCCATGCCGACCCTCAACGGCGAAAAGGTGGTCATGCGGATTCTCGACAAGAGCGCGGCCATCAAGACTCTTGACGAGCTGGGCGTGCTCCCGAACGACATGAAAAAAATCAACATCATGGTGAGAAAACCGCAGGGGGTCATCATCACCACCGGCCCCACCGGCAGCGGCAAGACCACCATGCTCTATTCAATCCTCTCCGCCATGCTGGAGAACAGCAAGAATTTTGAGACCATCGAAGAGCCGGTGGAATATTTTGTCGAGGAGGCCAATCAGGTGGCGGTCCGGGAGAAGATCGGCCTCTCCTTTGCCCAGGTCCTGCGCGCCACCATGCGCCAGGACCCGGACGTGATCCTGGTGGGCGAAATCCGCGACTTTGATACTGCGGATGTTGCCTTTAAGGCGTCCCTCACCGGCCACATGGTCCTCTCCACCCTGCACACCAACAGCTCAGTGGCCTCCATCACCCGCTTGATAGACATGGGGATCAAGCCTTTCATAATCGCTTCCGCCCTGGAAGGAATCATGGCCCAGCGGCTGGTCAGGAAGGTCTGCGGCCACTGCAAGATACCCCTGCCGCCCGATGTGGATATGCTCGAACTCCTCAGGGTTCCTCCCGGCTATTTCAAGGGAGAAATATTCAAGGGGAAAGGGTGTGACCGGTGCAACAATACCGGCTATCTGGAAAGGCTCGGTGTGTTTGAGCTGTTCGTCATGAATGACGACTTTCGGCATTTTATCAGCAGCAATTACAAGGAAGCCGAGCTTCTGGAGATGGCCCGCGCCAACGGCATGCAGACTCTCATCGAAGATGGGCTTGAGAAGGTCAAGCGGGGGGAAACCACACTGGATGAGCTTCTCAGGGTAATAGGTCCGCAGGTGAGATATGAGCGGAAATGCGACAAGTGCGAACGAATGGTCGATGCAAAATTCCTCTTCTGTCCTTTCTGCGGGACCTTCAGGCATAACTACTGCATGGGGTGCAAGATGCCGCTGGAAGATGACTGGATATCCTGCCCCTTCTGCGGCAGAGCGAAATCGCCGGTTACGTGCTCGTAGTAGCGCCGCTCCCCGCTCTTTTTCGACTTGAGAGTTTACAATTTGTGAGCAAAAGAGTCCGCAACTATCCGGTTTACAAACATAAAAACTCAAACCAATGGGACGCGGATAAAATCGAAAAATGCGGATCAGGCGGGTATAAAAACTTCATGTTCTGGTTTTGGTTGATCCGCCGTTATCAGATTTTTTCGCCTTTTCCGCGTTCCATTAAGATTCTGCTTTTCCTGTTTGGTTCCGGCTTCGCCGGCTTAGGATAATTGATTTGGCAAGGAGAAATAGTCATGAAAAACTCGATCCTGCTGGTGGATGATGAACCCAACGTCCTGGCGGCCTTGCAAAGA
The DNA here is from genome assembly GCA_009773645.1 of Geobacteraceae bacterium. Classification (GTDB taxonomy): domain Bacteria; phylum Desulfobacterota; class Desulfuromonadia; order Geobacterales; family Geobacteraceae; genus WSYB01. The sequence continues at coordinate 66,611 of WSYB01000014.1, forward strand.
GCGCTCGTTGACGAGCCCCTGGATACCCGCACTGCTCAGAGCGGCGAGGAAGGGGTTGCCGCTCTCAGATCCCAAACATTCAAAATAGTAATTTCGGACGAACGGATGCCGGGAATGGACGGCGCGGAGTTTTTGTCCATTGTTAGAGAGCGGTTTCCCGAAACGGTCAGGATGATGCTTACCGGGCATGCAAGCATTGAGGCGACCATGAGAGCGGTCAACAGCGGCGAAATTTATCGATTTTTCACAAAACCCTGGAATGAAATTGAATTGAAGCTTGCCATCCGCTCAGCTATAGAAAAATATGACCTGGAGGCGGAGAACCGGCGACTCTTAAAGACCGTCAGGCATCAGGCGGTAGAATTCAAAGTCTTGGAGAAGAGGTATCCGGGCATTACCAGGCTGGAAAAAGACGATAATGGCAACGTGATCATGCCCGACATGCAGGAAGACGAGCTGGCCCAAATAATTGAGGAGTGTAACAGAGAATACCGATAAGCTACGGCGAAAGAGCCAAGGCCGAAATCACTTTGTCTGGCGAAACACCTTCATCAAAAGCACCTCATGGAGATAGTAAATGCCGTCTTTGAAAAAACTTAACGTAGGTAAGAAGTTGTGGTTCATTATCGGCAGTGCCTTAGCCGGCATTATCGTGCTGATCTCCATGTCCCTCGTTTTCCTGAAAGATGGTCAGTTCAGGGAAAAAGAACACATGACCCGCCACCTGGTGGAATCCGCCCATTCGGTTATCGATTTTTATTACACAATGGCACGTGACGGGAAAATGTCCCGGGAGGAGGCACAGGCCTCCGCGATTGCAGCCGTTAAGGCGATGCATTTTGATGATCAGGATAAGGAATATTTCTGGATCAACGATATGCAGCCGAAAGTCATCATGCACCCCATCAAGCCGGAACTGGACGGCAAAGATGTGTCGGACCTGAAAGACCCGAGGGGAAAGAGGCTGTTTGTCGAGTTTGTGGATACGGTCAAGGCAAAAAAAGCGGGGTTTGTCTATTACCTCTGGCCGAAGCCCGGCTTTGTCGAGCCTGTTCTGAAGGTTTCCTATGTGAAGGGATTTGAACCGTGGGGGTGGATTGTCGGCAGCGGTATTTATCTTGATGATGTGAATGCGTTGTTCTGGAGCAATGCAAAGCACTATGCGCTGGCTGGAATGACCATATTTTTTCTGATTCTTGCAATGTGCTGGATTGTTGCCAAGAACATTACCCGGACCGAGGAGTCCCTCAGGATATCGGAGGAGAAGTTTTTCAAGGCTTTCCACGCCAGTCCTGATGGCGTGGTCATCAACAGCAAGGCAGGCGGCCTTTTCATGGAGGCCAACGAAGCCTTCTTCAGGATACTGGGGTATGGCCGGGACGAAGTCATCGGTCACACATCGCTGGAGCTCGGCCTCTGGGTCGATCCCCGTGAGCGGAGCCGGATCGTCGAGCGGACCGACCGCGAAGGGGCGGTACGCGACGTTGAAATCAGGATACGCGTCAAGTCGGGCGAAACCCGCACCTTCCTCTGGTCTTCCGACGTGATCAACCTGAACGATGAAGAGTGCCTCATCGTGACCGTGCGTGACATCACTTCCCAGAAGGAAAATGAACGTCAGCTCCTCAAGAGCAAGGCGGAGCTCACCATCAAGCACGAGCAGCTCTCAGCCCTCTTCAGCCAGGTCGAGTCGGTCAAAAGGGAGTGGGAGCGGACCCTCGACTGCATCAACGATATGGTCATCCTGCTTGACCGGGAAGGGAGAGTGAGAAGATGCAACCGCGCCACCGCCGAATTCGCGGGCATCCCATACGAGGATATCCCCGGCCTTGACTGGCAGAATCTGGTGCAGATGCCGGAAGTGCCGTCCATCCGCCTTGACGACCGCAGCGGTGAACTGTACCACGAAAAGCTGAACCGGTGGTTCTTCTTCACGTGCTATCCCTACAGTGAAAACGGCGGCCCGGAGGGAACAGGCGCCGTGATAACCATTCATGATACGACCGAAACAAAACGGGCCGCAATGGAACTCGGGAAAGCCTATGCCGAGCTCAAGGATGCGCAGACGCAGCTGATCCAGCAGGAGAAGATGGCGTCCATCGGCCAGATGGCTGCCGGCGTCGCCCACGAAATCAACAACCCGACCGGGTTCATCATGAGCAACCTGGGGACCCTCCGGAAATACGTCGAGCGGCTTGCCGCCTTTATCAAGGCGCAATCCGAGACGATAACCGCCCTTAGCATGCCTGATGCGGACGGAAAACTGGCAGCGCTTCAGAAACAGCTGAAGATCGACCATATCGTCGGCGACCTTCCCAACCTGATCGCCGAATCTCTCGACGGCGCCGAAAGAATCAAGAAGATCGCCCAGGACCTGAAGTGCTTTTCCCGGGTGGATGAGGCGGAATGCACGATGGCCAACCTTACCGACTGCATCGAGAGCACCATTAACATCGTCTGGAATGAGCTGAAATACAAAGTGACATTGAAAAAGGAGTACGGAGAACTGTCCCCGGTCAAGTGCTACCCGCAGCAGTTGAGCCAGGTCTTCATGAACCTTCTCGTCAATGCCGCACATGCCATCGAGAAACAGGGGGAGATAACGGTCAGGACCTGGCAGGAGAGCAACTCCGCATACATTGCCATAACCGATACCGGTTGCGGTATCTCCGAAGAGATCCGTTCCCGCATCTTCGAACCGTTCTTTACCACAAAGGAGGCAGGAAAAGGGACGGGGCTGGGGCTTCCCATCAGCTACGACATAATCAGGAAGCACGGCGGCGATATATCCGTGGAGAGTACGGTGGGGGCAGGGACCACCTTCACCGTCAGGCTGCCGATGGACGGGATGCAGTCCGTTCCATGTTTAAAGTAACCGACCACGCGCATAGACAGGTGGCTTTACTTACAATGTCCGTAAGATGAAATCTTGGTTTTTACCCCTTAGCCCTTAACAGTTTTATTATTTATAATCACATAGTTATAGTTGTCAGGCCAGTTTTTGCCTTGACCGCTCCTGCTATTCCATGCTACAAGACTTCCTCGCCCAAGAAGGAGGTGCGCATGGCATCTTTGAACCTGAGGGGCAAACTGGCGCTGATGTTTCTTGTCTGTCAGCTGTCTCTCCCGGTCCACACACTTCCCCTGCAGGCTGAAGAAACAACCACGGACAGCAGCAAAGAAGAGACCGTTGCGGCGGTTTCGGAGGCAACAGAAGGCGTAGAGGGGATCGCCTCCTACTACGCCAAACGCTACAACGGCAGAAAGACAAACTCGGGTGTCCGCTACGACCCGGAAAAGCTCACCGCGGCCCACCCTAATCTCCCACACGGGACCAAGGTGAAGGTGGTAAACCTCGCCAACGGCAAAGAGGTTGTGGTCACCGTGAACGACCGCTGCCGCAAAAGGAAGACGCCTTTCATCGATCTTTCCCGTGCGGCGGCCAGAAAACTGGGGTTCCTCGGCAAGGGTATCGCCAGGGTAAGGATCATCCCCCTGGACGAGGAACCTACTTAAAAATTTGGGCGAAAAAAAGAGAGGCCGGGCAAATTGCCCGGCCTCTCTTTTTCTGTGAGGGAACAGCTCAACCTGTCTTCTTGCTTTTCTTGACACCTTTGCTCTTCACGGCCTTGCCGGCTTTGGACTTGCCTGCTTTGGACTTTGCGCCTTTCCCCTTTTTTGATTTCCTGCTCTTCTTTTTATATTTTTTCGGTTCCGGCGATAGTTCATCTTTGATGTTGTTCAACAGAACGGTGGTCTCTTCCAGCGCCGGATCGGCTTTCTTGGCAGCTTCCAGCACCTCCTTGGCCTCAGAAATACGGCTGGTTTTCATATAGACACGACCAAGGGCGTTCAGGGCTTTGGCATGGTCGCTTTTCAGCTCCACAGCCTCCTTATAGCGGACAGCAGCGTCCTCATAATTTTTTTTGAATTCATACACCAGTCCCAGCTTGTAATGATTGTTGGCATCTTTGGGATTCAGCTCGACATTCTCCTTGAGGAGAGTGATTAATTCATCATAATTTTTCTTTTTAACATAAATTGCGATCAGGGCATTGCGTGCTTCGGCATCTTCCCTTTTCAGCCGCAGAACTTCCCGGTACTCTTTTTCGGCCTCATCGTCCAGGCTGCTCTTCCTGTAAAGGGCGGCCAGTTCCCGGTGGGCTTCCAGGTTGTCGGCATCCAGCTTCACGGTTTCAAGATACTCGTCAATGGCTTCCTTGTAATGTTTGCTGCTGATGTAGACCTTGGCCAGTTTGAAGTGGAGAAGAGGATTGTCCCCCCTCGTCTTCAGCAATTCCCGGTACTGCTCCACTGCTTGGGGAAAACTGCCGCGCAAGGCGTAGATATCGGCCAGACGGCGTCGGGCATCACCATTTTCCGGTAAGTATTGCAGAGATTGCCGGTATTCGACCACTGCTTCGTCAAGGAGCCCCTTTCTTTCGTACAGAACCCCAAGGTTGTAATGAAGGTCCCCGTTTCCCGACTTAAGACGAATCGCTTCCCGGTAAGCGGAGATGGCGTCGTCATCACGACCGGCCGCCATATGGGTGTCCCCCAGCTTTTGCAACGCTTCAGGCCAGGCCGGTTTTTCTTTTAAAGCGGCCTGATATTCCATCACAGCTTTGTCGTACTCTTTTGCCTCAAGGTACTCATCCCCCTTGCGGCTGTGCTCCAGGTAAAGCTCGGGAGAGTTATTGGGGACCTGCCCGGCCAGCAGATATTCATATTCAGCGTTCTTCCGGTCACCCATCTTTTCGTAGGTCTCCGCCAGAAGACGATGCATTTCCTTGTTCCGGGGATTAGACGCCTGAACCTTTTTCAGCTCAACCAACGCCCTGTCGAGTTGATTTCTGCTTATAAACGCCGTTGCCAGGCCGATCCTTGCGTCTTCATTGCCGGGCTCCAAAGCGAGTGCCCTGTTGTATTCTTCTTCAGCGTTATCCATGAGTCCCATGTTATCGTAAACCTCGGCAAGACCGGCATGGAGAGATGCGTCGGCGGGTAAAGCCTTGCCGGCTTCTTTGTAATGATAAAGGGCCAGGGGATAAAGCTTTCTGTCGCTGAAAATAGCGGCAAGCCCCTTGTGGTAGCGGGGATCCGAGTCGGTTTTCATGGCTTTGGTAAGCTCAACCGCCGCCTCATCAAACAGTCCCTTGTGCAGATAGAGCAGGCCAAGATTCCCACCTGCCTGGGAGAATTCAGGGTCCAGCGCTAAAGCTTGCCGGTATTCTGTTATCGCTCCGTCGGGATTGCCCCCCCGTTCAAAATTGCGCGCCTTGACAAAGTGGCCGGCCGCTCCATCGGCACAGAGCCGGATAATGCGTGCTTCTTCTTCCGCTTGTTCATTTTTATCCTTGATCTTGGAAAGCTTTGCAGCAATTTTTCTGGCCTCACTGCATTTATCGGCAGGTCCGAAGCCCCAGTCAAAACCGCAGAGCAGCAGGGACAGCAGAGGGAGGACTAAAAGGGTCGAGTATCTTTTCATCACGCTCCTCGTACTTAATCGTTGGAATAAAGCGGCGATTATACACAGCGGTAAGGCAAAATTCAATTGCTAACAGCGCATAACTGCGCCCTGCCCCGCGACAGGCCAGTTTGCCTTGACTTTCCCGGCAAAGATGGTTAAATCATCTATGAATAGAAAGCGCCATATCTTGGGAAACGCAGGGTTGGTGGTAGCGCCCCCCTTAAGGAGAGATATGCCCGTGATACCCAAAGATCCTTTGGAGTGGCTGGCTCTTTTCCGGCAGCAAATCAATGAAATTTTCAATTACCTTTCCAGTCTTGACGGAAAGACCAATTTGGGGGAGCATGAATACATTCCCCTTTTAGATGTTTATGAAACTGCCGATAAATTTATAGTGGAGGTTGAACTTCCCGGCTTTGAAACAAGCAGCCTGGCCTTGAGCATTTGCTGTAACACGCTGGTGGTAGAAGGAATGAAGCGCGAAGCGTCCGGCAACCGGAAGGGAAGCTATATCTGCCTGGAGCGTCATTTCGGCCGCTTCTGCAGGACCGTTGAAATCCCTCCGACGGCTGACGTTGAGGGAGTGACGGCTAAATATGAAAAGGGGGTGCTATCGGTTGCCTTTCCCAGGCTAAAGGACAAAAAGGTGATTATCAGGGACATACCGATCGAACAAGGAGATGGAAATGGAAAATAAACAGGAAAATGAAGAACTGAAGATACCGGACGTCCTGCCGCTCTTGCCGGTGCGGGATGTTGTAGTCTATCCATATATGATCCTCCCTCTTTTCGTGGGGAGGGAGATTTCCATAGCAGCGGTTGACCATGCACTTTCCAAGGACCGGCTTATCTTTCTCGCCACCCAAAAAGATGTGGGCGATGAGGACCCGACGCCGGAGGCTATTTACGAGGTCGGCACGGTAGCCATGATTATGCGGATGCTGAAGCTTCCCGACGGCAGGGTCAAGATACTGGTACAAGGTCTGACCAAAGGAAGAATTTCCTCATATGTGGCCGCCAAACCCTTCTATTCGGTTCACGTTGAGCGGATTGCCGAACCTGCGGTTCTGGAGAGCTCTCTCGAAACCGAAGCGCTGATGCGCACGGTTAAGGAACAGCTTGCCAGGATTATTTCTCTGGGGAAGGTCATATCGCCGGAAGTAATGGTAATCGTAGAGAACATGCAAGAGCCGGGGAGCCTTGCCGACCTCATTGCCAGCAACATCGGGTTGAAAGTGGAGGAAGCGCAACGACTTCTGGAGATCATCGATCCCCTTGAGCGGCTGAAAAGGGTAAACGAGTTTCTCAATAAAGAGCATGAGCTCCTCAATATGCAGGCCCGCATCCAGTCCGCCGCCAAGGAAGAAATGGGAAAGAGCCAGCGGGAGTATTACCTGAGGGAACAGCTCAGGGCGATACAGCAGGAACTTGGCGAGACTGACGCCCGCGCTGAGGAGATGGCCGAGTTGAGGAAGGCGCTCGAGAATGCCAAAATGCCCCCTCAGGTGGAGAAAGAGGCACTGAAACAACTGGGGAGACTGGAACAAATGCATCCCGACGCTGCGGAATCGGGAATGCTCCGCACCTATATGGATTGGATGGTGGAACTCCCCTGGAGCAAATCGACCAAGGACGCCCTGGATATAAAGCGTGCCAAGGAAATCCTTGATGAGGACCACTTCTACCTGGAGAAAATCAAGGAACGGATACTTGAGTTTTTGGCGGTGCGCAAGTTGAAGAAACGGATGAAAGGACCCATCCTTTGCTTTGTGGGACCACCGGGGGTTGGGAAGACCTCTCTGGGGAAATCGATTGCCAGGGCCATGGGGCGCAAGTTCGTGCGCATCTCTTTGGGAGGGGTTCGGGACGAGGCCGAGATCAGGGGGCATCGCCGTACCTATGTAGGAGCCTTGCCGGGACGCATCCTCCAGGGGCTTAAACAGGCCAACTCCAACAACCCGGTTTTCATGCTGGATGAGCTGGACAAGATTGGCGCGGATTTTCGCGGCGATCCATCTTCCGCCCTTCTGGAAGTGCTCGATCCGGAACAGAATCATGCCTTTTCGGACCATTACATTAATCTCCCGTTTAACCTCTCCAATGTCATGTTCATCGCCACAGCCAATCAGATCGATCCGGTGCCGGGGCCTTTGCAGGACAGAATGGAGGTGATCAACCTCGCCGGCTACACCGAAGAGGAAAAGCTGCAGATCGCCAAACGCTACCTGGTGCCACGCCAGATCAAGGAAAACGGCATCACCGAAAAGATTCTGACCATCTCCGACGAGGCGATCAAGGCCATTATTGCCAAGTATACCCGGGAAGCGGGCTTGAGGAACCTGGAGCGTGAGATAGGGAGCATCTGCCGTAAGGTGGCCCGCAAAGTCGCTGAAGGAGAAAAGAAGCACTTTATCGTTAACCCCGCGGCAGTCGCCAAGTATCTCGGTCCGCCCAAATTCCTGCGCGAAGAAGAAATGAAGCAGAACGAAGTGGGGGTCGCCACCGGCCTTGCCTGGACACCGGTCGGCGGCGAAGTCCTGTTCGTGGAAGCTACCATCATGAAGGGAAAGGGGGGCCTGACCCTGACCGGCCAGCTGGGCGACGTTATGAAGGAGTCGGTGCAGGCCGCTCTTTCATACATCCGCTCAAAGGAGACTGAATTCCACCTTTCCGACGACTTTTTCCACAACATGGAAATTCATGTTCATGTGCCGGCAGGAGCCATTCCCAAGGACGGCCCTTCCGCCGGCATCACCATGGCCACTGCGCTGGTTTCGGCCCTGACCAGGGTCCCTGTCAGGAAGGATGTGGCCATGACCGGTGAAATAACTCTCCGGGGGAAAGTCCTTCCCATCGGCGGGCTGAAAGAGAAGATGCTGGCCGCCATCAGGGCCGGAATAACCACCATCGTCATTCCTGAGCAGAATAAAAAGGACCTGGAGGAAGTTCCGCGCCATATCATGAAAAAGATCACCATCGTCACCGCCAAGAACATCGATGATGTGTTGAAGGTGGCCCTGGAAAAGTTTCCTCCTTTGCCGGCGCCGGATAAAACCCCGGTGACAAAAACTAAAGCTGCGCCGCGCAAGGTATTGGTTACCACGAGAAAAAGTGTGGTAGTCGGGGCAAAGGGTTGAAACTGCAGGAGCTTGGCGAATTCGGCCTGATCGGGCGGATTGCCGAAAGAGTAACCGGGGGAGCCGGCGTCAGAATAGGCATAGGAGACGATGCCGCCGCCACCGAACCGACTGCCGGGAGTCTTGCCCTCGTCACTTCAGATATGCTTGTGGAAGGTATCCACTTTGACCTGTCGTTGTGCGACCCCGTCACGCTGGGAAGGAAATCTCTGTCTGTGAACCTCTCCGATATCGCGGCCATGGGGGGAAGACCGCGCCATTTTCTTCTGTCACTGGCCATTCCAAAGACTTTACCGGTGGAGTTTCTGGACGCCTTTATCGAAGGTCTTCTGGAGCGAGCCGGGCAATTCCGGGTCGCACTCATCGGTGGAGACACCTGTTCCTCAAAAGGGGGGCTGGTCATCTCCATAACCGTCATGGGGGAACAGAGCCCTGAACTGGTGGTGCGGCGCAGCGGCGCAAAACCAGGTGACCTTATATGTGTCACCGGAACTCTCGGCGATTCCGCACTGGGGCTTTTATTGTTGCAAAGGGGAGAAAAAGCGGGGCCTGCGGTGGAAAGGCACCTGGATCCCGTTCCTCGGGTCCTGGAAGGGGCGGCGCTGGCCGAAGCCGGGATCCCCGCGGCCATGATCGATATAAGTGACGGGCTACTGGCCGACCTTGCCCATATCCTCGATCAATCCGGGGTCGGCGCCCGACTGGAGCTGGACAAAATTCCTCTTTCCGATTATTTCCGGGGGAAATGCCCGTTGATTACAGACGACCCCTATGCTGTTTCTCTTGCCGGAGGAGAAGACTACGAACTCCTCTTTACCGCCCCTCCTGCCAGACTTGAGAAAGCCCGGGCGATACTGGCGAAAAGCGGTACACAGTTGTCGGTGATAGGAGAGATAACCGGCGCCGGCCGGCTTCTGGTAATCTCCGCCGACGGGAGTGAGTACCGGACCGTGAACAGGGGGTATAACCATTTTGCCTCAAATCCATAAGTTCAGCCTATGGAAGACAACTCGGGATGAATATGTCCATTCCATTACCCCCCCTGTTATGCGCGCATCTTTGCATCGCAGAGAAACGTTTGTCAAAACCGTTACGTTTATCTTTTACTCCCCTCTCCCATGAAATCTCCTGACATGAGCACATTGGCAAAAACAGGCCTCTTTGATAAAGCTATTCCCGACATCTCGACCGAAACGTTTGAGGTAATCCAAAGGGCACTGAAAAACCTTAAGAATTTCAATCTCGATATTTACAAAGACAAATGTATAAAGCGACGGATCGCCATCAGGATCAGGGCGACGCACAGCAATACGGCCGAAGAGTACTGTAACCTCCTGCATCAGAATGAGGGAGAACTGGACTGCCTGTTAAAAGTGCTCACCATCCATGTCAGCCAGTTTTACAGGAACCCGCCGACCTTTGAAAAATTACATTCTGAAATATTTCCCTACCTGTTTACTCGGTGCAACCGGGAAGGGAGGGATGGGCTTAAGCTCTGGAGCGTCGGTTGCTCCAGTGGAGAAGAGCCCTATACCGTTGCACTGATTCTGAAGGATTTCTTTGCAGACGAAATGACGCAGCACCAGGTTACCATTCTGGCAACCGACGTTGATGCGGGAATTCTGGATGTGGCGCAAAAAGGAATATACGTGGAAGAGCGTCTTGTTGGGGCGCCCCAGCAGATTAAAACGCGCTGGTTCAGTATGCAGGGGGGGAAATATCATCTGGCCCCGGAAATAAAAGAGATGGTAACGTTCAGACAAAGCGATCTCTTTGACATCGATTCCTTTCCCGAGAGTGATCTCATTCTCTGCCGTAATGTGCTGATCTATTTCGAGCGTTGGCAGCAGGAAAAAATAATCAGCCGCTTTGCCGATATCCTGGGCAAGGGGGGGATACTGATCTTGGGAAAATCCGAGACCCTGTTCGGAGAAAACCGTCGGCGCTTTCAGACCGTCTGCCCGGTGGAGCGGATCTACAAAGTCATGTAAAGGAGAATTTTCATGCATATCCCCATAGGTTATAAATTCATTCTGGGATTCATCGTGGTAGTGGCTACCGTCGCCTTTATTCCCGACTTGGTCAGGCTCCTTAATTATTCACCCGAAATAACCAATCTTCTCACCTATGCAGTGGCCATGACCATCGGGCTTATTCTCGGGTGGATATTCACCAAGAGCTTCAGCAAGAACATTTCTCTCCTCACCACCTCGACTGAAGCCATAAGCCGGGGAGAGTTGACCGAAAACGTACAACTCAAAGAATCCCGCTTCCCTGACGAAACCCATGACATGGCGATCTCCATCAACAGAATGGTGGAGAGCCTGCGCGACCTTGTGAGACATATACGGGAGACTTCCGGCAGAGTCGCCGAATCGGCTCAGACGCTCTCCTCTTCAGCCCTGGAAATCAACGCCTCTACTGAAGAAGTGGCCCAGGCCATCGAACAGATATCCAAAGGGGCTGAAACCCAGGCGGAAATGGTGGGGAGAAGTTCCAATGTTATTCACGAAATGGCCATATCCGTGGAACTGGTCGCCAAAAGGGCAAAAGAGACTGCCAAGACTGCTCGTGAAACCAGTCTAACCGCCCAGAAGGGGGGAGAACTGGCCAATGATTCACTGGAGCGGATGAAAAGTTTTTTTACCTCCCTGGAAACGACCGGCCACCAGTTTACGGTGTTGAACACAAAACTCCAGCAGGTTGGAAAGATAGCGGATTTTATCGGTGAAATCGCCAGGCAGACCAATCTGCTGGCTCTCAATGCGTCCATCGAGGCGGCACGGGCAGGCGAGTACGGCAAAGGATTCGGAGTGGTGGCGGACGAAGTGCGCAAGCTGGCCGATGGGACCGGAAAATCGGCCGCCGATATCATTGAGTTGATAGCGGCAATCAAGGAGGAAAGCCGCAAGGTGTACGAAACCTTTGCGGAGAGTTCCAAACATGTAAGCGAGGGAAAGAAAAATATCGACACCACGGCCGCCTCTTTCCTGGAAATTTTGCAGACGGTAATAGAAACCGAGCGAAAGGCAAACAGTATAGCAGACCTCTCCCATCTCCAGACCGAGGGGGCGGGAAAAATGGTCCATGCGATTGATGAAATCGCCAAAGTGGCCGAAGATAATGCGGCCTCCACTGAAGAGGTTTCGGCCGCCACCGAAGAGCAGTCAGTTGCAATGCATGAGATGGCCCTTGCCGCTCAGGAACTGGCGAAGATGTCTGACGCACTTCTGCAGATAGTGGAACGGTTTAACATCGGTGTGAATGAGACTGCAACACTATGAAAGACGGCACCAAACGCCTTCTTATCTTTAATGTACAAGAGAGGAGATACGCCCTGGGTCTGCAAGATGTTGCAGAGGTCATGGAGCCTCCTCCGACTTTTCCCATCCCACGGGCGCCCGGCTGGTTCAAGGGAGTCATGAACTTTCATGGCAGCCTGGTTTCCGTCCTGGACCTGGCGAAATTCCTCAAAATAGGTTCTGCCGTGCGGCCGGGTAAAGTCCTGGTCCTGGACAGATGCATCGCCAGCCTTGCCCTGATGGTTGACCGGGTAGAGACTATAGTCTCCGATGATAATGTCCTTGGGGAAGTTGCGGGTAGCGAACCCATGGTGGCAAAGGTGTTGAATACCGCCGACGGAGAAGTAAAACTCCTGGCGGTGGAGGCGCTTTTGGCAGAGCTGGAAGAGACCATGAACCGTGAAGTGTGAACCTTAGCGGGAGGTTGATCCATGGACATGTCCCAGTACAGGGATTTATTCATCTCCGAATCCAGAGAGCATCTTCGTTCGCTTAGCGACCTTATCGTCGCGTTGGAAAAGGATGCATGCGACAAAGATACAATAAATTCCCTCTTTCGCACTGCCCATTCCATCAAGGGGATGGCCGCATCCATGGGGTATGGCGCGATTGCGGACCTTGCCCATAAGATGGAAGATCTCATGGACCGTGTCCGCAAGGGAACTCTGGTTTATGACACGGGAGCGGCGGACCTTCTCCTGGAAGGAACCGATTTCCTTGAGGTAATGATAAACGATGTGGAGTGTGAAGCAGCCGGCGAATGCGATATAAGCGGCCTGGTGGAAAGAATTGCAGGTTACTCATCAAAGGAAGCGCTTGCGACCGTTTCCCGACCCGGGAAAGCGGAGGCGACCGGGCCGGAGAAAATTTCTCTTCTTTACCAGGCTGAATCGCCGCACGCAATGAGGGAGGGAGAAACTCAACAGACCGTAAGGGTCAGGACCTCGGTGCTGGATTCGCTGATAAACACCACCGGAGAGTTGATAACCAATAAGCACAGGCTGATGAACATCGGCAGGGAAGCCGGTTCCGAAAGGCTTGATGGAGCAATCGGGGAACTGACACGGCTTCTCAGGGAACTGCATAACGAGGTGATGAGTGTTCGGATGATGCCGTTCGCGACGATTACCGACCGATTCCCCAGGCTGATACGCGACTTGGCGAAAAAAAGCGGCAAAGAAGTCGTTTTTGAAATTGCAGGCTCGGAAATTGAGTTGGACCGGGGGATTATCGAAGGGCTTTCCGACCCTCTCATCCACATACTGAGAAATGCCGTTGACCACGGATTGGAACCCGCCCCGGAGCGTCTTGCCGTTGGTAAGGCTCCCACGGGAAAGATCAGGCTTACAACCTGCCGGGAAAAGGACCGGGTAATTATAGTTATCGAGGATGACGGCAGAGGAATGGACCCGGCAACCCTCATAGCACATGCAACAGCCAAGGGGCTGATTAAGCCGGAAGAGGGGTGGATGATGTCTCCGCAGGACGCCTTCATGCTGACCTGTATCCCCGGCTTTTCCACGGCCGGAGAAGTAACCGATGTTTCCGGCCGCGGGGTTGGCATGGATGCTGTCAGATCCGCGGTTCAGTCACTCGGCGGGAGCCTTGCCATAGAGTCGGAGGTCGGAAAGGGGAGCCGGATAATCCTTAGTCTCCCGCTGACCATTGCCATCATCAATGTGCTTTTGGCTGCAGCGGCCACGCTTACCATCGCCGTTCCGGTCACCAATATACTACGCACTGTGGAGCTCAGGCGCAGCGTCATTTCCAGCCAGGGGAAGCAAAAGGTGTTTCACATGGGAGAAGAGGCAGTGCCGCTATTGAGTCTAAACCGGATTTTCGGTCTGCCGCTTACCCGTTTAACCGGTGACGTTATCCCGGTTTTTGTAACCGAAATGAAGGGGCGCAAGGTGGGGTTGGTGGTTGACCGCTTTTTGGGGCAACAGGAGGTGTTTATCAAACCTTTGGGAAGACCGCTCGCAAAATTGAAAGGATTGGCTGGCGGGGCAATCCTGGGGGATGGAGAATCAGTCTTTATCCTGGACATGGCCAACCTGGTTTAGTGACATTCAGCACTTTGAGTTGTTTTTCGAAGGTTTTGGCATCTTAAAAGTGGTTGCGCTGCCGAACGAGTTATGGCAAAATTCCCACCGACACAAAAGGAGGAGAATTATGGACAGTCTGAGGTTTGCCATTGCGGCCCTGCTGCTGCCTCTGCTAACGATCTCGGCCCAGGCCGCGCCCATTGAAAAGATCAATGTCGGCCTGCGGAACGTTATTGATACCGTGGAAACCTCTTTCAAGCCGGCTCAGGCGACCGGATTACCACCCCTGAGTGATGTCTCGGCCGACTTCTTTCAGCGCTCCACCCTGGCTGAAAAAAAGCGGGAGATGCGGGCCGACGGCCAGATGTTTTTTCGGACCGCCACGGCCAGAGATCCCCTCAAGTTCCGATTCGACTATTTTCGGCCGACCGCCCAGGAAATTGTCAGTGACGGAAAAACCCTCTGGGTGTACCTCCCGGCAAACCGTCAGGTGATCTTGAGTGATGTCAGCTTTGTCTTCAACCCGTTCAACTTCGATCCCGACCATACACGGGCGGTCAACTTCCTCCAGGGGTTGGGACGAATATCCAAGGATTTCGTGATCTTTTTTTCCCCCCAGGGGCAGGACATTGAGGGAAATTACATCCTGGAGCTTACTCCGCGCCGCGCCATGGCCACCATCGAAAAACTCTTTATCGTAGTCAATCGCGACGCCGTTTTGAATCATGTCGATCCTAAAAGGCCGTTCAGGCAGGAATTTCTCTTCCCTATCCTTTCCACTACCGTTGTTGACCACCAAGGGAACACCACCATTATGGAGTTCAGCAACATCAGGACTAACACCAGGGTTTCGGAAGCTCTTTTCGATTTCCAAGTGCCTCCTTACGCGCAGGTGGTCAGGCCTCCAACCGGCCGTTAATCGTTTTGATGTATTAATTATCCCGTTTCCCAGCGAAGGCGGCATTTTACGTGTCGCCTTCGAATTTTCTTCACCGGAGATGCCGATCAACACAGCTATTAGGGATTATCCATGAAAAATTTCCGCTCAGTGCTGCTGATTGCGACGTTCATCGTGTTTTCCGTTGTTTCTTCGGCCGGGGCCGGCTCGGGCTCGGACTTAAAGGTGGTCATCGACACTCTCGAACAGGGGTATAATGCGCTTCTGGATATACAGGCCGATTTCTCCCAGCGGACCGCCATTGCTTCCATGAAGCGCGAAGAGCGCGGCGCGGGAGAGCTCTTCATTAAAAAACCGGCAGGCGCTGCCGCCAAGTTCCGCTTCAACTACGTAAAACCCCGGCAGCAGATCGTTTCCAACGGGAAAAGTGTCTGGTATTATCTCCCCGACAACAAACAGGTCATGGTCAGCGATGTGGCAGCGGTGTTTGAAGGGGGAAACGGTGTGGCTCTCAACTATCTGACCGGCATGGGGCATGTCTCCAGGGATTTTACTATAAGCTTTGCAGGGACCGGGCGGGATAAAAAGGGAAACTACGTCTTGGAACTGGTTCCCAATAAACAGAACCAGGTTCTGGTTAAACTTCAACTCACCGTGTCTGCCCAAGCGGTTGAGGCGTTTCGGGAAACAGGAAAGGCCCAGGTTCCGTTTCCCATTCTCTCATCGGTGGTTTATGACTCGTTGGGCAACCGGACCACCATTGAGTTCAGCAAGATAAAGGTCAACCGCGGGATCGGAAATGAGCGGTTCGCCTTTAAGATCCCCGCCGGGGTGGAAGTCATAAAACCCAGGTAGAGGTGGGTAGACTTTACCTGATTTTTGTAAGGAGGCCCGGATGCCGTCATTCGACATTGTTTCAAAGGTGGATATGCAGGAGATTGACAACGCCGTCAACCAGACGCTCAAGGAGATCGCCCAGCGTTACGACTTCAAGGGGTCCAAGAGCGAGGTTACGCTGGAAAAGGAGAGCAACGTCATCAAGGTGCTGGCGGACGACGATTTCAGGCTGAAATCGATCATCGACATCCTGCAGTCCAAGTTCATCAAACGGGGGATATCGGTCAAGGCGCTTCAGTACGGCAAGACAGAGAACGCGTCGGGCGGGATGGTGCGTCAGGTTATCACCATCCAGCAGGGGATATCCAAGGAAAAGGGGAAAGATATCAACGCCGTCATCAAGGAGACCAAGCTGAAGGTGCAGAGCCAGATCCAGGAAGAGCAGGTGCGGGTGACCGGGAAGGACATCGACGACCTGCAGGAGGTCATCAAGCTGTTGAAGGGGAAGGATCTGGGGATCGAGCTGCAGTTCGTGAATTTCAGACAATAAACGAACCGTGAAAAGTGAAAGGTGAAGGGTGAATAAAAGGATTCAGAAGTCTTTTTCACTTTTCACCTTTAACCCTTCACGGCATTCAAAGAGGTGCATTTGCAAGGGAATACAAAGGAAAAAGTGAGCCTGGTGAGCCTCGGCTGCCCCAAAAATCTGGTGGATGCCGAGGTGATGCTTGGATACCTGGCAAAAGAGGGATTCGAGGTGACTACCGACGAGCGGGAAGCGGATATCATCATCGTCAACACCTGCTCGTTCATCAAGGAAGCAAAGCAGGAGAGCGTCGATACCATCCTCGACCTGGCCGACCGGAAGCACGACGGCCGCTGCCGGCTTCTGGTCGTTACCGGCTGCCTGCCGCAGCGTTACCAGGAGGAGCTGGCCAGGGAACTGCCGGAGGTGGATATCTTTGTCGGGACCGGCGACTATCCGCGCATTGCGGAGATCATCGCCGAAAAAGGGACCACGTCCGAACAGCTCCGTTATACCGGTGATCCCAATCTTCTCTACGACGAGGAACTCCCCAGACTTAAATCTTCCCCCTATTATTCCGCCTACCTGAAGATCGCCGAGGGATGCTCCAACTGCTGTTCCTACTGCGTCATCCCTTCCTTGCGGGGCGCCTTCCGTTCCCGCCCCATGGATAAACTCCTGCGCGAGGCCCGCGAACTGGTCACCGGCGGGGTCAGGGAGATAAACCTGATCGCTCAGGATATAACCGGTTATGGCAAGGACCTGCCAGAAAGTTCGTCGCTGGAGAACCTCCTCAAAGAGCTGGTTAAACTGGAGGGGTTACGCTGGATCAGGCTCCTGTACGCCTATCCCGACGGCATCACCGCCGGCCTGATCCAGCTTATCAAGAGCGAAGCAAAGGTCTGCAAATACATGGATATACCTCTCCAGCACATCAGCGACCCAATCCTGAAAAGGATGAACCGTCGCAGCAGCGAGGCGGAAATAAGGGGGCTGATTGCACGACTGCGGAATGAAATCCCCGAAATCACCCTCCGTACCTCACTGATCGTGGGTTTCCCCGGAGAGACGGAGGAGGATTTCAAGAAACTGCTTCATTTCGTGGAAGAGACCCAGTTCGACCGTCTTGGAGTATTCTGCTACTCCCGTGAAGAGGGAACTCCGGCTGCGGAGATGCCCGACCAGGTTTCTGAGCGGATCAAACGCGAACGTTACAAGAAACTGATGCGGGTCCAGGCGCGGGTCTCCTTCAAACGCAACCGTCGCCTGATCGACACCATCGAACAGGTGATCGTCGAGGGCTTTAGTGAAGAAACCGAGCTCCTCCTGAAGGGACGCTCTTCCCGGCAGGCGCCGGACATCGACGGGCTGGTATATATCACCGCAGGCGAAGCACGGGTGGGAGATATCGTAAACCTTCGGATCACCGACTCATCCGATTATGACCTGATCGGCGAAATAGTCTCATGAGCTCCCTTGGGAAGGCCGCTGAAATGCGCGGCTTTTCCCTTGACAAAAGGGGAAATTGCTGTATTATTGCGTCGCCCTGAGCGGATATTTACTTATACGGAGTTGACTAAATGGTTGAAAAGATGGAAGAAATGAAGGCAATGCTCCTCAAGATGAAGGAGGATACCCTCAAGGAGATTAGCAAGGCGATGAAGTCCGGTTCGGATGTAAAGAGCGGCGAACCGAGCGGCGACATCTATGACCAGGCCTCTTCTGAGCGTGACCGGGAACTTGGGCTTTTGCTGGGCGACCGGGAGCGGGAAAAGCTGCGCAACATCGATGAAGCCCTCCTCAAGCTCGAAGAGGGGGAGTACGGGATTTGTGAAGAGTGCGAAGAGGATATCCCCATCGGCCGGCTCAAGGTCGTGCCGTTTGCCCGTTATTGCGTCAAGTGTAAGGCAGACATAGAAAAGCAGCAGGCCCAAACCAAGCGTTTTGAAGAAGATCGGGTCTATCGGGAGATAACTCTGGGAGAAGAAGAAGAGATGTAATCGAAATTTGCTGTTCCTGGAATATGAAGGGCGCTGCCGAAAGGCGGCGCCCTTTTTATTGCACCGTCACATGTGCCAGTTTTGTTACGCGACAGATCATTATTTCCCGATCAGACGGCTGTACTCTGCAATCGAAATCGACGTATGCCAGTGGCCGGTTGCCTTGCCGAGCATGGTCCCTCCCCAGAAGATCCCCACCACCAGAAAAGCAAACAGAAGCCCGTTCACGGCCACCTTCTTTCCCGTCAGCTTCATCTCAAGGGTCCCTTCCGCCCGGCAATGGCTGATGCAGCGCCAGCAGCCGATGCACTCCGAGGAGGTGACCTGTTCTTTTTCCATCACCCTGATGTTCGAGGGGCAGGCCTGGGTGCAGTCCCCACAGGCGACGCAGCTCTTTTTCTCCCTCATCACCTTCACCGGGGAGAGCATGGAGATAAGCCCGACCAGCGCGCCGTAGGGGCAGAGAAAGCGGCAGAAGGGGTTGCGCACGGAGAGGGAAAGGATAAAGAGGAACGCGATGATCCCGAGGGAAAGTCCCGTGGGGTGGAGGAAAAAATCGAGGAGCCGCACGTCGGCGATCTTGTTGTAGTCCGAGTAGATGAAGGAGTTGACGGCCTGCGGCGGCATTTTATAGAGGATGGAATAAAGGAAGAAGAACAGGAGGAGGTACTTGATCCCCCGAAGGATTACGTCAAGCCATTGCGGCGGCCGGAAGTTCCTCCTGAACAGGTTGAAGCCCGATTTCCAGAGGAGTTCGGAGAGGGTCCCGACCGGACATATCCAGGAACAGAAGGAACGCTTCAGGAGGAGCGACACCCCGACAATGGTCAGGAAGATCACGAGGGCCGCCGGGTGGACCGGGTTGATCTCGCCGCTGGCAAACCACCCTTTGAGGCTTAAGAGTGCTGAAATGGGAAGAAACCCCTCGATTCCCTCGGGACGGGAGACAAACGAGACCGTTCCCCCCGAGTGGAAGTAATTCACAAACTGGTAAAACCGGAACCCCAGGTAGAGCTGGAAGAGGAGGAATCCCCACTGCACGGCAATCCTGAGCGGCTGTATGTATCTCTTGGTCATTTCATTGCCTTCCCGGATTATTTATAGAATAAAGCCTCGAAACTACGTAACCTATATGGCAGGTCAGTTACGCTTAACCCACGGGTTCGCTTCCCGCTTCCGCTTCCCGCTTCCCGGTTCCCGGTTCCCGCTTCCCGGTTCCCGCTTCCCGATGTTACGACATATTCTGTCACAACCCCATGTTAACCTTCTCGCAAAAAGGTAAAAGGAGGTCGGCCATGGAACCCATGGTGATATTCGGCGCGGGGTTGGTTGTCTATTGCGGTTACCTGTCAATCCGGGATGCGCTCAGAGACAGGGGACAAAGCCGTGCAGGAAACCCCGCAAAAGCGCGGGGAAAAAGACATCCTGCAAAGAGGCGCGCTATTTTTTCAGCTGCCGGTCGAGGAGATGCCGGGGATGCACGTTGGACAAAGCCTTTAGCAGGCTCCGTTTGACACAGGGGTTCTCTTTCTCCAGCTCTTTCAGAAGCTTTTTCATCTTCTTTCGCTGCTGGTCTGCCACTCCGCAGACCGGGCAACAGCAGCAAACCACCGGGAAACGGTTCTGGCGGGAAAACGGAATGATCTCCTCTTCGGCCACATAGACGAGCGGTCTGATCACGGTCGTCTCCCCGTTGTCGGCCAGCATGCGGGGAGACATCGCCTTCAATGAGCCGACAAAGAACTGGTTCAGGAGAAGGGTCTCGACAAAGTCGTCCATATGGTGGCCCAGTGCGAGCTTGTTGCACTCGTAGCGCTGTGTCAGGGTGTAGAGCACCCCCCGCTTGAGGCGCGCGCAGATGGAGCAGTAGGAGGAGCCTTCGCGGCGCTTTTCCTTGATGATCCCGTAATGGTCGGTCTTCTCAATATGGTGGGCGAAACCGCGCCCTGCCAGGTGTTCTGCGATGATGTCGGTGCGGAAGCCGGGATAGCCGGAATCGATGGTGATCGCCATGATCTCGTACTTTACGGGCGCCCGCCTCCGCAGCTCCTCCAGGATGTGGAGGAGGGTGTAGGAGTCCTTTCCCCCCGAGACCGCCACGGCGACCCGGTCACCTTCCTCGATCAGGTTGTAGTCGGCGATGGCACGACCGACGGCGTTCTTTATTCTTTTGTAGAGCTTATCTTCGATTAATGCCACGGAATCTCCTCATACATCATCAGTGCCAGATTAAAGGAAATGGCAAAGATAAGTCAAGGTTTGCGATAAAATCCCCTTTTTGATGGAAATAACCCTTAATATTTGGTTAAAAGAAATCGTATTTTATTACCGGTGAACAACGATGATTTCTTGACTATCAGATAATCCGATTGTATGATTTAATCAGATTATCTGACACAGGAGAAAGTCATGCGCAGCGTTACAGCCACTGAACTTGCCCGTAACTTCAGGGCCATGCTCGACAAAGTCGAGTTTAAGCACGAAGAGCTCATCGTAATCCGCAACAACCACGAGGTGGCGCGGATCATCCCCGGTCCGGCCACCATGACAGCCCTTGAGGCAATGGCTGACATCTATCGTACCCTGCCCGAAGAGGCCGCCCGTGGCTGGCTCAAGGATTCCCGGCGGGCCGGAAAAGGCCTGAAGGACGAGGTGCGCGATCCATGGGCTTCTTGATCGACACCTGCATCTGGATTGACGTGGAGAGGGGCTCCCTCGCCCCTGCGGATGTGGCCGCTATTACGGGCGACGAGCCGGTTTTTCTTTCGCCCGTCACCATCGCGGAGCTGAAGTTCGGCGCGGAGAACGCCAAAACGTCCGATCTCCGCCAGAAACGCCTGGCGGCCCTTGCCCGGCTAAAAAGAAAACCGCTTCTCGTGATCGACGAGACCACCGGCGAGATCTTCGGCGACGTCGCGGCGCAGATCAGGAAAAACGGCTCACAACATCAATATCGTATCCAAGACCTCTGGCTTGCCAGTCAGGCGATTCAAAACGGCTATTGCTTCCTGACCCACAACCGCAAGGATTTCGCCGACATTCCCGGCCTTGACCTTGTCGTCTGGGAAGACGCGGTGAAAAAGGCGAGCCGGCCATGACCAAAGAAGAGGCCGTAAGTTCATCGCGGGATAAGGAAGAGTTCAGATTATGATTGATTCTCTACTGGCATGAAGTTTCATGACGGAGAGCATCCCATGAAACGCAAAAAAGTCTACCTCGCCTCGCCGCTCGGCTTTAACCCCGAACACGGGACCTATCTGCGGTTCCAATGGATCATCATCGTCTGAAGGGGCCCGGGCGATGATACCAGTAAGGCCACCACGGATCAAACCAGGGATCATACCAGTAATAGGGATAGTAGTACCCGTGACTCGGATAGTAATACCTGTCTATTTCGGACGGCTTCCATAAATAGAGCTCCCTGATGGCAATGACCGGATAGGTGTACTCGACCTCGTCGAGCGGCATGCCCCTCTTCCCCTTCACTTCCCCAACAACCGTTACCATCCGCCCCTGCTTGTAGATTGCCGGATCGAGGAAGCCGCTGCCGACCGCCAGAAAACGCCCGCCGGAATTGTATGAATCCTCCGGACTGCCGCTGCTGTCAAGGGGGAGCTGGACCACTTCAAGCTCTCCCCCCTCGTTGGTATTCTTCGTCGATACGATGCTCCCCCCGAGAAGGACATATTTGCCGATAAAGGCCTCGGGATTTTCCCGCAAACTGCCGAAGGCGATGGTACGATCCACCAGTCCCATGGACTGGTCGCTTATGACGTGGGCACATCCCGACATGAGGAGCATAGCCGGCATCACGATGAAAAATATCTTTTTCATGTTGTACCTCCACACGTATGTCTATCTAGTTGGAAGAATAGCCCTTGAAGAGTGGATGTCAAACCCGGACTTAACGCTCGAAAAAACCGCGCAACGTTGTATACTTGTTTCGTATCGCCACTACCCTTTTGCGAGGCGCCCATGAAAATCTACGATATCTCCGTTCCCATCTCCGGCGATCTGCCGATCTTCCCGGGAGATCCACCGACAAAGATTGATCCGGTGACGGCCCTCAATCGGGGCGATACGGCAAATGTTGCACGAATAAGCCTCTCAACCCACTGCGGGACCCATATCGACGCTCCCCGCCATTACAGTGACTCGGGTCTTTCCGTGGAACATCTGCCGCTCGACCTTCTGATTGGAAAGACTCTGCTGGTGGAAGTCAATGGCGTCAAGAAGATCGACAGAGGCGTTCTTTCGCGGTTGCCTCTCGCAGGGGAGGAGCGGCTTCTGATTAAAACGGATAATTCAGCGTTATGGGAACGCCCGGGATTTCATGAAGATTATGCCTGCTTGACCGAAGACGGAGCCGGGTACCTTCTGGAAATGGGGATACGACTGGTGGGCATCGACTATCTATCCGTTGAGCGGTTTGACAGCGACGGGAAAATCCACCGGCTTCTTCTGAAAAACGGAGTCGTTATCCTGGAGGGTTTGAACCTGAAAGGGATAGAGGCGGGGGGTTACGAGCTTATCTGTCTGCCGCTAAAGATAGCAGATGGGGACGGCGCTCCGGCCAGGGCAGTCTTGCGCAGGAAAAGCGATGCAGGAACAGGTGGGTATTTCGACCCCCACACCACCAAATGGCCGCTGGCCTGATGGATGCACTGACATGACAAAAGTCCGTAAAGAGATAAAGACTAAGGATACCGAGCCGTTGGAACGCTTGGTCAAGGAGCGGACGGAAGAATTGGAGCGGGCCAACGAGCGGCTTTTCCTGGCAAATCAGGTAAAGGCCGAGTTCCTCGCCCATATGTCAAAAGAGCTGCGGACGCCGCTCAACTACATCATAGATTTTGCCAATTCGCTGCGGGAAGGGGCGCTTGGAAAGATAAACAAGGGTCAGAAGGAATGCCTGGATGCCATCGCCGAAAGCAGCAGCAGGCTCCGTTCCGTGGTTGACAGGATCCTGGAGTTGTGCAATATCGACATCGGCATGACCCGCTTCCTCCCCAGGAAATTTGCCGTTGCGGATGCCCTGGCGCGGACCATAGACGGGGTGCTGGAGTTGTCCAAACGGCAGGGGATTGTCATAGATACCCGTTACAACGAAGGACTGGGATCGGTAACCGCCGACGAAAACAAGTTTTTATTTGTCATGGAAGAGCTTCTGACCAACGCCCTGAAGTTTTCCCGCAAAGGGTCAAAGATAACGATTACGGCACGGGAGACAAAGATCACCGGTGACAACGGCAAGAGATTTCTCGAGATTTCGGTGGCCGATGAAGGGCTCGGCATACGACAGGAGGATATGGAACGGATATTTCTCGGGTTTGAGAGAGGATGGGGCGCTCCTCCCGAAAACGGAAGTCTCGCCCTCGGGCTTGCGGTCGTGAAGCGCTTTGTGGAACTTCATGGCGGAAGGATTTGGGTTGACAGTTACCCCGGCGAGGGGAGCATCTTTACCTTCATTCTCCCCAAGGAAGGACCGCTCCCCCCGGAGAGCGCAACCCCGAAGGTAATGGTGGCCGACAGCGACCCGAACTTTGTGCAGATGCTTTCCCATTACCTGAAGGAAGAGGGGTACGAGATCATGGTGGCTCGGAATGGCCTGGATGTCCTCGAAAAAGGAACCGCCTTTTCTCCCGACCTGTTTCTTCTGGAGGTTGCGCTGTCGGAAATGAACGGAATTGATGTCTGTCTCCGTTTGAAGTCCCATGACGGCACAAGACATGTGCCGGTAGTAATGGTCGCCTCTCTGTCCGAACTGGCGGAAAAAATCAAGAGCATCCAAGTGGGGGCGGACAGCTTTTTCACAAAACCTCTCGATATGAATGAACTGCTGCCGAAGATCAAGAGTCTGGTAACCCAGAAGCTCAACTACGATTTCCTGAAAAAGAGTTATGAAATAGCCGAAGCGGAGGCCTGCACCGATTCCTTGACGGGACTCTGCAACCTGCGGCATCTTCTCGTCACCCTCGACCGGGAACTGGAACGAAGCCGCCGTTACAATCGTTTCTGCTCCCTTGCGATGATCGACATCGACTTTTTCAAAAACTTCAACGACCGGCACGGCCACCTCCAGGGGGACGAGGTGCTGAAGCAGGCTGCGGAACTATTTCGGGAGCACATCCGCAACTCCGATATAGCGGCCCGTTATGGCGGCGAGGAGTTTGTCGTCATCATGCCTGAAACCGGCAAGGAGCTGGCCGTTCTTGTTGGAGAGAAACTGCGCAAGGCATTCGAGGAATTTCCGTTTCCCCTTGAAGAAACCCAGCCGGCCGGCAGTCTCACCATCAGCATGGGAATCGCCACCTTTCCCCTGGACGCCGACAGCGCCAGGTGGCTTCTTGATGTGGCCGACAAGGCACTGTACCTGGCAAAGGAAAGTGGGAGGAACCGGGTGGTCGCCTGGAAGGGGTAAAGAGCGGCTGCAGTAACGGACATTCTTTACATAACTGTTTGGGCGGCAGTGGCGGGGATAAAAAGAAATGGTATAATTTTATCAGAAGATACCGCGACAGCGAAAGGAGATTTTACGTATGGCACGGCTTTCCCATAAAGAGGGTGTGGAAGAAAAGGGACAACGGACAGTCCGCAGCACCGACGTCTATCTGCCGAAGGCAGGATTGAAAGAGGCGGCGGTCTGTAAAAAATGCCACCTTGTTTACCAGCACAAACGCTGGCATCTCGATGAAAAAGAGGCCCAGAGGCTCCTGGCAGACGCCAAGACCAACAAGGGGGTCTGCCCTGCCTGCCGCCGCATGGAAGACGACAACCCCGGCGGGGTCGTGACCTTCTCCGGCGACTACTTGCGAGAGCATGAGGTTGAAATACTCGATCTCATCAAAAATGAAGAGGCTGAGTCCAGGGGGAAGAACCCTCTCGGGCGGATTATGGAGATATCACAGGAAGAAAATGTACTCACGATCTCCACCACCGAGGACAAGCTCGCACAGAAACTGGGACGGGAAGTATACAAGGCCCACAAGGGGGAACTTCACTACCGGTGGAGCCACGACCAGAATTTCGTAAGGGTCAGCTGGACAAGGTAAGACTCCACTTACATACAAGATGAGGCCGCGGCGGCTTCGTAAAAAGCTCCATATGCAAGGCGCGCAAGCCCTGAGGAGTGAGGCGTACACCAGTACGCCGCAGCGACGAAGGGCGCAGCGCAACACCGCAGATGGACTTTTTACAAAGCCGCCAGGCAGCGCTCCCGGAACGGGCAGTGTGTCCCGTCACACCCCTCCCTGAGGCCGAAATCCTCCTCCGCACTTCTTCTCCTGATGGCATCCATGATTTCCAGCAGTTCCCTTTCAAACGCCGCAAAGTCGCAGACCACCGTTTCCTCACCGCCACCCTTGAGGAAGAGGAGCTTTCCCTCTACCCGCCTCTCCGGATAGGCCCTGGACAGGGCCAGCATGTAAGTGCCGAGCTGGAACCGGTACCCGTCCAGCTCGGCCTGCTCCTTCTCCGCGTATTTGTAGTCATAAACCGTCACACCGTCTCTTCCTTCAGCAACCAGGTCCATGGCCCCTTCGACATAATAGGTGGCGGCGCCGCTGAAGGTGAGGATAAAGCGGTATTCACGCAGAAGCCTCTTTTCCGGCAGTTCGCAAGCCAGCGGCGTGGCGGCAAACGCCAGAACGCTTTCGACAACATCTGCCACATCCTCCTGAGGCTGGCCGGCGGAAGTCACAGCGGCGATTCTTTCGCATGCCGCCCGCTGAGCCGGCGTTGCGTCTGCAAAATTGAGCTTCTCCAGCATGGCATGGGCCAGGTTTCCCTTATCGAGCGCGGTCATTCCCCGTTTCTTTTCTTTTCTCCGCCTGCCCGGATCGCCAAGGATTTCGGCAAAGAGCCCCTCATCCAGCCCCATTACCGCCCTGTAGAAGTATTTACGCGGGCATTTCCGGTAATCTTCCAGCGCCGTGGGAGAAAAGACCATTTCCGAAGGAAGGGGCGGTGTGTAATAGAGCGAGCGTCCCACTGCCGCGGCCACAAGCTCGGGAATGCCCTCTCCCCTCCCTTTTTCTGTGACTCCCTCCATCCCGTCGGCAGGAGAGCTTTCCTCAAACAGGGAGGTTGCCTCCGTAATCCTGATAAGCGCAGGATATTCTTCCCGAAAATCTTCCACCCACCGGCGCCATTCTCCCCTCCCCTCGCCGGAGAGGATCAGATAGTCACGGGAGCGGGTCAACGCCACATAGAAGAGCCGCTTTGACTCAGCCGTCACCTTACGTTTGCGCAGCTCGGAAATTTCCCGGAAAGCAAGGGTTGGCTCCCCCTCACTGCCGGGGAGCGCCGGCTTCATCCCCAGCCCCAGGCTGTTGTCATATTCCATCTGGGTGGTATTGATCGGTTGCCCTGCGCCCAGTTCCGGGATAAAGACCACGGGAAACTCCAGTCCCTTGCTCTGGTGGACCGTCATGAGCCGCACCACATCCTCACCCTCGGCAGAGATTACAGCCTCGGCCTCGGTCGGCTCCGCTTTCACAAGTTCCGTCAGATAATTAACAAAGACGCGCAGGGCGCCCTCGCCGCTGTCGTCAAAGGAACGGGCAAGCTCAATCAGTTTGCGTAGATTGGCCACTTTCTGCTCCCCCTGAAAAGTAGTCAGGAGAGTGGAGGCAAAGTCGGTGCCGGTGTGAATTTCCTCCAGGAGTTCGGCCAGAGTGAGTCGGTCACGGAGGGGACGCAGGCGGGAGACGAGAAGGAACAGGGAATGGAGTCGATCTCGGTCAGGTTGGACGATACGGTCGAGGGCCGGGGATCGGGGATCGGGAAGCGGGGATCGGGCAAACCACTTCTCCCAGTCGCCGATCCCACCGTCGCAACGCGACAGGAGGTAGAGAGTCTCGTCGGAAACGCCGCACAAGGGGGAACGGAGTATGCCTGTAAGGGCCACCAGGTCACCGCTGAACTCCAGGTATTTCAGGAAATTGAGGATATCCAGCACCTCCTGGCAGCGGTAAAACCCCTTTCCCTTCACCACGTAATAGGGGATGCCGTCCATTCTCAGCTCCCGCTCGAAGAGTTTCAGGTTGCTGAAACGGCGGAACAGGATGGCAATGTCCCCGAAACGGGGCTTGCGCGGCAAAAAAACAGGTTCGAGGTTCGAGGTTCTAGGTTCTAGGTCCCGCTTGCCGGTTCCCGGTTCCCGGTTCCCGGCTTTTTGGCTGTCGTAGACCTTCACCTCCTCCTGCCCCGAGACCAGCCATCTGATTTTCCGGGAGATGGCCGCGGCTTCGATCCGCCGCTTTTCCTCGCTGTTTGCCCCGACCCCTATGGTCAACAGCTCTACGCACGGGGTTTCGTCCCAGTCATTGCGCTGCGGTTCCAGATGGTCACCGGCGCCGTAATCTGTCTCAAAGTCCGAGCCTCCTCCCTGCATGACCCGGCTGAAGAAGCTGTTAACAAATGCGATTATACCCTGGCGGGAACGGAAGGACTCCTGGAAATAGAGGTTCTGTCCGCCGCCGTCGCGGATTTCGGCTTGCGCCTGGGCAAACACGGCCACGTCGGCGCCGCGGAAGGGACTGCTTCGGATCCCCGACGATGAACAGGCGTTGCCCTTCCCCGCAGAGGAGGCCCACCAGTTCCTTTTGCAGCGGGTTAGTGTCCTGGAACTCGTCCACCATGACCACCGCAAATTTCTCCCGGTAGCCGGTACGCAGATGTTCATCCTTGTGGAGCAGGTCGCGGGTCTTGATCAGCAGGTCCTCGAAGTCGAGCACCCCGCGGCGCTCCTTGCGCAGGCGATACACGTCGGAAAGTCTTGCGGAGAGGAGAAGAAGGGCCGACACCAGCGGAGCGCTCCGCCGCTGCCAATATGCGGCCTGCAGGGCCGTAAAGCATTCTGTCAGCCGATCCCTGACCGGTTTTTCCTTCCCCCAGTTGCCGGCGACACAATTCCGCATGGCGTTTATGAGAAGGGGGGTTTCACCGTTGTCGAGGGAGAGCTGTGGCCGGGCCTGGATCTCCGGCAGACCACGCAACTTTTGGTGGAATGAGAGTTCCTTCCCCGCCAGAATTCGCTGCACCTCGCATGACAGATCCCGCAGTTCAAAAACTTTTTCCTGGAACAGGCCGGCGGCTGCGGCATCCCACCTCTCCGCCATCTGCAAAATACCAGCATCGTCTTTGCCGCTGCCGGACCGCTTCCAGTGCAGGTCAAGCAGGTATTCGCCGAGACCTTTGCCGTGGCCTGCGCCGGATAGAGGAAAGTACTGCAAGAGAAGACGGATTTCCGGACTGCCGGCCTTAAGTTCCCCCTCAATAACTTCATCCAGAGCCGCCAGCAGTTCTCCTCCCGTCGTCAGGTCGTCCAACAGGGTGAACGCCGGGTCTACTCCGGCTTCAGCGGGGTTTTCCTTTAAAATGCGGGAGCAAAAGGCATGGAACGTGGCAATACCGGCAGCAGGGAGAGACCGCAGCAATCGTTCCCAATCGGCAGAAGCATCTCCTGTCGTCAGTCGTTTCCTGATCTCCCGGCGAACCCGCTCCTTCATCTCCACTGCGGCCTTTTCGGTAAAGGTGATCGCCACGATCTCTTCCACCGAAAGGGGTCGAGGAAGAGCGGTTTCGCCGGCGAGAAGCCGCAGATAGAGCTCAACAAGCGCGGCTGTCTTTCCCGAACCCGCGCCGGCCGAGACCACAATGTCGCTCTCGAACCGGAACACCTTCTGTTTTACGTCAGACCATTCCATATATACCTTTTTGCCACGGAGACACAGAGGCACAGAGAAAAACCAAAAAACCTTGAATAGGACGCGGATCAAATCTGAAAATGCGGATTTAAAGGCCTTAAAACATTTGTTGAGTCCCCCTTTATGAAAGGGGGATTTAGGGGGATTTGCCTTTGATTGCCGCTGAGAAATCCCCCCTTGCCCCCCTTTCCAAAGGGGGGTAACATCTTGCGGAAGATTGGTGCTTATCAGGTTATTTTATAGTCTTTCTCTGTGGAACTCTGTGTCTCCGTGTCTCTGTGGCAGGTTTTGTTCAGGTGCGGTTGACATCTATTCCGAAGGAGCCGCATACTCTGACGAACGCCTCATCCGGCGGCGCCGTTGCCTTTATCTCCCTTCCGTCCATTGCCCGGAACGCCATGGAGTGGCAGTGGAGCATCATGCGGGGGGCGTGAATACCACCGTAAGTCGTGTCACCGATGATGGGGAAGCCGCCGTGGGCGAGATGAACCCGGATCTGATGGGTGCGGCCGGTGAGAGGCCTTGCCTCCACCAGAGCTGCCCCCTCTCCTTGAAGCAGGAGCCGGAACGCGGTGCGCGCCTCCTTGCCGGGAAGCGCCACTCCGTATCTGAATTTGTTTATCTTGGCTATGGGGGCGTCGGTTGTCCAGCATTCCTCATCGGGAATGCCGGAAATAAGCGTCCAGTAGACCTTCTCCACTTTCCCACCCTTTAACAGCGCCGAGATGTGAGTGGCGGCGCGCTTGGTCTTCGGGAAGAACATCACTCCCGAGGTCCCCCGGTCGAGGCGATGGATCACTCTGGCCGGTTCTTTGAGCCCCCGCGACTTCATGTATTCGCCCACCGCGTATTCCACGGTCCCCTTCAACTGGTAGGGAGTGCGCTGACTGTTGATGCCCACTCCCTTGTTCACTGCCAGGCATTCCGTGTCTTCATAAAGGAGATCCTCCTTTGCGAAGACCAAATCCACGCGCCGTTCCGGCTCCATCACTCCCAGCGTGATTTCATCTCCTTCCCTCAGGGTGCGCGACGCCACCCTCACCAGAGTCTGCGAGACTGTGCACCCCCCCCAGTCGATGATCTTTCTGATCTCACCCTTTGAGAGTTGCGGGAAAAGCGCCTTGGCAGCATCATCGAGACGCATTCCGGACTGCTCTTCCTTCACCACGGCGTTCAGAATCACAGTCCCCGTCCCCCCGCCCGGAACAGGGCGGCGATGGTCTTGCCGTCGCTGATCGTTCCGTCCATGGCCATCTGCATTGCCGCTCCTAACGGGAGGCGTACGGTTTCGATATCCTCGTAATCCTCCTGTTTGTCCTCCTTCTGGATCAGGCCGGTGGCCAGGAAGAGGTGGATGACTTCATCGAAGACGCCGGGGGAGGGGTAAACGTTACCTAGCGATTCCAGCCGCTCTGCCACTAGGCCGGTCTCCTCCCCAAGCTCCCGCATTCCGCACTTTGCAGGCTCCTCGCCGGCATCGAGGCGGCCGGCCGGCAGTTCCAGCATGACGGCATCGACTGCCGGGCGAAGCTGTCTGATCAGGGTAACTGTCCCGTCCTCGTGTAGCGGCAGCACCGCCACCCCTCCCGGATGCCGCACGATCTGATAGGTATGCCACCCCTTTTCCCCTATCCTTACCTCCATCTGCTCGAGGTCTACCACCAGTCCTTCAAAGAGGACGGCACGGTTGCGCGTTTCCATAGCTTCCGGTCTCCTTCGGAATATCCGTATACGCATCTTAAAACCCCCTTCTTTTGAAGGGGAGGGAACGCTTAGCGCAATTTCATTTATCAGGCTCAAAAAATAACATTATCCTGGCAGTATGTGAAGTGTTGATTTGCAAGCAGAGGGTGTTAAGATTTACACAAATTCACGCATAAGAGGAGGGAGTTATGTACGGTCAGGACAGGGTCTACAAAAAGGTGGAAGTGATCGGGGTCTCCAAAGGAGGTATTGAGGCGGCTATCCAGGCGGCGGTGGACAAGGCCCACAAAACCCTGGATAAGCTCTCCTGGTTTGAGGTGGAGGGTATCCGCGGCCACGTGGGGGATGACGGCAAAATCACGGAGTACCAGGTAGTGCTCAAGGTAGCTTTCCAGCTGAAGGATTGAATCATGCGATCATGTTGGCGAGTTTGAGACCTGCCAGGTTTCCAAAACCTGGCAGGTCTTAGTTTGTTTGGTGCATGTCTTATTATGCCCAAGAACCGCAGCAGGCATATAAAGATGGTATATTTTCCGGTTGTCTGATATAGTTTTCCCGGCGTGACAATGACAATCAAGAAAGGCGGAAAACATTAATGGCACAGGCAAAAAACGGGGACAAGGTCAAGGTTCATTACACGGGAAAACTTGAAGACGGTACGGTGTTTGATTCATCCGAGTGTTATGATGAGGATGATTGTGGCTGTGGATCAGGCCCGCTTGAATTCATCATCGGTGAAGGACAGGTAATTCCCGGTTTTGAACAGGCGGTTGTCGGCATGAACGACGGCGAGTCGAAAACCGTCACGATCCCCGTTGACCAGGCCTATGGAGAGAGGGTTGAAGAGATGGTTGCGGTGGTTGACCGCAAAGAGATACCGGCGGACCTCAGGCTGGAAGTGGGCGGTCAACTGGAGGTAACTCACGAAGACGGACACGCCTTTCCGGTCATTATTACGGAGGTCACCGAAGCAAAAGTCACCCTGGACGCCAACCATCCTCTGGCAGGACATGAACTGACCTTCGATATCAAGCTTGTGGAGATCGGCTGAATACACTGCTATACGAACATGCCGTCAAAAGAAGAGGGGATAGGTGAATATACCTTGTCCCCTCTTCTTTTTGTTAACCTTCTGGAAGGAAATGCTGCTCGTACAGGTCTTCCAGGGACTGGATGTGGCGGGTCTCATCCGCCAGCAGGCGCTGGAAAAGAGCGGCCATGGGCGCCCCGGCGCACCCCTGCGACATCCGTTTATAGAAATCGATGGAACCGTTCTCCAGGTGGATCGCGTAGGCAAGTGCTTCCCGCACGTCCGAGTCGGGACGCAGTTCCTTTTTGGCAAGGACGTAATTGAGGTTCATGGTCGGGACCGGGCGGGTCAAATCCCCTTCTCCCCCCATATATCCATCCACCAGGGCCTTCTCCAACTGATGCTTATGATCAAGCTCATCCAGGGCGGCGTCCCTGAGGATCTCCCGCGCACCCTTGTTCTTCACCTTGCGAATGGCCTCCAGGTAGTGCCTGAACCCTTCTTCTTCCATTTTCACGGCCATCTCGACTGCGGCCTCAAACGTATAACAAACCTCTCCCTGTTCGTTCATCTGCATGACACCTCCTGCCTCTGAAGAATAATGGAACTTTTTTAACACACCAGTGAAATAATCACAAGTGCAATGTCTCCTGCTTTATGGATTGTCTCCCCTTTTCTTCGCACGGAGTTATCCGCATTTTTGTAAAAACCTGAAAACGGCAATTGAACGCGGGAAACACAACTACCCTATTCCACCCTTTTGATTGACACCGCGCTGGCCCCTTTGTCAACAATTCCTTCCTTCTTGACAACCTCCAGGAGTATCAGCTCTTTCCCGGCTTCGTCGTATGAAAAATCCGCCAGATAGTTCTGATTCTCCTTGGTACGCCACTTTTCCTCAAGGGAAGAGCCGTTCCAGGTAAAGCAGAACACCGAATTCTTCCGGTATGATCGGTTGTTGCCGACCACGAATGTTCCGCTGTTTCTGGGTACAATAATCTCACCGGCCTTATTCACTGCAATTCGCTGTTCCAGAAAAATCCAGCGGTACTGGTCGCCGGTAAACCTCATCCTGGTAATGTCATCCCGTTTGAAATACATTTCGGAGCCGCCGAATTTGTCACTGCTGCGCCACAGCTCTTCACCATCGACGGAATAAACGACAAGATACCCGTCTTCATTGATAACCACGTAATGACTCTTGCCCGCTCCATCCGTAAAACGATTGAAGTTGTAAATATGCCCGAACCGGGGGAGCGTTATGGGGGTTTTCAAGTCGTATTTTTCCCCGATTTTTACCAGTTCATGAACATTTCCGTAAAAATCGGCATCCCTTCCCATCTGCTGGGCATAAACCCTTTTTTCCTTTCCCTCCAGCGCAATTGCCCGGAAATAATAGGGGAGAGCCCCGGCGATTTTCTTCAAATTGTCGCCGTCAACAGTCCATACCTGCGAAGCCAGCGCCTCTCCGCTCATGGCGGTTACATAAATCTCGGGTTTTCCATCCCCGTCCAGATCGGCCGTATCTATCCCCAGTACCTGCTCATCAGTCTTGAATGCATACTCCGCGACCAGCTTCAACTCCTTCCCCTGCCGATAGAACTTCAGTGTATGGCTCCCCGCAACAAATAGCTCCCGCTCGCCATCACCGACAGTTCTTCCCACTGCAAGACCTGTCATTGCCCCCGCAATCCTCTGACTGATCCAGCCTGAAGCAACATCTTTCGCCGCCGGTTGTGGCTTGACAATCTCTGCCGGCGCGGGGACAGCTGCTTCGGGTTTGGGGACGACAGGCGGTGCCGCCGCCAAGGGAGCAGTGGTTACCTGAGCATGACTTTTAAGAATCTCGGACTTGAGCTTCTGGGCTATCCTGCCTACCGCCGGTATCAATTCATCCTGACCCTCCCCCTGCTCGAAAACCCGCGTCAGTACCCTTCCAGACGGTTCCTTCGCAACCGCATCAAGGCTGTACACCTTGCCTATCACTACGTAACTCCCACTCACCAGGACGTCCGCGCCGGTGGCAGCATCAACGGTCAATATGGTTTCGTCGTTCAGGCGTGACGAGAGGAGGGTCTGCAGGGTTCCCTTCAGTTCATCCCTCCCTTGCATGCCGCTGACCGCAAATTCTCCCACATAGGCCTTGATCTGGGCTGCGGCGGCACAGGTTCCCGTCAAAAATACGGCAAGCAGGAAAGATATGATAATTACTTTATTTTTCATGGTTGCTCCTGTTGGGATAGAAAAAGGGCGAACCAGCCGGTCCGCCCCTTAACATCGGTGCTGCATAACAAAGAAATCAACTATGGTTTCAGGAGGTTGTCCAGCATCTTGTCTGCTTCGTCCAGCTTCTCCTGCAACTTCTTGATCTCCTCAGCAGAGTAGACTTTCTTCCCCTTCTTGATCTCGGCCTGCAGTTTCTTGATCTTCTTCTGGATGCTGTCAACCTCAGATGTGCATCCCTTGGAAGCGAGGAGACATTGGTCCTTTTCTTCCTTCGTCATTTCCGCGGCAAACACAGGAACCGTTGCCGACATCATGAATGCTGCGCAAAGCAGCACGGCAATCTTTTTCATGGGTCAAACCTCCTTGCGTAGTTTCGTTGCATATTGCATCGAGCAGCGGCCTGTATGGCGCACAGCCGCTGCGTCGGTCAGAAATCAAAAGACGTAGCTTAGCTGAACATTGGCCATGTAGGGGTTGGTGGCATCTATGACACCGAAGCCACTGATAACCTGTCCGCTTTTCCCGCCAAGGCCGTCGCCCAGGAGCAGGTAGGCAGCGGCCACGCTGGCCGTCAGGTTGTCATACAGCTTGTACCCCACCTGGGCATTGACCTCGGTTCCCAGGGACTTCTTCTCAACAGCAGAGCGAGCATGGGCGGTCTCGGCATAGCCGACATTGGCATTGTAGAAGAGCTTGTTGACCGTGCCTTCGTAGCCGGCAAATATGCCCCAGAGGCCGCGGCCGCCGACGGTATTATCGGTGCCGAGAACCGACGTGGAGCTGTTGACTGCCTGGCCATTGCGAATGAGGAGCCACATATTGGCTGGGTTGAAATAGGTGGTGGGACCCGAAATGGTCTGGAAATCTCCACGGTCGCCCGTGGTGGTGTTGCCTTCGCCGGAGAGGTAGATGGCGGCAAAATTAACGGAACCCGGACCCGCCTTCACCTTGCCGGTGGTGCCGGCAATGTAGGCAGAGATATCGCGGTTTGACGTTTTGTTGAAATCGCCAAACTGGTACCCGGCGAAGACGTCCACGGCAGCCGGGCCGAACTTCGCGGCGGCATTGGCGCCGACCATGTGCAGGAGTTCAAAGGCGGGAGATGTGGCACTGGCATCGTTCTGGACGTTGTAGTAATTGACTCCGACTGTCAGGTCCTTGGTGACGGCATACTTGCCGTCAAGAACGATCAGGTCGGCGGTTTTTTTGCCGGGGTCCTGGTCGCCGGCTGCGTCCTGGTCATTAAACCGGAACCAGCCGAGGGAGACGGTCAAGGGGTCGAATTTCTTAGTGGCATAGACGCCGGTCATGTCGGCGAGGAGGAAGAGGCTCTTGTAGGAGTCGGCCCAGGGCTGGATGCCGGCCTTGACGTTGGTGCCGGTAATCGGGCAGTTGAAGTCGAGGTAGACATTCTTGGTCTCGAGGGTCAACTGGTCGGCGTCGAGGTTGCCTGCGTCATTGCCAGTCGTGCCTTTGTAGCCACCGGTCACACCGCCAAAGCGGCTGTCCAACTCGAAATGGGTCACCAGCTTCAGGTCATCGTTGGCCTTGGCGATGTACTGGAGACGGGCCCGCTGCTCGGCGAACAAACCGGAGTTGGCCCCGCGCTTCAAATGTGCTTGCGCGGCGGCCCCGGTAGCAAATGTGCTCCCATTGAAGAAGTTGGTTTGGTACGTGAAGAATTTGAACATCCCGTGAAACTCGTTCTCCAGCGCCATGGCGGGCACTGCTGTGGCGGCGGTCAACGCACCTGCTGCTGCGACTGCCAAAAGCTTCTTTTTGATACTCATTTTTGCCTCCTTCATTGTTGATTAAAACTCATAATAATAAATTCATAGCATGCCGTGAAACTAAACCTGTTATCACCACCTTTCTGAATAAAAGTTCCTTCGGTTAATCCGGCAAATCAATTCCCCCTCCAAATAAAAAGCCCCGTTCCCCTCCGCGCGCAAAGCTGCGACAGACGAAACAGGGCTCTGGAACATCCTTTTTGCGCTGCGAAGCTCGGATTCCGTTCTATGCCGGGTTTTTCAGTTTTAAATGAAGTCTGGTTCATTGCCACCTGTGGATTTGTACGATGTTTATTGAACTTAACCCCCAAATTACCGGTTTTCAACCGCCCAAGGCAATTGTTACCACAACAAGCAACGATTCGTTAGTTCTCCACGACCCATTCCCGCAGCCGGCATGGCTTTACAGGATAACTTTTCGCCATGCGCCCATTCTGCAAGCATCCGCAAACAATGTTTTAAATTTTGTCAACCAATATACGAATTTTCAAACAAAAGTCAAGCAAAAACTCCCGGCAGCACAAGAAAAAAGCACCAGAGTAATTGCATCTGGTGCTTTTTCGCGCAATAAAAAATAAAAATCACTGTGCTTTTCAAATAAAAGCACCCAGGAATCCGCTTGCCGGTCGAGCCGACAGCGAGGCCGGCTTCAGTTATCCTTCAATTCAATGTCCTGCCTGGCAAAGCTCCGTCAATACCCCATTACTGCTCTTGGGATGAATAAAGGCGATCCTTGCTCCGTGCGCCCCGCTGCGTGGAACCTTATCGACCATCCGGACACCGTCCATCTCCAGTTTGGCGATGGCTGCCTCAATATCTTCCACCTCATAGGCAATGTGATGCACGCCGGCGCCGTTTTTCTCCAGAAACTTTGCGATGGGGCTCTCCGCCGAAGTCGGCTCCAAAAGCTCGATTTTTGACTCCCCGACCTGTAGAAAGGCCACCTTGACCTTTTGCTCCGCGACCTCCTCGCATCCCTGGAAAGCCATGCCCAGGCCGTCCCGGTAAAAGGGGATCGCCGCTTCGAGGGAGGTGACGGCAATGCCGATATGGTTAATTTTTTTCAACATATACATTTCCTCTTGAAACCGTGAAAGGTGAAAAGTGAAGGGTGGAAAAACCAAGACTGTGGCGATTCACCTTTCACTTTTCACCCTTCACGCCTATAAAACCACCGTCTCCCGGTGCTTGCCGAAAACCTCGCGGAAGACGTCGGCGATTTCCCCCAGTGTAGCGTACGCCTTCACCGCATTGAGGATGTGGGGAAGCAGATTATCGGTCCCTTTGGCGGCCGTATCGAGAGCATTAAGTGCCTCGCGCACCTTTGCCCCGTCCCGCTTCGCCTTCATCGCCGCCAGGGACTTCTTCTGGGAGATCTCCACCTCTTCCTTGACTTTCAGCAGCCCGGTGGGGGGAGGCTCGGCAACGGTGAACTTGTTCACCCCGACAATGACCAGATCGTCTGTCTCGATGGCCCGTTGATATGCGTATGCGGAATCCTGGATCTCCTTCTGCTGGAATCCCCTGGAAATGGCCTCCACTGCCCCGCCCAACTTGTCTATCTTTTCGATGTACTCAAAAGCCGCCTTTTCGATCTGATCCGTCAATGACTCTACCAGGAAGCTGCCGGCAAGGGGGTCGATGGAGTCGGCCACGCCCGACTCATAGGCGATGACCTGCTGTGTGCGCAGCGCAATGCGTACCGAATCCTCGGTTGGAAGGGCCAGCGCCTCGTCGCGGGAGTTGGTATGAAGTGACTGGGTTCCGCCAAGGACCGCCGACAGTGCCTGAATGGTAACGCGCATGATATTGTTGTCAGGCTGCTGGGCGGTAAGAGTGCAGCCGGCGGTCTGGGTATGGAAACGGAGCATCATGGAACGGGGGTCCCTGGCCTTGAACCGCGACTGCATGATTCTGGACCACATGCGGCGGGCAGCGCGGAACTTGGCCACTTCTTCCAGCAGGTTATTGTGGGCATTGAAGAAGAACGCGAGACGCGGCGCAAACTCGTCCACATCCAGCCCCGCTTTTATTGCCGCTTCCACATAGGCAATGCCGTCGGCAAGGGTAAAGGCGACCTCCTGCACGGCGCTGGAACCGGCCTCCCGAATATGGTAGCCGGAGATACTGATGGTGTTCCACTTGGGAACATGGTCCTTGCAGTAGGCGAAGATGTCGGTGATGATCCGCATCGACTCCTTGGGGGGATAGATATACGTGCCGCGCGCCATGTACTCCTTGAGTATATCGTTTTGAATGGTGCCGGAAATCTTGTCGGCAGACACCCCCTGTTTTTCTGCCACCGCGATATACATGGCGAGGAGGATTGCGGCTGTGGAATTGATGGTCATCGAAGTGGAAACCTTGTCAAGGGGTATCCCATCAAAGAGGATCTCCATGTCAGCCAGCGAGTCGATGGCAACTCCGACCTTCCCCACCTCCCCCTGACTCATGCCGTGGTCCGAGTCGTACCCCATCTGGGTCGGAAGATCAAAAGCCACGGAAAGACCGGTCTGCCCGGCTCCGAGCAGGTACTTGTAACGCTCGTTGGACTCCCTGGCGGTGCCGAAGCCGGCATACTGGCGCATGGTCCAGAAGCGACCGCGGTACATGGTAGGCTGGACTCCGCGGGTAAAGGGATACTGGCCGGGAAACCCGAGGTTCTCATCATAAGCCGGATAATCGAAATCCGGGGTGAAGCAGCGCTCAAGCTCGATGCTGGAGGTGGTCCGGAACTCGGGCTTACGTTCCGGCGCCTTGGCGATGTTCTTGCCAACGGTGGTTTCCTGCCAGGCCTTCTTATTTTCGGAAATGCTCATGATACTCTCCTGATCCAGTGTAAAATGGACGTCATCTCGTGGAAACAGAGCGGGCCAGCGTCTTGCCTCCCCTCATCGTTCAAAATGACCTATAATAAATTTTTCTTGAGAAAAAAAAATTCGTGGCGATATACTTTATGAAAGCACATTGCATGCTGCTTGCCATTATGGCACGAAAGGAGACTTTTATGAGATGTCCCGTATGCAAAAACCATGAACATGTCGATATTGATTTACATTCAGACGGCTTCACTGAAAACATTATGGAATGCCCTACCTGCGGAACAATTTGGTCGGTCAATCACGGTGTAACGGAAATTGTCAGAGATCCCCAGGAGAAATCATTTCTGGAAGCACAATCTGAAAGTGTTGAAGGAGATGATTACAATTTGCCGGGGGCATAATGACTTTTAAATTACTGACCCCGTCTTTTCAGGCGGGGGCAGTCTGTGTTTCAAGGGCTCCACATCGAGTTGTGGAGCCCTTTTTGCGCCTGCGCTGAACCTACCCCGATTACAGAACGGCCTTCAGGTACTTGGATGTGCATTCACGCCTTTCACGTTCGATCTTTTCGGTATCTACCTCCACAAATTTTTCGTCCGGAGTGACCTTGAAGAGCGGTTGCCCTTTTTGGACGATGGTTCCATCGCCGCCTTGGACCAGAATTTTGTCGATGGTCCCGGAGAACTGTGCGTTGACCTTGTTGAACATCTTCATGACTTCAATGATATAGAGTGTCTGCCCCTTCTCGAAATGCATTCCTTCGCTAACGAAGGGAGGCATCCCCGGAGCCTCCTGGGCATAGTACATACCACCGCAGACAGACACGATTTCGTCGGCCTTGGTTGCCGGAGGCGGCACCAGAACCTTTTTCATCCGAGCCTGCAGGTCGGGGTCGGTCAGGTAATCGGGAATGGTGATCTCCAGATCCTCCTCGACGCGCAGGTCCCAGAAGTTGGTGTTTTTGCCGATCAGGAACAGCATGCCGAGCAATTCAAGGCCGGCTTCATAGCCGAAATGGGCGGAACGAATCTGTTCCCATGTCTCGGCATCGAACCCTGCCTGCGGCTCTTCCTTTTTCAGGAGTTCATTGAGCTCGAAGTACTGGTCTCTATCGAGCCCCAGTTTTTCACGCAGGGTGCGGTAGAAGCGCAGCGCTTTCTGGAGCAGTTCGTTGTCATGGCTCCAGATCACCTCCGCCGCAGGCTTATGCGGGCGGAACGACATGTGCAGATACTCGTATGTGTCTTTGAGAACCCCCAGGGGATTCCTCAGCCAGACGACCCTGCCGTTGTCGATGCGGAAGTTTTTGTGGTGCACGCTCAGCCAGCCGGAGAGCAGGTGCGGATCATCGAGGAGGCGCTCCATGGGTCGGGTAATCAGGGTCCCCTTGCGGTCGAGCACCTGGGACATGGTCTTGAGTATTCCGCCGACGAGCTCGGGCTGGTCGGCATACTGGCTGGTAACCAGCTTGGCATAATGCTTCTTCATCTGCAAAAAAGCATAGATGGGGTCCAGATTGTTGGCTTCCTCTTTCAGGGTTCCGACCAGGGTGAGATACGGAACCACGAAGCGGGTCGTCGGTTTGGCCATGACATTGTTGCCGAGAAACCAGTTGACCAGACCGTAGTGGAATTCAAGATTGGTGGCCAGATCGGTGCCGCGCAGGGTGGTGCTGCGAATGACATCGGACAGGCGCTCGTAGCTGTCCAGGCGGTCTTCGCCCTTGGTGAGCAGCAGGGCGATGTTGGAGTCGTAAGCACCGGCCACCTTGTACTTCATGAACATGGAGGTGTCGGGATTCAACATACTGATCCCCTGGTCGTCACGGATTTCACCTTCGATCGGTTTTGACCAGTAGCGGATCATGCCCCCGGCATGGGGCGAGAGGGACGCGTCGGTGGCGTTCAGTCGCGCCTCGACGGAAGTGTTGAAACGGACAATCCGCTCCGGTTTGGGGAGGCGCTCCTTATGCTGCGCCAACAAAGCCATGGCTTCGACCAGTGACTCGACGATGAAATAGTCGTTCCTGTCCTTCGGGTTGGTGAACTTCAGGCTGTAACAGAGTTCCGTAACCCGGTGCTCCACCTGGATTCGGGTGTTCACTTCCATGAAGTAGTGGCGGTCGCGGTCGACGATGCATTCGAAGGTGGAGGCGGAATCGAGACCAACCGCCGTGCCGAAACGCTCAGCTTGCTCTTCCATGCGCTTGAGGACGGTCAGGTCGCTCTCAAGGGCCTTGGCTTCGCTCTTTTTGCCTGCGGCCTTTGCTTTCTCGATGGCGGCCGCCAGGCCTTCCTGGGTGACGGAGACTTCCAGCAGCTTCTGCTCGTGCATCTGCAGCGAGCAGTCACGACCGCCGAGAGCAATGCACCACTCACCGTTACCCAGGAGCTGGATTTCGTTGTGGCGCGTCTGTTCGATATTCAACTCGATGAGGACGTTCTTGTTGTCCCCGACCCCGTTGGCCTTGACTTCGTTGAGGACCTCCCGAACGAGGCCCGGCGCTTCGGCAGCGGCCTGCTGAATCAGCTTGTCATCTATTTTCTTGGCCGTAAGCAGCGTTGCGCCCAGTATACGCTGCCCCTTCCCTCCGCCGCCACCAATGGCCTTAAGGCGGACACGGCTTTTGGGGTACTTTTTGAACATATCGGCCACTTCGGCCTGAACCTGGGCGCAGAGTTCCTCGATGGAAAAGAGATCGATCCCCTTTGCGTAGGAAGCAAACAGGATATGGTCTGCCAGTGCGTCCAGAGACACCTCCTGGCTATTGAGGACCTTTTCGTCGCAGGAAAGCCCTTCGGCCTGAACCAGCGCCAGGAGCTGCTTACGGGTGGGGTGCTTTTTGAGCAGAGTGCGGGCCGTCACGTTGTCGATGCCCGGGGTGACACTGACGTCTACAGTGAGAGCCGTCCGCTTGGCTTCATCCTTCTTCCCCGCATTGGCCTGGGTGGACGCGCAGGGACCGATGAACTTGAGACCGGCCTTTTCGATAGCGGCGACAAACTCCTCGTCCTCCGCCATGAATCCGTAACCGGCAAAGATGGAGTCGTAGCCGTTGTCCTTGGCGATCTGAATGATCTGGTGGATACGCTCGACGCGCTCTTCTTTGCTGGCGCCGGAGTAGTCGGGGACGCGATGGACGCGCCGGGAATCCGTCAACTGGCGGAGTTCCGGCGCGAGGGCGTTGGGATAAACAATGGAGTCCTTCTCGGACAGCAGAATCCCGTAGTGGGCAATGCCCATCTCCTCATAGACATCCATCGCCTCTTTGCGGATGGGGCCGCGGCAAACAATGAGCGGTTTCAAGTCCTCACAGGAAAAGGAACGCACCCATGTTGAGGAGGACTGGCTCAAGCGGCGATCCCTATGGATCAGGTGGTTGTTCATGTAATAATCAACGGTTTGTGCCATGGGGCGGGGCTTATCCTTATACCCTTCGATTGCCTTTAACAGAGGCCGGGGATTTTCTTTGCTGAGATCAACTTTTTGTGCCATGGGTTTTTATCTCCAATCCGATTCCTTTGATCGTTATTCCCGTCAATGATTTAATGGAACTCGCGCTGCACGCCCCCCATCGGCGAGGGCTTGTAATGTCTCAGGAGGAAATTCAGGTTTTCGCCAAGCACCTTGCGCAGGTCGGTGGGCATGACGATCGAGGAGATAGAGCCCAGACTGAGACCTTCCTTCGGGTTCATCAGCTCTTTTTCGTAACGCAGGTTCAGTGCGGCCTCCTGGGCTTTCAGCCAGTCGGCAGCTTCCGCCTCCGCATCTTTTTTGGCCACGTCCTCCTTCACTCCAACCTCGACGCGCTCCTGTATCCCCTTTTTCACCCGCTCCGTGACAGTGGTGCGCAGTTTGCGGAGCTCATCCTTGTAGACGAACTCTTTACCTGCCGGTCCCATGACGGCCAGGCGGGTGGTCGGGAGCGCCAGAACCAGGTCGGCGCCGGTCGGATAGTTGTTGTAGGAGGCGTAGGCGCCGCCGTAAGCATTGCGGAGAATCAGCAGGATGCGGGGCGTTCTCACGTCAACAATGGAATCGAGCATTGCACGGCCGGCATGGACGATGCCGCGGGCTTCCTGCTCGCGTCCCGGCAGGAAGCCGGTGGTGTCTTCCATGAAAATGATCGGGATGTTGTAGATATTGCAGAACCGGACGAAACGGGCGATCTTCACGGCAGAATCACAATCGATCTGGCCGGAGGCAACTGCACTGTTATTGGCAACGAAACCGACGACATTACCCCCCAGGCGGCCGAAGGCGGTGACAACTTCGCGGGCACGCAACGGCTGCAGTTCGAAATAGTCGCCGTGATCACATATCTGCTGAATGATGATCGACACATCGAACGGCGTGTTGAAGCCGGTGGGGGAATTGAAGGCCTTTTTCAGCAGGGTGTTGATCTCCCAGGTCTTGCGGTCGAGGGGATCGCTCGTCTCCTGGAAGGGAGCCATGACGCTGTTGTTGTCGGGGAGATAGTTCAGCAGGAAGATGGCGGTCCTCAGCGCGGCGACTTCATCATCGACGGTGATATCGGCAACGCCGGTCTGGCTGTGAACCTTGGGCCCACCCAGCTCTTCGGGGGTGATATCCTCGCCCAGCACCGACTTGACGACGCCCGGCCCGGTCAGGCCGAAAAAGGTGTCCTTAGGCTGGATCACAAAACTCCCCTGACGGGGAAGGTAGCTGCCGCCGCCGGCATTGAAACCGAACATGCACATGATGCTGGGGACGACACCGCTGATTTTGCGCAGTGCCGTGAACGCCTCGGCATAGCCGTCCAGACCACCGACGCCGGCAGGGACAAAGGCACCGGCGCTGTCGTTCATGCCGATCAGGGGAATCCCTTTCTCCCCAGCCATATACATGAGGCGAGCCAGCTTGTTGCCGTTGGTGGCGTCGATGGATCCGGCGCGCACCGTGAAATCGTGCCCGTACAGAGCCACGTCACGACCATGGATGTTGAGAATTCCGGTGACCAGCGAAGCCCCGTCCAGGTTCTTGCCCCAGTTCTGAAAGAGTATGTTGGGGTCCTTGTCGGTGAGAACGCGGATCCTCTCCCAGACGGTCATCCGCTTCTTGAAATGCTGCTTTTCGATCTGATCGATGCTGACCGACTTGATGGGGCGTTGAATCAGGTCGTAGCCTTCCTTCATCGCCTCCTCATAGCCCCCTGTCGCACGGGAAATCTCGCCAGGAATGTTAAATTCGACTTTCTCGGGTGGATCAAACGGATTCTGCAGTGAAGGTTTAAT
Organism: Geobacteraceae bacterium; assembly: GCA_009773645.1. Taxonomy (GTDB): domain Bacteria; phylum Desulfobacterota; class Desulfuromonadia; order Geobacterales; family Geobacteraceae; genus WSYB01. The sequence goes on from WSYB01000014.1 coordinate 110,362, forward strand.
TGCTTTCTTAGACATATTCGTCATCCTTCCGGTCATTGGAATTTTTCAACCGCGACAGCTTTTCCTCGGTGCTCATTACAACTCCTCCTTGTTAAATAAAAGTGAGGAGTGAGGGGTGAAGGGTGAGGTGTGAAAGATACCATCCCATGGCGGAATGCTCCTCACGCCTCACACCTCACGCCTCACCTCTTTTCAACGGGTCACCACCGCAAGGACCTTGACTTCCGCGCCGTCTTTGGTCAGGAGGCGGTGCTTCAGGGAGGAGTCAAAATAGACGCAGTCTCCCTCTTCCAGGACGATCCGTTCCTCGTCCAACAAAAGTTCCGCAACCCCCTTCATGATGAAGAGGAACTCTTCACCATCATGGCTGTAGGTATTCTCCTCGGAGGCCTTTTCCGTGACGGTGAGCAGGAACGGTTCCATTTTTTTGTTCTGTTTGCGGAACGAGAGGGACTCGTAGGAATATCCCTGGCTGGTCCCCGACCGGGAGATAACCCTGGGGATCAGCTTGCGCTCTCCCTTACGCACCACCTCGAACCGGTGCTCTTCCTCGTCTTCGGTGAAGAATATGCCGATCTTCACATCAAAAAACTTGGCTATCTTGGAGAGGGTCGCGATGGGGGGGGAGACGTTATTATTCTCTATCTGGGAAATAAGGGCAGGAGAAAAACCGGTCTCTTTAGCCACCGCCTGGAGTGTCATTTTCTTGGCAAGGCGGAGCTTCTTTATCTTCGCCCCGATATTGTAATCCGTCATTCATGCTCCAACAAAAACAAAAAATAAAACTGGTTTTTATTTTCGCTAAAAAATACCGAATTCACCAGCCACTTGTCAATAAGTTTTTTTCAATAATAATAAAAAACAAAAGGATTGGATAAAATAAGGAAGGAACCGGCACAGGGTTGCATCACGTACAGAAAAAAATCATTTTAAAACGGCTTATCACTCAGGTGTAAACTTCATGGGAGCGGGAGAACCAACCGGGGCTACCGGCGGATATTCCGCGACAGCACTTCCAGGGTATGCATGACCCTCGTTTTAGCTCCTCTCTGCTGCAGGCCGTCGGAAAGCTGCATCATGCAACCCGGGCAGCCGGTTGCCACCGCATCCGCCCCGCTATTCAGGATAGCGGTGCTTTTGCCGGCGTTGATACCCATCGAGGTGTCGTAGTGGTAGACGTTGAAGGTCCCTCCCAGCCCGCAGCATTTGTCGGCGCCTTCCATCTCGACAAATTCCACGCCGGGGGAGGACTTGAGGAGCTCCCGCGGCTGCCGCGTGATATTGCGGGTGCGCAGATGGCAGGGGTCGTGGTAGGTGACCCTGATCCCTTCCCCTTCTCCGGTCTCAACCGGGTTCAAGCCAAGCTTCTGCAGGAGCAAGGCCGCATCAACGGTTTTTTCGGCGATTGCCTTGCAGCGTTCCAGAAGTTCCGGATGTTTCTTTCCGACAACAGCCGGATAGAACTTGTGAAGCGCCCCGCCGCAGGTGGCACAGGCGGTCATGATATAATCGGCCTGATGTTTTTCCAGGGCAGCCAGGTTTTTCTCCGCAAGCTCCCTGACGGTCGCCAGGTCACCTCCGGACATCCCCGGAAGACCGCAGCACTGCTGGTCGCGGGGAATTATCACCGTACACCCCAGATGCCGGAACAGGGCAAGCGCCGCCTCCCCCACCTCGGTATACACGAAGTTGGTCATGCAGCCGACAAAATAGACAATCCTCGGCTTCCCCGGCTCACCTGGAATTACCTCCGGATGGCGCTCCATGAACGGCTTTTTGGCAATATTCGGGATATGGCGCTTACTCCCCACAAAGGGAAGGGGGAAACGGAGCCGTAGGCCGGAAGTTGCCGGCACCTTGCGAAAAAAGAGCGGGCCCATGACGGCGGCCGCAACAGCACCCATGGACATAAGCTTCCGGTTCCTGATCACCCGGCCGACAGCCTTGTGAAAGGTGGTAAGTCCGCGCTGCTGCGCCAGGGCCTCGCGCGCCGCGATCACTATCTCGTCGGTCGGCACGTCATTGGCACACTTCTCCACACAGCTCCCGCACAGGAGGCACTTGGACATATCGGCATAGGTGCGGTCATCCAATTCGATGCCGTGGGACAGAACCGCCTGGGCGATGGCCACCTTGCCGCGCGCCACCGCCGGCTCCCGCTGCAGCGCGCCGAACACGGGACAGTGAGCCCGGCAGGCGCCGCACTTCACACATTTCTTTATCTCTTTTTCAACACGTTTAAGAGGATCCAATGTTTTGCCTTGTAGGGGCAGGCCTTGCGCCTGCCCGCTTGTGGGCACCCGCAAGGGGCGCCCCTACATTTATTCCGGGAACATCTTCCCCGGATTCAATATGTTATTCGGGTCGAGCGCGTGTTTGATCGCCTTCATGGCCGCGATCTGGACCGGAGAGAGCTCCAGCGGAATATACGGGGCCTTGGAAAGGCCTATCCCATGCTCACCCGACATGGTTCCCCCCAGATCAAGGGCCGCCTGGAATATCTCCTTTATGGCCTCGTGGGCCTTCTCTTCCTGTCCCTCGATTTCCTTGTCGATCATGACGTTGACATGGATATTGCCGTCGCCCGCATGGCCGAAGTTGACGATGGGGATGTCATACTTCTGCTGGATTTTTTCGATGCGGCGGATTACGTCGGGCACCCTGCTGCGCGGCACGACGATGTCTTCGTTGTACTTGGTAGGGTTCACGTCACGCAGGGAAGGCGACACGAGACGCCGCACCTTCCAGAGCTGTTCCGACTCGGCAGCATCCTTCGCCACCCTGAACTGCACGAGACCTAGGGGCTTGATCAACCCGTGGATCTGCCCCGCCTGTTTTTCAATCAGATCCCGGTCGCCGTCCACCTCGATGATCAGCACCGCTCGTCCTTCCGCCGGCATACCCAGACTGAAGCGCCGGTCAACGCACTGTAGGGTGGCGTGGTCCATGAACTCCAGCGTTGTAGGAATGATCTTGCCACTGATGATGGTGGAAACCGCCTTGGCGGCGCCGTCGATGGAATCGAACACCGCCATCATGGTTTTTTTGGCCTCCGGCAGGGGGAGGAGCTTGAAGATGATCTTGGTGATGACGCCGAGGGTCCCCTCGGAACCGCACATGAGCTTGGTCAGGTCATAGCCGACCACCCCTTTGACTGTTTCGCCGCCGGTCCTGATGATGTCGCCGGTGGGGAGAACCACTTCCAGCCCCATGACGAAGTCCTTGGTGACCCCGTACTTCACCGCCCTTGGCCCGCCGGCGCACTCGGCAACATTCCCCCCCAGGGTGGAAAATTTCAGCGATGCCGGATCGGGCGGATAGAAAAGCCCCAGTTTCTCCACCGCCTCCTGAAACTGTTCGGTAACCACCCCCGGCTCCACTTCGGCAATCAGGTTGTCCGTGTCGATCCTCAAGATCCGGTTCATCCTGGTGACCACCAGCAGAATCCCTCCCCCTTTGGGGAGGCTCCCACCGGAAAAGCCGCTCCCCGCCCCGCGGGGAAAGACCGGTATCCGCTCCGAATTGGCCATCTTCAGGATGAGCGAAACTTCTTCCGCATCGGCAGGATAAACCACCACATCCGGCTTGAACTGCATCTGCGTGGCATCGTAAGAGTAGCAGAGGAGATCCTGCGGTTCGGCAGCGACGTTGTCTTCGTCGACTATCTCCGTCAATTTCTGGATGATACGTGAGTCGAGCATTCGGTTCTTCCTTGTAGGGGCAACCCTGTGTGGTTGCCCGGCATTTGGGCGGCCACACAGGGCCGCCCCTACATGTTCGTCACAGGCACCGGTAATACCGTCCCACCTTCCGGTATCACGTACGCCGTGTAATCCGCTGGCAGCATCACTTCCACCTTCCCCATCGCCTCGGTCAGCGACGAAACAGGAATCATCCCCATGGCGGTCACCTCTTCCGGCGGCAGATCGGATACCAGTACCACCCGGAACCGCTGCGCCTTCTGAAGGGTGGAATAGGCGGTCTGACCGTTGATCTCGTAGTTGCGGCGCAGTTCCGCTTCGAAGGCCCCGAGTTCCTTGAAACGAAACCAGTTGAAAAACGTCGCGTTACCGTAACCGTCACGGCACTGGGCCAGGAGAATCATTACTCCCCCCTCTTTCAGCGCCTGACTCCCGTACTCCATGGACTTGTGCGCCTGGATGAAGTTGATATCCTTGGGAAAACCGCCGCAGGAAACCACAACCAGATCGGCCCGCTCATGGATGGGGTAGGAAAACCTTTCCGCGTAGAACTCGCACCCCGCCAGATGCGCCTCGCGCCACCCGCCGGCAAAGGCGGCAATGATCCGCTTGTCCGGTGAAAGGACCGTATTCAGAATGAAGGAAGGAGCAACCAGGGCGCAGGCCTCTTCCATAGCCTGATGCACGGGGTTCCCGGCAAGGACGCCGGTTGCGGCCAAAGGGTTCTTGCCGGCGCCTGGTGCAGGGTTTAGCACGGCAAAGTGGCTCGCCATGCACGATTTCCGGCTGGCCACCCCCGGCAAAATCGATTTCCTCCCCCCGCCGAAGCCGGCAAAGTAGTGATAACCTATGGTGCCGGTGAGAATCACCCGGGCTGCTTCAGCCACCCGGCGATTGATCTCCACCTCAATGCCGTTGCCGGTTTTCCCCAGATAGACCAGTTTGCCCGGATCGTCACAGTCGTGGTCAACGACCTTGATCCGCCCCCACAGGGACCCCACAATTTTTTTGTGCTCGTGTTCGGTCTGTCTCCGATGGATGCCGAGGGCAATGACTATCTCGATATCCTCGTCCCGAATCCCGGCGCCGTTCAACCGCTCAACCAGAAGGGGCAGATATATCTCGCTGCCGGTATAGCGGGTGATGTCCGAGGTAACGATCACCACCTTCTCGCCCGGATTGAAAGTGCGCAAGATCGGTTCGCAACCATCCAGAGCATCGGCAATGAGTTCGTCCGGTTTTTGCTGAGAGGGGGGAGCGGCAGCGCGAACAACCGCCAGGAGTCTCTCCGGGGGGAGTTCAAGGGAAAAGGATGTATCTCCGTAGTTCAGCTTCACATAAAAATAATACATGATTTATTTATCAAAGGGCAAGGATTTATGCGTAATGACGGCCTGAAAGATCCTGGACAATAACATCAATAAACGCAGCCCACGCCTCAGATCGATTTTAATATTGACAAATCGATGCTTTTTCTATAACAATCTTTCGTTTTTTAGGTTTATTCGCCTTGCAGAGGCAAAATATATCAGGAGGATTTTTGGAAATGGAACAGTATGCAGTGCTTTTCGCCCTGGCCTGCGCTATGGCAGCAGTAGCCTACGGACTCGTCTCGGCGACCTGGATCTTGAAGCTCCCCCAGGGGAACGAAAGAATGAAACAGATTGCCGCCGCCATCCAGGAAGGGGCCGGCGCCTACATGAAGCGCCAGTACACGATTATCGCCGTTGTGGGTGTTGTCATGTTTATCGCCCTTTTCATCACGCTGGGAGCCAAGACGGCCATCGGCTTCGCCATTGGCGCCCTTTTCTCGGGCCTTACCGGCTTCATCGGCATGTTCGTCTCGGTGCGGGCAAACGTCAGGACCACCGAAGCGGCCAAGTCAGGCATTCACAAGGCGCTCAATGTGGCCTTCAAAGGTGGCGCCATCACCGGCATGCTGGTGGTCGGCCTGGGGCTCCTCGGTGTGGCCGGCTACTACCTGATACTCACCAAGCTGATGCCGGAAGCGCCGGTCAAGGACGTGGTCACCCAGCTCATCGGCCTCGGCTTCGGCGGCTCGCTCATCTCCATCTTCGCCCGTCTCGGCGGCGGCATCTTCACCAAGGGCGCCGACGTCGGCGCTGACCTGGTCGGCAAGGTCGAGGCCGGCATTCCCGAGGACGACCCGCGCAACCCGGCAGTCATCGCCGACAATGTGGGGGACAACGTGGGGGACTGCGCCGGCATGGCCGCCGACCTGTTCGAAACCTACGCCGTCACCCTGATAGCCGCAATGCTCCTCGGCGCCATCACCTTCCAGAACATCTCCGGCACCGTCAGCTATCCTCTCATCCTGGGCGGCATCTCCATCATCGCCTCCATCATCGGCACCTTTTTCGTCAAGCTCGGCGGAAGCGGGAAAATCATGGGCGCCCTCTACAAGGGGTTGATCGCCTCCGGAGTGCTCGCCTGCATCGCCTTCTATTTCGTCACCGTGCAGATGTTCCCGCAAGGGCTTACCGATGCGGCAGGCCAGACGTTCAGCGCCACCAACATCTTCATCTCCGCCATTGTCGGTCTGGTCGTTACCGGCGCCATCTTCTGGATTACCGAATACTACACAGCCACTGAATTCGCGCCGGTCAGGCATATCGCCCAGGCCTCCACCACCGGCCACGCCACCAACATCATCGCCGGTCTCGGCGTTTCCATGAAATCCACAGCCCTCCCGGTCCTCGTCATCGCATCCGGCATCATCGTTTCCTATAAATGTGCCGGCGTCTACGGCATTGCCATCGCCGCGGTTTCCATGCTCTCCCTGACCGGCATCGTCGTTGCCATGGATGCCTACGGTCCCATCACCGACAATGCCGGCGGCATCGCCGAGATGGCCGAACTGGACGATTCCGTGCGCGCCGTCACCGACCCGCTGGACGCGGTGGGAAACACCACCAAAGCGGTCACCAAGGGATACGCCATCGGCTCAGCCGGTCTTGCCGCCGTCATCCTCTTCACCTCCTACGTGCAGGAGCTGACCATCGCCGACAAGAGCTTCTCCCTCTCAGACCCGTACATCATCGTCGGTCTCTTCATCGGCGGCCTGCTCCCTTACTACTTCGCCGCCCTCTGCATGGAGGCGGTAGGCAAGGCAGGCGGCGCGGTCGTCGAAGAAGTCCGTCGCCAGTTCCGCGAGATCAAGGGGATAATGGAAGGTACCGGCAAGCCCGACTACGCCTCCTGCGTCGACATCGTCACCAAGACGGCCCTCAAGGAGATGGTCATCCCGGGTCTCATCCCGATTCTCGCACCGATCGTCGTCGGCTTCACCCTCGGCCCCAAGGCCTTGGGCGGGGTGATCGTCGGCTCCATCGTCACCGGCATCTTCGTCGCCATCTCCATGACCACCGGCGGCGGCGCATGGGATAACGCCAAGAAGTACATCGAAGACGGCAACCTCGGCGGCAAGGGAGGCGACGCCCACAAGGCCGCGGTAACCGGCGACACGGTCGGTGACCCTTACAAGGACACCGCCGGCCCGGCCGTGAACCCGATGATCAAGATCATCAACATCGTCTCCCTCCTCATCGTCCCGCTCCTCAACCGGATGTAAGGAGCGACCATACAGCAGCAAAAAAGCGGCCCGGGAAAAACCGGGCCGCTTTTTTTGAGCCTCTGTTTTCAGCTGCGTATCCTGGATCTTTCCGGAAGTCAATGGCGATAAGATAGCGGACAAGAGGAAAAGCCGATAACGGCGCCACATGATATTGTACTTTTCAACACCGCGCTTTTATGATAAAACTTCACATAATCCAAGGAATGAATTCATAAAGGTGTGCAATGCCTCTCTCTGTACGACACAGACAACAGTACGGCGAGCTGATCTCAAGCGAAACCATTGCTGAGATCGCAGAGGCAATCGCAAGGAGCTTCTCCCCGGAACGAATCATCCTCTTCGGTTCCTACGCCGACGGTCACCCCACCCCTGATAGCGACCTTGACCTGCTGGTGGTCATGAACACCCCCCTGCCCCGCCAACGACGCGCCGTACCGCTCCAGCTCCTGTTCAAGCCAATGCCGTGCCCTCTCGACATCCTCGTTTATACCCCGGAGGAGGTGCGCAAATGGAACGGCACGGTCAATCATATCATCACCCACGCCTTCAGCAGTGGAAGGACCCTTTATGAGCGGCAATGAAGAGTTTGCCCGCGAATGGCTGCGCAAGGCCGGCAATGACCTGATCACTGCCAGACAAACCTTGCTGCTGCCGGACGGCCCCACCGACACGGTCTGCTTCCATGCCCAACAGGCCGTAGAAAAATCACTCAAAGGACTTCTCACCTACCACGGAATTTCATTCCAGAAAATCCACAATCTCCTCGTTCTCCTTGACCTTCTTCTCGATTCGATCAACGACCTTGTAGCTTTGCGCGAACAGTTCGCCCTTCTCAACGGCTACTCAGTAGAGGCAAGATACCCCGGTGATTATGTCGAACCCACCAGAAACGAGGCGCAAGAGGCGGTGAAAGTAGCGGAGAAAGTGTTGGAGATAGCCTGGGAAAAGATGCGGTAAGCGGGAGATAGCTGAATCCGCGCAAAGAGGAAAAGGGAAACAGAATTAAGTAAGGTGTCCCTGGAATTCCGTGACTAGGGTTTATGAGCAATGCTCACCCTAAAGACGGAATAATTTCCAAAAAGACGCAAAAAATCTGTTTCACCTCTCAGCAGGCGTCACAGGACTTCCCTTTTCGTTCATAATCGCAGAGCCGTCCACTATGATCGAACTCCAGCCGGCAGCACTCGGCCAGCATTTCTTTCAACTGGGCTCGCCCCCGCTGCACTCGGGATTTGGCGCCCGAAAGCGAAGTGCCCTGTACCTGGGCAACTTCCTTCTGCGTCAATCCTCTTATTTCAGAAAGTATGACTGCCTCCCGATAAGCCTCGGGCAGCATTTGGATCATGGGTTGTAGGCAATCCGATAACTCTTGCATGATTTTCTCGCTGGGATCGGTTTCGGGATGCGGCAGCCACTCGGGAATCTTGACAGCGGGCTTTTGCCCACGATAATAATCGATGATGGCATTTCTCGCGATCCGGGTGAGCCAACTGTGCAGCTTTGTCTTGTCTTTCAGGGACGCCAAGCCCCCATGCATTTTCATAAAAACGTTCTGCAGAATGTCATCGGTCGCCATGTCATCTGCTATTTTACTTTTGATAAAGGCACGAAGCCGTGAATGATATTCTTGCCAGATTTCTTCCGAGGTATTCATTGGTATCTCCATGGGTTCAACGCTGAGAGCACAGCGGGTTCACCGCTGTTGCGCCAAGTTGGAAATCTGTTTTTTGCAGCGCCTTAAGCTATTTTCTCAAAATCGAGTGCGTACTCACCAGACCTCATGTTGGAGCGAAAAACATTTGCACTTGGAAAATGGCGCTGAGTTTCATAAACGAAAGCGTTCCGTAGATGTTCCTTTTCAGCAGCACGACAACCCAGATATACTGATTTAACAGCGGTACTTGGAATATCATATCTATGGAATTTTAGTTTTGTTTCATCATTTTTCAACGCTAATCGCCACTCCTCCTCAGTTTTCCATACCTCACCCTTAGAATGAAGCCTTTGAAGTATAACGGAAGTCAGCTTTGGTCCGTAATCTTCCAAATTATTTGTGCTTGGCTGTGCGTTCATTACGAATTCAATAATATCCTCACATTTAATTCTTGGTATTTCCTTTTTATAATCCATTTCCCACCAAGGCGACTCAGCATTAGGAGCATCCTGTTTCGTTAATGACTCTGCCAAAACAGTGGCATTGAATTCAATAGCAACTCCTCGATGTCCATTTCCATAATGGCCCCACATGTATAAATTATCACATGGGTGATTTCCTTCTCTCACTGCGATAGTTGAAAATACAAACGTATGTGCACGAAGCTCACTCGCCAAATTTGACCACCCGGTTATCGTCTCTTTCCAGTTTTGTTCAGGAAGTCTTTCCTTAAATAACTCCAATTGCAACGGATGATGTTTTTGAACATAGGACAGAAGAGCTGAGTATTTGTCCTTAAAGTCAGTAACGTAATCCAATACCGGGTCAAATGGGTCGTTCAAGTTTCCTACGTGTACGAATGTAATTTGTTTTAAAGCAATACATTCTAACGCGTAATCTGTATTACCGTAAAATCGCATAACATGTTGTGGCACTTCGCGTTTGCACATAGTTTTTCACCTGAAATATCAATATCTCTTACTGTTCGATCTCGACCAACGGCTGCGCCGTTGACCCGTCCGGGCAGCCTTATCGCCCGGTCGGTGTCCAACGGTGTTGTTGGGAATTAATTCTCAGTCCACTTTCAGAGCAGACACTCATCTTTCGTAATGATCCAATCTCTGTTCTAAGGTGCCAGTATGGAGCTCAAAGAGATGGTCTTCGAAATCATAAAAATATAGCGATTGCCCTTCACCCTTCACCCTTGCTCTAGAAGGTTTAATCTCTATTCCGATCGCACGAAGTCTTTCTTCAAGCCGCGGCAGTTCATCGTCTGTCGTTTGAAACGCAACATGCCGATAGCTCCGATCTGTACTCGGTTCTCCTTCCATGGCAGCTATCCAGACGCCACCAAGTACAAAGAACTTTTCCTTTGAAATTGAAAAATTCTTCGCACTGCTGTCGTACACCTCTTCTGCGCCTAAACCGTCGCAGAAAAAGTGCTTTGCTCGCTCAAGGTCTCTAACGACAAAAGTAATATGGCTGATCCCTTGTATGCTCATAATTTCTCCACCAACGTCGTGAGCCTTCACCTGCCGGTTTCTAGGGCAGGTGTAAGGCGTTGGTTATACCATTACTCTGCTTTGAAGTGATTTAGCGCCCACATAGATTCGTCATAAACTTCTTTATATTGCCAACCTGTATTGGAAGGAAGAATCAAGAATCTATGAACTTGTGAATATTGTTTTCCCGTTGCACCGTGTCGGAAAGACATTCGGAATTCAAAAAAACCACCCGTATCGCCCTTTTCGATTTCCGAAATAAGTGACCGAGATATAAACAAGCTGGACGTTTCACATTTTCTGCTGACTGAGGGCTTGAGCAGATCAATTTCAACAGTAGGGACAACCGCTTGAGGGCCTATTGCATTTTGTGCGGATAAATCATTAAGTTTACTCGCGTAAAATCGCTCAAATATTTTAATGTTACTCACACTGACATTACTATTGTTGGTTATTGTGAATTTAATCCCGGCGTTGTCTTTCAACTCAAGAACTTTAACGTCTAAGAATGGTTCTTGGTTTATTAAGTACATTTGGCGACTTACAGCTAAATTCTCTTTGGATGGAGGTGATCTTAGATGATAACTTTTAATAATTTCAGAATCTTGTTTGCTGTCTGTTTCTATTTTTGGTTTACCTATCTGCTGACTATTCCGAGTATTACCTCGGCAAATAAATAGTGCACAATAATCCCAGGTATGATAAAGTTCGTGCATGGAAAAAATAGACGCTCGAACACTCAATCAAGAAGCACAAG
>WSYB01000015.1:0-23107 GCA_009773645.1 Geobacteraceae bacterium
ATGGCACATAATAGCATATTTAATTAATTATTGCTAATAATATGTGGCAATTTTGGCATGATTTTACATGCTAATTGTCTTAAACTAGTGCCATTCGGGCCTGACCCCTACGGCTTCTACCCTGGTATTCCAGATATTTGCCTTGATCGGTCAGATCGGCCGGATCAGGCCGATCCGAAGGATGATCAAACCTTAATCGTGCCTTTGCACCCAGGATAACCGGAACACCCCAGAAACTGCAAACCGGCATTTTTGCCCTGCTTTGCCGTACGCAGCACCATCGGCTTGCCGCAGAGCTGGCAGGCTGGGAGTTGTTTGGCATCAGACGGATCGGTCTGATCGGACCGATGATAGCCGCCACTTCGTTTTTGCACCCTCGCTGCTGCCAATTGTTCGCTGTAGCCGCCTTCGTTGACAAAAGAACGCTCCAGCCCGGCAATTTGCTGATCCAGGAGGTAATTGGCCTGGTGGATCAGGCAGATGAGCGCATTGGCAGCCACTGCGGGGTCAGGGTGCTGCAACCAGGCGGCGTAAGGAGTGCTGTCATCCGTCAGATCGGTCCGATCGGACGGATCCGACCGATGATGAAACACTTTCCTCACTGCTCTTACTGCCTTTGCCTCAGGGTCATCTTTTGTCCACTGCCGCTTGCCCCGCTGCCGCAGAAAATCTTCGTAGTCCAGCAAAAGCTCATCCAGACTGGCGCGGGCGACGTTCACCAGGCGCAGCTCGGTCTGGCTGGAGGTTGCCGAGGCCCGGCTCCCCTCGGCGATATTCTGCCTGCCGCTGCGCGCCGCCTGCACCATCTGGTCAACCAGGCGGGAACGCTTGTCAATGAAGCGCTCGCAGAACGACACCGTGGCGTCATAGATGATGGTGGTTGTCCGAAAGGAGCGCAAGGAGCGATAGCCGCCGCTCGGACGCAGTTTTTTGTACGGGGGATTCTCGCTCATACGCTTATCTCACCGCTCATCAGCTTCGGCAGGCATATGCTGGATATCCTTCCATTTCGAATCTCCCTCATGACATAAAACCGCCCCAATGTACCTGAAACAGAAGCTTCGGTCAATTTTTATAATAATTCGGTGAAAGGTGCGGAAGAGCAGAGGGGGCTCATATTCCTGCTGTGAAACTATTGCGGCGAGTCCGTTTTTGAAAAGTTATTTTGAAAAAAAACTGATCGCATTTTTTACCATTTCAAAAAGATCCGGATCTTCATTTCTTAAGGTACTTCCGTACATATTGAAACCGGAATAATCCAGACAATCCCCGTCCGAAGATTGTGCGTGTTTTTTGCGTCTTTCACGTTCCTGCTCTTTTTCTTCGGCTATTTTGAGCTGTTCCTGCCTTTCCTGATGGAGGAGTTTCCCCCCTGCTTTCATCCATTCAAAAAGATGCCTGAGTTCGCCGCCGTCAAGCCATATTCCGTGATCTTTGCAGCGATCAGCAATGACGCCGCTCTTTGTCCCGAAATTGACACGGTTCATGATTTTGGAGCAGATCGGGCATTTGATATAGGATACACCGTAGTCATTGGGTCTGGTGGTGTTGATATTATCCAGCTGGTTTCTATTGACGGCAAATACGTTGGAGACCGTTGCCTCCAGAAGCGCTTCCAGTTCTCCCGGATCAAAAAAAAGTCCCAGGCATTCATCGCATCGCTCGATCAGAAATCTGCCGTCTAACTTCAGGTCAATGGTTCTCAGTCTGAGGTTGCACCTTGGGCAGATACGTTCCGATTCTATTTCATGGGTCGTATAGTAATGAACTCCTTTAAGGTCGGTATCATTTCGGCTTCCGCAATACGCGCACTGTATCGAGTTTGGCGGAAGGGGTGCCGAACAGTTGGAGCAGTTAGCCACGTTGCCTCCTGGGGGTCCCATTTTTGTGGAAAATATTCATGATCAATCATTTCGGTAACGGTGGTGGTGTTGTCTTAAGCAAAGTTTCAAATTCACTGAAAAACCCGGCTGTTTTCCATCCGTCCATCCCTTCTTTCCACATGAGGGTTTCCTTTGTTATGGCCCCCTTTTTCATGTAATTCATGATCGTATTTTTATCAAATGGACCTGCCTGCTTGCCATTTTTCCCCACATAATACTTACTATCCTTTTCTTCTTGGGGGAGAGGAGGCTGCGGGGCGCTTTGCGCCGGCTCCTGCGGCTTGGACATCATTTTTCCCAGCTGGTTCGCCATGGCAAAACCAATTCCCATGCCTACTCCCGCAGAGGCATCGCCGCCCGGATTTTTTGCTGCGGCTTCCATGGCATTTGCACTCTGGAATTTCAGATAGTTCTCCAGGTTACCGATAACTCCCATACTGCTTTTTTTATCCAGGGCTTCTTCAACTTCCAGGGGAAGGGAAATATTCTCAACCAGAAGTTTCGTGACTTCAAGGCCGTATTCCAGAAATTCAGGGGCAATTTTTTCTGTCAGGTAAAGCGACAGTTCATTATAACTGGCGGCCAGATCAAGAACCGGGATTTTGCTTTCTCCGAGCATATCCGAGAATCTGGTCACAATCAGGTTCTTCAGCTGATCAGATACGTCGTTAAGTGTGAAATGTCCGCCCGTTCCCACTATTTCTTTTATGAACTTTGCCGGATCGCTTACCCTGACAACATAAGTTCCGAATGATCTCAGCCGTACGGGTCCGAATTCCGGGTCGCGGAGAATGACAGGGTTTTTTGTCCCCCATTTGAGATTTGTAAAATTCCTGGTGTTTACAAAATAAACTTCGGCTTTGAAAGGGCTGTGAAACCCGTATTTCCAGCCCATGAGGGTGGTAAGGAGAGGGAGGTTTTTGGTCGTCAGCTGATGCTGTCCGGATGTAAACACATCGGCTATCTCTCCCGTGTTCACAAAAACGGCAGCCTGTGATTGCCGTACAATCAGTTGTGCACCATACTTGATCTCATTTTCATACCGCGGGAACCTCCAGACCATTGTATCACTCGAATCGTCAGTCCATTCGATGATGTCTATAAATTCCGCTTTGGCTTTTTCCCACAAAGTCATGGTATCTCCCCCGTTCGAGAATTGTTGACGTCAATCAACGAGCTTGAGCTCCGCATAGCCGCCTTCAAGCTCCCCGTAACCTTATCGGTTTCTTACATCGGATACTTATCTCTTTTTTTGCTCCCCCATCAGGCAGCTATTACGGCGACTGTTAAAGAGTGAAAGCATAAAGGGGGCAATCCTTGACGGCCTGTTTGGCCCATGTCAAAGGTTGCCCCCCTTTTGCCTATCTTCCGGAGGAATCAAGTCTAAGCGGCGAAGACCGCGGCAGGCAATGGTTATGCCTGGTTGAGCTGGCGGTGCCGATAAACCCCATCCGGTCGAAGGGGAGGCCGAGCCCTGCCTGCATCCGCGGCAGAAGCATGGTGTATGAGCCCGAGACAGGAGAAGAGGACCAGTACGCCGGTGGCGGCGGCAATCCAGCCGTAATGCACGGTGCGGAGCCAGGATGTGGGTGTCATTGAACCATCGTCAGCGCACATCATTTGCAGTGGCGATGCCACGCACTTCAAATGAAACAGTGTCTTGAGTCTTCCCGGTAATGTCGCTAAGGGCTAACTCGTATCTGCCCGGGCGAGGCGCCCAGCGCCTTCCTTTGTCTCCTGGCGGCAGGAGCTCACCATTCAGTTTCCACCTGATTTCATCGCAGCTTGCGTTCTCGGCTTCAAAGAAGACGCGCTGGTTTTCTTCCGGGATGTCCGGATCAAGCACTATGATGGTTCCTCCGGGGGGATAGGCGATCCGGGGTATAAGCCATGAATCGTTCTTCGGTGTATTCGTCGCCATTGGTAACGACTCGGTCCCAGCCAGGAACAGGTCGGTGCGTTGGCTCTCGCTGCCGGCCAGGAACGCGGTCCGGGCCAAGACAACCCCGTCGGGTCGTGGTGGCGGTATGCTGCGGCTGTCGCGATGAAGGTGGTTCATCACCTCCAGCCAAACCGGCGCGGCCCCGGAAATGCCCGAGACATTCCACATGGGTTCCCCTGAAAAGTTGCCCACCTACCGTGTACCGGCGCGAGAAACCCACACACCAGTTGTCGCGCATATCCTTGCTCGTCCCGGTTTTCACGGCGCTCCAGAAGCGGGTTGTGAGCGGATTATCGAAGCCAAAGGCAATGCTTCGGGACGAACGGTCCGCCAGGATATCGGCGACTATGTGGGCAGCATTGCGATCCATGACGCGCACAGACTTCCCCGACGCGCCTGGTGTCAGCCGCAGCTCGGTCCAGACGCCATCCCGGGCAAGCGTGCGATAGGCATTGACGAGCTCCTGCAGTGATACATCGGCGGTGCCGAGTGCCAGGGAAAAGCCGTAGAATTCTGCCGGCCGGCGCAGGTCGAACCCCGCACGTCGCAGCCGTTCCGCGAACGGCTCTGTGCCGACGAGCAATTGCGTCCTTACCGCGGGGATGTTGAGAGATGACGACAGGGCGGTTCGCACGCTGACGGGGCCACGCGCGCGGTGGTCATAATCGTGCGGCACGTAGAGCCCCCGCTCCGTCGGGATATGCAGGGGGGAGTCGTCCAGAATCGATGCTGCCGTCAGCAACCGTTTCTCGATGGCCAGTCCGTAGAGGAACGGTTTCAATGTTGAGCCGGCCTGTCGTCTTGCGGTAACTCCGTCCACCTGGCTATCGCCGGCACTGCCAACATAGGCGAGCACATTCCCGGTCGCGTTCTCGACAACGATCACGGCCCCCTCACCAACATTTCTGCCCTGCAGCGCATTGAGCTGCTGACGCAGGGTGTCCTGCGCAAAGCGTTGCAGGCGTACATCTAGGGTCGAAGGGATAAAATGGGCCGCTGTTTGTCTGTTCTTGTCATGCCTGGAAGTGGCACTCGCGGTCAGCCGTCTGGCTACGTGGGGAGCGAGGGCAATGTGAGGCTGTACCCTGTAAGGCCGCGACAGTCTCTCGCTGGCAAACTGTCGCACTCCGTCGTAGCCTCCCTGGGGATACAACGACCGCGCAAGAGTTTCCGCACGCCGCCCCAAGTCGGCAGGCAGGGCATTGGGGGATCGAATGAGTGCAGCAAGGATGCACGACTCATGGTCGTTAAGCCCGGACGGCTCCTTGTCGAACAAGCCCCTGGAGGCAGCAGCGATGCCCTGCAGTTCGCCCCTGAAGGTAACCAGATTCAGGTAGACTTCGAGGATCTCCTCCTTTTTCCAACTCTTTTCCAGTTCGCGGGCTGCCTCCATCTGATCCCATTTCTGCCGTATTGTCTTGCGTCCTTTGGGAGTTCCACCCGTCTTCAACATTACGGCAAGCTGCATACTGATGGTACTGGCCCCGCGGATCTTTGAGCCGAAAACCCTGTCGATGACCGCTGCTCCTACTGCCTTCCAGTCGATGCCGGAGTGCTCATAAAAATGACGATCTTCCGAATACAGAACCGCCCTTACCAGCGATGGCGAGACATCTTTCAGCTCCATCCAGTCGAGCCGGCGCCCTCTCTTGTCGATACGTAGTTCGTGGATCACCTCGCCGCGACGATCGAGAATAAGTGCATCAGACCGCCGATGGGAAGACTTCACCTGCGGGAAGGTGGAGAGTGCGCTCGCTTCCGTTGTCAGACAGCCGAAGACGATCAGTACCGCCATCAACAATAACCGAACCGTATTCGCCATTACTCGCCCACGCTCAGCGGGAGGTTCGGAGTTTCGCCGTACATCTCCGGCGCATATAGCGCCTCGACACGGGTCGGTGGCAGGCGGAAATTCCCTTCGTTATTGAAGCGGACGGTGTACTCGGTAACGAATTTCCCCTTGGGCAGATAGTCGTAATAGGCACGGTAAGCCTCAAAGGACCGCTCATCGAAGACCGGCCAACTGCGATTCCGCCCACCCTCGGCCATGATGGCCGAATCCCGTCCCAGCCCCGATCCGAGAATCGTCGTCCCGGCCGGGACCGGATCGCTGACCGCAACCCATGTCATGTCACTTTGTGCTTCGATTTCCAGCCGTACCCTGGCCACATCGCCGCGGCTCCACCTGTTTTTGTCCCGCTGCTCGATTGGGGTCACGGTCTTTTTTATGCGATAGCCGCTGAACAGGGGTTCCTTGAGCGGAATGGCGGCAAGGCTCAACAAGGTGGCCCAAGGTTTCCCTCCGCCGGTGTGACGCAGGCTGACCTTCATTGTACCCTCCGGCCACGGGAAGGAAAGTGTTTTACCTTTCTTGTCCTTGCCCCAGTCAGTCGATTTTGCAGTGCCGGCCATCTCTGCCTTGGTGGAGCCGGTGACCGGTGTTGCCTCAAACTTTTTCGAGAATCTGTCGAGGGCAACTACCCCCCAGGCATTGGCGATGGTCGTCTCCCATCTGCCTTGCTGCTGCCGGGCCACTGCGCCACGGACAAGGCGGGGCATGTCGCTGCGCCAAGTCCCCTCGTCCATGAAGGTGAGCAGGGTGCGCAGGGCATTGGTGTCTGTCGAAACCATGAGCCACCACAGCCGGTCCGACTGCTCGGTAGAGAAGTTCATGACCGTGCCCTGGAAGTTCAGCCGCGAGCGGATGATCTGCTCCGCCTCCTTGAGCCGTTTTATGCGGTCGGGCAGGTCATGGGTCCTCTTCAGGACGTTCAGCCAGTCCAGTACTGCCGATGTGGGCCAGAGATTCGGTTCCACGGCCACACTTGAGAGGAGCTTGGCGCTTGCCCTCCCCCGCTGGGAGAGCGCCTCGACCGCGGCCAGCTTCTGGATGGACAGGTCCGCCGTGCGCAACGATGATTCCCGGCGGATTTTCCCTTCGATGAAAGCGACAAGCCCCTTTTCCATCTGTCGAATCAGGTTGTCCGGCAGATCCCGTCCCGCCTCCTTGCTGATGGACAGGATGTAGGCGGTAAGCACGGGATTGCCGTCAAGCCAGGGAGAGGGGAAATACTTCACCAGACCGTCACTGTCCAAATAAGAGGGAAGAACCGTCACGATCTGCTTCCAGACGGTGTCGTCCTTTAGGCTGATCGCCCGCGACACCATCTGTTCCATACAGGAGTAAGGATAGCTCTTCATGTAATGAACGACACCGCCGAGCCCTTCGGTCAGCTTGGATCGCATGACCACGTTGATGCCGCCGCGCCCCTTGACCGCGTCATCCGGCATCCGCACGTCCAGCTCGAAGCCTTTGTCCACCTGAGTCACCGTTGCCTGATACACCTGCACCGGCACTGCCGCAACTACCCGCTGGCTCACCTTGATCCTGTCGGCACCATCGCCGTTCTCTTCTCTTACCTGCGCCTCCCATGTCATAGATTCAATTCCCGCAGGTACTTCCGCTGGCCAGGAGACATCCTTCGCTTCCCCCGGAGCCAGCTTGAGGGCAATCGGCTCGAACCCTGCACCATCGGACCAGGAAGGTCTGGCGGTCACCGAGAGGGACATGTCGCGGCTTGAGGCATTGCGGATGGTGAAGAGGGCGGTGAAACGGTCCCCTTGCCGCACCAGCGGAGGAAGGCCTGAGAGCACCATCAGATCCTGGGTGGTCCGGAAGGTGGTGCGCCCGGTGCCGAAAAGGCCGGTACCGGCGCTGGCAACGGCGACCACGGAGAAGCTGGTGAGTGAATCATTGAGCGGTATTTCCAGCGTTGCTTCCCCCTTGGCGTCGAGCTTGACCCGCCCCTTCCAGGCCAAGAGGGTATCGAAAAGTTCGCGGGCCGACCTCATGCCGCCACCACCACCTGCCGGCAGTGCCTTCAGGCCGTAATGGCGGCGCCCCACCACCTGTGTCTGGGCGGTTGAGGTTTCGATTTCATGACCCCTTCTCCCCATCATGGCATCAAGTAGCTTCCAACTATTATTCGGCATCAGTTCAAGCAACCCTTCATCCACTGCGGCCACCGCCACCTCTGCACCCTTCGGGAGCGTACCCACCGACCCGCTGGTCACCTTGATCCTGATCCGCGCCTTGCCCCGCACCTTATAGGTGTCGCTGTCAGCCGAGACTTTCACATTCAGCTCGTGTGCTTTCCTCCCCACCCTGATTTCGCTGATCCCCAGGCGATACGCCGGCTTGCCGGGATCGAAAAGTGCCGTCGGCTTGGTCCCAGCCACACGGCCACGCACGCACAGGGCAGAAACGAAGACGTTGGGCGTGTAATTGCCCTTGACCGGCACGGAGATGACCGGCTCCTTGCCGCTGATCTTCTTCACATAGGCGTCGATGACCCCCTCGCGCTCGACCGTGACAAGCACCGTTGCCGAGCGGAAGGGGGAGCGTACCTGGAACTTGGCGGCGTCGCCCGGGTTGTATGATTTCTTTTCCGGCAGCAGGTCGATGCGGTCACTGTCCCCCGCCTCAAACCACCATTCCCCCTTGCCGACAATCCAGACATCCCGGTTGGATGATGACGTGTTGCCTCCTTCGTCGGTGACCGTTGCCTGTAGGATGACGTTGCCCGAAACGGGCGCCTTGGCACTGCAGTCCAGAAGGCCCTTGTCATCCGTGATTCCTTCGCAGATGGGACCGACAGACTTCGTTTCCGTTACGTGCTCATAGGAGTAAAAGCCTCCCACGAGCCGTTTCCGGTGAGAAAAGTGCCGCCTGCTGAAAAGTTCCACATTGACCTTCGCCCTCCTCACCGGGGTCCCCTTTATGTCCACGACCACGGTCTTAAACTTTAAGGAATCGGCAGAGGATGACCAGGAATCGGGTTTGATCCCCACGAGCTGTCCAGACGACCAGAGAGGTACGCGTCCGGTGACCGTCTGAATTTCGCCATTGGGATCGCGGAATTCGAGTTCGGCGACAAGGGAATGGGGCGCGGTGATTTTCGGCAGGTCATCGATCTTCGCCCGGAAAGCGCCTGTTTTATCGAGCACCAATTCTTGGGTGCGATAGATTGGTTTCTTCGGCTGAACTTCCTGGTTTGCATCTTCTCCCTCGTCGTCGTAGAAACGGTCGGGTGACTCTTCTTTCACCACACCAGCTTCTACCTTGCCATTGGCAAAGGTATAGTCCTCGTAGTCGTCGAAGCTCACCGACCGCGGCCTGACCTGAGTCCGCAGCTTCACCGGCGCTCCTCCGGCACCGCCACCGGCAAGGTGGGACACGTAGAGATCGATATCAATCGAGGATGCATTCACCGCCGGTTCTTTCGGCGGTTCGACCACCCCCTTCATGAGCGGAACGCGAAATTCTTCGACGCGGAAGAAGCCGGATTGCCAGCCATCGACAGCAAAGAATTGCGCATCCCCCTCCTCGTAGCTGCCAATCGCCGTTTTCTTCGGTTTTCCCGAGGGCTTCTGCGACAGATATACGTCGTAGAAGCCGGGTCCCGCGCCTTTCGGTACCGTCATCCGCGTCTCCGCAGTGTTGTCCGCTTTCCACTTAAGGGGGAATTCGTAGCGCTGCCCGCTGCCGCGGTGCTTCACGAGCACCACTTGCGGCAGATCGGTCACATTGCGCAGATCGAAGCCTTTCATGGCGTGATTCCTCATGAAGTGCTTCATGTGCACAGTATCACCTGCACGAACCAACGTCCGGGCGAAGACGGTGTGGGCGATGGTATGTTCCCTGAACTCATCACTGGGGAGGTTGAAGCGCCAGTTCTCGATACCCCGGTCCCAACTGGAATGGACGAAGGTGAGGTCATCCTGCTTCCTGGCAAAGACGAACAGGCCGCCGGACATCCCTTGTAGCATCGGCTGCTCGTTGTCGGTGTAATAATCCTCTTCTTTTTCGCTTTTGCCGTCTGAATCGGAGCAGAAGGGGAGTTCGTGCGAGAGTTTCGTTTTAATGCGTGCGATGCCGTCGGCGTCGGTTTTGCCTTGCCAGTGAAGCTTCCCTTTACAGTCGCGGATGTTCACCTCAGCGCCGGCTACCGGCAGCCCTTTGTCCAGGCTGGTCACCCAGACGAGGGATGATTCCCGCCCCCACTTGAAATGTGCCGACATATTCGTCACCAGCGCCGCTGACGATACATACATGGGCCGGAATTTGTCCAGGAGAGCAGTGCCGAGAATCGGACTTTCCAGTTCAACGACATGGAAGCCGGCTTTCTTGATCGGTATCCCCACCACCTCGAATGCCTTTTCGCCGTTTGGCTTGGGAATAACGATATCTTCCGCCCCCTCCCCTTTCAGGATCGGCTTGTTACGCCGGGCAGTGCGGACCTTGCGCAACCACTCGATGATCTTCTCTTCGCGGTCGACTGGAAGCAGTTGACGTTTCCCCTTGATGGCCCCAGCCTTCTCTTCTTTTTTCTTCTTTGAACCGGAAAGCCAGGAGGTGAGCTTCTCGCCGACTGCACGAGCCTTGTCGATGACGGTTTCCCTGGTCTCCTTGGGCTTTTCCTCAATTATTCTCTGAGGCTCGTCGGGATTAAGCTGCCGCGCCTTGATTCTTGGTTCCACATTACGCAGGGTGACCGGGATCGCCGACTCGTTGTTCAGTTCAACGATGCCGAAGGGAGCGGCGAACTTGGCGAGGGGGGGGAAACCGTCCGTGCTGACATGGAGGGGAAACTTGGCCCGGTTGGCGGGAGACCTGCCCGCATCGTCCGTCAACCCTTTCGGCAACTCGATGACGAAGGACTTCTTCTCGGGAAAGGGACCCTTGAACTTGACGCCCCGAACATCACCTGCGGTTTTTACCGTCTCCTCCCCCTCCTCGTCATCTCCTGCCAGTTCAGGCTTGTACACTTTCTTGCCCGATTTCATGACGATCTTCTTGGCCAGATTTGCCGGGACCGGAGACGAGAAGCTAAGGCGCATGGGAGTCATCGGAATGCAGGGTGCATTCGCATTGGTCCGGTCGCATTGGAATGAAATGGTGAACTGGTCGCGAACCGTGAAGGTGAATATCTGTTCTACACCGGAGGTCACACCGGTTGTGGAGGCGATGCCCGATCCCCAGATGAGTTTGACCGCCGCCTTGCTCGGGAAGCTCTGGCGGCAGCGTATGATGAGGGTCCTGCCGTTGTCGGGACGGGCTGTAGCCTTGAGCACGGCAGTGCGTTCCGCCCCCTTGACGATCTGGATGCCAAGTGTCTCGACCATTCCTTCGACACTGAACCGGACATTGGCCAGGACCGAGGCCTCGTCGGCGTCCCCATCGAGGGTAAGAATGAATATCTGATCCTCGTCGATGGTCTTGCCGTTACCGGGTCGCGAACCGACTATTGCCGGCCCGCCGGTGGTGAAGGAAAAGGTGCGCTCACCGCTGACAGCGGTTCCTGCAATCGTCTTCAGTCCTTCCCGAAGCATGAAAGAGCAGGCTATGCCGGACGGCAGATCGCGTTCGAAATCAAAGACCCAGTTCTTGACGTCAGTCCATCGCCCTGAGCCTTTTTCCGGGCAGGCAATTTCGAAAGGGCTTTCATAGCGGGGATCGCCGAAGGTGGTCATCGGCTCGGAAAAGCGGGCGGTCACTTGGCGGACACTTTTGATCGTTCCTTGGGGAGAAAAGAATTCTACTCGAACTCCATCTTGTGCCTGGCACAAGCCAGCCATGGCTACAAGAAAAAGCGCAAGGCAGATGGCGATGAAACGTTGCACGCGAGTGTCCTCCTTGATTGGAAAGCAGATGCTCAAGAAAACAGCTAATTCATCTTTGGTTTTACGGACGTTTTTTCGGATGACCAGACAAAGTTCTGGTCTATTCGCTTGTTAGAGCGTCTCTACGTCAAATGCTTTGTAAACGAGCGAGACCCGCGCCTTCATGACTCCCCCAATCCGCCGTCAACAAAAAAACCGCCCGACGGTGCGGCGCCGTCTGCAGCGGTTTTATGATGTGATGGCTTCTCCCATGGCGTCCTTCCTGAAAGGTCGTTAACGAAACATACCTTCCGGTCCCGCCCAATGTCAAGGAAAAGCTGTTAATGATTCATGTTCTTCCACTGAAACGCCAGCTTCCCGCCATAGTGCCCCAACAGGACCACAACCGGCAGCGTACCGAGCAGGCACCCAAAGTAAATCCACTTGAAAACACCCCCCTCCGCGAGCAGACCCGGATGGGTGAGGCGCAAGCCTGCAGCGCTCCCCACCAGGAGAAAGAGGATGCCCGAAAGCCACATCTTTCTGTAGAAAATGGGGGCGCGGCCGCCGTGGAACTTCGTGCGCCAGTCACGCACACCTGAAAAGAAGGAGACCGGCACCATACAGAGGGCAATGACGCTCAGGTGCAACACGGTGCGTTCGAAATAGAGATCGCCACTGACCAGGGTGAGACCCAGGAATAGTAGAGCGGTGGGAAGTAGGCCGTTGTTGAAATGGGCGGCCACGGCATGGAGCACGAAGGTCTTGCAGATATCCTTTACTATTCCCGGCATTGCTTCTCCCTTCCCCGGCGGCAGCGCACGGGACGGTCAGACCGAAATGACGACCTTGCCGAAGTGCGCGCCGCTCTCCATGTGGCGGAGCGCATCGCGGGCTTCGGCGAAGGGGAAGACCCGGTCGATCACCGGCCGCAGGCCGTGAACGGAGATAGCCCGGTTCATCGCCTCGAACATCTCCCGCGACCCGACCAATATCCCCTGAATCTGCAGCTTTTTCATCACCACCGGAAGCGGGTTCACTTCCCCCGCCGCCCCGGTCAGAACGCCGATGAGGCTGATTCTCCCCCCGATCCTGACCGCATGGAGCGATTTCGGGAGGGTGCCGGCCCCCCCGACCTCCACCAGGCAGTCCACGCCGACCCCGTTGGTCAAAGCCTTCACCCGCTTCTCCCACTCCGGCTCGGCCCGGTAGTTGACCCCGTCCGACGCACCGAGCCCCAGCGCCCGCTGGAGCTTTTTGTCATCGCCGGAGGTTATGATCACCCGGGCGCCGGCGAGCCGGGCGAACTGGAGGGCAAAGAGGGAGACCCCGCCGGTCCCCAGCGCCAGGACCGTGTCTCCAGGCTTTATCCCGCACTCCACGACCGCGTGCCAGGCGGTGACTCCGGCGCATGGGAGCGTCGCCCCCTCCTCGAAGGAGAGGTGCTCCGGAAGATGCACGAGCCCCTCCTCTTTCAAAACAACGTACTCGGCGAGCACCCCATCGATTGCCCCGCCCAGGGCCGAGGCGACCTTCTCCGCAGTGAGCTCGCCGGCAATCCACCGCTGCATGAATATCCCCGCCACCCGGTCTCCCCCCTTAACCCGCGTCACCCCTTCTCCTACGGCCACCACCTCGCCGGCGCAGTCGGAAAAGGGAACGAGGGGAAGGGAAAGGTTGCGGCTGTATGCCCCCTTTACAACGAGGAGGTCCCGGTAGTTAACGGAAGCGGCACGGACTTTCACCAGCGCCTCGCCATGACCCGGATCCGGCATCGGCCGCTCGACGGGGACGAGGCCGTCAATGCCGCTGAAATCAGGCAGTTCGTAAGCTTTCATGATTCGCTCCTTTCCTGCATATCTGCCGCTTCATCTGCTGCATGAATGTAGCTTACCGCACCCGATGGAAAACACAACAGCGCCGCAACGGGCAAAAGCTCCCTCCAGCAAAAAGGCCGTTCCCCTTGTGGAAACGGCCTTTCTCCTCTCTTCAGCAGCCTGGTGCGCGCACGGCGCATCCTACGAATTCATGTCGATTTGAACGCAAAATTGAATCAAATCCTGCCGGTCCGGAAAAAAGCGCAGAGCCCTGCGGCAAGACGGGACGAAATGAGCATTCCCATGTGGGAAGCCCGCACGAGAAGGGTCTGCGCGCCGGGAACCTCCGTCTCCGCCATCGCGACCGTCCCGTCATGGGGAAAGGAAAGGCCGAAGAAGACGCCGAAACCTAACGGAAGCGTCCCCGCGACGACAAGGAGCTCCCGCCCCGCGGGCCACGACGGTCTCTTTTCGATGATCCCTTCCCGGGCGACGGGGCCGAGAATAAAACGACCGACCCCGTATCGGGCAAGGGACCCGGCAACGGCGTTCCCCCGGATGGGGGAACCGAGAAGGGCAATGCGGTGGATCTTGTGGGTCGGGGCCAGTTCCAGCATCTTTGCTATGACCATGCCCCCGAGGCTGTGCCCCGCGAGATGCACCCTTTCCCCATCCGCCCGCGCCACCGCCTCGCTCAGCCGTAAAGCAGCGTCGGTGAAGCATCCGCGCCAGGAAGGGTAGCGGAAATAACGCACCGCAAATCCGCACCGTTTCAGCCGCCGCCCCAGCCAGCGGAGTTCCATACCTGTCATCCAGAGGCCGTGTACCAGTATGACCGTTTCCGGCGGCGCCGGTTCATCCGGTCTTTCCGTGATCGGGACGGGCATCATGCTACTTCTCCTGGCGGCGCCCGAACAGCGCCATAGCCGCCGGGAGTGAAATCAGCGCAAAGAGGGCCGTAGCGCCGATCCCGTAGTTGGTGGCCCAGCCGATGGAGGCAAGCGCCCCGTAGTCGGTAAAGGCGAGCGAGCCGAAACCGGCGATAGTGGTGAGTGCCGAGAGGAGGACGGCGCGGCCGGCCTGGACGAAGTCCCCGCGCCGCTCACCCTCCGCCGGAGCGTTTACCCGGTGCGCGATGTGGAGGCCGTAGTCGCTCCCCATGCCGAGGATGGTCACCAGCACCATGGAGTTCATGAAATTAAGGCGCATGCCGGTCACGGCCATCCCCCCCAGCATGACGATCACCCCGGCGACGACCGGAAAGAGCGAGCAGGCGATCCCGGCGAGGGATTCAAAATGGGCGAGAAGGAGGAAGAGGACGAGCGCCCCCCCGAGCACAAAGCCCCACAGGAAGCTCTTTTTCACCGAAGAGGCGAGCTGCCCGCTCACCAGATCGGCGCTCGTCGCCCTGGCCCGCGGGTCGGCGGCGGCCAGCTCGTTCAGGAAGGCCTGCTGGTGAAATTCGCTCCCGGTGTAATAGAGGTAAAAAAGGAGATGGTAGTTGCCGTCGCGGCGTATCAGATGCCGGTCCACTATTCCCCGCAGGGGTGATTCGCCGAGGCGCCCGATGGCTTCGCCGGGAGGGACCAGCCCTGCCGTTTTCAGTCGGGAGAGCCCTTCCAGAACCGCCCGAAAAGGCTCTATTGCAAAGCCGGCGCGCTCCAGGGCCGCACCCAGCGCCTTTTCCGGCTCCTGCGAATCGAGCCTGCGCGCCAGACTTCGGGTAATCCCGGCCTGCGTTTCCAGGTCGTTGATCACCTGTCCGAGGGAGGACCAGGCAGCTATCCCCTTCTTCCGCCGATACTCCTCCACCAGCCGCTCCACGCGGTCTCCCCGCGCCATGACGTCATCCAGGCTCTTCCCTTCCACCGCCACCAGCAGCTGTTTAGGGCTTAGCCCCAGGTGCCGCTCGATCTTCTCCTGGGCCTGAAACGCCTCGGAATGCCGCGGCTGAAGGTTCTTGAGCTCCCCCTCGAAGGAGATGAAGAAGGAGGCCGCAAGGAACGCGGCGATCAGAACCAGGGAGATGAGGGTAATCGGGTAAAAGCGCCGCCGGCACAGGTCCCAGACCAGGCCGAGGCCGAACTGCGGCAGCGGCTTGTAGTGCGTGTTCGGAAAGCGTCGTTCGGCAAAGATAAGGAGCGGCGGAAGAAAGAACAAGGTGGCGTACAGGGAAAAGATCACCCCGAGCCCCACCAGGAGCCCGAGCTCGAACAGTGCCCGGACGTCGGAGATGGTCAGGGCCAGGAACGGGAGAGCTGTTGTAGCCGCCGCGGTAAAGACGCCGTGGCCGGTGTCGATGACCGCCAGGCGGAGCGCTTCGAAGGTTCCCTCCCCCGCGCTCCGTTCCGAGTGGAAACGGTCGTAGATATGGATGGAATAGTCGGTTCCCAACCCGATGATGAGGGCGGTAAAGGCGAAGGAGATCATGCTTATGGAGGAGAGGAAGAGGCCCGCCGTCCCCAGCGCCAGCACCACTCCGTAAAAGAGGATGAGGGGGATCAGGAGAGTGGGGAGGAAGCGGCGGTAGGTGAAGTAGAAGAGGAGGAGCACCACGATGAGGGAAGAGAGCACGCAGGCAATGACGTTCCCCTTCACCGCCGCCTCGTCGATCACCGCCGAGAGGTGGGCGCCGGTACAGGCGATTTTGACCTGCGCCCCCTTGCGCGCCTCATTGATGCCGACCACGAGCTTTCTGGCAAAGACCATGTCCTGCACCGTCCGGGCCGGCTCGGCGATGATGATGAGCACCTTCCCGTCCCGGGAGAGAAAATAGGGTGAGTCCGGGTCGAGGTCGAGGGCCTGACTCCCCTTCTTCAGGCGAGGCAGGATCAGGTCGCGCAGATAAAGGGGGTCGGCGGCGATGATATCCCGTACCCCCATCCCCGCCTGGCTTGCCAGCTCAGTCTTTGCCCTCGCGAGGGACCGTTCCATGGGCTGGAGCGCGAGTTTATCGACGAAGCTGTCGACCCCGGCCGGGGAAAGAAAGAGTTGCGGGCGGGTCACGGCATAGCCGATGAAATCCGCAAACGCCTTTGTCTCCGATGGATCGAAGACCCGGTAGGTGATGCGGCCGAACGCCGGCCGGCCATCCACCTGCAGGGCCTTCAGCCGCCCGGCAAAGGCCTCTGCCTCAGGAATGAGGCGCGACCGCTCCCCTTCCAGGATGAAATAGGCGTCCTTGATGCTGCCGGTCCATTCAAGGGAGTCGAGAAAGAGCCGGAGCGGCCCCTGCTTGGCAGGAAACAGCTTGAAGATGTCCGACTCAAAGCGGGTGGTGGCGATGGAAACGAAGGAAAGGGCAACCAGCGCCAGAGACACGAGGATCACCCGCAGCGGCCGGGCGACGGCGGCTCTGAAAATCCACTCCAGGTGGGCATTGACTGCGGCATTGACTACGCGCGTGGTTTTTGTAAGGAGAGTTTTTAACATAACAAGTTGATTCCCAGGGAAGTCTAAAGTTCCAGGTTCGATGTTTTACCTAGAACCTAGAACCTAGAACCTAGAACCTTTAAAACCCCTGAAATGCAGTGAATGGGAGCACCGTCATTCCATCCAGGTCAGGCGCCAGTGCCGAATCCTCCACTGGCTCGTTGATCTCCGGCTCGTCGAAGGTGATCTTTACCGTATCGCCCCGCCAGTTGGAGAGTTCGATGGTCCCGGGGAAGGCCACGCCGTTGATGCTCTGATAATCCAGATAGACGACCTGGTCCCCATCCTCGGTCACCTTGCGCTGCAACAACCCCTGTTCATCAAAGTAGACCAGTTCTTTCCTCCCGTCGGGCGTCACACTTTCCCTGCTGCCGGTAACGGGACCCAAGACCTTCGGGCGCGCCACCGCCCACTGCATCATCCCCCAGCTCTTCATCCCCCCCCGGTCCGGCAACTCCGATACAAGGCCGCTGTACGCGGTGTTTTTTGATGGAACGGCGCAGGTAATCCGCTCGCCGTCGCTGAACACCTCAAAGAGGGTAAGGCCGAAGGGGGAGAGGATGACCAGGTGGAAGCGGTCGGGGTGTTTGAAGATCAGGTAGCCGCGCCCCCCCATGCTTCTTTCCGGGGTCTTGACGGAAATGACGATGGGAGACTGGAGGGTCTCCACCTCCTTCCCCGGCGTCGGCAGCAGTTCCGGTTTCGGTACCGTCGCGCAGCCGGCTGCAAGGATGATTACAGAGATAAGGATACAAGTTTTTACAATTCCGGGCCATCTGCCGATCACGAAGGTTACGCTCCTTGCTGTGTTGGTTTCGGAAGGAGTTTACACCAGCCGGAGTGCGGCCGGAAGCATTATTTTCATCGGGACGGAATAATCGCCGTCTCCGGAGCATTTGTCGCACCATGGTGGAGAAAGCGGTCTGTGGTATACTTACATCGTAACTATTCAGCTTATTCAACTGGCATACAGCTCATTTCTTGCATTTTGCCTCCCCTCCCTTGACGGGAGGGGATTGAGGGGTGGGTGAGTTCGCCACGAAGTCAAACATTGCAACTACCCCCACCCCCTACCCCCCTCCCGCGAGGGGAGGGGGGACTTTATTGCAAAACTTGAATTATGCTGAATAGTTGCCTTACATCAATTTGAAATACCGTTCAGGATCACATATCGCCTGGAAGGAGGAACGTTATGAAAGCCATTCGAGTTCACGAGTTCGGTGCGCCGGAAGTGATGCGGCTTGAGGAAGTGCCCGACCCTCAACCAGGGGCTGGAGAGGTCCTGCTGCGGATCCAAGCGGCAGGGGTCAACCCGGTTGATACGTACATCCGTTCCGGCCTATATCCGGTCAAGATGGCGTTGCCCTATACCCCCGGATTTGATGCTGCCGGCGTTGTCGAGGCAATAGGCGAAGGGGTGACCCGCTTCAAGGTCGGCGACCGGCTTTACACGGCCGGAACCGTCAGCGGAGCATACGCCGAAAAGGCCCTCTGCAACGAGTCCCAGCTCCATCCACTCCACAGCCGCGTCTCATTTTCCCAGGGGGCCGGGGTGGGAGTCCCCTTCGGAGCGGCCTTCCGCGCACTTTTCCAGCGCACACACACGTTGGCCGGCGAGGCGGTCCTGGTCCACGGCGCCAGCGGCGGGGTCGGGATCGCAGCGTTACAACTGGCGCGCGCTGCCGGCATGACCGTTATCGGCACCGCCGGCACGGAACAGGGGAGGCAATTGGCGATTGAGCAGGGTGCTCACTTTGCCCTCGACCACCACGACCCCGATCATCTGGAGCAGGCACGGGCCATCACCGCAGGCCGGGGGGTGGACGTCATTCTGGAGATGCTTGCCAATGTAAACCTGGGGAGGGACCTGGGGGCTCTGGCTACGGGAGGGCGGGTCGTGGTAATCGGGAGCCGGGGGAAGGTGGAGATCGATCCCCGCGAAGCCATGGGACTTGATGCCGCAATCCTCGGGATGGTCCTCTTCAACGCCTCCGCAAAGGAAATGGCTTCTATCCACGCGGCCTTGGGCGCCGGGCTGGAAAACGGCACCCTCCGGCCGGTGGTAAGCCGGGAAATGCGGCTCTCCGATGCGGCAGCCGCCCATCACGCGGTGATGGAAGCGAGCACGTACGGGAAGATCGTGCTGATTCCGTAGTAGCTATTTTTCCCCTCGGTTTTCCAGGAGAGAGAGGAACCGCCCCGGCTGATAGCCGGCCTCCAGGGCCGTGTCACAGAGGGCAAGGACCTCTTCCCGCAGGGATGTTGCGGCGGAGGGGAGCCGTTTCCCCTTCCCGGCCGCCCTGGCCAGGCGGATCGCCTCCACCGTCGCCAGCCACGCAAGGAGGAGTTCGAACCGTTCCTTGTTGAACCATTCGAAGCCGCCGCTCCAGTGACAGCGGAGAAACTCCCGGGCAACGGAGTCGGTGAAGAGATCCCGGAAGCGTGCATGGGCTTCTTCCATCTCCCACCCTTCAAAGAACCGCTGCCGCGACAGAAGGAGGCGGAGAAGCCCCACGGCCTCCTCCCGGTCCTGAGGTTGCGTCTTCCCACCCGCTGCGGGCGCCTGCAGGAAGAGATCGCCAAACGCCCGGGCAAGGCCGAGCTCGTCAAGCCACGAGGCGGCGGTTTTCGGGTAGTCTTCCACCGCCGCAAGCTTGCCGGCGAGATGGAAGACAAGGTAAACGGCCAGAACGAGCCGGTCGGCCGGAAGCTCCAGGGAGACAACAGGCGGTGCCGCCTTCTTATCGGCTTTACCCCTCCCCTTCAGAGAGGCAACGAGGGAAACGGCCGCAACCTCCCCCAAGACCTCGCCGGAAATGGCCTCGCAATCGCCGCTGCACATGGCATGCTCGTTCAGGGCGGCGTAGAAACGCCCAAGCGCAGAACGGAGTTTGGTGACCGCCTCCTTTTCAAGGTCCCCCGCCAGAAGGGGGGCGGTTTCCTCCACCACTTCCCTGAAGCAGTCGATCACCGCGCCATACTGTACCCGTTTTGCCTCCTCGTCCAGGCTCTCCACCGGTCGGCCGTTGAGCGTATGGCACAATTTCCCCCAGGTGCCGAACTCGTCGTCGCATATCTCCCGGAAGTCGAGAAAAGCGTGGTACTCGAAGGCCGAGATCTCCACGTACATCCCCTTGTCGCATAGCTCGCGCCCGGCGCGGATATATTCCAGACCGGTTGCATAATCGCGGAAGGCGTAGTAGTAGCGGCTATCGGGATTGAATCCGAGCGCCTCCCCCAGGGTGGCCTGGCGCAGCACGGTTTCCCCCGAATCGATCTTGACGGCACGGGCCGCGGAGATCCGTATCCAGCCGGCAGTCTCGCCGTATCTGTTGTTGTATAGAATGATCCCCCGCTCTTCTCCTTTCCGGTTGGAATAGGCAAAGACGTTCTCGTCCACGACGCTCCCCGCGAAGAAATCGTAGAAGACGAAGTTTTCCGAACCGGAAAAGAGCCAGCGCTTGCGCATGAGGGGGAATATGCGCGCCTCGTGCACGGCCACCAGATGCTCATCCACCGGTTCATCCCAGTAAGACTTCCGATATTCCATCCCGTATTTCTCGTGAAATCCCTCGATCTGGCCGTGGCCGAACATGGGAAGCCCCGGCATGGTCACAAGCAGCACGCAGGCGCCGAAATATTTTCCCTCCTTGCCGAACTGCTCCACGGCGGTCCGCTCGTCCGGATTGTTCATGAAGTTGACGAAGCGCTTCAGAATTTCCGGGTTGAACTCCAGAACGTTTTTCACCGTCTGGCGGTACTTGGCGTTCTCCTCCATCTTGAGCATGTTCATGAAGGCGCTGTTGTAGACCCGGTGCATCCCCAGTGTGCGGACAAAATAACCCTCCATGAGCCAGAACGCCTCGGCAAGCAGAAGTGTATCAGGCGCCTCCACAGCAACCCGATCCACCACCTCGCGCCAGAACTCACTGGGGAACGCCGCATCGAACTCCTCCCGGTTCATGCCGTGCTCGGCCCGTGAAGGGACGCCGCTCCCATGCCCCGGCTGGGGATACCAGAGGCGCTGATAGTGCTTCTTGGCGAGAGTCATGGCCGCGTCGAAGCGGATGACCGGGAACTGGCGCGCCACGTGGAGGATGGTCTGGATGACCGCTTCGCGTACCTGTGGAAGGAGGTAGTTGAGCTGAGCCGTGTCGTTCCAGGGTGTGCTTGTGCCGTCGTTTCCGTGGTAGATGTAGCGGGTACGGCCGTCACGGTGGTCGTAATGTTTGAAGACCACTGCCGCATCCCTTTTGTCCCAGTATCCGTCCTCGATATGGAGGCTTATTTCCGGGGAAAAGGAGAGGTCCGGTCCGTTGAAGCTGTATGCAGGGTACGGCGGATAGTCGAGCTGGACGAACCAGTCGGGGTGCTCCACGGTCCATTTGGAGTAGATCCCGGTGTGGTTGGGCACCATGTCGCTCGCCAGGCGGATTCCCCGTTGTCCGGCCCGTTCCTTGAGGTTCTGTAGCGCCTCTTCCCCCCCCAGGTCATGGGCGATGACGTAGTCGTAGAGGGAATAGGCGGAAGCCGCGGCCTCGGGGTTGCCGCTGATCTGCTTGATCTTCTGTGACGCGGAGGAGCGTTCCCACAGGCCGATCAGCCAGAGAGAGGAGAACCCCCAGCGGGCGAGGAGGTCCAGCTCCTCGTCCGGGATATGGTCGAGCCGATGGATGGGGCGACCGTATTTTTTAGAGAGCTGGTCGAGCCAGACATAGACCATCTTGGCGATCATCACCACATTTGACATCCAGTCGGCATCCTGGGAAAACCGCTCGTATTCGGGGTAGTCGTACCCAGCGGCGCCTTTCCGCCTCCCTTTGGGAAATTCGAGTACCTTGGGCTTACCGGGCCCGCCCCAGAACTGCCGTTCTTCCTCCTGAACAATATCCATAGCGGTCAGTATTTCGGCCAAGAGATCCGGGGGGAGGATGACGCTCCAGTTGTTCTTGATATATTCCATCTGCCCGGGGAGAGAATGGGGGGAGGCCTTGATCGGCGCCAGCAAAAGCTCCGGCAGGGAGAGGTCGAACGGATCGAAGGGGGGCGCTTTGGCGAGATGTTCTTCAACGGCGGCAACAACAGGCCGGTAGGGAGAAGAGGCGGCCAGTCCGGCGTCGTCAAACAATTCCCGGAAATGGTCCAGGGCCGGGTTCTTCGCCGCCAGCCGGAGCAGCAGGAGCTCTCTGACGAGCGCTCTTTTTCTGCTGTGGGCTGCGTCGTCCCCTGCAATAAACGTTGCAGGGGTTTCTTTCTTGTCGATTATCGCCGAACCGGGGAAGAGTTCCGCAAAGCTTGTCAGTGTAGCCAGCAGTACCGGTGCAGTGAAGTCGTAACCGGCGGTGCTCATGGTTGTTTCCAGTATCCCCGGCTGATTATCATCCACGTACGTGTCGATCAGGTAGCGGAAAATCCGGGCCATGAGGCCGTACATGTTCAGAAGCCCCGCCTGTACCGGCCGGCCGGCCCTGTCAGGAACCGAATTCAGGCGGTTGGCCACTTGGCGGATAAAGATAATGCCCGGAGCCCGCCCTTCGGCGCGCTGGTCGGTCGGCACCTCGTCCAGACGCAGTCTTTCACGCATGGTCCGGGAAATCTGGACGTTGTAAGGAAAATATTCAAGCACACGCCTACCTTTTTTCATAGCTGCCCCATGTTATTCCCCATTGAAATCACTTTCCTTGAGCCCCACGTTACGGCGCATAGTGGCAAATCTGATGACGGTCCGGTCCCGGTTCCGCTCCAAAACGGCAAGCCGCTTGAGCCTCCCGTCCCCCTCGAAGGTGAGCTGCACCTCCTTCACCCCCCCCTTGTTCCGGGGAAATATCTGGAGTGTCCAGGTGCCTCCCTGACGTTCCGCACGGGCATCAACCCCGTCGGGGAGCGCGGTCACCGGCTTGTCGAGATAGGCGAACCAGCGCTCCAGGCTTTCTTCAGGCGGCAATACTATCCGTTCCGTCACCCCCTCGGCCGGAAACCGCAAGGTCATGACGTTATCCCTGAGAAGAAGGCGGCTGGCGTAAGGGGGATACAACTCCATGGCGAACATGCCCGGTTTTTTGAAGCGGACCACTCCTTTGGATACCATCTTTTGTTTCATAAGGGCAATCTGCTTTTCCTGGACGATCTCGGCGGTGAAGTCGGTCATGTCGGCAAAGCCGCGCCGCAGCACCTCCAGCGCTTCCAGAGCCCTGTTCTGGCCGGCATGGGCGTCAGTCAGGGAAAGGAACAGTAATAGTATAGCAAGGAATGCAGCTTTTTTCATAAATACGCCCTTTTCCTCTCACCTCTCACCTCTCACCTCTCACCTCTCACCTCTCACCTCTCACCTCTCACCTCTCACCTCTCACCTCTCACCTCTCACACCTCAC
>WSYB01000015.1:23129-92816 GCA_009773645.1 Geobacteraceae bacterium
CCTCTCACCCCTCACCCTTCACCCCTCACCCCTCACCCCTCACTGCATTGTTCCGATGGCGAGGGTGAGGGTCGCTGAGGCAACCGTCGCTTCCTCCACCCGGGCCTCCCCTTCCACCAGAAAGAGCCTGCCGAACGCCTTCACTATGCGCACCACTATCAGCACCGTGTCGCCGGGGTTTACGGCCGCCGGCAGATTTCCCCGCTCAATGGCGGCCAGAACCCCCCCCTCTCCTTCACGTTGTCCGGCGGCAATCCCCGCCAGTTGGGCCATCGCCTCCAGCAGCAGGATTGGGGGGAAACTCACCCCTTCCCAGGTGATCTTCTTGACGCCGGATGCCGAAACTCCCGGTTCCAGGGCGAGGACCCGGTCTATATGGAGGAAGGGATTGCGGTGGGGAAGATATGCGGCTGGGTCAGGTTTGAACAGGGGGGCCTCCGTGGAAATCGATCGCAAAATACGGTCCTTCCGGAGAGGCGGCAAGATGCAGACCGTTTCGACCTGCGGGGAGAGTGAGAATATGCGATACCATGGCGAGCCCCCCCATGGCCAGGGAGCGCCCCAGGAGCTTGCCGGTCTCAAGGCGAGGCACCGGTGGAAGTCGGTCCAGCACCGGCCGCATCTCACAAGCGCTGCCGGAAAGGGAAACCAGAGCAACCTCTCCCCCGCTCTTCCAAAGCCGATCGATCCCTTCCGTTTCCGCGCCGGGGACGAGCAGCCCGATGCTCCTGACGTTCCCCACACCTGCCATGATGTCCGCACCGCGCTTAAATGCGTGGTCACGTTTTTCCAATACAAGCAGCCCCGCCCCCTCGCCAAATCCCTCCCCATGACTCCGAAGCTGACCGAGGGACTTGAATCCCTTCAGCATGCCGGGGCTCAAGTCATCAACACCGCCGGTCAGCATGATATCAGCCCTCTCCTCCTCCAGAAAGCGCAGGGCCATCATGAGCGCCGCTTCCGCGGAGCAAAAACGCTGTACAAAGGTTACGTTGGGCCCTTTCAGGCCATGCTCTATGGAGGCGTTGCTGGCAGGGGCGTTCGGTACGGTGTTGGGGAACAGCATCGGGGCAAGCCCGTCGATGCCTGCCGTAAAGTACCCGCTGAGGAACTCCTCCGAGTTCACTATGCCGCCGAAACCGCAACCGAGCACGATGCCGATGCGGGTCCGGTCCGTCGCGGCCATATCCACCCCCGCATGCTTCAGGGCCATTCCCGCGGCGACCACCGCAAACAGACTGCACCGGTCAAATTTGCGCGCCTTTAAAGGGGGCATGAAGTCGCCGGCCCGGAAGGCGTCGGCCTTCCCCCAAAAATGGCCCCCCTCTCCCAGAATCTCTTCCGGCACGGGTTGCAGGTGGGAACTCCCCCTGCGCAACGCTTCCCGAAGAGGTTCAAGCCCCACTCCCGCCGCAGAGACGGCGGCCTGACCGGTAACGACTATGTCATCCATGTTCTTTATCATTGTATACTCAGAGAAACGATGACAGCTAACTTATCCGATGAATCAACCGGCTAAAGGCTAGGGGCAAAAGGTAAAAGGGAAAATCCTTTAGCCCTTCGCCTTTAGCCTTTCGCCTGTTTATTACGTATTTATTTCGCAAGCACCAATGATGTTATATTCCCGCCGAAGGCGAAGGAGTTGGACAGGGCCATCCGCGCATCGCTCCGTACCGGTCCGGCATGGCGGTATTCCAGGTCGCATTCCGGGTCGGCCCCTCTGTAATTAAGGGTTTGCGGGATGATCCCCTCGTTCAGGGCGATGACCGTCGCCATCGCCTCGATGGCGCCGGCGGCGCCGAGACAGTGGCCGGTCAGCGCCTTGGTGGAAACCAGCGGCACACCCTTTGCCCTGTCGCCGAAGAGCAGCTTCATTGCCTTTGTCTCCACCACATCGTTGAGAGGAGTGCCCGTGCCGTGGGCATTCACCCAGCCGACCTCCCCGGATGAGACACCTGCGGCTTTAAGGGCGTCCGCCATTACCCGGCCCGCTTCAGCCCCGCTCGGCTCCGGAGCCGTCATGTGATACGCCTCCCCGGCAACGGAATAACCACGGACATAACCGTAAATTCTGGCGCCGCGCCTTCGGGCCTCCCCCTCTTCCTCAAGCACCATGAACGCAGCCCCTTCCCCCAGGGAAATTCCCTGGCGCCCCAGGCTGAACGGCGAGCAGGGGAGAGAATCGACCACCTTGAGCGCGTTGAAGCCGGCGAAGGTCAGCAGGGAAAGGCTGTCCGAACCGCCGCAGACGGCTGACTTAAGCCTC
Organism: Geobacteraceae bacterium; assembly: GCA_009773645.1. Lineage (GTDB taxonomy): Bacteria > Desulfobacterota > Desulfuromonadia > Geobacterales > Geobacteraceae > WSYB01. Next base: position 25,396 of record WSYB01000015.1, read on the forward strand.
CCGGTTGCAATCAGGTCGGCCCCCCAGCCGATGGCCGTGGCCGATGAGGAACAGGCGGTGGTAATGCTCCCCTGGTAACCTCCCAGATTGAACCTGGCGGCGATTGCCGTAGTGGTCCTGTCCGGCAGAAGCCCGCGGAGGTCTGAAGGATGGCCTTTTTTACCTGCCAGGGTGTCTTTCAGCCACCGCTCCGCCTGAAACATGCCGGCAGCGCCGGCCCCCATGGAAACCCCGATATCGTAAGGGGAGTAATGGGCCCCTGCGCCGCTGTCGGCCAGGGCTTCCCCCGCAGCAATGACGCCGAACTGGTCGGTGCGCGACAGCTTTGCTGCGCTCTTCCGGTCAAAAAAATCAAGCGGGGTGTAATCACGTACCTGTGCGGCAATCCGCCCCGGGAAAGGGGTGACATCGAAGAGATCAACCGGACCGATGGCGCCGTGACCCCCCTTTAGGGCGACTGTAAAGGAAGCGACATCCTTTCCCGCGGCACAGAAGATGCCGAGGCCGGTTATGGCAATCTTTTTTCCGTTCATACCGTCACTTTAAAGCAGTTTCAATAAACCTTCAAGGTTTAAGAAAATAGGGAGAAAAACAAGGCTAAACCGACTTTTGGTTTTAGTTTCGTTATACGATGCCGCCGTCAACGATCAGGCACTGCCCGGTAATGTACGAGGCCCGTTCCGAAGCGAGAAACGCTACGGCGCAGGCCACCTCCTCCACCCGCCCGATTCTACCCAGTGCGGCGCTCTTTACAATCGTCTCAACCTGCGCCGCTTTCATGGCGGTGATCATCTCGGTATCGATGAGGCCGGGCGCCACCGCATTCACCCTGATCCCCATGGGGCCCAGCTCACGGGCCAGGGACTTGGTAAAGCTTATTGCCGCCCCCTTGCCGGCAGCGTAGTTGGTCTGGCCCGAGGTGCCGGTAACGGCCGAGACCGAGGAGAGGTTTATGACAACGCCGCGCCGCTTGCCGAGCATCTTCCTCACCCCCCACTTGCAGCAATGAAAGAGGGGGTAGAGGTTCCCCTTTATCACAGCATCCCAGTCGGCCTCGGACATCATGGGGAGATAGCCGTCCCGGATTATGCCGGCGTTGTTTACCAGGACATCAATATGCCCGGCCTCCCCCGACGCGCTCTCCATCAGGGCTACCGCCCCTTCCGATGTGGCCACGTCGGCCTTCATCGCCGAGATCGTGCCGGCCAACCCCGCCGACTCCTGCGCCAGAGAATCGGCAGCGGCGTCATCCTTCAGGTAGGCGGCGGTAACCCTGGCCCCTTCCCGGGCAAAGTGAAGCGATATGGCCCGGCCGATCCCCCTGGTCCCACCGGTGACGACGACGATCTTGTCCTTGAATTCCATGTGCGCACCTCAATGTTACATCGGTTTCACCCGGCTTCGCCCCAGCCTCTTCATCAGCTTCCAGAGAGGCCCCCGCACCGGAAAATGACGGAGTGCCTCCAGCATGGCGTCGCTCATGTTAATTTCCAGTCCCGGTGCGACCCAGTTTTTTCTCAGAAGGGCCTGTTCGGTCACCACCGTGCAAAGGGTCTCCCTGACCCCTGCCGAGATATAGAAAACCGGCTCCAGGAGTCGGTCTTCGAGACTGATTACTCCTTCCTCCAGTGCCCTGCGGAAGAGTGCCGTGCCAGGGTAAATGCGGATGCCGGTCATGGCGATAACGGCTGTCGGCTCCACCTCGTCCATGAGGCAAAAGCTTTGTACCACCGTCCCTTCGGTTTCCCCCGGCCCGCCAAACAGGATGTAATGGGCGAAGTCCACCCCCGCCTCCCGGCAGAGCCGGGACGAAGCCCGGATATCTTCCACACCGAACGATTTGCCGAGCTCTTTCAGCATGAACGGGGAACCGGAGTCGGTGCCGAACTCAACCGCATCGCACCCCGCCTCGATCATGGCCTGTATCAGGGTCGGCGTGATGAAACCCGGATTGATGAAGGCCGCCCAGTTAACCTTCAGTCTTGCCGCAGTGATGGCGCGGCAGAGCTCTTCGGCAAAGGCAGGCGGGTAGTTGAAGATGTCGTCAACGAAATAGATGTAATCGACGCCGTAAACCTCAACCAGTTCCCGCATCTCGGCGATAATGTCAGCCACCGGGCGGAGACGCAGACGGTTCCCTTCGAGAATCGGATACGTGCAGTAAATGCAGGTAAAGGGACATCCCCGTTTGGTTTGCAGGTTGGCCATCCCCCCTTCACGGCGGTAGCGGTCAACCAGGAAAAGCCGCCGGTCCGGGGTTCCGATGTGCTCCACCGGCCGGGAAGGAATGAAATCGGCGGAACCTTTGGTGACCACCCCTGGGAGCGGTCCCAGGCTCTCGCCTGCCGCAAGCGCGTCCAAAAGCCGTGGCAGGACCTCGTCCCCCTCGCCGACCACGCCGTAATCACCTCCCAGATAAGAGAGGAGCTGGACCGGCATCAGGGAAAAGCCCGATCCGCCGAGAACCACCGGCACCCTGCCGGCGCAGGCGGCTACCGCCCCCCTTACCCCGTCAAGATACGACCGGGAACCGGGATAGGTTACGTTATCGATGTTCCTGATGGATAGTACCACTGCGCCCGGCTTGAACCGGTCCAGTGCTTCGGCAATCGCAGTCTCAGGGTTATCGGCAAAGCAGAGGTCGAGCGATTCAAGGCGATGTCCGGCTGCGGCCAGCGGCCCGGCCAGGTAAGAAAGACCGATGGGGAAGACCGGATAGGGGTTCCGCTCAAGATTTGCCGAAATGAGAAGAATGTTCAATCAGCCCTCCAGATAGGCCACCAGTCGCTCCAGCCGTTCCCGTATTACGGGGGGCACCGTATATTGCAGAGTGCCTTCTTTGTCCGTCAGGGCATGCACGGTGCGCCCTTCGGCCGCCACCTTGCCGTCCGCTCTCACTATCCGGGTAATAAACTCCAGGGTAGCCGTTTCCGTGTGACACAGGGTGGTCAGCACCCGTATCTCTTCACTGAAACGGACCGGCTTTTTGTACTTCAATTCCAGCGCCACAACCGGCGCAAAATAGCCGCTCGTAGCGATGTGCGCAGCATCCAGCTCAAAGCGCCCGGCCAGGTCGTTGCGCCCCACCTCCATCCAGGCCACATAATGGCCGTGCCAGGCGGTATTGTACGCATCAACCTCGTTGAAGCGGACGGCTACAGGGGTTTCATGGTATTTCATTTGGCCTCGTTGTCTATCCAGCGGTTGTACTTCTTCAGCGAATCCCCCACCCCAACCTCGAAAAAGGAGCCCGCCCCGGCAGCGCGGAGTGCATGACAGGTCCTCTCCCAATACACGGGAAGAAGCAGCTCCCGCGCCATAAAATCCTGCAAATCGGCGGCAGTAAGATAGTCCTGGTCGATGTGGTCCATCAGGGGAAAGGCCGGTTCCCGGTAACGGTATCCGGCGAAGATCGCCCGCATCTCCCCCTCAACCTCGGCCATCAGGGGAGAGTGAAGGGGAGCGTCACAGGGAAATATCTTTACCGAAAAGGCGCCGCAGGCAAATGCCTCTGCCTCTGCCTCCTCCATGTTTTTCCGCTCCCCGGAGAGGAGGAAATGGCGGGAGGTGTTATGGTTGGCCAGATAGACCTCGTTATTTTCGGCAATGGCCAACAGCGGCTCCAGGGTGAGTCCGATCACGCAGCCAAGTGCGTACTGCCGGGACTTCCCCATCTGCGCCATGCAACACCCCGCCCGGAACGTGAGTTCCAGCACCTCTCCCTCGGAAAGAGAGCCACAGGCAGCCATGGCCGGATAGATTCCCATACTGTGTTCAGCCATCAGTCCGGGTTTTATCCCCTGGCGACGGAGTCTTCGCGCATGGTAAAGGCTCATGGCAACCCCGTAAATCTGGAGCTTGACGCTCTCCGTCCCCTCTTCCCCAAGCCAGGAGAACCCATCGAGATCAAAAAGCGCCCGGCGCCCTGCCAGCTCCCGGATGGCGTCAAAATCGTCATCCCGGGGAAGCAGCTCGCTCCGCAGAAGCGGCTGGCCGGGGAACATGAAACAGTTCATCATAACTCCGATATATTAATTTGAAAACATGAAACCGATTTGCCACAGAGCCACAGAGGGCACAGAGGAAAAGCGAAAACACAATCTCTATTTAACGCAAAGACGCTAAAGGGCGCTAAGAAAGCAAAAATCACCCGGTTCAAAGATTATGGATTTTCTCCGTATCTCTGTGGCTCTGTGGCAAACCCTTGTTTAATTGATTTGCCCGTGCGTCTGATGGCGCTCCTGAAACCGAAGTTCATCGGGGCGAAAACCTGCACGGACCGGTGCAGCTTGAAGATGCGTTTGAACATGGAAGAGAACGAGTAAAAGGAGCGGTTGAGCCATTCGTGGCCCGTCTGCAGCTCGGAGGCGCTCATTCCCGCCGGGCGAAAGGTCACGTGTCCCATGTCGTAATCCTGCCAGGCATTGGAGGTAATCCTTTCCTGGGCTTCGAGCCGTTCCCTTACCTTTGTGCCGGGATAGGGGGTGAGGATCGGAAAGATGGCCGCCTCCAGCCGGGCCTCTTCGCAGAAGCGGAGGATCGCCTCGAAAACCGCCGGGGTGTCTCCGTCATAGCCGAGCACAAAGGAGCCGAGGATGCCAATGCCGTTATCCCTGAATATCCTGGCGTCATCCAGATAGGAGGCCGCCCTGTTGGTGACCTTCCCCATGGCGACAAGCGCATCCTGGTTCAGGGACTCGAACCCCACGAACATCCCGACACAGCCCGACTCGCCGGCGGCCTGCAAAAGCTCATGGTCGCGGGCAAAATCGATGGGGGCATGGGAAAGCCATTTGAACCCCATCCCTTTCATCCCCTCAAACAGGGAAAGGGCATAGCGGCGGTCGGCCACGAGGTTGTCATCCACAAAAAAGGCAAAGGAATTCTTTTTGCGCAGGACCTCCAGCTCCGCAAGCACCTGCTCCACCGGTCTTTCACGATATTTCCTGCCGTAAAAGGCGGTTACGGAACAGAACTCACAGTCAAAGGGACAGCCACGGGTGGTCTGGAGGGTATTGGTGAGGAGGTAACCCTTGCCGTCTAAAATGCTGCGGCGGGCCACGGGAATCATTTCCATATCAAGGAGGCCGGACGGGCGATAGAGCGACTTCAGCTCCCCCCGCTCAAAATCCGCCAGGAGCTGGGGCCAGACGAGGTCCCCTTCGCCGACCACCACTGCATCCACGTGCAAGAGCGCCTCGGAGGGGAGGCTGCTGGCATGGAACCCCCCCATCACTACCGCCTTCCCCCTGGCGCGGAAAGCGCCGGCAATCTCATAGGCCCTGGGCGCCTGGGGGGTCATGGCGGTTATCGCCACCAGGTCCGCAGCCGCGCCAAAGTCGATACTCTCCATGTTCTCGTCACGGAGGCTCACCTCCCAGGAAGGAGGGGTGACCGCTGCGAGGGCGGCCAACGAGAGGGAAGGAAACTTGAACCCCAGTTCCCCCCACAGCCTCCCCTTGGGCCAGCCTGGAGAGATGAGGAGAAGCCTCATTTACGGTGTTCCGTAATGTATTCGGCCATGCTCCGCACCGACTGAAAAACCTTGCTGCCGGTGGCCGCATCGGGAACCACCACGCCGAAGTCCTTTTCCATGGCCACTACCAGCTGCAGGGCATCGATGGAATCGAGCCCAAGGCCTTCCCCAAACAGAGGGGCATCGGTTTCAATATCCGCAGGGTTCATCCCCTCGATGCGCAGGCTGTCGATGATCAGTTGTTTCACTTGATCTATAAGTTCTTCAGACATCTATGAACCCTTTTCTTTCTCCGTAGTTTCTCCCCCCCAGTAATCGAAAAAATTGTACCACTGGTCGGGATAGAGCCTTAAATATGTTTCGAATACGCGCAAAACCCGTTCAATTCCCTGCCGAACGGCCTTTTGGTGCAGTGCATGCCCTCCCGTCACATAGATCGGCTCCTCCATGATCGTGGCGTAGCGCCCTCCCTCCAGGGGAACGAAAACAGGGATGATCGGCGCACCCGTTGCCAGGGCCAGATATGCAGCTCCGAGCGGGATAGCAGCGGGACGGCCGAAAAACTCCAGGGTTATGGTATGGGAAGAGCCGTCCCGGTCGCCCAGCAGGGCCAGCACTTCATTGCGCCGCAGGGCGTTGACGGCCTCAATGGCCGCCAGCGGCGAGGTATCATGCCGATCCACATAGATGAACCTGATCCCCCGTGTGCTACGCACCCGTTCCCGCAGCTCGTTGACCGCTTCATCAGGTTCGCGAAAGGTGAGTACGTTCAAGGGATACCCCTTGTCTGCCAGCCCCAGCCCACCCAGTTCCCAGTTCCCCAGATGGGGAGAGATGAGGATGGCGCCGCACCCCTTGGCCAGCACCGCATCCAGCTGCTCCCCACCGACACTCCTGCCGATGAGGCCGAACAGTTTGGCGCCGGAAAAGCGCATCATCATCATTACGTCGGTCCAGTTGCGGGCAAACTTGTAATACGTGGCGAATACCAGTCTCTCCACGTTTCTCCGGCCGGTTATGACCCTGATGTTTCGCCGTACGCCGCGTCTATTCCCCGGCAGAAGGAAGTAAAACAGCCCCCCCCAGATGAAGGCGAAGGGGGGGTGAAGGAACCGGGGAACCAGGATGGTAAAGAGCCTGATGAAAAAAAGGTTTATGCCGCTGTAAAGTGCCACTGTAAAAACCGTTCAACGTTCAATGTTCTCCGTTCAACGTCACAAATCCTCGAACCTTGGACCTCGAACCGTTTCATCCTTTCCCGTCGCCGACCCGCTTCTTTGGTCCGGCTTCGCCGCAAAATTCCTTTTCCCAGGCGGGGTCGGCAATTTCCCCATAACGCCGGGAATAGTCATCCATGTGGGAAGCCAGATCGGCAAAAATTTCGCCTGCCCCCTCGTGTGTCGGGTAAACCCCGGCGGAACTGAATAACTCCCGGCCCGCCGCCGGATGGTCGATCAGCATGCAGGGGCGCAGCAGGTTCTCATGCTTTCCCTGACATGACCGGATCTTCTGGAACAGCGGTGAGTTCAAGGCCTCTCGGAGGGTGGTCCTGCGGATATTGTCCACGGCAAAATGGCAGAAGACGCACGGCTCTATGTCGCCGTTGGCGTTCACATGAAAATATTTTCTGCCGCCGGCAATGCAACCGCTGATAATCGGCCCGTCGTTCCAGAAATCCACGATGAGCATCGGCTTTTCCGTGCGGAAATCGATGGTGCGGCGGCGCATGCAGTCGCGCTGTTCCGGCGAGGGCATCAGCCCGAGGTCGGGATTTCTCCCCACCGGCACGTAGGAAAAGAGCCAGAGAGCGAAGCATCCCTTCTCCACCAGCAGGTCCATGAAGGTGTCACTGGTGATGATGTCGGTGTTTTGGCTCGTCTGGGTAAAAGAGCCGCAGAAAGAAATCCCCGCCTCCTTTAGTAGGTCCATGGCTGCCATGACTTTATTAAAGTGTCCGGGGCCGCGACGCTCGTCGGTCTCCTTTTCATACCCTTCGAGGGAAAAGGCGGGCATGACGTTCCCCACGGAGATCAATCGGTCCACCATCCGTTCATCTATGAGCCCGCCGTGGGTAAAGACGAGGAAAGCCATGTCCGAGTGCTTTTTGAATATTTCAAAGATGTCCTGCTTGAAAAACGGTTCGCCGCCGGAGATCACCGCAAAATAGATCCCCATCTCCTTCACCTGCGTCAGTACGGAATCCACCTCCTCAAGGGAGAGTTCCAGCGACTTCTGATAGTCGCCGGCGTAACAGCCGTAGCAGGAGAGATTGCACTTCATGGTGGGACTGATGACCACGGTGGAAGGAGGATAGTACCCTTCCCGCTCCGCCCATGCCTTCCGTTTGTTGGTGCCGGAGAGGAGGTGATTCACCGCCAGATTGGCGATCCACTTGTCGCGCTGGTTGGGGTGGAGATCGCGCAGGACCCGTCTCGGAAACTCGATGCTGGGGTGGTTCTCCCTGATAAGCTGACGGATCCACTTGATCCGTTCCCGGTAGTAATCCTTCTTCGGCAGGAGTTCCATCAGATAGGTCATCCGTACCAGATTCTCGTTGGAGGAGTTGGTCGCCAGGGAAAGGAGAAGGGAGAGTATCTTTTCGGTCGTGTAATTTTTCAGGCTTTGCAGCATCATCTGGTTCCGTTATACCTCATGTATTTAAGGAAGGTCATGCATATCTTCCAGGTGTCCTGCACAGCCCGGTAATGGCTGGTAGCGCGGCCATCGACCACCTGTGCCGCCACGGGTATGGAGCCGATCCGAAAGCCGCCTCGCCAGGCTTTCATGAGGATTTCCATTTCCATGTGATAGCCGTTCGCGGAAAGCTCAACCTGCCGCAACAGAGAGGCGGAATAGTAACGGAACCCCGACTGGGAGTCGGTTATTTCAAAGCCGGTCCGCTTCGCCATGCACCAGACCCCGAAACGATTCCAGATGCTCCGCAGTCCGGCCATCTGGCCGAACTGTGAGAACCTGGAAGCAATGAGGATGTCGTACCCTTTTTCCCGGGCGGTTGAAGCAAGCAGGGGAATTGCAGAAGCGTCGTGCTGGCCGTCGGCATCGATGGTTACAACTCCGTCGAAACCGTGCTTGAGAGCCCATGCAAAGCCGGTCCGAAGCGCAGCTCCCTTTCCGAGGTTCCGTCCATGGCTTATGATATTCACCGGAAGCTGCGAAGCACAGGCGGCGGTTCGGTCACTGGAACCGTCGTCAACCACCAGAAGCGGCGCTTTCGCCTGGAGGGCGTCATAAACCACAGCCGTTAGCATCTGTTCGGCATTAAAGGCCGGTATGATTATGCAGATTCCCAACTCTCAACCAACTGCCTCAGCGTAACGAAGCTGAAACGCTGTAATAAATGATTAAGCCGCCCCGCGGCATCGCTCCTGGGACCGTAGACGGCAAAGGATTCCAGGGGGGAAAGCTTCAGGCGGGGGCCGCAAGCATCCATTTCCCTGGGGTGGAGATAAAGCACCGCCGGGTTTCCCGCCTTGTTCAGGCGCCGCATGGTCCAACTGACCACGGCCGGAGGGAAAAGCCTGAACCCCCATCCCCCGCCGGAAGGAATATTGATAAACGGGAGTGATGTAACCATTGGCGGTATCTCGAAAATGCTTCCCCCCCCTGTCTCCACCTTGAAAGGGGCCCTCGGGCCATGGGGGTCTCCTACGAAGAGGAGAGGATTGAGGCTGGAATCGTACAGATACCCCTCTTCCTTTAATATATCAAAAGCCCACGGCATAGCCCGGCTAAGTGACCACTGCGGCGCCCTGAACCCGACGGGGCGGTACCCGGCCTGACGTTCGAGGATACTCCCGGTGCGCCTGATTTCATCCCTGAACCGTCCGGGACCGAGCTGCCCAACCAGCCGGTGGGAATAGCCGTGCGAGGCTATTTCGTGGCCGGCAGCGGCGATCATGGGAACCAGCGCCGGCTCTTCCTCCGCCACGGAACCGAGGACAAAGAAGGTGGCCTTCACCTCAAACGCCGCCAGAAGAGTCAGTATCCGCTCGATGTTTTGCCGCACCCGCCGGCCGGAGACAGGAATCACCGGCTCAACATCAACTTTGCAGACGTGGAACCATTCTTCCACATCAATGGTTATCGCATTATCCACCGAAAAAGGCCAAAGAAACGAACCGTTGGTATCCCATATAGTTAAAGGCGCAGACTACACTGTTTTGCTAATTAAGTCAATATGAGTGGCGACCTGCCGGCAGCGCCTTAAACCGACAGCGGACGCCGCGCCTTAATCATATAAATCTTGACTATCCCCCCTTTTCTACATTAATCTTGAATCAATGTATCGTTTTTAATGCATATTTCCGTTCCTAGTCCTATATCTATGAACCAGGAGTAAAGATTTGCGCCTCAGCCTTATCACAAAGCTGACTATCGCCACGAGTCTGGTTTTGCTGACTTTTATGACGGTCTTTGCTTATGTTAACCTGGAAGCACTGGAAAAACTCCTCATTGAGGAAGCAATCTCGGATGCGGACAAGTTGAGCGAAACTATCATTAAAACAACCCACTATCAGATGCTCGAAAACAACCAGATGCGGGTCTATCAGATGATTCAGGAAGTGGGGACCCAGAGCGGGATCGAGCATATCCGGATGATCAACAAAAACGGCCGCATCATCTTTTCGACCAAAGAACCCGAAATAGGGACCTTCCTCGACAAGACAGCCGCAGCATGCAACATGTGCCATGCCGGGGAAAAACCGCTCACACACGCCTCCACCATGAACAGGAGCCGGACTTTTTTCGACAAGGATGGGAAACAGGTCCTTGGGCTGGCCAAGGCCATTTACAACGAAGAGGGGTGTTACACCTCAAAATGTCACTTCCATCCCGAAAATTTCAGGGTTCTCGGCGTACTGGACATCATAGTTTCCCTGGACAACATGCGTGCGCTGCTCAGCTCATACCGTTACAAGATCGGCGCCATGACCTTCTTCATGCTTGCCCTGGTCTGGGGCAGTATGACTTTATTAACGCAGAAACTTGTAAATCAGCCGGTCAAGCACCTGTTGCGTCACACAAAGCTGCTCGCCCAAGGAGAACTGGACGCAAGTGTTCCGTACTTCTCCACCAGCGAACTTGGGGAACTGGCAAACGCCTTCAACGACATGACCTTGAATCTGAAAAGGGCGAGGAACGAACTGGAAGACTGGGGAAAAAACCTGGAAACTAAAGTTGAAGAAAGAACCCACGAGTTGAAGGCTATCCAGGCACAGCTGGTACGTTCCGAAAAACTTGCATCCCTTGGGGAGCTGGTAGCAGGCATTGCACATGAAATCAACAACCCCCTGACAGGGATAATGGTCTTTGCTTCCCTTGCCCGCGACAATCCGAAGCTTCCCCAGGATATTAAAAACGATATGAATCTTATCACCAGGGAAACTGAACGCTGTGCCAAGATCGTCAAGGGGCTCCTTGAATTTTCCAAGGAATCGCCGCCGCAGAAGAAACCGTCGTACATCGACGACATTATGGACCTCACTATTGCACTAGTTGAAAACCAGTCGAGCTTCCATGACATCAACATTATCAGGGACTATGATAAAGAGATGGTACAGATCCTTATAGATCCGCACCAGATCGAACAGGTGTTTGTCAATATTCTCCTTAATGCCAGCCACGCCATGCCGGACGGCGGCGACCTCACGATCAAAACCGGCATGGAAAGCGAAGAGGGATATGCCTACATCAAAGTATCGGATACCGGTTGCGGTATCTCCGAACAGAATCTGGAAAAAATATTCGACCCGTTCTTCACCACAAAAGAAAACAGGGGGACCGGTCTCGGCCTGTCGGTTTCCTACGGAATAATCGAAAGTCACGGCGGGAAGATCGAAGTCAAGAGCAAGGTGGGGTCAGGGACTGCATTTACAATCAGGCTCCCATTACACCCAGACGGAGAAGAGGGAGTTTCTTCCGCCGCCCAAAACGGAATAGTGTTAGGAAACATAGCGAGGCCTGAAGAGGAGAGGTAAGCAATTCAATTATCGGCCCGGTGGCCCCTGGCGGAGATGCCCAGTTTCTTAAGGAGAGCCTGAAAGTTGGGGCGCTGCATCCCGGTTTCTTCAGCAGCCTGTGTGATATTCCAGTTATTTCTTTTCAACGCATTGATCACAAAGGCCTTTTCTATAGGTTCGACTGCCCGTTCACGGATCTGCCGCTTGGTTTCCTTAAGCTCCTCCACGCTGCGGGGAATATACCCCCCAAGGTTGCCTTTTTCAGCATCACCCGGCAGCTGCAGCTCCAGGTTCATCTTTTCAATCGTATCTCCTTCGGCCAGAACAACCGCCCGTTCAATAATGTTCTCCAGTTCACGGACGTTCCCCGGAAAAGCGTATTGCTCCAGAAGTGCCATGGCATCAGGATCCACCCCCCGCAATTCCCTGCCGAGTTCGTCGGCAAACTTTTTCAGAAAGTGTCCGATCAAAAGCGGCAGGTCCCCTTTCCGCTCCCGAAGGGGAGGGAGGTCTATCGGTATGATATTCAGCCTGAAAAAGAGGTCTTCCCTGAAGCTCCCTTCCGCAACCATCGTACGGAGGTTACTGTTGCTCGCAGCCACCAGCCGTATATCTATGGGAATAGGCTGGGTGCCCCCGATAGGAGTGACCTCACGCTCCTGCAGAACACGCAATAGCTTTGCCTGGGTAGTGAGACTGATGTTGGCAATTTCATCCAGAAACAGGGTCCCGCCGTCCGCCACCTTGAACAGCCCGGTTTTTGTCTGGATGGCGCCGGTAAACGAACCCTTGACGTGCCCGAACAACTCGCTTTCCAGAAGGTTCTCCGCCAGAGAAGTGCAATCGACCGCGACAAAAGGATTATCACGCCTTGGGCTGTTTCTGTGAATGGCCTGCGCAACCAGTTCTTTTCCCGTCCCGCTTTCGCCGGTAATCAGAACAGTGCTGTCGGTGGGAGCAACCTGAAGGATGCGTCGATAAATCCTCTGCATCTCCCTGCTTTCCCCGACAAACATGTCAAAACCGTGGTGGTCGCGGAGTTCCTTGCGAAGATAGATGGTATCCAGAAGAACAACTTTTTGTTCCAGGGCTTTATTAACTTTTTCGACGATCTGTTCAGGGGTGAACGGTTTTGCGATGTAATCAACCGCACCGCTTTTCATTGTTTCAACAGCAGTATCCACGGTGGAATACCCTGTTATGATGATGACGGGGACCTCGGGCTGGAGTATTTTTATGCTTTTCAGGACCTCCATGCCGCTCATTCCCGGCATTTTCAAGTCTGTAATGACAAGAGCAAAATCTTCCTCCTGCATCCGTTCAATGGCAAGACGCCCGGTTGCAAAGGTCGCAACCTCGAATCCTTCGCTTTCCAGAATCCGCCGCAGCCCCTCCCTTATTACCGCTTCATCATCAACAACCAGTATATTCTTTTTTTCCATCTATCCTGCCCCTTCGCTTCTCCTCTGCCAAGGATAAGCCCCCATGTGTCAGCGATACAACCATGCTCCGTGAACTCGCCATAAAACACCGGTTCACGAGATAAACCGTGCTTTATTCAGGAGGCTGAAGCCGGCAGCTCCCCATAAATGCCGTGAACACGCATTGCATCAGACAACACTAATCTGACCCGATAACTCTAAATAAATTATTCAGTTAAGTCAAGCATCAAACGAGGTCCCGAAAACATGCAGATTGATTCGTATCTTTTTAGGGAATTCCAATGCCAGGGATGGAGTCTTGAAAGGGAAAAAGAGAGGGCCGGCAATTTTAATTTCTTAACGCCGGCGCCACCATCATGAAGAACTTAAAAAAACCCGGAGGAAGATGCGTTCCCTCCGGGTTTTGATGATCATTTTTGTTGAGAAGTCTCAACTGCTCACATGTTCCGCATGTTTTCCCAGATCGTGTACCGGTTTGTGCTCATGGCCATGCTCCTCGACCTCTTCCCACCCGGTTATCATCGGCACAAAATAGGCGAAGGGGGTATGCCCCAGGGTTGCCAGGTAAATATGGGTGAATAGGAAGGCGCACAGGGAGCACGCCAGGAGGAAATGGGTACCGACGAGAATCTTGAGCCCGCCCATCATGATCAGCAGATCCCTGAGCGGAGCTATGTTCATCAGAGCAATCCCGGTAAGGCTGACGAGCGGCACGAGTACAAACATGATGGCCAGGTACGCCGACTTCTGCATCGGATTAAACTTGTTGTCCGGCGTTGCGTGGTGCGGGTTGGGCTTGCCGCGGAAGTAGTTGAAGAAGTAAAATATCGCCTGGCGGATAATGCCGCTCTGAAGATCTTCCTTTTTGGGGATGTAGAGCTGTGCCATGGTGCCGGCAAACAGCGTGTAGTAAAAGAACCACAAGGAGAAGGAGAGCGACACGACGATGCCGGCAGTGTTGTGGAGGCGGATGGCCGCCTTATAGGTTCCGAACAGGTTGACGTATTCCGGGAAACGGATCTGCGCGCCTGTTATACACAGTGTTACTATCCCCAAGGCGTTGAGCCAGTGCCAAATGCGAACCGGGGTCGGCTGTAGATAGATCATTTTCTTTTCACTCATGACTAGTGCCCCTTTCCATTTCTGTTTTTCCTGGTTAAAAACCGCATCGAGCCGTGCCCTACAGGCAGGATCAGCCCGCCTACAATGATGAGAAGACCGATTTTATCGAGTATCGGGTTTCTGGTCGATCCCAGCATGTAGAAATCCGGTGTACCGTTCAGTGCATCCAGCACCGCACCTTTCTCCACCTCTGCCCGCTGGAAGCTCCCGTCCTTCTCCGGCAAGGAGATATAGCTGGTCTGTCTGGCTTCAGGCCCGGAGGCGTGACAGAATGTACAGTCCCACCGATTGGCAAGCACCTGGAAGTTGTGGGTAGCAACTTCGGGGGTCATCATCCCCAGCAGGCGGATTGATTTGTGGGCAGGATTGCCGTTGAACAGTTTGAGTTCGGCCAAGGATATGTAGTTGTCGCTGTTGGTATCAATCAGTGTACGGATATCTTTATCCCCTACAAACTTTTTCAACTCATCGTGGGTTGCCAGTTTAAAATCCCCATATCGAGAGTTGTCTTCCCGTTTGATGATATACATGGTGATCACGTAATTCTTGGACTCGGAATGACAGGTGACGCAGGGAAGCGCTTCAATATGCTGTTCGGCCTGGGGCAGCCATTCAGCGTGCTTCTCCACCATTTTGGCAGGTTCGTGACATTTTGCGCACATCTTGTTCATATCATGCCCGGAAATTTCCGTAGGTGTGCATACCTCATGGGGGTTATGGCAATCGCCGCAATTGGCGTTTTTAGCGTGCATGCTCTTGGAGTATTCTTCGAGTACATCTCCGTGGCAATCCTGACATCTGGTCGTGGCCGACACGGATATCCCGTCTTTCGGGTGTTTATCGGTGACCGTGTCATGGCACGTACGGCAACCGAAGTTTGAATCTGCCAGCTTCGAATGATTGGTATGGTTGTATTTCACCGGATCAATCAGATGATCCTTCCCTACCTTGGTAATGTCATTGTGACAGTTAAGACAGCCTTCGCTACCCGCGCCCCATGCCGCGGAAACCAAGGCGACCAGTGTAAGCGCCAGGGCCAGACAAAGAAATGGTGGTTTTATCTTTGTTTTCACGGTTCCTTCCTCCAATAAAGTTGATCTTTCATGTTATTTGCCTTCATTCCAATGCCCTGTGAGATGTGCAACCTCCCATGATCGATTCCCGAGGCTTCGGAGAGGCCGGTTTTACACCTTTTCCTTGGCCTCTTCGTTCTCGACAGCCCTTTTTTCGGTGGTGCGGAGATTGCGGATCAGTGGGAACAACTGGCCGATAACAATGAGGGCGCAAAAGGCCAGGAAAGCCCAGACAACAAAATCGCTGTTATCTTCCCGCGCCCCTGATGCGGCAAAAGCGGAACACGCTGTTCCAAGTATTGCTGAAGTCACCATGCATATTGCTTTGTTTGCTTTCATGATCTTCTCCTTGTCTCTCTTATTTAAGTATCTACCCTGAATCGCTTAGCTTCCAGGCCTATGGTGTTTTCAGGGCATTGTCGAATGCACATCCCACAACCTGCCGGATTTCCTCCTTATCTTCCTCGCTTTGCGGCTTCAGGGCGTGGTAAAAAATTCCTTCCTGCCGAATTTTTCTGACAATCGGGAGGGACGTTTCATCGGAAACCAGAATAATTGCCAGTCGTCGGTTGCATTTTTTGAGCAGGTGTATCAAGTCAGCCGACGTAATCTTTTTGTCGAAATCGGTCCCAAGGAGCACCACCGGGGTCTGTTTTTCCAGAATGTTGCAGAGGACATGTACTGCTGAATCGGTCGTCTCAACCTGATAACCCGCCTCAGCAAAAATTTCGGCTACCTGCTTGCGGACCTCGTTGTCTTTATCCGCTATGAGAATTCCTCGTTCTGTCATGGCTCTCTCTCGCTTCTTTCTGTAATTTATTTTAATAAAATACTAAGCCTATTCTTGTATCTCCGCCTCTTTCACCGCTTCTCTTCGACTTAGGGTGCTAAGTCCTCTGATCATTGCTCCGAGCAGAATCAGTCCGGGGATCACCTGGATGGCAATAATCGCCCCCATAAAGACAAGAAAAAGCTTTGTCATCACCCCCGTGCCCTGGGCCACTTCACCAATTCCGGAGACAAGTGTCGTACCGATAAAAACAAGGGCCAGTATCAATGAGGTTGCAATTTTCCCTTGCGTTGAGCCTGGTAATAGTTTCATGGCCGTCTCCTTTCTGCCGCATTCGTCTTTCCCGTAACACCGACGAGGATCACGGCAGTCTTGCTCTCAATAAATTAGATTTTACTTAATATACAGCAACCTTAATACCAACTTTGTTAAAATCAGGTAATTAAATTATTATTAATTTATTACCTGAACAATTTCACAATATTACTAGTCTTTAATTTTGTATGCCGATAATACGGTCGTTATCCCTTACTTCGAAGCTTCTTCTGGGGCCACAGGGTGATCTGGATGAATTATTGTTTATATTTCGGCAAGTTACCCGACTAAAGAGGAAGGAGAACTGGGATGGACGCGAGCAAGATTTTTTCTTGCCGGGCAGGAATTTTCTCGTCCGGCAAGAAAAAATTTGCATGCAATAATGTAATTATTCTAGCTTTACGAAAGGGGTATATCGTGCTTTTTCAGGAGGGCATAAAGACGGGACTGGGACAACCCGGATATACGGCATGCCTCGCCGATATTTTCTGCAGACCGCGACATCAGTTCTTGTAAATAGTTCTTTTCCATCTGGGCATAAATCGATTCCCGATACTCATGAAGTTTTGGAAGTGTCTCGGGAAGATTCGTCGATAAATTGTTTTCTGTGTGAACTTCTTGCCCCAAAGACGCCTGCGCAACCTGAATGCGGATATGAGCAGGCAGGTGCTGGGGGAAAAGAATCGGTTCAAAGCGCGCTGCAACAACCGTCCGCTCCAAGGTATTGACAAGCTCTCTCACATTTCCGGGCCACGTATAAGCAGTGATCGTTTCCAGGAAATCGGGAGAAAACCCTTTTGGCGCAAGTCCATAGCGATCGCAAAATCTGTCGATATGATATCTGGTCAATTCCCTGATATCCTCATGGCGTTCTCTCAAGGGGGGAAGTTCTAAAACAAATGCCTGGAGGCGAAATAAAAGATCACCCCGGAATTGGCCGTTCTGCACCATTTGATCGAGATTGCGGTTGGTCGCCGCCACCAGCCTGAAATCGCTTTCAATCTCCCGGTGACTCCCTATGGGACGGAAGCGGTGTTCCTGAATGACCCTCAAAAAAGCCTTTTGCAAAGCCATAGGGAGCTCGCCCACCTCATCCAGAAAGAGTGTCCCACCGTTTGCCTGACGGATCAACCCTTCCCGGCTCTGTTCAGCTCCGGTGAAGGATCCTTTTTCGTGGCCAAACAGGAGGCTCTCAATAAGGTTCTCAGGAAGGGCGGCACAGTCTACAACCACAAAATTCCCATTGGCTCGGAGGCTGTTTTGATGAACTGCGCGGGCAAAGAGTTCCTTCCCCGATCCGGTCTCCCCCGTAATCAGCACAGTTGCATCGCTGCCCGCAGCCTGGGCTACAAGGTCAAGACAGGCCTTCAGCTTGGGACTGCTCCCGACAATTCCTTCCCGCTTCAGAGCAATCACGTTCTGGACGTTACTCCCGCTTTTTTTCTGTTCCCGGTATTGAAGGGCGCGACCCAGCGGAAGACTTATCTCTTTTACAGAAGACCCCTTTTCAACGTAGTCCCAGGCGCCGCTCTTTATTGCCAGTTCTGCCCCGTGAGGGTCACCGAACCCGGTGATGATGATAATTTCAGGTGAAGACGGGGTTTCTTCAATTTTAGGCAACATCTCCAGCCCGTTTCCGTCAGGCATCCGCACATCGAGAAAAACCACATCAAACGGTTGCGAGTTAGCCAGTTCAAGCCCTGCACCAAGGGTGTTCGCACAAACGGCTTCATGCCCCATCCGCTTGACTACAAAAGACAAAGAACTGCAGATTGTATCGTCATCATCAATGATCAGAACTCTCGCCATGATACCCTCTTTTACCTTATTCCCAATTCTTCTTACACGCTGCTGCGTGTATTGATTTGCCAACCACATGGCGTGAAGTGTACTTACACGGGTAGGTTGCATCGTTTAACCTAAAAACGGCAATTGGACACGGATTAACACGGAAAAAGCGGATTAAAACTGATAATTCAAGGAGATAAACCGGCTTACTACCACAATCTTTTGGGTTAATGCTCTCCGTGGTTTAAATCCGTGAAAATCCGTATAAATCAGATTTGATCCGTGTTCAAAATGCTTTTTCTAGGTTTACTGTTTTTTGTCCAGCACGCGCCTGATAATCCTCGCCATTTCCGACTGATCGAGTGGTTTAAGCACCAACTCCCGGATTCCCATCGTCTTTTTTTCTTCCTGGCTTATGGCTCCGCTGGCAGCTGGGCCCAACCCGGTACAGAGAATAACCGGAATATCGGGACGGATGCAGTGGATTTCTTTAATTAACTCCGTCCCGGTCATGCCCGGCATGGTCTGGTCGGTAAAAACAAGGTCAAATCGGTTCGGATCGTCTCGGAAAAGTTCCAGCGCCTCCTGGCTGCCGTTTTTTACAACAACCTCATAACCAAACCGCTCTAACATTTTTTGCCCGGCAAACGCTACGTCTTCTTCGTCATCAACGAAAAGAATCCGTTCGCTCCCCTTGGGAGCGAGAATCGGCGACTCACCTTTCGCCACCTCTCTGGAACTGTCGATACGAGGCAGATAAACGTGAAAGGTGGCCCCCTCACCCGGTTTACTGTCGACAGTAATGGCCCCGCCGTGGTTTTTCACTATGCCGTGAATGACGGAAAGTCCGAGCCCCGTGCCCCCACTCTTTCCCTTGGTGGTGAAGAAAGGATCAAAAATCCGCTCCATGACCTCAGGAGTCATTCCGTGACCCGTATCCTTCACAGTAAGCCTCAGGTAGTTACCCGCCTGCAGATCCTGAAAATCAGATGCAGCATCGGCATCCAGGTCCACATTTGCCACGCTTATTTCCAACACCCCCCCCTTTTCACGCACTGCGTAGGCGGCGTTGGTGCAGAGATTAACGATGATCTGATGGATCTGCGTCGGATCGGCCAGCACCACTCCCAGCCTGTCCGAGAAATGTTGGCGGATCTCGATGGACGCGGGAAAAGAGGCCCTGAGCAATTTAAGACACTCTTCCACGATGAGTTCAACCTGGACCAGCTGTCTCTCCTGTTCCCCCTGGCAGCTTATGGTGAGAATCTGCTTAACCAGGTTCCTTCCCCGGTAACCGGCCTTAAGGACGACGTCCAACAGCTCCCTGACGGGTGACCCTTCCGGCACGTCGTCTCGCGCCATCTCGGTACAGGTAATGATGGCCGCAAGGTTGTTGTTGAAATCGTGGGCAATCCCTCCGGCAAGTGTCGCGATGGCCTCCATTTTCTGCGCCAACCGGAGCTGTCGTTCCAGTTGGACCTCACGGGTCACATCCCGGATCAAGGCTGCGTAGTTGCTCACATTGCCAGGGATATCGGAAACGGCCCAGATGGTCGAATCGATTTCATAGAGTGAGTTATCTTTAACGTTGTAGATATAATTGCAGGTCCGCCCCTCACCCCGGAAAAGGGTATTCCAGATTGCCTCGTAAAATTCCCTGTTCTGCTCCTCACCTCCCAGTGCTCGGCTGTTCTGGCCGATCATCTCGCTCGGCGCATAGCCGGTAATTCTCTCGACAGCAGGGTTCACATATTGAATCGTACCGTCGCTGTCAAAGAGGATAATCCCTTCCATCGCCTGTTCAACCACCGATGCAAGAAGTTTCTTTTCCTTCTCCGCCTTCTTCCGCTCCGTATTCATCCTGAGGGTTGTAACACCAAAGGAGAGATTTTCGGCCAACTCCTCAAGGAGTTTCATCTCATCACGGTCAAAGGCCCCCGGTTCGCCCGATAGAATGACAAGCGCGCCAAAGACTTGCCCATCACTAATGAGCGGAAGGGAGATGGCGGAAGCAAACCCGTACCTGAGCGCCCTATCCCGCCACGGTTCCCATCTTGGATCGGTTAGAATATGCTGGGCAACGCTCGTCATGGCAGTTCGGATCGCCATGCCGGTTGGGCCCCTTCCGTTTTCCGTGTCGTCCCAGCTGACTTTCAGGGTTTCCAGATACCCCCCCTCATCCCCGTACTGAGCCACCGGATGGACGGTTTTCCCCTCGTCGTTCTCTGCAATACCCACCCATGCCAGGCGGTATCCCCCAATCTTCACAATTGTCTCGCATATTCTGTTCATCATTTCCAGCTCATCGGCTGCACGGATAAGCGTATGATTGCACTCAGTGAATGCCTTGAGCGCGCGGTTGACCCTCCGCAGAGACTCCTGCCTGCGCCTGACCGCTGCTTCGCTGTGACAGATAAAAAAATGAAGCGCCCAAGCCGTAACGATGATGAAAAGGCCCTGGTTGAGGTTCTCCAGTCTCCTGAACACTTTCGGTTCATTGGACATAACCGAGAGAAACTGATTGGGAAGCAATATCCAGAGGACACCGATGAGCGTATAGAGGAGGGAGATATTGAGAGGGCTCAGCCTCCACTGGGAATCTTTTCGGAGCATAAACCACCCGGCAGCTATGTATGGTCCGGAATATCTAATTACATACCCAAACCTTCATAAAACTCTCGCTGCCACAACTATTTAAAATATTATTATTATGACATTGTAAGAATATTTATAACCCAAAACACCGGGCGCTCGCAAGGATTATATGGGAATAGCCAAGGTGATTCACTCCAGGCTCACGGCCGCCACATTACCCTTTCACATGACACCATTAAAAGATGTTATAAAGTTAAATACAATGTGAATATTTTTCTATACACCCTGACAACACAAAAAATATCTGCTATTTAAGCCACTTAGGGCGGACATCAGCCCCGCATCCTACTTTCACACATATCACCCGTATATAAACAATATACATTTTTGCCCTCAGACGTCTTGGGAAGGGCACCGCCTCCATCCATAGAATCCTTTAATTCCGGCAACTTAACAAAGCATAATAAAAATGATTTAATTCCGGCATGGTCGGTGCAATATCCCTGTTCAAAGAAGAAATTATTAAGGAAGCCAAAAAAGGAGGGACATCATGAAAAACTCGATCAAAAAAGCGTTAATTACTCTCCTCATTGGCAGCGCTTCAGTGGCTTTTGCAGCAAGCGGGGCAGAACACGAAGGAAACAGTCTGGTCCTCGCTCTTTTCCTGGGGTTCGGAGCCCTGGTAATCGTATTCCAGTTGTTTCCGGGCGTTATGCTGTTCGTGTCGATGGTGAAAGGGCTGTTTTCCTCGGCCCCAAAAGAGAGCACAGTTCCTGCGGGCAAAGAGAACGACAGGATATCATAAACCTTCGGTCAGCACGGCTGCCAACATTGAGTAAACAGGGGCTTATGATGATGCAAGGACTTCTCATAGCGGACGAAGATGTGGATTCCCGGAAGCAGATGGCCGACATATTTATCGAAGCCGGATACAACGTGACGGTAACTAATTCAGCAGCCAATGCACTGCACGGGATACTGAAGAAAACCGCCCAGGTAGTTTTGATCAGCAGTGAATTTGATGAAATGACGGCCACCGATCTGATCCCCCTGCTGAAGAAGTGCAACCGGGACCTGACGGTCATTCTGGTCACAAATGAAATTTCTCTGCCTTTGATCCGCAAATTGCGCAAAGAAGGGATTTTCTATCACGCACTGAAGCCGGTAAAACCTGAAGACAGGGAAGAGATCAGACAGGCTGTGAAATGCGCCTTTGATAACCGCAGAAGCAGTTGAGAGAGGCGCTCTTAAAAGATGAGCAGATGCATTCCAAATCGGTAAAAGAAACAATAACCCCAACAAAGGAGGCTGTCATGAGAGAATTAAGAATGTTTATCACCACATTGGCATTGGTACTCACCGCCATCACCCCCGCTTTTGCCGCCGATACTCACAAGGTTTACAGCAGTGGGATACTGGTACTGGTATTCCTGGGTTTCTGCGCACTGGTAGTCGTTGTTCAGTTGATTCCGGCCCTCATCACCCTGTGGGGAATGATCAGGAGCATGGCATCCGGGACTGCAAAAGAAGAGCAGGTAAAAGTCAAATAAGTGAATGAGTGCATCTGCCCGGCGCTCGTAAAGCGCCGGGCAGAAACAAACTAAAATCAGAACTGAAAACCATTACCGAAAAGGAGGAGTAACCATGCCAGATCTTATCACAACAGTCGGGGAGTTCAAGTCAGTCTATACACTGGTGGATTTCTATCAGTACATTAAAGGGGTCGAATATCTAATCTGTGTAGCGTTTTTTGTCGGCTTCCCCATGTTCTACAGATATATCCACAAGTCAGATGAGATTCATAAATAAAAACAAACTGTTTCACGAGCAGACATGGATTTAAGATGCGAATCCCGGAAGAGACGTTTTGTTACGCACGATGAAATATGCTGGATTCATTTGAGACCGTCATAATTATAAAAAAGGAGAATGCGATATGTATGCTGTCAGGAACTGGCTCATCGGGGGGGTCATAACGCTGGTGCTGTACCTGGCCCCGCCCGATTGTCGGGGTGCAAACGTGCCGGATTCCATAAACCTGGATTCCCTGGCGCAACTGTACGAAAAGGTAAAATTTGACCACGCCAAACACATCAAGCTAACCAAAGATTGCAGTGATTGTCATCACCACACGACCGGCACACTTTTTGAGGACCGGAACTGCATCAGATGCCACCGGAACAGCGGTGAAACAAAGACTGTGGCCTGTAAGGGATGTCACTTATCACAGCCTTTCTCCGCCGCTACGTTGAGAGAGAAGAACCTTAACACGTATCACCTGGATAAGCCCGGTCTTAAAGGGGCTTACCACCTGAGCTGCATGGGTTGCCACGAGAAAAACGGAGGGCCGACCGGCTGTCAGGATTGTCATCCGAGGAATAAAGAAGGCGATAAATTCTACAACGCCGGAGAGTATGCGCCGAAAAAAGTCGAGGGCAAACACTCCGGTCATTGAAAGAGTGATTCGTTAATATTATAGATGAAATTCGAACCGAAGGAGAAATTAATCATGAAACGAAGAGATTTCCTGAAAGGCTGCCTGATGTGCGGAGCTGCAACCTCGCTCGGCATTTCAAACAAAGCCTGGGGTGCCGGTTCCTTTGAAGGATATCCCGAAGCGATGGGGGTCCTCGTGGATCTGACCCGCTGCATCGGCTGCCGGAGTTGCGAGGCGGCCTGCAACAAGGAACAGCGACTCCCCGAACCGAAAGTATCGTTTGACGATCAGTCGGTCTTTAAGGAGAAGCGGCGTCCTGACGAAAATGCGTATACGGTTGTCAACCGGTATGAAACCGCAAGTGAAGGTAAAACGGTACACCGCAAGATCCAATGCAACCATTGCAATGAACCTGCCTGTCTCACCTCATGCTTTGTCAACGCTTACACAAAAACCAAGGAAGGGGCGGTCATCTATAATTCCAAGATATGCGTCGGTTGCCGCAACTGCATGATCGCCTGTCCGTTCAATGTACCGGGATACAGCTATTCCAGCGCCATAAACCCGATAGTCAAGAAATGCATCTTCTGTTATGACACCCGCGTAAAATTCGGCAGGCCACCCGCATGCGTGGAAATCTGTCCGCAAGAGGTCCTCACCTTCGGTTACCGCAAAGACCTGATCAAGATGGGACACGAACGGATCAGGGAAACTCCCGACAAATACGTGGACCACCTTTATGGTGAGAAGGAAGTAGGCGGGACCGGATGGCTCTACCTCTCCGGCGTCCCGTTCGAGCAGGTCGGCTTTGATACCACCCTGGGGAATGACCCGATTATTTCCAACGTGAAGGAATTCCTCGGCACGGTCCCCATGGTCCTCGCCATCTGGCCCGCCCTGTTTACCGGCTTCCACCTGCTGTCCACCCGCAACAAGGGCCATGAAGGCGGCCATGGACATGATGCACATTCAAAATCGGAGCAGGAGGACGCCAAGAAATGAAAACGTATAGAGAAAACGGAGTGGGAATAGTCGATTCCCTCTACAAGGACACCAATAAGACAAAATGGAGCCTGAAAGAAAAACTGCTCCTGGGCCTCACCCCTCAGCAGTATATCGGCCAGGCCCTGCGAAACCCTTTCAACTGGCTCTTGGCAGCTATCTTTGCGGTCGGGATTCCGATCATCCTCGGCCGCTTCATCTTCGGGCTCGGCTGGGTAACCCACAGTTCTAATGATTATCCCTGGGGGATGTTTCTCGGATTCGGGCTCTTCGCCATGGTACCCCTCTCCTCGTCGGGCTTCCAGTTGGGAACCACATGTGAGGTCTTCGGTCGCCATGATTTCGAGCCCATAGAACGGCTGGGGCTTTTGAACGGCCTCTTGGGCTACTTATTCGCGGTCATCTACCTCATGGTGGACCTGGGGCAGCCCTGGCGCCTTCCCTATCCGATGGTGGTCTCCTTCGGTCCCGCAGCGGTTCTCTTCCTGGTGGCGTGGCATGTTGCCACCTATCTATCCGTTCAGGTAGCCGAGGTCTCCGTGGCGTTCTTCGAATGGATAGGTTTCCCGATGGGCAAACGGGGAGTCAGAAAGATCACTCTCGGTCTCACCGTTGCGGGAATCATCCTCTCCACCCTCCACCAGGGCGCCCTGGGTGCACTCTTCACCTACGCCCCCGGCAAGGTTCACCCGCTCTGGTATTCCGCCTCATTCCAGTGGCTTCACTTCTTCGTCTCCTCCCTGCCGGGCGGGCTCTGCATGGTCATCGCCGTCAGCACCATCGCCAGAAAAACCATGACCTGGCGCTTGGACAAGAACTTCAACGACAATCTGGACAAACTCACCATCGCCCTTGCCAAGGGGGCCAGCATGGGTCTTGCCACGTACCTCACCATCAAGCTGATCGGCATAGCCCACGACAACAAGTGGGAATACCTCGCCACCGGCTGGGGACAGTGGTTCATGTTCGAAATCTTCTTCGGAGTCATCCTGCCGCTTGGGCTGTTTGCCTATGCCATCAGAAACGAGAAGGTCGGTCTGGTCCGCTTCGCCGCCTTCATGACGGTCTTCGGTGTCGTGCTCAACAGGGTGAATACCGCCATGATAACCTTCAACTGGAAACTGGCGGAGCGTGAAATACCCCACTGGCGTGAGGTCCTTATCTCCATTACCATTTTCGCGATTTATATTACGGTCTACCGCTTCATCCTCTACCGGCTGCCGATCCTTTTCCAATGGAAAACTGCGGACGAGCCTGTGGAAGAACTGGCCACCGCCAAAGCAGGCGCTTCCTACTCGGTTGCTGACGGGTCCGCAACGCTTGGAACCTACCGCAGCAAGGTAGAATCTCCCCTCTCTCCCAACAGCTATACCACTATGAATGATGGAGAATGACCGGCCTGAATAATCCGGTGGTACAGTGCGCGTAAAAATAAATTAATTGATAAATGATATTGATTGAGCTAGAATCCAATGCCGGACTTAAACAGTCCGGCATATTATTTTATTTTCCAGGGGAGAAAAGCATGAAATTCAGGGGGACTCTTATTCTGGCTTTAATGGCTTGCAGCGTCACATTTGCAACGGCACTGGAACTCAAAGACGTAACCTTCGATACCAAGGGTGCGGGAAAGGTTGTGTTCAGCCATAACGCACACCTGAAAAAAAAGGCGAAGAAAACTGCCAATATAAGCTGTAAGGCGTGCCATAACGCCAACATGCGGCTGAACGTCCGTTACACTATGGCGGACATGGAAAAGGGGAAATCGTGCGGTATGTGTCACAACGGCAAGACTGCCTTCACTATAAGCAAGTGCACGGAATGCCACAAGGTGCGCGATATCACCTACAAAGTCAAGGAAACCGGGCCGGTTGCCTTCAGCCACACCAAGCATCTGAAAACCATGCAGTGTAACTCATGCCACACCAAACTCTATTTGGCCGGACCCAACAATAAACATGTCTCCATGGCGGAGATGGAAAAGGGGAAATCCTGCGGCGCATGCCACAACGGGAAAAAGGCATTTGACATAGGCAAGTGCGCCACATGTCACCCGGTCAAGGAAATAACCTTCAAAGTCAAGGAAACCGGCCCCACCCACTTCAGCCACAAGAAGCATATTGAAATGTACAAGTGCGGCGATTGCCACTCAAAGCTCTATGCGGCCGGACCCAACAATAAACGTGTCTCCATGGCGGAGATGGAAAAGGGGAAATCCTGCGGTGCATGCCATAACGCCAAAGATGCCTTCGCAGTTGCCGACTGCGCAAAATGCCACCCGGTCAAAGAGGTCGATTTCAAGTTAAAAGACATAGGCAATGTGAAGTTCAGCCATACCTTCCACCTCGGCATGTACAAATGCGGTGAATGCCATACCGGCATCTACCGCCCCTCATCCGGAAACAAGGCGGTATCCATGACCGAAATGGAACAAGGGAAATCGTGCGGCGCATGTCACGACGGCAAGTCTGCCTTCACGGTAAAAGAAAACTGCGACAAATGTCATAAGTAGCCTGTAAATCCTCGGTAGGGGCAACCCTTGTGCCCGCCCTAACCTGGGCAACCACAAGGGTTGCCCCTACCATAATATGCAGAAGCGAAGTTGCGACCGAAGGGGAATCCTTATGTTTAAAACAATAACTGCCAGGGCCATCGTGCCGGTAGCATTGGCGGTGACCGGTTTTGTAATCGTCTGCTGCATTCTTCTCTATTCCCTCATGAAAACCGACATGATTAACGATGCGGTCCATTACGAAACCAATCTAGCCGATACCATCATAAAATCAACCCATTACGCAATGCTCAAATCTGACCGTGAAATGCTGAGCAACATCATCGACAACGTCGGCGCCCAGCAAGGGGTAGAACATGTGCGCATCTTCAATAAGAAGGGGCTCATCATGTTCTCGCAAAATCACAAAGAGATAAACCGTCTTGTGGACAAAAAGACTGCGGGTTGCATCGGATGCCACACCGGGCCGGTTCCGACATCGAGCCTCGGGGTCATGCAACAGGCACGCAGATTCAAAAATGAACGGGGGATAGAGGTCCTGGCAATCACCGCCCCCGTCTACAATGAGCCCGCATGTTACAATGCCGATTGCCATTTCCACACGGCCGGGCAAAAGGTCTTGGGCACTCTAGACATAGGCCTCTCGGCCGCCCCACTCCTGAAAACCCTCTCCCTCATGCGGAGCAGAATGATGGTGTTCAGCGTCATGGTACTCATCCTGACAATCGGAGGGGTATCCGCCCTCCTCCGTCGAAATGTCTTCGTTCCCCTCCAGGAAATTAAAGAATTTACAGCCAAGGTGAGCCGTGGTAATTTGGATGCTGAACTCCCCGGAATTACCGGTGAGCTGACCGATCTTGCCAACGACGTCAGGGATGTGTCGCTCAAGTTAAAAAGAGCCGGACAAGAACTGGAGGTTTTGCGAGACGGGCAGAAAACGTTAAACAAGAAGGCGACTACGGAAGCGGACAGCCCATAGGTGATCTGCATCCCGACTCCCGCCTCGACACAGCCGGAGATGAAAGATCACCATGGAGAACCAGAACAGCCAGCCCCATCAGATTAATGATTCTGATATAGACCCCGACCTGCATAAAAAGGTGACGGAGGTGCTGGGCAATATCCGGCGGCTGAAGGCAAAGGCGTACCGGGGTTTTTATATTATTGCCATCTTCATGGTCGTCAGCATAGGAGCTGTCAGGGATTTCGATTTTCTTCCTTCCTTTTCCCCCCATATACGGGCCATCCTGGGGCGGCCTCCCTCCTCCAACATGATCAGTGCGGCACTCATGCTTTACAGCTTTTCCGCCATCATCCTCGTCCTGTCAAGGATGATGAGTGCGTCCACCCACTACAGCGGGATAGCCCATGTGGGATATCTCGCGGGTTTCTACTTTTTCTATCACTTTTCCGGCGCCCTCAATGAGAATTTCCTGGCCGTCTTTGCTGCCGGCATTACCATCTTGGGACTGGAAAGCTACCATATCTGGACGTTCTGCATGGAAGAGATCAAGCGGGAAGAGGAATCACTTGAGGATTTGAGTAACGTCTATCGCAAAAAACGATGGATCAAGGGATAAGCCTTTTTAATAACACATTTCCTTGATAAATAAGGCATGCCGACGCCCAAGAAAAGAGTTGACAGGAAGCGCTCAATATTGCTAGTTTACTTCTGAAAAGGTCCATAAACCTTTCGTATTTCAAACATTTAAACATAATTGTCACAACTGACCGCTGGGGGAGTTTCGACTGAGAGTCCGTTTTGAAGAACGGACAACCCTTTGTACCTGATCCGGGTAATGCCGGCGTAGGGAAGCGCACCGTTCAGGTATTCCTGACGAAAAGCCGCTTCCGCGGCTTTTCTCATTTTTGATTCAAAACACGGAGAGGAATCAAGATGGAAATTACCGTCAACGGAGAACAGAAGATCGTGGAAAGCATCTCGATGCTCAACCTGCTGGAATCTATGAATATAGACTCCAGACGGGTCGCCGTAGAATTGAATCTGGAGATACTGCCAAAGAGAGAGTACGCAACCACTATGCTCAACGAAGGTGATAAGATCGAAATCGTGCACTTCGTGGGGGGCGGGTAAGAAAATACTGTTTTTATAAAGGAGTATATATGTCAAATTCAGACAAACTCGTCATCGCCGGTCGGGAATTCACCTCCAGGCTGATGGTGGGAACCGGCAAATACGCCGACTTTCAGCAGATGGTCAAGGCCATAGAAGTGTCGGGAGCAGAGATCGTCACCGTAGCCGTGCGGAGGGTGAACATATCGGACCGAAGCAAAGAGTCGCTCCTGGACTATCTGGACACCGGAAGATATACGCTCCTCCCCAACACCGCCGGCTGTTACACCGCGGAAGACGCCATCCGCACCTGCCGTCTGGCCAGGGAGGCGGGGCTCTCCGACTTTGTAAAGCTGGAAGTGCTGGGTGACGAAAAGACTCTGTTTCCGGATAACGAAGAACTGCTGAAGGCGGCCAAGGTATTGATCAAGGAAGGATTCACGGTCCTCCCCTACACGACCGACGATCCCATAGTCTGCAAAAAACTGGAAGATATCGGCTGTGCCGCCGTCATGCCTTTAGGCGCACCGATCGGCAGCGGTCTCGGCATCAGAAACCCTTATAACATTCGCATCATCCTGGAGACCGTGAAGGTTCCGGTCATCGTCGACGCTGGGGTCGGCACCGCCTCCGACGCTGCGATCGCCATGGAACTGGGATGCCACGGGGTATTGATGAATACCGGCATTGCCGGGGCAAAGGACCCCATTGCCATGGCCGAAGCGATGAATCTGGCGGTCCGGGCAGGCAGACTCGCCTATCAGGCAGGGCGGATCCCCAAAAAGCTTTACGCTACAGCATCAAGCCCCGTCGAGGGAATAATCGAGTGAAGGAGCCGACCCGCCACCGGATTGACTTCAATCTCTACCTGATTAGCGACAGGAGGCAGGCTCGCAGTGGGAACCTGCTCGAAGTGGTCGAAGAGGCCCTCAAAGGAGGGGTAAAGGCGGTCCAACTGCGGGAAAAGGATGTCTTCAGCCGGGATCTCTATGAAATGGCCCATGAACTGCGGAAGCTGACCTCCCGCTATGGTGCCGGGCTTTTCATCAACGACCGGCTTGACATCGCCCTGGCCGTGGATGCGGACGGCATCCACCTGGGAGGGGACAGCCTCCCCATCTACAAGGCCAGGGCACTCCTCGGCGAGAACAAACTGCTCGGCGTCTCCTGCCACAACCAGGTAAGCGCCATCACCGCCCAGGAAAAAGGAGCCGACTTCATCACCTTCGGTCCGGTATTTTACACTCCCTCCAAGGCTCCCTACGGAGATCCGGTAGGCCTGGCCAAACTGGCGGACGTGACAAAACTTCTGGAGATACCGGTCTTTGCCCTGGGGGGGATAAACAGGAATAACGCCCGGCAGGTCATTGCCGCCGGCGCCCATGGAATTGCCCTCATATCCGCGATCATTGCCGACGAAAAGCCGCGTCAGGAGACGGAAATGCTCCTTTCGCTCCTTCCAGCAACCGGAAAGCAAGAAGATTAAGCCATGCCCGACTGTCTTATCCACAAGGATCTCCGCATCAACTCTTACGGCTCTTATCTGCGCCGCCGGTTCCGCTGCCGGGTCAGCAAGGTCAACGTGGACGGCGGCTTCACCTGCCCCAATCGCGACGGAACAAGGGGGAGCGGCGGCTGCATATACTGCGACAACAGCTCGTTCTCCCCGGGCGGCACTCAGCCCGATATTCCGCTCGAAGCCCAGATGGCGGAGGGGATGGCCTACCATCGAAAAAGGCTGGGGAGCGAAAAATTCATCATCTATTTCCAGAAGCACACCAACACCTACGCCCCTGTTGCCAAGCTGCGAGATCTTTTCAGCCGGGCACTGGCCCACCCCGACGTGGTGGGGATCTCCGTCGGCACGAGACCCGATGCCCTGTCCGGCGAGGCGCTTGAGCTTCTGGAGGAGCTGGCGCAAAGCCGTTACGTCTGCCTGGAACTGGGGCTGCAATCCATGGACGACGCCATTCTCCGGCAGATAAACCGCGGCCATACCCTGGACGAATATCTCGAAGCCATCGAGCGGGCAGCCCACCGTGGCATCGACATCTGCACCCATCTCATCTACGGCTTTCCCGGTGAGACCCGCGGCGGGTTCCTGAAAACCGCCGAGTTGATCGCCTCGCTTCCCATAAATTCCTTGAAGCTCCACCAGCTCCACGCGGTCAAAGGG
The DNA here is from genome assembly GCA_009773645.1 of Geobacteraceae bacterium. GTDB lineage: Bacteria > Desulfobacterota > Desulfuromonadia > Geobacterales > Geobacteraceae > WSYB01. Next base: position 56,179 of record WSYB01000015.1, read on the forward strand.
ACCGCGCTGGCCGACTTATACTACCGCGGAACATTTGCCCCGCTTACCCACGAAGAATATGTGGCGGCCGTCTGCGACTTTCTTGAACGGATTCCGGCGCATATGGCCATCCAGCGGCTCTACGGCTCGGCGCCCCTAGCCATCCGGGTTGCCCCCACATGGGACCTGAAAAACAACCAGATGTGGTATTCGGTGATAAACGAGCTGAAGCGGCGTAACACCTGGCAGGGGTGCAAGCTGGACGGAGAATGCTGCAAGGTGAGCAACCTGTGAAAAGTGAAACGTGAAAAAACATGAAGCCTCAATTCACCCTTCACCCTTCACTTATTTTAAATACGGAGGAAACCTTGAGAACCATCAGACTTGTCGGCACTAACGAAGAGTACCCCATCGGCAAAATCCTCTGCATCGGCCGCAACTATGCCGAGCATATCAAGGAGCTGGGAAACGAGACCCCCGAAGCGCCGGTTATCTTCATAAAACCGGCCACTGCCGTTATCGGTAAGGGGGAAGAGATCGTCATCCCCCCCTATTCGCAGGAATGTCACCACGAGGCGGAACTGGCGCTTCTGATCGGGAAGAAGGGGAAGGATATCCCGGTGGTGGAGGCAATGGGCCTCATCGCCGGTTACGGGGTCGCCATTGATCTGACCCTGCGGGACGTGCAGGCGGAATTGAAGAAGAAGGGCCTTCCGTGGGAGATCGCCAAGGGGTTCGACACCGGGTGCCCCCTATCCGATTTCGTGGCGGCCTCGCAGGTGAAAGACCCCCAGAACCTTCGGATCAGGCTCACGGTCAACGGCGTCGTGAGGCAAGACGGCAACACCTCCCTGATGATCCACCGGATCGCCGAGATTGTGAGCCATATGTCCGGCATTTTCACCCTGGAGCCGGGGGACGTGATCCTTACCGGCACACCCGCCGGTGTCGGCCCCATCACCTCAGGCGACCGGCTGGTCGCCGATATTTCCGGGGTGGGGAGCCTTGAGGTGAGCGTCAGATAAGTGCACCCGGCGGCCTGCCACAAGGTTTGGGTTTCAATAATCGTACTATTTCGTTGACTTTTCAATCGCCCGGCGGTTAGACTTTATTCAAGTAAAACCATTGGAGGTCTGATATGGATACCCACAAGGAATGCCCCGAATGCAAAGGGCTGATGGTCCTCCTCCCCGGATGAGGCGGGCTCTTCTGGCGGTGCCAGAAGTGCGGCAAGAAAATTCCGTTTGCCGGCGACGACCTGAAAGGCTGCGGCTGCAGCGAGTAACGATCAAGGGGGTGACGACACTCCGGCTCAGACACCTCGCAGCGTATCAATAACCTCTTTCACCTTTTCCGGCTCATCCGTGCCGATGCGCAGCCGTTTATTATGTCGCGTACGAATCTCGACCGCTTTCAGCCCGGAAACATTGAACAACCAGCCATGGGGGGTAAACCTGATCCCCCAGCCGTAATACCAGGGATTGCTCACAACGTCCACCGTATCAATATCTTCCAGTGTTATTCTCTTCTTCACTATGCCATTTGAAAAATAGAAAACCAGCCCCCTCTCGTCAATTTCAATGGTAAGTGAATGGAACAGATAGGTACTTGCGGCCAGCACCGCCAGGACAGCCACCCCGCCCACCGTGATCTCGGTGGACAGCATGACACCTGAAACCGCCACCATGGCCACTGCCATAGAGCCGGTCATGAGATACCCCCGTTGCTCGTGTCGATAAAGCATGCTCATGTATGCACCTCATCATGCAGGAATTTTACGTGCGCTCAACGGCTGCAAACAGCGGCAGCAGGGGCATCCTCAGGAACATCGGTCTGTAAAGGTCCGTCATTAAAGTGTATCCACCATCATGCCCGACTCACGAGCAGCGGCAATTTCATTACTATCGGACAAGACCAGAAGGCATTTGTCGGCACGCGTCATGCTCTTTATCGCGGCTTCTCTCCTGCCCGCTGTACTCCGGCTATGCCCGCTTTCCAGATACACCACGTGCCTCGGCTGGCGCCCGCGAAAATACTTGGCCCCGCGTCCGTTCCCGTGTTGACGCAGCCGTCGCTCCATATCGTTGGTGGTGCCTGTATACAGCGAGTCGTCCGAACAAAGAATGATGTATACGTGCCAATTCATAGGTATCTAACGTTTTACGGTGGATTCTGACAGGAAAGTGAGCCCGAGACATGGGCGCACCCACGACTCCGCCGGAATCAGTGAGGCCCGATCCGAAGGCTCGCCGTAGCGATGAATATCTCGCGCAGAAACACGAGCAGCCCCAGAACCAATGACAACATCGCTATGATGAAAAGCAGGGCCACGGGAATCGAGATGTTGAACTGTAGGAAATTCCCGAGAAACAGGATAGCGATGATAGTGCACACCAGCAGGGCGGTGGCGGTGCAGAGGGTGATGGCGTGACCGATGAGCTTTGCGCGCAATGACAGAATGGCAAGGTTCCTATGGAGGGCCGCGCCGACCTCGGGCGGAGAACTCTCCACCCTGGCCTCCAGAACGCGGGCGCGATCGATAACGCGACCCAGCCGGTTCGCCATCACGTTGAGCATCGTACCGATCCCCGTGAGGAGAAACACCGGCGCAACGGCAAGCTGGATGACGTGAGCGACTTCGCCCATATTGTAAACTTCTCGCACGAGAAATACCCCCCATCTCAAGTCAACGTTCATGGCGTCACGGAGCGCGACCGGCCGGTAGACGACTCCCTCCTCCTGCATCCTCATAAAGGGGATCTCGCGCCCATCACGTCGTTCACCGTTCACCGTTCCGCCAGGGCCAGCCTGATACCCAGTGACGCGAAGACTCCCGCGGTCAACCGGTCAAAGTACTTGGCGATCCGTGGCTTGGCCAAGATGAAGCTGCCGATACTACCCGAAAAATAGCCGATCAGAGAGAAAATGACGACGGCCTGCACCATGAAGATGAGCCCCAATAGCAGCATCTGGAGGGGAAAGAAGCCGGGGGCGGGAGTTACGAACTGCGGCAGGAATGCCAGAAAAAACATGGCCACCTTCGGGTTGAGCACGTTCATGATGAAGCCCCGCTTGAACAGGGCTGACGCGGCCCTGTCATCGGCGATGGAGAGCTTTATGGCGGATCGTTCCTTCAGTGTCCTGTATGCCAGGTACAGAAGGTACGCGGCGCCGGCGTATTTGACGATATTAAAGGCAACCACCGATGAATAGAACACCGCCGAGATGCCGAAGGCGGCTGCCGTGGTATGAACGCTGATTCCGCTGCACATGCCGAGGGCCGTGACGATGGCGGGTTTTCTCCCCCGGGCGATTCCCTGGGTCATGACGAAGATGTTGTCGGGACCGGGCGCTATGGTAAGGGCGACGGATGCGCCGAGGAAGTAGAGCAACGTCGATGCCGTCATTTGTTATCCTTTCTCTGTGGGTAAACCGAGAGATGACCAGCTTGACCGGTCAATCCCATTGTTCGCTTCTCTTAATCACTTTGAGCAGACAATATTCTGACCATCTCTGACGAGGTGTAGACTGATATTCTTGATTTCTTGTAATCCTTCCGATTGCGAGTAACAATTGCGTCAGCTCCGGCATGGCAGGCTGCTTCGTGAATCACCGCATCTTCAAAATCGTTAAAATCAATGGCAAGAGCGGATTCGAGAACAAGCCTGTTGACAGGTGCCACTTCAAAAAGAGTCAGCAATTTCTTGATTTCTTCGTGTGCCCTTGCAGCGCCGACGGTCTTGGATGCAAGATAATATACGGTCGTTATCGTAGTGCCGCACAAATATCCGATGATAGTTCCGTCTTCCACCTTTGAGAACAGTTCAACTGCGGCATCCGCATACGGCATCCGATCCATGAGCAGATCAAGGACTATGTTTGTATCGAGCAGAATTTTCAAAGGTGTTTTTTCTCCAGATACTTGTTGTAATCCTTTTCATCAAGCTTAGATTCCCGCAACAGTCCGCGAAGGGATTGAGTTACGGGTGTCGAGGAAGAGACCGGTTTGGTTTTCTCGGATGTCAGTAATTTAAAATACTCTGCTACAAGCTGAGATACTGATTTTCCAGCCTTTGCTGCGTAAGATTTTGCCTGCTCGATCAACTGATCTTCGAGGCGAAGGGTGAGTTTTGTATGCATGGGGAACCTCCGAATGCGCTGACGTATACATTTTATAATAATATACGTCGCATGCCTTCTGATGTCAACTTTCATGGTGAATATATCTTGTAACTTCCAGGTCGTTAAGCGAACGTCAAAGCTCGGCAGGAGCGATTCCCGCCAGAGCGCGACAAGGCCGCTGGTGTCCAAGTAGTTAGGATGTAACGTCCAAAGGCGCATGACTCAGCACTAACTACGGTGTCAGAAAAATGTGACCTGCAGCAGAGGTGCAAGAACTCCCCGATTCGGTCCCGTGGTGTCGTTGATTTCGATGAGCCCGGGGGAAACTATCCCTAAATCCTCTAATATTCGAACCTGGAAGTCGGCCAGGCCCAGACGCTGTGCCTCCACCATCAATGAAGTCACATCGACCAATACGTGTTGACGGAAGTCGGATTGGAAAATCTGAGTCGTGATAGTCGCCAGCGCCCGCTGGCTATTAAGGTCAAAATCCGAAACCACCAACGTTGGCGGTTGAAAGGAAACAAGGTCGATACGAATTGGAATCGTGCCGGCCAGCGGTTGAATGTCGTCGATAAATATATCGAGGAACGCCGATACAATGACGGCGTTACCCGGGACCACGCCTGTCAGAGGGAAATCCAGGAACGCACGGAATTCCGCTCCTGTAACAGGGTCTATGCCCGCAAACACACTTTGAGTGTTGACCTGTGTAATCGTGAAAGCACCGGTGAGGGGATCTCGCTCGATATCGCCGTCAAACGCCGGGTCACTGAGGATATCCGTAACAATTGTCGGGGGTGCGCTGTCGCCGCCACCGCCACACCCTGCCAAGCCCAGTATTATGAACACCATTATTGCCGCAAGGAACGTCCTTTTCATGGCTGCCTCCCGTTTTTTTATTTGAGAAGTTATACTCTTTTCCCTACTGAAATGCTACCAGAAGAAGGGCCTAATACAAATTAAGCAGGAACCGCCTTCTCCGCACGTCGGAGCGCACGGCAGCGGCGCTGGTAAAGATTTGTTTTCAGCAATGATCTCTGTCGACCCCATGGATAATCAGCTTGAATTCACGAGCGCCGGGGTCTGGCGAAACACCATGAATGGTTACTGTGTCGCCACCAAAGATGATGGCTGGTTGCAATGCGTTCGTATCGGCAGCGATTTCCTTCCCTTTATCATCAATCCAGTAAAACTGGTACATAAATGGAACAACATCCGGATCTTTAGCATTCGGAGAGATACGTAAAGAGACCTGCGCCTTCTGCACACCACCGGCCTTTGTGCACTTCATATCAGTAATTTCGATTTCGCCGGCCAATCTTTTGTCGTGGAAGACAACGTTCTTGCCAGGCACCGGTGTAAACTCCCGGTTCAAGTTTTTAGCGCCGCTCGCCTCGCCCCCCCCAACAATTGCGCAACCGCCGGAGCAGAAGGCGACAACCAGGCAACCGGCCATGAGCGTTGCAGCGGCAACTCCTTTGATTCGTTTGGGCACCGTCATCTGCTCCTCCCCGAAACACTTTAGCATGCAGTCTCTTACGGTAAGATACACCAAGATCAGCTTGCTCGACAACGGTTTTGATAGAGGGTGTGGCACAGTGCACCGTGGAATCCGTTTGCCCTTCCCCCAACCAGCATATTCAAACCTCCACCAAGTGCTTCCGGTACTTGAGGGGGAGCTTGCTCCCCTGGAGCCGGGGGTTCTTCCTCTCCTCGATGGCGATCCGGTCAAAGTACCGCTTCCACAGTTCCTGACAGAGCCGTTCTTTTGCCGTGAATTCCGGTGTGCCGCAGAGATCCATCTCCACCGGCACCCACTTCTTCCTGGCCGCATCATGGATGATCGCTTCCCCCCGCCTTATGTCATGGATGATCCAGTTCTGGTCACTGAATCGCTCGCTGAAATGGGGGGCGATCAGGGGGAGGATGCGGTGATCCGGCTCCAGTTGGGCATAGTAGAACCCTTCCCTTGTCTGTTTGAAGCGGACAAAACCCTTCATCCGGTGGGTCTCATGCACGACTTTCCGCGCCAGCCGGTGCACCGGCAACACCTCTTCGCGGGTGAGGAGGCTGTCGAACCTCCGGCCCACCCGCCACCCCAGTTCCAGATAGCGAAAAAGGTCCATTTCCATACCGGCGGCGTCGGAGAGAAAGGCATGGTAGAGCGTCCGGCAGGCAAAGGGGGAAATCTTCACCGCAATATCGTCGAAAAAGCCGAGGGCCCTTTCCGGTGCAGTCTCAATATCGACAAGCTCCGAGAACAGCCCTCTCTGGAGCAAAGGGGTCCGGGTGATCTCCACCGGCTTCTCCCCCCTCTCCCATGCCGTGGCCAGGGCGGTCAGAAACCCTTCAAATGTGCCGTCGTAGGTATAGATGGTCATTTCAAAGCTCTCCGGTTATTGAAGAGCGCATATTCAACGCATCAACGGGGTCAAACAGTGACAACTGTTGCGTTGCTCCCTTATTCACGGGCTTTTCCGCCAGCCGTGCCCGCAGCCCGGCTGCTTCAAGAGGGCACTCTCCGAAATATTTCCCCCGGGCGGTGAGAAAATACTGTGCCCGCTTCAATACCACGCCGAGTTTTTTCAGATCGTCGCATGTCAGGTGCCCCTGCCGTCTGGCCCTGACAATTCTCTGGGCAGAGCGGACGCCGATCCCGGGAACCCGCACAAGCTCCTCGTAGTCGGCCCGGTTCACCTCTACCGGAAAGAGATGGAGATGGCGCAATGCCCAGCTGCATTTCGGATCGACATCCGCATCGAGATGGGGATGCTGCGCGTCCAGAAGCTCACAGGAGTCGAAACCGTAAAAGCGGAGCAGCCAGTCGGCCTGATAGAGCCGGTGCTCACGCAGAAGCGGTGGAGGGGAGAGCGCCGGGAGCCTCGTGCCGCCATTGACCGGAACAAATGACGAATAGTAGACCCGTTTCATGTCGAGCTTTTTATAGAGCCCTTCCGAAAGCCTGATGATCTGGAGGTCCGTTTCCGGGGTAGCGCCAACGATCAGTTGGGTGGTCTGGCCTGCGGGGGCAAAGACCGGCGTGCTCCTCAACACCCGCCGTTCCTCCCGATACCGACCGATCAGCTCATTCACCCGCCGCATCGGCTCGACTATCGATTCTTTCGTCTTGTCAGGAGCGAGTAAAGCCAGGCTCTCGCGGGTCGGTAGCTCAATGTTGACGCTCACCCGGTCGGCGTACTTTCCTGCCGCCTCCACCTGGAGAAGATCGGCTGCGGGAACCACCTTCAGGTGGATGTACCCGTTGAAGCGGTGGACCTCGCGCAGCAGGCGGGCCGTCTTTATCAGGAGTTCCATTGTGTAGTCGGGGGATTTGACCACACCGGTGCTCAGAAACAACCCTTCGATGTAATTTCGCCGGTAGAAACTGATCGTCAGGTCTGCGACTTCTTCGGGGGTGAGGGCGACGCGCCGCAGGTCGTTACTCCTGCGGTTTACGCAGTAGGCGCAGTCATAAATGCATATGTTGGTGAGGAGGATTTTCAGGAGCGAAACGTAGCGGCCGTCGCTGGTCCAACTGTGGCAGATCCCGCAGGCAGCGGCGCTCCCTATCCCTTCCCGGTTTCTGCGGCGGCTTCCGCTCGACGCACATGCGACATCGTACTTGGCGCCGGCGGCAAGTATTTCCAGCTTCTCCAGCAAAGAGATATCCATCATCATAACGCGCCTCGCTCAACGCAGGAAAACCTGCAATTCCAGAACCAGCTTGGTTTACACGTAAAAAGTAATTGCGGTAGCCATGGTACGGGAAGAGTGTGACAGAATATGTCTTACAAAAGGCTTAAGGAGAAGAACGCAGGTGGGAAGATGGTTCAGATGCCCGTACTTTTTAAAAACATCTCAACCTGGCGGAACAGAATGTACCGGGAAAGAAACTGATGATGCGGAGAGTGGTCCCATGGAGGGAAGATCAGAACGACCCTCTCCGTGTCGCTTCGCGCAGCGACACGATAGACCGTGCTTTTAACGACAAAATCGTGGGGAGATTTATCCTCCGGCACAGGGAGGGAGCACTTGAGAAAGACGGTAGCTCCGCAGTCAAGCCTTGATTTGTTCGCCGCAGAAATCGTGACGAGAGCCCCCGCGATTGAGATATCCTTGAGATATCCCGTTATTTCATCCTCCTGTGTACGGAGTTTCGCCTTGACCTGGGTACTGGGGCTTACCCGAAAGGCCTTTCTTCTGTCGGGAACGGCATTGCTCTTCACCACAACGCCGTTGCTGATCTCGAACGTGTTTATCCCCGCTTCTTCGTAAACGTACACTTCATTTCCCTTGTACATGAACGATATGGCGGGAATCCCCATGAAAGCTTCAAGGACGGGTCTATCGACACCGAGAAACGATTTGCTGCCATAGGTTTGATGTCCAGGATTACGGCTCATACAGACAAGCTCTTATCTCCGGCAGATTCCGGCGCATGGTCGTGCAGCTCCAAGCCCGTTAACGATCATCAGATAGATACACCTTCGGCTGCTGAAATGTCAACGGTTTTAACACCCCACCTCCCTAACTCCCGTATGACATTATCCACAAGGGCATCGAACTGCGCCTCGACAGCCGGCGACAACTCCATACCCATGCCGATATATGACGGCTGCACTCCCCATAACACCATCTCCAGGGGGGCGAACCCCTGCAGATCCGCAACGGAAAGGAGATCCTTGAGCCCCATCTGATGGGGTGACAGTTTCGTTTCCAGGACAGCAGGAATTGCGTCTCCGGACAACCTTACCAGCGCCCCCGCCTCCCGGCCGGTATCAACGGCATCAACCACCAGAAGCCGCTCAACCCCATCAAGCCTCGGCAACAGGTCAAGCCCCAGGGTGCCGCCATCCAGGAGCGTCACTCCTGGAGGAACCCGCAAGCGCGCCTGGAGGCGCTGCACCACCCTGACCCCGACACCGTCGTCCGACATGATCAGGTTCCCGATCCCCAAAACCAGAATAGACAAGTTAGTTTCCTCAGTTTTTCCCGCTTACCGGCTTGTAGCCGCTGAATATGCTGGAAATGACCCGCCCCTTTTCCTTGACGTCCATCAACCAGGCGCTGTAGACGTGGTGGATGGCGAAGGCAAGCAGAAACCACATGGTCATGTGGTGGGTCAGCCGCATCCCCTGGTTGCTGAAGAGCAGAAACATCCACCCGAGCGCCTTGTGTCCGAACGACTGGGGAGCGTGCTCTGTGTAAAGGGCAAAACCGGTGAGGATCATGACCAGGTAGAGAACGAAGACCAGCAGGTAGGTGATCCCGGCCAATGCGTTGTGTCCCACCGGATGCGGCACTCTCTTGCCGATAAAGGTGTAATAGCGGAACATCTCCAGCATCTGCCTGCGACCGTCGGCTGTGAGCACGGGTAAAAATTCCCGCCACTCCGCGTATCGGTTGCCGACAAACGCCCAGTAGATGCGGCTTATGACGCTAACGGCAAATACGTACCCCGTGACAAAGTGGATAAACCGCACCCAACCCATCACGAACTGGGATGGGTTGAGCGCCAGAGTTTTGGGGGAACCGATATAGACGCCGGTTACGGAGAGAATAACGATGGCCAGGAAATTCACCCAGTGGGTTACCCGCACCGGCACTTCCCAGACATATTTGTTATGCAGGTTGTCCATGGCATCCCTCCTACAGTACTTTTACACGTACCGTCTCTTTGCCGGCCGCATCAAACAGGTGGACGGCGCAGGCAAGACACGGGTCAAAGGAGTGGACGGTTCGCAGGATCTCCAGGGGCTTTTCGGGGTCGGCCAGCGGTGTACCCACCAGAGCGGCCTCATAGGGGCCGCGCGCACCTTTCGCGTCGCGGGGAGAGGCATTCCAAGTTGACGGGACGACCGCCTGGTAGTTGAGAATCTTCTGGTCTTTTATCCTGATCCAGTGGCCGAGCGCACCACGGGGCGCCTCATGCCAGCCGTAGCCGGAGGCTTCAGCGGGCCAGGTTGATGGATCCCACCGCTCATTGTTGTGGATTGCCAGATCGCCGGCGGCAATGTTGACGGTCAACTGATCAAGCCACTTCGGCAGTTCACGGGCAATCAGTAGAGTCTCCACACCGCGCGCCGCAGTCCTCCCGAGGGTGGAGAAGAGCGCCTCCGGCCCGACGCCGAGTTTTGCCAGCACTCCGTCCACCGCACTCTTCACTCCCGCATGGCCGGAGGCGTAGGCAACCAGAAGCCTTGCCAGGGGACCTACCTCCATGGGACGGTCTTCATAACGCGGCGCCTTGACCCACGAATATTTCTGACTGGTATCGAGAAACCGGTAGGGCGGTTTGGGGCCGGTGTATTTCTGCTCCGTCTCTCCTTCCAGGGGATGCAGCCCTTTGCCGGCGCCGACGGAATATTCGTACCAGGAGTGATCGACGTATTCGCTGATCTTTTTATGATCGACCGGATAGACCTTTGACAGGTCACGGCCCATGATAATCCCGGGCGGCATCCAGAGCTTTTCCGGCTTGCCGCTGTTGTCCATGGGGAATTCACCGTAGGAGAGGTAATTCCCCACCCCTCCCCCTATCCCGGCCCATTCCTTGTAGAATGACGCCACCGCCAGGAGGTCGGGAATGTAGACCTTTTCCACAAATTCCCTCGCCTTGGCGAGGAGGCTCCTGATTTCAGCCAGTTTATAATCGTTCAAGGCGCTCTGGGAATCGGGGTCAATGGCTATCGCCATCCCGCCGACCAGGAATGTCTGCGGATGAGGGTTTTTGCTCCCCAGGATGGCGTGGATCCTGATGACCTCCCGTTGCCATTCCAGCGCCTCCAGATAATGGGCCGTGGCCATCAGGTTCGCCTCCGGCGGGAGTTTATAGGCCGGGTGCCCCCAGTAGGCGTTGGCAAAGGGGCCCAAGCGCCCCTTGCCGACAAAGGCGTTCAGTTTGTCCTGCACCGATTTGAAATAGGTGGGTGAATTCAGGGGCCAGTCGGAGATGGAGGCCGCAAGGGCGGCGGTCTTTGCCGGATCGGCCTTTAGCGCCGAGGTAATATCAACCCAGTCCAGGGCATGAAGATGGTAAAAATGGATCACGTGGTCCTGGACGCTCTGGATGCCGATAATGATGTTTCTGATTATCTCCGCGTTGGGGGGGATCTTGATGTTCAGGGCGTGCTCCACGCAACGTATGGAGGCGATGGAGTGGACCGTGGTGCAGACCCCGCAGAAGCGCTGGGTAAAATACCAGGCGTCACGCGGGTCCCTGGATTTGAGGATTTTCTCGATCCCCCGGAACATGGTGCTGCTGCTCCAGGCGTCTGTAACCCGCCCGCCGCTGACCTCGGCCTCGATGCGGAGGTGCCCTTCTATTCGGGTAATCGGGTCGATAACTATCTTTGCCATGAAATCACTCCTCCTTTCCCCCGCGAGATTTGTCATCATGCCGGAAGGCGCTCACCACACCGTGGGCTGCGAATGCCGCCGCCGTAGCCACGGCAAGGCCTGCGCCGATCTTGTCCGCGGTACTCTCAATGCCGAAACCGGGAACAGTGGGAAGCCTCTTGTAGAACGGCGTCATGGTGTCCCAAAACATCGGTTCCGAGCAGCCGACGCAGCCGTGCCCGGCTCCTACGGGCCAGCTGGTCTTCTCGTTGTAGCGCTGGGTAGGGCAGTTATGGAACGTCTCCGGCCCCTTGCACCCCATTTTGTACAGGCAGTGCCCTTTGCGGTGCGCGCTGTCCCCCCATTGCTCCACATACTGGCCGGCGTCGAAGTGCGGCCGGCGTTCGCAGGCGTCATGAATCCTTTTTCCGTAGGCAAACAGAGGACGACCGAGGGAGTCGGCAGAGGGAAGCCTGCCGAAGGTGAGAAAATGAACCACCGTCGCCGTCAGATTATCGGGATTCAACGGGCAGCCGGGGAGATTGATCACCGTGGCCCCCGGCACGGCGTCCTTGACGCCGACGGCGCCGGTCGGATTCGGGGCGGCTGCGGGAATGCCGCCGAAAGCCGCGCAGCTCCCCGCGGCTATGGTGGCGAAGGCGTTGCCGCAGACCTCGCGGGCTATGTCAACGGCGCTTCTCCCGCCAATGCAGCAGTAGACCCCGTCGTCCCTAAGGGGAATGGAGCCCTCCACCACCGCGATGTATTTCCCCCGCTGCTCCTTTATGACTTTGGCGAGCGCCTCTTCCGCCTGGTGACCGGCCGCGGCCATGATGGTTTCATGGTAGTCCACGGAGAGGACGTCGAGCACCAGCTCCGCCACCGTCGGGTTGGAGGCCCGCAAGAGCGCTTCGGTATTGCCGGCGCAGTCCTGGAACTCCAACCATACGAGGGTCGGCCTCTTCACCTCTTCCAGCGCCCTGGCGATTCGCGGCGCAAAAGTCACGGGGAGCGCCAGCGCAGCAGACATGGCCGTGCAGAACTTCATGAAGTCACGGCGGGAAATCCCCCTCTTCTCCAGAATAGCCGGCATATCCAACATCCGTTCCCCTGAGCCGGCCTTATCCTCATCGTTCCCTTTTCCCATCGGATTCCTCCTCTTTTTGTGAAGTCGTGAACGTCAGCAAAAAGTCACGTCAGCCAGTCGCCATTGCATGCGTATGTTTCAGTATAGCATCTAATGACGTGATGACAATTTGAACCCTCGGTAAAAAAAAACCGGAGGGGGTGCGGAACTCTACGTCCCCTCCGGTTTTTCTCAATCACTTATTCAATTAAACCACTCAACAGCTCTTTAGAGAACCTTGGCCACTTCCTCCGACACATAGTTCCCATCCGGAACCCCCGGATGGGAACTATTTAATCGCTTCAGTCATTAAAACCCTCGACCGACGTTGGATCAAACTGCTCCCAATGCTCCGGCGAACGCCACAGACCGGAAAGGATCAACTCGCGAATATGGAGGAACTCCTTGGGGAGGCGGTCGTACATCTTGACGAAGAGTTCCTCGTGGGAAACGATCTCATCCTTCCAGACATCCCGGTCAACCGACATCAGCTCGTAGAACTGCTCGCGGGAAACGCCGTCCAGGTCGTTCCAGTCCAGATCCTCGTAGCGGGGCATCCACCCCAGAGGGCTTTCCACCGCGGCGGCATGGCCGTTGACGCGATCAGCAATCCATTTCAGTATGCGCATGTTTTCGCCGTAGCCGGGCCAGAGGAATTTGCCATCGGCATCCTTGCGGAACCAGTTGACGCTGAAGATGCGCGGTGGTTTGGGAGTGGTGCGGCCAACCTGGAGCCAGTGGTGGAAATAATCGGCCACATGATAGCCGCAGAAGGGGAGCATGGCAAAGGGGTCACGCCTGACATTGCCGACCGCCCCAACGGCAGCCGCTGTCGTTTCCGACCCCATGGTCGCGGCGAGATAGACGCCGAAGCTCCAGTTGAATGCCTGGTACACCAAGGGGATGACGTTGTTGCGGCGGCCGCCGAAGATAAAGGCGCTCATGGGGACCCCTTTGGGGTTCTCCCATTCCGGATCGATCGAAGGACACTGGCCGGCTGGTGAGGTAAAGCGTGAGTTGGGATGGGCTGCATTCCTGCCGCAGTCGGGAGTCCATTCGTTGCCCTGCCAGTCGGTCAATTTCTCTGGTAGGGTGTCGGTCATGCCTTCCCACCAGACGTCACCATCCGGGGTCAGGGCCACGTTGGTGAAGATGGTATTGGCGGCGCAGGAGGCCATGGCATTGGGGTTCGTCTTGGCCGAGGTGCCGGGAGCCACGCCGAAAAAGCCATATTCGGGATTAATGGCATACAACTGCCCGTCCGGACCCGGTTTGATCCAGGCGATGTCGTCGCCAACGGTCGAGATTTTCCAGCCGCTTTTTTTGAAGGTGTCAGGCGGCACCAGCATGGCCAGATTGGTTTTACCGCAGGCGCTGGGGAATGCGGCGCCCACATAGGTCTTCTCACCTTTCGGTGATTCGATCCCCAGAATGAGCATGTGCTCGGCCAGCCACCCTTCATCATTGGCAATTTTGGAAGCGATCCGCAGGGCAAGGCATTTCTTGCCGAGGAGGGCATTGCCGCCGTAGCCGCTGCCGAACGACCAGATGGAGCGTTCTTCTGGAAAATGGACGATGTACTTTTCCTTGTTGCAGGGCCAGGGGACGTCCTTTTGTCCCGGCTGCAAAGGTGCGCCCACCGAATGCAGGCACGGCACGAATTCACCGTCGCCGAGTACATCCACGACCGCCTTGCCCATGCGCGTCATGATCCGCATATTGGCGACTACATAGGGAGAATCCGATATTTCCACCCCGATCTTCGCAATGGGAGAGCCGAGCGGGCCCATGCTGAAGGGGATCACATACATCGTCCGGCCGCGCATGCACCCTTTGAACAGTTTAGTCAGGGTTTTTTTCATCTCTTTCGGATGCACCCAGTTGTTGGTCGGCCCCGCATCCTGCTTGGTGAGACTGCAGATAAAGGTACGATCTTCGACACGAGCCACATCACCGGGGTCTGACCAGGCCAGATAACTGTTGGGCCGTTTTTCTTCATTCAGCTTCCGAAATGTGCCGCTCTGCACCAGCTGATTGCAGAGCCCATCATATTCCGCCTGTGAACCGTCACACCAATGGATGGCATCAGGCTCACACAATACCGAGACTTCTTCCACCCATTTCCGCAGTTGTTCGTTCCTGACCTCGTAACCCATACCCAGTTTCACTATTGTGACCCTCCCCCAAGTTTTTAATTTAGCTAAATTATCACAACATCTTGTAAAATCAAAGTAAAATTAACATAAAAATGTCACCGGCCGGTGGCCAATATTGACAGCATCCGATTAGCTGCTAGACTGTTCCCAGAATCGGTTTCAGGGAAAGAGAGGACGAATTCCGGCAGCCGAGATTCAGCACGCCTGAGGACGAAGAGAAGGGAGAAAACAGATGCAACGTTGGATATGCACAATCTGCCAGTATATATACGAGCCGGCCGTAGGGGACCCTGATAACGGCGTGGATCCGGAAACGCCGTTCGAGGCGTTGCCGGACGACTGGGTCTGCCCGATCTGTGGGGCGGGTAAGGATCTGTTTGAACCGGTCTGAGATCGGCTGGTTTTTGAAGGAAAGCCTCCGTGGGAGGCGTATGCTATTTGGGCGTCTTATTCGCCGGCTTGATTATGTCTACCACGGATTGGTCATCCACCATCTTGATACGCCAGACAAGACCACAGGCTCCGCACTCCTTCACCGGCGAATCAACCGCAGTAAACCCCTCCGAATGGATATCAATCTCTACCGCCTTCCGCCCACCACAATTAGGACATTTCATGCCAGCCTCCTTTATTTTACTCGCTCACACGACTGAAACAGCGAGCCCCGCATATCACCGTAGTATAGCAGCAAATCAACCAACGGCATCATTAAACTCAACAAAATTATATCGACCCCTTTGCCGGAAGGTGGGAAGTCCCGTCACGGCATCGGTAAAACTTGATCCACCACGGAAAGAAATTCCCGCAGATCGGCCATCTGCATATCTCCCATGTGAGGGATGCGGAAGGTCTTCCCTTTTATCTTGCCGTACCCGTCGTCAAAGGCAAAACCGCGCTCGCCAAGGGATTTTTTCAGGGCCGGGAGATCGGTATTCCTGGTATTGACGGCACAGGTAAGGGTCAAAGAACGGTAAGGTTGATCGACAAAAAAACCGTACCCTCTTTCCTGCACCCATTCCCTCACAAATGTCGCCATTTCCCGGTGCCGCTCCCAGCGCCGTTCCAATCCTTCGGCAAAAATGCGCTCCAGTTGCCGGTCCAAGGCGTATATCTGGGAAATGCAGGGGGTTGACGGGGTATTATCTTTTTCATCGGCAGCGTCAAATTCGAGGAAGTCAAAGTAGTATCCCCTTCCGTCGATACCTTTGCACCGCTCCAGCGCCTTCTGGCTGGCGGTAAAGACAGCAAGCCCCGGCGGGAGGGCAAATGCCTTCTGCACGCCGAAAATGCAGCAATCGATCCCAAGCTCATCAACGGGTATTTTCAACGCACTCATGGACGAAACGGTGTCCACAATCGACACCACGTCGGGATATTTCCGCAGCACCGCGGCGATCTCCGGCAGCGGCGACATGACACCGGTGGAGGTCTCATTGTGGATCATGGTTATGGCGTCGTATCTGCCGGTGGCAAGGGCCTGGTCCACGAGTTCGGGGGTGACCGGCTTCCCCCATTCCACCTTTACAGCATCGGCCTCTTTGCCGCAACGCCTGGCAACATCGTGCCACTTGTCGGAAAAGGCGCCATTGCAGAAATTAACGCAGCGCTTTCCAACCAGGTTCCTGACCGCCCCTTCCATAACCCCGAAGGCGCTGGACGTGGCAAGAAAGACCTTCCCGCCGGTGAAAAGAAGTATTTTCATCTTTTCCTTCACGCCTCTATGGAGAAGGGCATACTCAGGCATACGGTGGCCGATCATGGGTGTAGCCATTGCCTGCAGAATCTCCGGTGCAACCTCGACGGGGCCGGGAATGAAAAGCTTCTTGTGCATTACACGCTCCTGATGACAGTGAAATTCCCCGAAACAATTTCCTGAGAAGCTAACAAAACTTTCCATATTTTGTCAAGAAATCAACGCCTTGTTTTCAGTCAACGACAGGTTTGCTGCCGATAACCAGACGCGCGTGACGGCAGCACGGTGTCAGTGGGAATCCTTCACGTCGAAGACGGGGAGTATCTTAGTGAGAATCCAAAAAAGGATGAACGGGGTTACCGCAACCGTCAGGGCGCCGAACAGCCCCTCCCTGTATAGCTCCATACTCCCAGGCCAGATCGGCAGCCTGTATTCCATGAACCCGGCAAACGATGAGGAAAATGCCTGACCGCCGATCACGACGTTCCAGCGCATCATGAAGACCCCGAGCAAAACGAGCATTGTTCCCACAACAGCCCGCCTGATGGTCAGGCGCGGCAGGAGGAAGAGGATGAAGGGGACCAGGTTGCCGATTCCGTACTGCAGGATAAAGATACTGACAAAATCCTTGCCGTAGATGACACTGCGCAGGATATCCCACGACTTGACCGCCGTATAGCCGCGGAAGATGAGGTCGAGAAGTTCCAGCGTAATGGCCAGGATCAGGAACATGATGAGGTACCGGGCCGTCATGGTAACCACTTGAACCTCCGCACTCTTAAGCTCTTCGGGTGAAGGGAGTTCGGGGTACTGTTTTCTCTTCCAGGCGACAATGAGCTTGCGGATCTCCATGGTCACGATATAGGTGATCATGCAGAGGGCAATCCCCGAAACCACCGCGGAACAGATGAAAATGACCGGCATGAGCGGCGTCATCCAGAGGGCGTTGGCTTTTACCGAGCCGAAGATGAAGCCGGCGTAGCCATGGAGAAAGCAGGCTACCGGTATCCCCCCCCCGGCCAGGACCCGCACCGCCTTTTCATCCCTTTCCAGGGCGTGCTCGCTTATGTCCCAGGCCCCCAGGGTCAGGATCGAATAGAGGAGATGGCGGAAATGCTGGCCAAAGGTGCGGCCGCCGACCTTACGCAGCTCCAGGGCGGTTTCCACGAAGTACTTGCGGTAGACGAACCAGAGTTCCGAGGCGACGATCATCCCGTAGGTGGTGAAGACGATCCCGAAGGCGGCAATGGCCGAGGAGAAGTGGGGGGTGAGCATCACGTAGATGCCGCGCTGCGGCTGCAGCAGGTGGAACAGGAGCGGCATCATCGCCACCGGCAGGAGCGCGAAGGAAAACACGAGGGAAAAGCGCGCAATGTCCTTGAGCTGTTTCACCCCGAACACGTGGTAGAGGGAGGAAAGGACGAAGGCGCCGGCCACCAGGCCGGTCATGAAGGGGTACATGACGATCTGGATGGTCCAGTAGATGTATTCGTTGGGGTAGACGAAGAACTCTTTTATCGTCCAGGCTTCTCCATGCACCATGGCTATTTTACCTCCTTGGAAAGGCCGATGTAAAAGACCTGCGGCTTGGTGCCGTACTCCTCCTTGAGGATACCGACCCGCTCCGTCATGATGATCTTCGTCACCGGGTCGTCGGGGTCCTTGATGTTCCCGATCCGCCTTGCATCGAACGGGCAGGCGTCGACGCATGCGCTTTTCATCCCTTTCGTTATCCGGTGGTAGCAGAAGTTGCACTTTTCCGCCACATGGTACACGGGGTGGAAGAACCGCACCCCGTAGGGGCAACCCATGATGCAGTAACCGCAGCCGATGCACCATGTCCTGTCCACCAGCACCACCCCGTCGGCGGTCTGATAGGTCGCCCCCACCGGGCAGACCTGGACGCACGGTGGGTTATCGCACTGGTTGCACAGCTTCGGCACGAAGAACGCCTTGTCGATATCCTCATTCCCGATCTCCTGGAACATCCCTTCTCCCAAGGCGATCTTTCCGGTCGTAAAACCGTCCCGGGCTCCTTTCGGCGTGTCGGCGAAGGTCCTGCCGTCCTTGGTGATGACGTACCGTTCGACCCAGGTCCTCGTCACGTTGGCATCGTAAGGAACCTCATTCTCTATCTTGCACGCCTTTACACAGAACCCGCAGCCGGTGCATTTATAGGTATCCACAAGGAACACCCACCTCTCCCTGGCATTGTCCGATTTGTCGGCAAGGAGCTTTTTGGGGTCAAATAACTCGAAAGCGGCGAGCGGTATCGCCAAGCCACCCACGAGGAGCATGGTTTTCTTGCAGAAATTTCGACGTGTGATCATTTTTTCGCCTCCCGTTTGGGGTTGTGCGGGTAATGGCACATCACACACTCAGCTTCGGGATAGTGGGTTTCGGGGTTAATCCCCCGGATTTTACCGCGGCCGCTGGTTTTATAGGGGAGATAGGAGTGGCATCTGACGCAGAGCTCCCGGCTTCTGTCGATGGTCAGGGTCGGAGGATCGGCGGGATGCCCCAGGGCAGGGCCGTGGCAGTTTTCGCACATGATGTTCCCATGGGGAGAGCCCTTTATGTCCGCATATTTATCCTCATGACACCCTTTACAGTATTCGGACGTTTTATACTTGACCTTGAAATTTTTCCAGTATGTCTCGTCGCTCTTGCGGTGCCAGCCGTACATGTAGCCCCGCTCGTGAATGCCGAAGTCCTTGGGCACATACAGCTCCCTTGCGACGAGGATCATGGCAACAATACCCAGTGCAACATAGAGAGGCCGCCAGACATGGTTTTTCACTGATTGTAACCCCCTTTTGCCCTTGCAGAATCCCTGACCAGCGATTGACAAACTTTAAATACGAGGCGAGCGGTTAATGTATTTGTCAGGTGAAATGATATAATGGTGCTGATAAATTGCAAGCTATCCTCAAGAACAGGAGAAAAATATTGAGGTGCCCGGTCCCCCAAAAGGGTGCGTCATAACCACCTGATAATTATAAATTTTTATTTTGACAAAATGTCTCATTAAATTGTAGATTTTATTGGCTTGCATAAATCACATCGTGCAGCAGACAGATATTTTGAGATTGAGGAGGAGTTATGCCCATCAGAAAAACCGCCGGATATGCCTGGAACATCATCAGTATGGTCGGGATGGTACTGGCGACTACCGCTACCTTTCTTATCATCGGCTTTCTGTCCTTTGAGGCAATTACCGGAACAGAACACCCTTATACCGGGTTGATGACCTATTTCGTTTTCCCCGGAATGCTGATAGTCGGCCTTTTACTGGTCCCAATCGGCGCAATACGGGTAAGAAACCAGCGCCGCAGAGAGCCATCTGCCGACATCCCCCCTTTCCCGCGGCTTGACCTTAACGACCCTCACAAGCGCCACCTGTTCATCTTTTTCAATGCCGCTACCGTCATCTTCGTGACCATTGTCTCTGTTGCTTCGATAAAGGGGTACGAGTTCACGGAATCCACCATGTTCTGCGGAGAACTGTGCCATCCGGTCATGGACCCGGAACATACCGCCTGGAGCAACTCGCCCCATGCCAAGGTCAGGTGCGTTGAATGCCATGTGGGCCCCGGCGCCGCCTGGTACGTGAAGGCAAAGATATCCGGCTTGAAGCAGCTTTATGCGGTGCTTTTCCATACCTACCCTGAAACAATCGAGACTCCCATAGAGAACCTGCGTCCTGCGCGGGACACGTGCGAACAATGTCACTGGCCGGAAAAATTCTACTCGGGACGGCAGAAGGTATTTTACCACTATGCTCCCAATGAGCAAAATACTCCGCGGGAAATCAACATGCTGATCAAGATCGGGGGCACCCCTAAATCACCCCATGCCATGGGCATCCACTGGCATATCGGAACCGAGGTATATTACATCGCGCGCGACAAGAAGCGTCAGGATATTCCATATATCGCAGTCAAGGGCAAAGACGGAAAGATGATTGAATACCTGGACACCGATAAACCCATGACGAAGGAGGACATAGCAAAGGCCGAAAAAAGGCGTTTCGACTGCATCGATTGCCATAACCGTCCGACCCATATCTACCGATCCCCCGGGCAGGAGATGGACGAGAACATCGTTTCGGGAAAGATCGATCCTTCCCTCCCTTATATCAAAAAAGTAGCGGTCGAACTCCTTGAAAAGCCTTACAAAACCAAGGATGAGGCGTTAACGGCCATCCCCAAAGGCATAATTGAATTTTACGCCAAAAACTATCCCGCGGTCAGCGTCAGAAAGACGGCCAGTATCAGCGACGCCGTGGAACATGTGAAAGACATCTATAACCGAAACTTCTTCCCCGCAATGAAGGTGTCCTGGAACACCTACCCCAACAACATCGGCCACTTCTATTCCCCAGGCTGCTTCCGCTGCCACGACAACAAGCACAAGACAGCGGACGGCAAGGTGATTTCCAAGGACTGCAACCTCTGCCACACCGTCATAAGCCAGAAGCAGGAGAATATCCCTCCCGGCAGGCAGGTTAAGGATTTCGTCCACCCCGTTGATATCGGTGACGAACTCATGAAAACCAACTGCAGCGACTGTCATAGCGCCGGCGGTGCGGATGTGCCGGGCGAAGGGGGCCACGGGGAGAAGAAGCACTGATTCCGGCAATGATTCATCAGTGCGGCAGGCCGCTGAGGGATTATCCCGGCGGCCGCTTGACTCTTTCCGGGGTATTGCTATATTTGTGGAAGTAACAGGATGAGAATTCCATACTCTCCATGAAGGGGGACAACATGAAGAAAAGGCTCATGGCGATTTTACTGACGGCTGCGGCTCTTGCACTTTCCGGCTGCGCCGGCCACCATAAATGGCATGTCCGGGATGCGGCGGAACGGGTCAAGACCGCCGACTGGGCAAAGATGGATACGGCTACCGTGACCATGACCGAATTCGCCTACAACCCTCCGACTCTGGTGTTCCGCCAGGGGACCCCCTATAAGCTCGTCATCGAGAACAAGGGTACCCAGAAGCACTATTTCACCGCCGAAAGCTTCTTCAGATCAATTGCGACCCGCAAACTCCAGTCCAATACCGACGGGGAAGTCAAGGCACCGTACTTCAGCGCCATCGAGGTCTATCCGGGGCGTTCCCTCGATCTCTACTTCATCCCGGTCAGGCAGGGAACCTATGATCTGCACTGCACCATGGAGGGGCATGCCGGCAAGGGAATGAAAGGAGAAATCCGGATCGAGTAGCGCCATCACCCGAACCGGTGCCTGCAGCAATGACCACCAACCGCCTTTGCCGGATTTTGCCGGCGGGGCGGTTTTTTCTTTAATGAAGCGATGGAATCACGTAAGATGTACGAAATTTCAGTGTCACCGAAGGACTGACAACCATGATCCAGCTCGTCGACATCAGCCGCCAGCACGGCTCGCAGATTCTTTTTCAGAACGCCTCCTTCCAGATCCTCCCCGGCACCCGCAGCGGCCTGGTCGGTCCCAACGGCGCGGGGAAGACCACCATCTTCCGCCTCATCACAGGCGAGGAGCACGCCGATGCCGGCGAGATCGTCATCCCGAAAAACACCGTGATCGGCTACTTCTCCCAGGATGTCGGAGAGATGGCCGGCCGCTCGGCGCTGGAGGAGGTGATGGCCGCAAGCAGCGTCACGGTACGTCTCGGCGAGGAGCTGAGGCGGATGGAAGCGCAGATGTGCGAGCCGATGGAGGACGGTGCCATGGCGGCGCTTTTGGATCGCTACGGCGAAGCCCAGGCCGAGTTCGAGCACCTCGGCGGCTACGACTTGGAGAGCCGGGCACAGACGGTGCTGACCGGCCTCGGCATCGGACCGGATGCCTATAATCGGCCGGTGGAGGCCTTCAGCGGCGGCTGGAAGATGCGCATTGCCCTGGCCAGCATCCTCACCCTTAATCCCGACGTCCTCCTCCTCGACGAGCCGACCAACCACCTCGACGTCGAGTCGATCATCTGGCTGGAGGAATGGCTCGCGACCGAGTTCAAGGGGATGCTGCTGATGACCAGCCACGACCGCGAGTTCATGAACCGCACCGTGAGCCGCATCGTAGAGGTCGCCAACCGGACCATCACCACCTACAGCGGCGACTACGACTTCTACCTGCGCGAGCGGGAGATCCGGCACGAGCAGCTCCTGGCCAGCCACCGCCGCCAGCAGGAGATGCTGGCCAAGGAGGAGGAGTTCATCGCCCGCTTCGCCGCCCGCGCCTCACATGCGGCGCAGGTGCAGTCGCGGGTGAAGAAGCTGGAGAAGATCGAGCGCATAGAGATTCCGCCCGAGCAGCGGACGATCAGGTTCGAGTTCCCCCAACCGCCGCGCAGCGGCGACGACGTGGTCAGGATGGAGAATTTGGCCAAAGTCTGGGAACTCCCGGAAGGGGGCGAGAAATCCGTCTTCGGCGGGGTTTCGGGGCTGATCCGGCGCGGCGAGAAGATCGCCGTGGTCGGGGTGAACGGCGCAGGGAAATCGACCTTCCTCAAGTGCCTGGCCGGCCAGACCGGGCCGACCACCGGCAGCGTCGTCATCGGCGCCAACGTCAACCATGGCTACTTCAGCCAGCACGCCATGGAGACCCTCGACCCGAAAAAGAGCGTCTTCGAGACGGTGCAGGACACCCTTCCCCAGGCCTCCATCGGCGTGCTGCGCAACCTCTGCGCCGCCTTCTTGTTTCAGGGGGATGCCGTGGACAAGCGCATCGACAAGCTCTCCGGCGGCGAGAAGAGCCGCCTGGTGCTGGCCACCCTGCTGGGACGGCCGATCAACTTTCTGATTCTCGACGAGCCGACCAACCACCTCGACATCCAATCGCGGGAGATCCTCCTCGACGCCCTCAAGGAGTTTACCGGCACCGTGGTCCTGGTCAGCCACGACCGCCACTTTCTGCGCGCGCTGGTCAACCGGGTCGTCGAGATCGACCACGGCGAGATGCGCATCTACGCGGGGGATTACGACTACTACCTGCACAAGAGCGGGCGAGCGACTCACGCGGGGGACATGGGGGCCGCGGGGTATGGGGGGCATTCTATACCCCTTCGGCAATAAGAATATTTGCCGCCGGGAATTCGGTGAGATGTCGATTACGACAGGGGAAAGAGCGTGATCTTTGCCGGTTTGCGCAAGGCGTCAAAATGGGAGTCGAGGGTTGCCAGTTGGGCGCGGCCAGCGGCAGCGGCTTTGGCAATGAAACAGTCGGCCAGCCCAATGGTCAGCCCTTTGCGGCGCATGGCAAACGACAGACGGCCGGCATCTTCCCACAGTTGCGGGGTTTCCGGCAGAAATGGAAAGACGTGGGGGAAATCGCCGAGAACAGACAATTCCTTTTCAGACTTGGCTCCCTGCATCAGTTCAGCCAGAATGAGACCAACACAGCAGACCCGCTCTTCGTCGATCAGTCGCGCCACGATACCGTAGCAAGGTTCATGCTTACGGAAAAACTCGATCCAGACCGATGTATCTACCAGAACGTCAGCCAAGGCGGCTGTCTTCGTGACGGAGTTCGGAAGCGTCCGTTGTAAATTCCATCGCACCGGCCATTGACTTAATCCGTGCCGCCTTGCGCAGCCGGATCTCGTCTTTTATTGCTGTGATCACCGCTTCAGTTTTACTTCGTGCGTCCACCAGGGACATCAATTCGGTCAGGAGATCCTGAGGGAGCGTCACCGTTGCACGTGCCATAGAGATTCCTCCACTGTTCGATTTCGCATGAAATATGATAGCATTTTTGTGCTAAGATTCAACACAAATTTTTTGATAAATATGTGCAAGTACTTACAAGGTATGCCAGGGGACGGCCTAGGGGACGTTCTCGGCCTGGACGGGCCTGGGGGACATTCTGTCTATTCAAGGCGCTCGATGCTTATGGGCCATCCCTGAGATCAGGCTTTGGTAATGGCAATTCCTTCCTGCAAACTATTTTCCCAAAAATTTTGTACTGAGAAAAGAACCAAAATATGCAGCTAAAAGACAGGGTATAAGGATAATTGCATGGAAAATTAATCCAAGAGGAAGTAAATTCCAATTACCTATAGCGATGCTTAGCCCCATAAATATCTGAGATACTATAATGTATAAAGCTCCCCGAAATGGCGTCCTAGGAAAATAAAATCCAAAACAAAAAGAGGTTATTATAATAATTGGATATCCAAACCACCAGTAATACACGTGGGATTGAGGATCTGTTTGGCCAGTTATTAATCTCATTATAAACCAAATACTAACTCCAGAGAGAATGGAAACTATAAATACAAAAATATTACTATTCTTAGCCATACGTATACACCGCCCAATAAATTACATAATATAAATTAAAGCCTTGATTTTGGCTCACACCCTGGAGGTTCACATTTAGTTTTTCCTATATTATTCATAATACAATCAACTGCTTTGCTGTTACATCGTTGGCAACCCGCATCATTACCAATAATATTACCAAGCCATGAAGAAGCGTTGCAACCATTACGTTCATAACAGCGGTCATGCTCCTGGCAACACTTTTTGGTGCACTTGGAACTGTTTAAAACTCCGGCAGGAGCACTGCATACCTGATCTTGATCTTCAAAGCCTGGCACAATGTTACCATTACTCCAGGAACCAGAAGCACCAGCAAGCCCTTTTACATCAGTAAGCCGTAAAGAATTATTAAAAACATACCCGTAAATATTAATACCCCCCCTTATCCCAATCGGATCCGCCTCAACATACCTCCCAACCCCGGGATTATAATCCCTGAAGTAATTGTAATGCAGACCTGATTCGCTATCATAATACTGGCCGGGGAAGCGGAGATTGTTTGTAATCGTTGATGACGGATCAATTGTCGCTTCGCCAAACGGTTTATACTCCGCACTCCATACGACTGCGCCTGTCCCATCCGTCATCTTCTGCGGAGTTCCGAGATGATCGTTGAGGTAGTAGTAAGTGTTCGTGCCTTCAATCTTTGCAAGGGGTTGGGAGTTCAGATAGACGTACTCTGCCGTGATCGTTCCCGTGCTGTTCGATTCCGCAATAATCTGGCCGTTTGTGCTGTAGTGAAAGATGGTTGCTTGTCCATTCACTGCTTTCTTCGCCCGCTGGCCGTTGCCGTTGTAAGTATAGCCAGCTGTCACAGCGCCGTCAACAATCTGGATCAGCCGTTGGTTCTGGTTGTATGTGTACTGCCTCGCATTCTCTGTCGCGGTGTTTCCGTTTGCGTCAAATGTAAATGAATATGATTCTGCGCCGGTGATACCGGTAAGCTTGTTCGTGCCGGTCTGGTACGCATAGGTGTTTGTACCGACGTTGGTCTGCGTCTGCCGGTTCCCCACACCGTCATAGGTCCAGCCGAGTGCCCCCCACAGCCCTGTTGCAGTAGCCGTTGCCAGCCTGTCAAGCGCGTCGTAGGTGTACGATTTGTTCTTTGTGGAATCGAGATTGTTGGTGATGGCGGTGATGTTGCTGTTGGCGTCTTCCGTGTAGGCGAGGCTGACGACCGTGCCGGCAGTGATGCCTGCTATGCGGTATTGGTTGTCATAGGTGATCGATCCGCCAAGCCCGTTGCCGTGCACAGTGGGTCACAGTGGGGAACGTCTCCTTGTCTTCCTATGGTTTTAGTGCCAAGTTATTTGTTAGGACTAATTTCCTTTTTGCTTATTTTCCATAACACTGCCCATAGAATTATTCCAGTCAGTACAGGCCTAATTATTTTTATATAAATTATCCAGTTCGATTCTATTGTAGTTATCTGTGGAATGAGTCTCAATATAGATATTAAAATAAATGACGCAATGGATAACAGTCCATATTTATTAGCCATTTTATCAAATATAAACTTAATAATTAATGATGTTAATACAGAAACAATAATAGCAACTATAACTATTTCTAAACAATTGAATAAAATTACTTTCCACACTATCTCAACTGATTTTTGATCTTTAAAAAATTCTGCTGGTATTGCAAGTATTATTGGTCGTAGTACCGCCCTTGTAATAATACAACCATAATAGAACATTATGCCTGTTATTATTGCAATACACCATGACAACACCCTATTGTTTTGTATGTAATTTACAGTGTTTGGCATTTTGTCACCTCAATATATTGATTATCTGCATTCCATAACGGTCTTCCATTCTTCGCACCAACAATCCGTGCCAATATCTTTCACAAACCAAGGGCCTTTTGAAGGACAGCTTGCATTTTTATTGCAATTTATTTTCACACATTTATTGATCGGTCTATAAACACAATCCGGATCACCTAGATTAAAGCCGGGGATCTCTCCTAAATTATCTAATGCGCCTTTCGGCTTCGAATTGCCTGGCTTAGCTGGCTTATTTGGCCTACTACGAGCCAATCCCTCTGGATCAATCCAGTTAATCGGATTATTTTGGACATAAACGAAGAGATGATTTTCACCGCGCTTGATTCCAATCGGGTCCGCTTCGATATACCTCCCGATCATCGGATTATAATTCCGGAAGTAATTATAATTCAAGCCTGTCTCTTCATCAAAATACTGGCCCGGGAAACGAAGGTTGTTCATGGTCGTCGATGACAGATCAATTATCGCTTCTCCAAATGGTTTATACTCCGCGCTCCACACGACAGCGCCGGTGTTATCCGTCATCTTCTGAGGAGTTCCGAGATGATCGTTGTGATAATAGTAAATATTCGTCCCCTCGATCTTGGCTAACGGCTGACCGTTGAGATACACATATTCGGCGGTAATTGCGCCTACGCTGTTCGATTCTGCTATGAGTTGGCCGAGGCTATAATGAAAGATCGTAGTCACACTATTCACGACTTTCTTAACCCGCTGCCCATTCCCGTTATAAGTGTACGCACTCGACATTGCGCCGTCTGCCACCTGTATCAGCCTTTGGTTCTGGCTGTAGATATATTGGCGTGTATCTTCCGCTATTATGTTTCCGTTGTTGTCATATCCAAAGGATTTGCCGCCCACGCTGGTCAGCCTGTCCGTATTGGGCGCGTAGATGTAACTGTTCGATCCTTCCGTCAATCTATTACCCACTCCATCATAAGTCCATGCGAGCGTACCCCACGACCCCGTCCCGCCAGTTAGTCTGTCGAGCGCGTCATAGGTGAACGTTTTGTTCTTCGTTGCGTCGAGACTATTTGTGACACCGGTGATATTGTCGTTAGCGTCATCAGCATAGCCGAGGTTCATCACAGCCCCTGCCGTAATGCTCGCAACTCGATATTGATTGTCATACGAGATCGAACCGACAATCCCATTCCCGTAAGTGATACTGCTCATTCCGCCGTAGGGTTTGTAGCTAATATTCGATGCGAGATTCGCTG
The DNA here is from genome assembly GCA_009773645.1 of Geobacteraceae bacterium. GTDB lineage: Bacteria > Desulfobacterota > Desulfuromonadia > Geobacterales > Geobacteraceae > WSYB01. Next base: position 83,910 of record WSYB01000015.1, read on the forward strand.
CGTTGTTCAAGACACTGTTCACTTTATCGTTTGAATAATTGGATGTGATCACCCTTCCGCTCGGGTAGGTGGTGGTCCTGGTGTTGCCGTTCATATCGAAGCTGTACTGGATGACATAAGCAATGCCGTCGATGGTTCGCGTCTTCTTAGCTATCTGCCCCTTATTTGTGTACTCGTAGTTGGTGCTGCCACTTTGGTCGGCGACTGCGCAAAGCCGTCCCTTGCCATTGGGGCAGGTGTCATAGGTGCAGGTGATTGCTGGGTCTGAGGGATAGGTTATTCTGGTAAGACGGTTGAGTGCGTCATAGGTGTAGGTGATGGTGATACCCTTGGCATCGGTCTTGGTTATGAGATTCCCTGCCGGATCATAGCTGTAAGTGGTGGTGCCGGTGTCGGGGGACACGGTGCGGTACAGCCTGCCCTTGTCGTCGTGGCTGTAGCTGGTGGCGTTATTGTTGGCATCGCTGACGCTGGTCTGATTGTTGTTTGTGTCATAGCCGAAGCTGGTGCTTATGTTCCCTGGCTGGAGGGTTGCGGAAAGCCTGTTCAGGGGGTCGTAGGCATGGGTGGTGCTGTTCCCTTTCGGGTCTTTCACGCTTATCCGATTGCCGAGTGAGTCATAGCTGTTCTGGGTATACGTGCTGTCCGGGTTGAGACTCTTTGTCAGCCGGTTCAGCGAGTCATATTGATAGCTGACTGTCTTTTGCAGTGCGCCGGACGGGTCTTTGATCTCTTCCTTGAGCCGGTTTCCTTCACTGTCATAGCTGTAGTTGATGCTGTTATTGAGGCTGTCGCTTATCTTTATCTGCTTGCCGTTGGCATCATAACCATAGTCGATCCTGTTCCCTTCCGGGAGAATGATATGGTCGATCCGGCTGGTAGCCCCGCCGCAGCTCGTGCAGCCGCCGCCGGTGTAAGCGTACTCCGTAACTGCGGTGTCGCCGGGGGCCTTGATGGTGAGAACCCTTCCGACGTTGTCATAAGTGTAAATGGTGGTGTTGCCGTTTGGGTCGGTAACGGTGCCGGGGTTGCCCAAACTGTTGTAATTGCCGTAAGTGGTGGTGCCAATCAGTGGCTCTGTTTTTGTGAGGCGGTTGCCGCTGGCATCGTAGGTAAAGGTGGCAACGTCCTGCACATCGGTGCGCGGGCCGTCGATCTTGGTAATGCGACCATTGCTGTCGTATTCGTAAGTAGTCGTGTAGCCGTACGGCGTGCCGGTCCCCAGGAGGCCGGTTTCGGTGGTGCTCGTGAGGTTCCCTTTGGGGTCGTATGCGTTGGTTGTCACCTTGTTCTGATTGGGATCGACGACGCTCTTGACGGTTTCGGTCAGCACCTTGCTGAATTGGGGATGATAGGTGTTGGTAGTGGTTTTCTCTATTGGTGTCCCTGCCGCCTCAGTCTTGGTCAGCATGTTCCCCTTGTCATCATACGTGAAGTTGGTGGCGGTTTTCAGGACCAGGTTCGGCGTTGCGACCGTGCCGGTGTTTTCCCAGTGCTCTTCGCGGGTGATGTTCATTCTGGCGTCGCGGGTGTATCTGGTCTCGTTGCCGAAGGTGTCGGTGACCTTGATCGGCTGCCCCTGGCTGTCGAATTCAACGGTGCGGATGTTGGTGTTGAGGAGCGTGCCGGCGCTATCCTTGATGGTGGTGGTGACCTTGGTCTTTTGGGCCGGAACTGTGTATTCGATGTCGATGACGCCGGTGCCGTGGGTCTGTCTGATTACTCTCCCCTTGGTGTCGTAAGTGTCCACGTAGGCCCCATCCCCTTCGTCGATAGAGGTCAACAAGTGCTTGTTGTTCGGGTCGGTGTAGCCGTAGGATGATACCAGCATGGGGGTGGTGGCGCCGGTCAGGTTGCCGATGGCGTCAAAGCTGTAGGTGACGGTCCTCCCCAGGCTGTCGGAGAGGCCGATGAGCCTGCCGGTGGTGATGTTGTACTGGAATGCCGCCCATTTGCCGGTGGAAGTGCCGGCGGGGTCTTTTTCTTCGATCAGGCTCAGGCGGTAGTCATGGGCGACCACGAGCGGTGTGCTCTGGTCGATGTTCCACGGCAGGAGCCCCACCAGGGAGGATTTGGTGGCGGCTTCGTAGCTGAGAACCAGGGAGCTGCCATTGGCGTTGGTGATGCTGACGAGGCGGCCGTTTACGTCGTAGAGTTCCCTGGCGCCGTCCTTTTCGGTGTAAGTGTGGGTGCCGTCGGAATTCACCATCAGGATGCCGGTTTCGCCCACCGGGGTGGCGAAGCCTTGTCCGGAAGGGGTAAAGCGCCTCTTCCAGCCGGTTTCCTTGCGGATGACGACGGAGCCGTCGGGATAGGTATAAAGGCGCTTGTCGTAGTTCAAGGCCCAGCCGTAGCCCATTGGGCTGTCGTAGCCCGATTTGCTGTTGTAGCGGCGCTCGATGCTTATGGGAAAGAGGTTGCCCAAGGTGAGATCGGTGCGCTTGAAGGTTTCCGATCCGGAAACGAGACTGACGGGTTTGCCTGCAAATCCCGGGTTGACACCGCTTCCGCTTTCACTTCCACCGACACTGAGAGCCAGAATCTCCGCCTCACTGAAATCAGCGTTATCCGCTTGCCCGTAAGTATTGGCCGGAAATACCGCAATGGATACAACAAATAAGAGGCCCAAGGACATTCTCAAGGAATAGTTCAACCATCGATTCATAAAAACCCTCCTGAAGCAAGTCAATATCGTATCGCAATTCATAATTTGAACGTTCAGTCAAAAAACAATTCGTTTATCTCTCTCAGTATTTCCCATCCCCGCCACCCCCGAACCCACCGCCACCACCAGAACCGCCGCCGAAACCGCTGCCGCCACTGCCGGAATCACAGCACATATCCCCGCAACAAGGGTTGCCACAGCAAGGGTCTGGATTGCCGCAGCAAGGCGTAGGCGGGCAGCAGGGGTCGGTTGGGTCGGAGCAATTATTCATGTAACAGGCAGTACCAATATTGTATGTCTTTTGATTTGTGCAAACATAATATTGACCATCCGGACGGGGATAATAGGAGAAACCAAGTACAATATTAGGAACAACCTCAAAAGAACAACCGCATATATCAATACCATTACGGCTTGCAATAAAACTTTGTACGAAGTCAATAGCCTCTTCTTTTGTATCGCAAGTCATGCTACAAATATAACCGCCTGACCAGCACATTGCGTTTGTATCTACAGGAAGAATGCTCAAAAGCATTACCACTACAAATACATATCTGATTACTCTCATCCTCAAAACCCTTCCTGATAGCGACAAATCCTTCTTATTCTTTCCCATTCCCGCTACCGCCAAAACCGCTATCACCACCGCCAGAACCGCCGCCGAAACCGCTGCCGCCACTGCCGGAATCACAGCAGAGATCGTCGCAACAGTCTTTACCGCAACAGGGATTTGGATCGCCGCAACAGGGAGTAGGCGGACAGCAGGGGTCGGTTGGGTCGGAACAAGCGTTATTGAAGCTAGGCCCATAACCCGTCCCTCCTTCTATATTCGTACAGTGGCCTTCTAGGTATTCGTACGTCTTAACCTGTGCATAACCTACGTTCAGGTTTGCTGAGTATTTTACCTTAACAAAGCAACCACACGCAAAGTGAGTGTGTGTGGTGTCCGTCATGTAACCACAACAGGCTGCTGCCGCGTCTATAGCCTCAGCTTCACTATCACACGAGACAATTCCACAAGGGGTAAGAATATTAGAAGAAATACAACTTGCATACAATGTGGATGGCAATATCATGGCAATCATTGTCCATAAAATCGCAGCGACGATTAACTGAGTGATTGAAATTTTACTTAACGAGTCTGCTTTACTGCCCACACAATCCCTTCCGTCTCTTGATATGCTATCCATGTAACTCCTCAAGGTTCTCTGGGTGGCACTAATCTCTTACATGCCGAAGGTGTCGATGACAGTAAGAAGTCTATCGATGTCGCCATCCCTTTCAGAATTTGTCATCCCCACCACTGCCGAAACCACCACGAGAACCGCCGCCGAAACCGCTGCCGCCACTGCCGGAATCACAGCAAAGATCGCCACAACAGTTATTGCCGCAGCATGGGTTATTACTTCCGCAGCATGGGTCTTTACTTTTACAGCAGGGATTGGTGGGATCGGAGCAGTTATCGGCAAAAGCTGCGGATGCACCGCCACAAAAACATCCATCACAAGACATCCCGTTACGTCTGTATTCTTCACAAACAGAAGCAGGACATGGACATTTCCCCCCACGGACCCTACCTTTAATAACCGGATATACATCGCCGTAGTATTCAACTTCAATTCCGCAACACCCACAAAAAGAATATGGAGGAGTAGCGCACATAGCTGAGACCTTATCTCTCGCTTCAGCTTCAGTGTCACAAATAGTATCACAACCACCCATCCAGCAATCATTCCAGCAGACACCATAACTCGTCCGGGGATTGAGCAGTAAGAACCCCATCCATAGGGTAACAACTATAATTGTTTTTGTTATCGGGATATCCATAACTGTATTCCTATAACGATATTCGGCGCTAAAAGCCGATCCGCAGATTCCCTTTTGTAACCGAACTCGACCCGGTTGTCGGGTTGACCGCCTGCACCGACACCATGTAGTCTCCTTCTTCGGATAGAAGAAGGAGTTTGCCTGCGGTGTCGGTTAAATCTGCGGCTGTCCATTCAAATTCATATGTTCCCGCCGTTTGATTGAGACTGTTCACAAGAACAAAAGCCGCGCCCGAAGGAGAAACGAGTTTGACGGTTACGACAGCGTCCTTGGCAATGGTGTACTTTATCCGTGTAAATTGGCCGTAGGCAAGGTGCATCTGATACGGGTCGGTCTTTACCAGGGTTACTTTCGGGGTGTCGCCGGTTGTTATGATATGGTTTTCCCGTATGAGAGAAGCTACAGTGCAGCTTGCACCCGCTCCTGACTCCAGAATTTTGTTGGAAGGATTCCTTCCATCCCAGTCCACGCTGTAGGTTCCGGTTATATGGGGGATTGCATCCATGATTTTGAAATTCTGGCTCCCCCAGGAGATGCTGATATTGATCCGGGCAGGCTGAGGTAGTGTGTAGCTTACGGTAAGAGGATCGTTTTTATATGGGTTGTAAGTATCCTGAGAACAGGTGACGCTCCCGGGGCCCGAAGGGACGGGAGGGTTGTAGCTGTCTATTCTCGTTCCGTCCGATGCCTCCAGGATATAGAGGTATGCCTCATCTGGCACGACTTTGCCGGTAGCATCCTTACCGTCCCAGAAGAAGGAATACGGGCCTGCCGCCAAGCAGTTGAACGATGCCTGGTAGACCGGCGCTCCGGTTGGACCCAGTTTTTCCGGAACGATCTTGAGCGTTACGATGGCGGGGCCGTTAATGGCAAAGGAGATGGTGCTCGACTCGGAGGCGTTGGTGTTCAAGGTGTTCCGGCTTGCGGATATGTTGGAAAGGATCAGATTGTCGACATTTAACGGCAGCGTAATCACAGAGACGTTTCCGGCCTTATCCGCCACGGTTAGCCTGAGCGTGTAAGCGCCGTTCTGCACGAGGACCACGTTTTTCAGGTCATTGGTGATCCAGACCGCCAGTGTGCCGGCAGTGACCGGAGTGCTCGATGTGGCCTGCAGGGTCCAGGGGCCGTTGCCGGTAGCCGGTCCGTATTCCACTTTGTAATTGTCCAGATTCGTATCGGATGCCGTCCCAACGATGGTAACAGTATTCTGCACCCCTGCCCCTGATGTCGGCGCAGTAACCGATGCGGCCGGCGCCGTATTATCCACGATGAGGGCACCCGTTTTCGGAGTTGCCGCAAGTGACGACACCGGGTCTGTCGCGTTGACCCGGTATGTGTATGTTCCATCCGGCACAAGGATGCCGCTTGAATCTCTACCGTCCCATGCCTGGGAGAACGATGAGCTGCCCGTGCCCGTCAAGGTCCTGACTACGGTCCCCGTTGTATTGCTGAAGGTCACCGTCCAGTTCACCGGGTAGCTTGCGGTTGCGCTGATAACGGTCATATCTTTGATGCCGTCACCGTTTGGCGAGATATAGCTCTCTGATATGGTCGCGTTTTGAATCCAGAGGAGCCGGATGCGAGCGGTCTTTACGGTGGAATTCCCCCCATTATCAGTAACCGTTAGCCTCAGGGTATAAACCCCTCCGGTGGCCGTGGTCAGATCCCAAGCGTAGATAAGGGCATTCTGCACCTGCGTGGTTGCATTCTTGAGCACGGTCCACGAAGCAGGGTTGTCCCCGGTCCCGTAGTCGAGGGTGTAGTTCTTGAAATCGACCGCATCGGCAGCGGTCCCGGTAACATTGACGACAGTTCCTCCGGAGTAAATCTGGTCGTCGGCCGGCACGTCCAGGATAGCGATGGGAAGTTGACGCATGACTTTGACGATCCCTTGCAGGGGGGAGGACGCTTCCGATGTTGTCGGATCGACAGCCTCGATCTTGTATGAATAGGTCCCGTCAACAACTTTTACGGACTGATTGTCTTCACCGAACCACTTTTGATTGATGGCCGTGCCTGTCCCGGTAAAGGTTCTGACCGTGGTATTTCCGCTGTCCGTAACGGTGACTGTCCAGTTGGCGGAAGTGGAGAGCGTTGCCGCGAAGGTGAGGAAGTCCCCTTCAGGATTGAACGCCGCGGGAGCGATTTTCACGTTGCTGAACGTAAGAGCGCTTCCCGGCGTCTGGCCGATCCAGGGGTTGAAGAGAACCTTGTCGCTTACGGCATTCCCGGTCCCTGAAGGATTTGTGGCGTGGGAAGGGCCGGAAGATGCGCCCCACCAGTTATTGCGGGCATCCACATCAATTGTGGTCGTGGCATTCCAGACACCGGCAGTGGTATTGCCGAAAATCTGCGAGTTGCCGATGTACGGATTGGAGGAAGCGGCATAGACCCCCCACTTGTTGGCGGCGATCACACTGTTGAGCACCTGGGGAATATTTGTGGAGCTCGACATGTAGATGCCGCTTCCCGCGCTGTTTCTGATGGTGCAATTTCGGATGATCGGAGAGGAGGAACTCAGGCTGAGGTTCGCGTTATAGTAGTTCCCACCTGCGCCGCCATATTCGATTATCGCATTGCTCAAAATGCTGGCCGAGGAAGCATCGCCGCTCAGGGCAATGCCGGTCCAATTTCCGGGAGCCGGTGTCGCCTGGTTTGATGTGAATGTAATCGGGTTCGCGGAGGAGGCATCGGCAATCAGCACCCCCTTGGAACTTCCCGAGCCGACTTGCAGGCCGGCGCCAGTGACGAACTTCACCACAACACCGGGCTCTATGGTCAGTGATGCGGCTGTGACGGCATCTTTATAAACATAGATTGTGCTCAAAACCACATACGGAGCCGCCCATTTCTTCCACACCGTGTTTTGCGTCACCTGCTCGCCCACCACCTCAAGCTTGCCGGCTGAAGTGAGACCGGTGAAGGTATTTCCGTTCAGAAGCTGACTGATGATTGCTGCCCCGGCATGGGGCGGCGAATTGTCGGAATTGCTGAAGGTGTTGCCGGTGATGGCGGGTATAAACCCGGTTGAACCGAGGTAAATACCGTTGGCAATGGTTGAGTTGGTGATGGAAAGGGTCGATGTGAATGAGCTGAGATAAAGGCCGTATTTGCCGGCGCTGTTGACGACGGAAATTGCGTAATTCGAGATGACCGGTGAGCCGCTGCCCCAGATGCCGTAACCGGCGCTGTTCGAGTTTGTGAGGCTGCCGCCGGTTATCACAGGCGATGAGGAGGAGAGGTAAACGCCATAGGCGCCGTTATTGGTGATCGTGACATTCTCCAGTGTCGGATTGGCGTAACTAACGTTCAGTCCGTAGCCTGTCACATCCGTTATAGTGGAGTTCCTGATCACCGGGGAGGCGGAGGTAATATTTACCCCGGCGCTGTACTGGATGTCTGCGTTCTCGATAACCGCCGTTGCGTCCGCCGTACCGTCCTGGAAGGAGATGGCCCCCCAGGCGCCGGTTGTGCCGCTACGGGTGAAGGTAATCCGGTCGGTTGACGTCCCTCGGGCGATGAGAGCCCCCTGACTTGTCCCGTTACCTATTTGCAGGCTTGCATATGTAGTGAACTTGAGTACGGCGCCGGCCTCGATGGTGAGGGTGGCAGGAGAAACCGTGTCCTTATATATGGCGACGTTACCCGAGACGACCCAATACGGAGCCGCCAACTTTCTCCATAAGGCGTCCTGTTTTACCTGTTCGCCGACGATCTCGATTTTCCCGGCCGCGGTCATGCCGGTGAAGGTGTTGTTGACGAGCAACTGGGCGATGATATTCGCCCCGGCGTGGGGCGGCGAGTTGTCCGAGTTGCTGAAAGTATTGCCGGTGATGGTTGGAGTGATTGCAGTTGACCCCAGGTAGAGACCGTTTGCGATGGTTGAGTTGGTAAGAGAAAGAGTGGAGGTGGTGGTGCTCAGGTATATCCCGTATTTTCCTGCGCTGTTTACAATAGAGACTGAATAGTTGGAAATGACCGGCGAGCCGCTGCCATAGATGCCGTAACCTGTGGTGTTGCTGTTGGTAAGGCTCCCTCCGGTGATCGTCGGCGATGCCGAGGACAAATAAAAGCCGTAGGAACCGTTATTGGCAATGGTGACGTTCTCGAATAGGGGATTGGCAGTGGAAAGATTCACGTAACCGGTAAGGTCGGTGATGGTCGTGTTGCGGAAAACCGGAGATGCCGAATTTATTGTCACCCCGCTGCTGTACTGGATGTCGGCGTATTCGATGGCTGTTGTCGCGTCCACGGTGCCGTCATTTAAGGTGATGGTCCCCCATGTACCGCTGGCGGCGCTGCGGGTGAAGACGATCCGGTCGGTGGCGGTTCCCCTGGCAACGAGCGCCCCCTGGCTGGTGCCATTACCGATCTGCAACCCGGCGCCGGAGGCAAACTTTACTATCGTCCCG